>JBBEBR010000014.1:578249-633096 GCA_040882225.1 Balneolaceae bacterium | reverse complement strand
TCATACATAGTAACTAAGTTAGTACCTTATTCAGGTCTTAGCTACTTCAGCCCCTTAAATTAAGTAATTTTTTCTACCTAATTTTATTTTCAATTATTGCCAATCTACACCACCCTTACTAACTGTAGCCACTAGCTGACCTCCAGCTGAAGCAGTGGGGAAATCTTCACTCGCGTCGTAATCCTCATCACTTGCGGGATGAGCTGTTACTGTGAAAGTTTGATCATCATTTTCAATGACATAAGTGCCATTCATGTTTACTGCACTAAGTCCACCTGTAGCATCAATACTATCAGCTGAAAAGTTGAAATCATTGAAAGTCATTCCATCAAAAGAATTTCCTCCACCGCCCATCATTTCCGGTTTAATATACCAGCCTTGAGCTGAAGAAGCGATTCCAAGCACATCATTACGTACTGCATCTGCGTTAGCTGAAGCGGCACTTGTTCCAAATACGTTGATCGCTACTACTGTAGCAATCCCTACGATTATTGTTACTAATATTACGAGTAGTAATTGTTGTTGACCCATGATGGTCTCCTATTTGTTTGTGTTTGTTTGTTAAAACTGCTTTTTACTTTGGCAGAATTTATGAATGATTTAGACAAAGTAAATTAGAATTTTTTTAACGGCTCGGGTTAGCATTAACTACAAGAGTCCCCCGCCCCGGAATGTTACAAATCAAACTTAATTAAAATTTCTTAATATTCGCAATTAATTTTTCTTTTGAGCAATAAATATTTAAGACCGATAATTCGGGCGCTTTTAACGCCCTCCTCTCCACTATACGAAATAGCTGCGCCATTGGATGGGGAGATTTAGGTTTCTAAACGCCGGGTGCAGGAACCAACCCTGGCAAAAGTGTTTAGGTGTTACCGTGTACGTTTAGTTAGCAGGTTGAAAAGAACCAGTGCCATCATCTGCAAAGATCCTTCTCCTCAATCAGGATGACTTATGATACTCGGTCTGACGACTTCCTGCTCGTCTGACCGTTGGCGAGAATGGATGCAATATATAACCTCAAAATCCCCCATCAAGTCCTTCTGAGAGTACTCTCGAAGAATCTGAGTTGGGAATGATTATCAGGTGGTAATGAAGCGTCTGCTCCACGAAAAAGCAAGATCCTTCGCAAGTATGCTCAGGAAGACTTTGGTGAAAATGGATGCAATATATAACCTCACAATCCCCCAACGAGTCTTTCTGAGAGTACTCTCGAAGAATCTGAGTTGGAAATGATTACCAAGTTGGAATCAGCACCCATGCCTCCAAAAAACTAAGATCCTTCGCAAGTATGCTCAGGAAGACTTTGGTGAAAATGGATGCAATATATAACCTCACAATCCCCCAACGAGTCTTTCTGAAGGTACCCCTGAAGAATCTGAGTTGGGAATTATTATCAGGTGGTAATGAAGCGTCTGCTCCACGAAAAAGCAAGATCCTTCGCAAGTATGCTCAGGAAGACTTTGGTGAAAATGGATGCAATATATAACCTCACAATCCCCCAACGAGTCTTTCTGAAGGTACCCCTGAAGAATCTGAGTTGGGAATTATTATCAGGTGGTAATGAAGCGTCTGCTCCACGAAAAAGCAAGATCCTTCGCAAGTATGCTCAGGAAGACTTTGGTGAAAATGGATGCAATATATAACCTCACAATCCCCCAACGAGTCTTTCTGAGAGTACTCTCGAAGAATCTGAGTTGGAAATGATTACCAAGTTGGAATCAGCATCTGCTCCAAGAAAAACTAAGATCCTTCGCAGATATGCTCAGCAGGACCTTATCAGAAACAGAGCAATATAATCCCCAACAAGTCCTTCTGATCTGCCAGCCCACGCATGCTCAGCGTCAAGGGGGCTCAACAATGGTGATGATGGAAAATCATAATTATTCCAAATTTTCTAAATCATCCAAGTCCTTAAATCTACTTACCGCCTTCTTATTTTTTTTCAGATCTTCTAATCCAATTACTTTAATTTTTAAACCTTCGATATCAAATGTTTGAGAATTAGGTAAGCAATTATCAAAATCAAGACCTGAAATTGATGTTAATATATCTATTCGGAGCGGTGGATATCCTAATTGTAAAACCTGATCAGGTTTGTTTAAATCATCAACCTGAATATTAAGGCTCGAAAAACCGAATTGATTCAAGGCATCAAGCAATTTTTCAATATTATTTCTTTCCGGTTTCACCCAAAAATCAATATCTCCTGTATAACGAGGTGATCCATATAAAATCACCGCATATCCACCAACAAGCAGATACTCAATCTTTTGTTTGTTTAATAATATTATAAACTCTTTGAAGTCCTTGCTCAGCGCTTCCATTTTGTCGCGTTAATTTTGAGTATTGTTGCCTGAGTATTTCTACTGTTTTTAATTTTTCAGTAGGTGTCTTTGATGCCCAATACTCCCTTTCATCCTCGTACTGTTTAGGATCGTGCAGGTCATAAATGCGGATTTTTTTCTTCATATACGGTAGTGATTTCATCTAATAAAGTACAGCTTTTGATCCAGTTTAGCTAAGCAAACAAAGCTTCAAAAAACCCAATGAATCTTCCTGATTCATCAACCAGCGTAAGCACCATGGCAAGGGGTTGCAACCTATTGTAGGTGGGGTGAAAATGGTTTCAGGTAGGAATAAGCATCTACTCCACGAAAAACTAAGATCCTTCGCAAGTATGCTCAGGAAGACCGAGTATAATATAGACTTCAGAATCCCCAACGAGTCCTTCTGAGGAAACTTTCGAAGAATCTGGGTTGGAAATGATTACCAAGTTGGAATCAGCGCCTGTGCTTCGAAAAGCAAGATCCTTCGCAGGTATGCTCAGGAAGACTTTGGTGGGAAAGTAGCCATAAAGCTTCCTGAATTTCCTCAACTAGTCTTTCTGAGAGTACACTCGAAGAATCTGAGTTGGAAATGATTATCAGGTGGGAATGAAGCGTCTGCTCCACGAAAAACTAAGATCCTTCGCAAGTATGCTCAGGAAGACTTTGGTAGAAAAGTAGCAATAAACGCTACCTAAACCGGGACTGAATATCATCCATGGAAATATAGACGATCGTGGGTTTTTGCAGGGGGTCAAGGTAAGGCTGCTCGCAGGCAAAAAGCTGATCAACGAGAGCCTCCATTTCTTGAGCAGTTAGTTTTTTCCCTCTGGGGATAGCTGCTTTAGCGGCAAAGGCGATTGCTAGTTTTTCACGTGCATCAAGTTTCATTTTTTGGCCCAAATCCTGGTATTGGTGCAACATTGAAATCAATACCTCTCCCTCATTTCCTATTTCGATATCTGCAGGAACGCCGTTTATCATGGCGGTATTTCCACTAAGCAGCTGAACGGAAAATCCCATTCGCTGGATTATGGAATGAAGTTCTTTGAGGAGCGTGTAATCCGAAGCAGAAAGCTCTAATGTTTGAGCAAAAAGAAGCTGTTGCGTATTCGGAAGCGCCTCTTCGGTTGCCTGCATAGCTTTTTCAAAAATGATTCGCTTATGCGCTGAATATTGATCAATCACACAAACACCCGTTCGGGTTTGAGATAAAATGTACGTGTTGTGTAGCTGCCAAAATCCTTTGTCGCCGGCTACTTTTTGTTGCTGTGTTTCCGGCGGACTAAAAGGCGCATTACCATGTTCAGGATCCTGTTGGTGATTTCGCCCATAAAGCTGTTCACCAAACTCCATTCCTCTTCCCTTTGCAGGATTCGAATTAAAATTAATCCGGGATGGAATTTGAAAACCGGATTCGTTTTGAGTGGAAGAATCGGGGCGTTTAAAGTTGAAACCGGTATCGAATCCTTTGGCGAGATTATCACTTAAAAAAGAATCTTCATCCTGCTGGATATTCGGCACCTGGAAATGCTTATTCAGCGCCCGATTTACAACAGAACGCGCAAGTTGAATTACACTTCGTTCATCCTCAAATTTCACTTCCAGCTTGGAAGGATGCACATTTACATCCACTTTCCCAGGATCAATTTCAAAAAAGAGTGCATAAAACGGATACTCGTTATTTCGGGTCCAGGCATCATACAAACTCAAAATCACGTGCGTGAGATAGCGGTGCTGAAAGGGCCTTCCGTTCACAAAAAGGAACTGCTCTCCCCTGCTCTTTTTGGCAAGTTTTGGATCAGAAGCAAAACCATGAATGCGCACATAACTGGTTTCTTCGCCAAATTCGATGAGGCTTGCTTTATAGGAATTCCCGAAAATCTGTGTAACGCGATCGGCCAGAGATTGCGGCGGTAAATCGTAGATGATATCGCCATCGGCTTCTATGTAAAAAGCCACATCAGTATTTGCAAGTGCAGCGTATTGCACGGTTCGCAAAATATGTCGCAATTCAGTGACGTCCGTTTTTAAAAACTGCCGGCGAGCGGGAACATTGAAAAACAAATTCCGCACAGAAATAGATGTGCCGTTATCTGTGGCAACAGGTTTTATTTCGCGCTCTTCTCCTCCCCACACTTCAAGCTCCCAGCCGTTATCGTCTTCCGCTCTTTTTGTTTTTAAGCTGATTTGAGAAACAGAAGCGATTGAAGCCATGGCTTCACCCCGAAAACCAAGTGTGCGAATCCGGAATAGATCATCAACGGAATTTATCTTGGAAGTTGCGTGCCTTTCAAAGCAAAGCGGGATGTCTTCCTTACTCATTCCGCATCCGTTATCAGTTATTTGGATGAGCGTTCGTCCGGCGTTTTGAATGAGGATTCTAATTTGTTCAGCGCCTGCATCTATGGAATTATCGAGCAGTTCTTTCACTACTGAGGAAGGACGTTGAATCACCTCACCGGCAGCAATTTTGTTACTAATTTCTGGGGGAAGTTGATGTATTATAGAATTGCTGATCCGGGTGTCGCTCAATGTAAATTCAGATGTTTAAAGTGAGATAAGATATACGATGAAAGCTAATAAAGCCGCGAAAAACACAATAGTTGTAAACTGTGCAGGCCTTCTTCGGGTATGAGATTCAAACTTAATCCGTTTTCTACGCTTTTCTTTTTCATCCTTTTCAGGATCGTAATATCTAAAAGGTAAATCGAATTGCTTCGGTTTTGGCCGATAGCCAAACATTGGTTTAATCATAACATCCTCCTGTTTTCCAAACTTTGCAAGCTAACGAAAACTGCCAGCCATTCGTACATGGAATATACATAAGATGACCGGAGATATCGAATGAGAACGCTGGAAAATCAGTCTGACTTTTATTGAATCTCAAAGATCTTTAAACAGGATTGAATTTTCGGGAGCCACGAAGGGAAATACCTTGTTTCAATATTAAAACCAGTTCCCATATTCCTTTGAAAATCCTTAAACTCCAAGCCTTGTTTGGCTAAGATGTTCACAGGAATTTCAACTTATAGATTTTCATCAAAAAAATAAAATAGCATGACCACCGACTCTTCCAAAATCATTTACACAAAAACCGATGAAGCCCCATTTCTTGCAACTCATTCTTTGTTGCCGATAGTTGAAAAATTCACCAAATATGCAGGAATAAAAGTTGAGACTAAGGATATTTCTCTTGCCGGAAGAATTCTTGCCAACTTTCCTGATTACCTGACTGAAAAACAGCAAATTCCGGATGCGCTGGAAGAGTTAGGAGAACTCGCTAAAAAGCCGGAAGCAAATATTATTAAACTACCAAATATCAGTGCCTCCATTCCACAGTTGCAAGCAGCAATCAAAGAGCTTCAATCTCAGGGTTATGATTTGCCGGATTATCCTGAGGAGCCAGAAAATGAGAAGGAACAGGAAATAAAATCCCGTTACGAAAGAATAAAAGGAAGTGCAGTTAATCCAGTTTTACGGGAAGGAAATTCTGACCGACGGGCTCCTAAATCTGTAAAGCAGTATGCGAAGCAGAATCCACATTCAATGGGAAAATGGAGTTCGGATTCAAAAACCCATGTAGCTACAATGAATGATGGAGACTTTTTCAACAATGAAAAATCCATCACAATGGCAGATAGTGATAATGTTCGCATAGATTTCGTTGACGAAAACGGCAAAAGCATCACCCTTAAAAAAAGTACTCCACTCCTTTCAGGCGAGGTAATTGATGCTACTAAAATGGATAAAAGGAAGCTGCTCGCTTTTCTTGATGAACAAATTGATGATGCAAAAGATTTGGGTATACTTTTTTCTCTGCACATGAAAGCTACAATGATGAAGGTTTCCGATCCTATAATTTTTGGCCATGCCGTTAAAACCTACTTCAAAATTGTTTTTGAAAAGCATGGAAAAGTTCTTGCCCAATTAGGTGTGGATGTAAATAATGGACTTGGTGATCTGCTTTCGAAAATTGAAGAATTGCCGGAAACGCACAGAGATCAGATTGTTGCGGATGTGAAAGCCTGCTACGGAACCGGGCCTGCTATCGCTATGGTAAATTCCGATAAAGGAATTACTAACCTGCACGTTCCAAGCGATGTAATTATTGACGCCTCCATGCCTGCCATGATTCGAACATCAGGGCAAATGTGGAATGCTGATGGAAATTTACAGGATGCCAAAGCGGTAATTCCTGACAGCAGTTACGCAGGTATTTACCAGGAAGTGATCGATTTTTGTAAAAAGCACGGTGCTTTTGATCCCACTACGATGGGCAGCGTTTCTAATGTTGGATTAATGGCTCAAAAAGCCGAAGAATATGGTTCTCACGATAAAACATTTGAGATTCCCGGCCAGGGAAAAGTGCGAGTTATTAATAAATCAGGCGAAACGATTCTTGAACATTTTGTTGAGGAAGGCGATATCTGGCGCATGTGTCAGGTTAAAGACGAGCCGGTTCAGGACTGGGTGAAGTTAGCTGTTTCCCGAGCACGAGATACTGGTGTACCTGCCGTTTTTTGGCTCGATAAAAATCGTGCCCACGATGCTCAACTCATTGAAAAAGTAAATACGTATTTAAAAGACCACGATACCACTGGTTTGGAA
Source organism: Balneolaceae bacterium (assembly GCA_040882225.1). Taxonomy (GTDB): domain Bacteria; phylum Bacteroidota; class Rhodothermia; order Balneolales; family Balneolaceae; genus Gracilimonas. The sequence goes on along the minus strand of JBBEBR010000014.1, from coordinate 626,158 downwards.
ATTCAGATCATGTCTCCCGTTGAAGCCATGCGTTTCTCTTTAGAACGCATCGAAGCCGGAAAAGACACTATTTCTGTAACCGGAAATGTACTTCGTGATTACCTCACTGATCTCTTTCCTATTCTCGAATTGGGAACCAGTGCAAAAATGTTGTCTATTGTTCCACTGATGAACGGCGGCGGACTTTTTGAAACCGGAGCCGGCGGATCTGCTCCAAAACATGTGCAGCAATTTGTAGAGGAAGGCCATTTACGATGGGATTCTTTGGGTGAGTTTCTTGCCCTTGCAGTTTCGCTGGAGCATTTTGGAAAGGCCTATAATAATGAGAAAGCACTTATTCTAGCTGAAACCTTAGATCAGGCAACTGCAGAATATCTTCAAGCTAATAAATCCCCATCCCGCAAAGTGAACGAACTGGATAATCGTGGAAGTCATTTTTATTTAGCTTTGTATTGGGCACAAGCGCTCGCAAATCAAAGTAAAGACGGGGAACTTCAGTCTCATTTTTCCGGACTGGCAAAGTCACTTGCTGAAAACGAAGCAAAGATTGTGGATGAGTTAAACGCGGCTCAGGGAAATCCCGTAGATATTGGCGGATATTTTTGGCCAAATGAGCAAAAAGTAGCTCTAGAAATGCGCCCAAGTAAGACGTTGAATTCAATTGTGGATGCACTTTAAAGACTTAAATTTCTGACCAGTCAGGTTTTTAAAACCTGACTGGTCTTTTTTGCTTTATCAGCTTTTCTCGAACTCAACAAATTCCATTTTGAACTTGAAGTATAAATCCAGCCTTTCTTCAAGTTCTAAATACAGTTGGTAGATTTCATCCAGTTCATCCGATTCGGCTTTCGCAATACGCAGATAGCTGTTTTCTATATTGATATCCAGCGTAAACCACTCTTTCTTTTTCATCCCTCTGCTGAATAAAGCCTGCCCGCTGTCATAATTGGATAGCAGAATTTGCTCCACTTCCCCAAAAGAAATGGTGCGCTGCCGAAACCGGAAATAACTAAAAAATCGATAGTATCGGGTAATTTTGTAGGTGTCGGAATTAAATTCAAACTCGTGGCGGGAGAAAATCTTTTGAAGCACCGCAAATGCAAAAATCAAAAAGAAAAGCGCGAAGACAAAGCCCAGGAAGAAACTGCAAAAAAATAGCAGGAAATCTATCAAAGTGAAACTGGCTTCCACCCCAACAAAAACAGAATTTGGCCTTTTTTCTACTTCGTAGTTCATCTGGGAATATAAGGTGAGATATCATTTCATTCTCGTACATCTGAGGATTATTTTAACAAGCAATCTGAGCTTCTACCGCGACAAGGGGTCGCAACCCCCTGTTACAGTGAAGTGAGCAGCCAAGATCAAACCTGACAGGCTTTTTACTTACAGAGAGAAATATTTACCGAGAAAGCCTGTCAGGTTTTACCAACGTATCACTACTCCCCAACTAGTCCTTCTGAGAGTACTCTCGAAGAATCTGAGTTGGGAATAGCTATCAGGTTGGAATAAGCATCTGTGCTATTAAATGCAAAGATACTTCGCAGGTATGCTCAAGAAGACTTTAGGAAGAGTGGAAGCAATTATAACCTCAAAATCCACTAACGAGTCCTTCTGAGGAAACTTCCTCCCAAAGGGATCCCTTCGGGAGAAGAATCTGTGTTGGAGATAGTTACCAGGTTGAAATAAGCACCCGCTCCACGAAAAGCAAGATCCTTGAGGTATGCTCCCCAAAGGGACAGGCAGGAAGACCTTAGTGGAATCAACTTCAAATATACTTAACAAGTCCTTCTGAGAGTACTCTCGAAGAATCTGAGTTGGAGATAGTTACCAGGTTGAAATCAGCATCAGTTCCACGAAAAGCAAGATCCTTCGCAGGTATGCTCAGGAAGTCTTTGACGGGAATAGGTGCAAAATGAAACCAAAATTCCCGAGTAGTCCTTTTCCTTTAAGTTTGAATCACTCCAGTCTTATACTCCTCAATCTTTGGATTCAAATTAGCACAGGAAATGGCTTTTGAAATCCGGTCTCGGGTTTCAATGGGGTTTATGATGCCATCAACCCACAAACGAGAGGCTGCGTAACGCACATCGGTTTGTTTATCATAGCGGTCGCTCATTTTTTTCATGATTTTCTGCTGCTCCTCTTCACTCACTTCTTTGCCCTTCTTTTTCATAGCGGCAACCTGAATTTGCATCAACGTTTTTGAGGCAGAAGCGCCGCTCATTACCGCTATTTTAGCTGTCGGCCAGGCATACATAAACCGGGGATCATAAGCCCGTCCGCACATAGCATAATTACCTGCGCCATAACTGTTTCCGATGACTATCGTAATTTTTGGAACGGTGCTGTTACTCATGGCATTTACCATTTTTGCACCGTCTTTGATGATGCCGCCATGCTCGCTTCTTTTGCCAATCATAAATCCGGTTACATCCTGCAAAAAAATAAGCGGAATTTTCTTTTGATTGCAATTCATAATAAACCGGGCTGCTTTATCCGCACTGTCCGAATAAATTACCCCGCCAATCTGCATCTCTCCGGATTTGGTTCTGCTCACGGTTCTTTGATTTGCCACAATCCCCACACTCCAGCCATCAATTCGCGCATATCCGGTAAGTAAAGTCTGCCCGTATCCTTTTTTGAATTCTGTAAAAGAGCCTTCATCTACAATACAATCCAGAATCTCATTCATACTGTAGGGAGCGGTGCGGGATTCGGGCAAAATATCACACACATCACTTGCAGGGCGCAGTGGGTCTTTTGGTTTAGAACGATTAAATCCGGCTGTTTCGAAAGGCCCTAATTTATCCATCAGGTCACGGATGGTTTCAAGACACTCCTCATCATCCTTCATTTTGTAATCGGTTACGCCGCTTATTTCGGTGTGAGTTGCTGCGCCCCCGAGGGTTTCATTATCTATGTCTTCGCCAATAGCTGCTTTAACAAGATAACTTCCGGCTAAAAATACGCTTCCCGTTCCATCAACAATAAGAGCTTCATCGCTCATGATTGGCAAATAAGCACCACCTGCCACACAGCTTCCCATTATAGCTGCGATCTGTGGAATTCCCTTTGCCGAAATAACCGCATTGTTTCTGAACATGCGTCCAAAATGCTCTTTATCGGGGAAAATTTCGTCCTGCATAGGCAGAAAAACCCCTGCTGAATCTACCAAGTAGATTAACGGTATATGATTTTCGATGGCTATTTCCTGAGCACGTAGATTTTTTTTTGCGGTGATGGGAAACCATGCCCCCGCTTTTACTGTGGCGTCATTAGCTACAATCATACAATCTCGTCCGCTCACTTTTCCAATACCGGTAATTACTCCTCCGGCGGGACATCCACCCTGCTCTTCATACATTTCGTAGCCGGCCCAAAGCCCTAATTCGTAGAAAGCAGAGTCATTGTCTGTTAATTTTTGAATGCGTTCTCTTGCGGTAAGTTTACCCTTGCCGTGTTCCTTATCTATTCTTTTCTGACCGCCACCGAGTTTAATTTCACCTTCAATTTCCCCAAAATTTTCTAATAAACTATGCAACCAGTTCTTGGCTTTACTTCCCGTCTTAGTGCTCATTTTTGAAATTTTATTTAAGTTCTATACTACTACGTTTTTACAATTCGTTGAAAATAGACATTTTATTCAATGAGTAAACACCGATATTTACTCAATTCATTTCAAGGAACAATTCTATGAACAAAAGGCTTTTTCCATTACTCGTTTTTATTATAGTTTCAGTCTCTGTTAATGCCCAACGGGTTTCTTATCAAGAGTTGGCTTTTCGGACGGAAATTCCGACCATTTTTGTCAGTGATTTAATCCTTCCCGGTGAAAATAGACAAACTACTCTCGCTTTCACCTTCAGATTTAATAACGACTTCCTTCCCTATAAGAAAATTCCTCTTAATAATAATCTAAGTGCGCCAAATGATGCCCAGTTTTACACCACCCTTCGTTTGAATGCGGAAATTTTCGAGGGCAATTCCAAAAGAAGAAATGCAGCATCAATGAAATCCGTCTCAAGAGATTTATGGACGGATACTTTATTTGTTTCCAGCTTCGAGGATACGCAGTCGGATGAAATTTTCACATCAGGTTCGCTTTCTACCACTTTAAAACCGGGGCTTTATAATTATGTGCTTCAGCTTACCATGATGCAGGAGCGAAATGAGCGCAGTACGCAACGCCGTAATATCGCGCTTCCTGATTTAGCGAAGAAGAAAACCGGTGAGATAATTTTAGTGAGCGAGTTTGAGAATTCATCCGATCAAAAAAACCTTAAGCTGATGAATATGGAACAGAACGTACCTTTCGGGGAAGATTTCTATGCCCTGATTCGTATTCCTAATTATGAGGAATCTTTCCAATATCGTTTGGTGATAAATGAAGCAAAAATAAGCCGCAGAGATACTACCGCTGGGAAAAATGTACATTCTCAGGATATTTCATCGGCTGAAATTTTTACGGAATCTACAGTTTCACTTCAGCAACGAAATGAACCTTCTCTAAAACTAACACAAGGCAACTCCCCTTATACTTATGCTGTTGTGAAAGTGCCTCATAAAAAATTCGAAAATGCCGCTTATCTTTTAAATGTGCAAAAAGGAGACGAGAAAACTCCCGTTGCGAAAACCTTCTTTAAGTCATATTGGCCAGATATGCCGGCAAGTTTGTTCAATCTGGATGTAGCCATTGACATGCTGAAGTACATAGTAAGTGAAGACGAAGTAAAACGAATTAAGAGTGGCAGCAATCAGGAAAAAGAAGAAAAATTTCGAAAGTTCTGGAGTAGTAAAGATCCAACTCCCGAAACAGTGTTCAATGAGCTGATGGCAGAATATTATAGAAGAATAGATTACGCTTATAAAGAGTTTGGCAGTCAGGAAAATCCTCTTGGTCACGAGAATGATCAGGGAGAAGTCTATATCAAATTCGGCCCACCCGAGTCGAAAGAGAGGCTATTTCCAGCTGGAGAGCGAGTTCGTGAAGTTTGGACATACAATAACCGCACTTTTGTTTTCGAAGCCAGTACAGGTTTCGGTGATTATGTTTTAGTAGGTACCAGGTAATGAAAGTTGAATTTCAGTTGCGGCAATTGAATGGGAATTAATCCGGCTCCACATATAGCTATTTCTATTGGGGATTTTAATGGGATTGGACCCGAAATAGTCCTTAAGCATGTTAAAGAAACCGATCTTGGCAAATCCACACCGGTTATTATTTCTCCTGTTGAAGTGATCAATTTCTACTCGGAAAAACTTTCTCTCCAATCTGACTTTCACATTGCGGAAAGTGTGAAAAATTTTCAACATGGCAAGATTAATATTCTTCCAATTGATTTTAATTCGGCCGCCATCACACCTGGAAAACAATCCAGTGAAAGTGGTGAAATTGCCATGAAATCGATCAAGAAAGCAATTAAGGAAGTAGTAGCGGGCAATTGCGCCGCTTTAGTTACTTCTCCTATTTCTAAGGAAGCGATACATCTTGCGGGGTATCAAATTCCCGGCCACACAGAATATTTGGCTTCTCAAACCAACACCGACTCCGTTTTAATGATGTTGGTGAATAATAACCTTCGGGTGGCGCTCGCTACTACCCATATACCGATCAGCAAAGTTGCGGGATCGATCACTGGGGCATTACTTCATAGAAAAATCGAGTTATTAAATAGCAGTCTCAAAAATGATTTTGGGATAGTTTCTCCAAGAATTGCCGTATTTGGGCTGAATCCACATGCGAGTGATGGAGGTGTTATCGGAACCGAGGAAATAGAAAAGATAATACCCGCTTTAGAAGAAATGCGCGCTAAGGGAATAACCGCAGACGGGCCCTTTCCGGCTGATGGATTCTTTGGCCAGAAGCTTCATGAACAATATGACGCTATTCTCGCAATGTATCACGATCAGGGATTAGCGCCTTTTAAATTGCTGAGTTTTGGAAGGGGAGTTAATTTTACCGCCGGTTTACCAATCATACGAACTTCTCCCGACCATGGAACTGCTTTCAATATTGCCGGAAACGGAGTAGCAGATCCCTCCTCTTTTAAACAAGCCTATACATTAGCACTTCAACTTGCAAATAAACGAATACGTGAAGCCGCAAACAGTTAATACTTATACGGCACTTGCCGAGCTTTATGACGTGTTAATGGCTGATGTTGACTACGAAATGTGGGCTGATTTCATTGATGAAGTGATTCAAACGCATCATCCTGATCCTGAAAATATTTTAGAAATGGCTTGCGGAACCGGCTCGCTTTCGCTTTCTCTTGCGGAGCTTGAATGCTATAATTTGACTGCAAGTGATAAGTCGGAAGCCATGGTTAATAAAGCCCGGGAAAAAGCTGCTGCACGAGAAGCGGATATTGAGTTTCTGACGCTCGACTTCACCGACATCCAAATAGATAAGAAATTTGATGTGGTTTTTTCGGTTTTTGATAGTGTGAATTACCTGCATTCCGAGAAAGAAGTATTAGCGATGTTGCGCGGTTCACAGAACATATTGAATGATGGCGGATTACTGATTTTTGATTTTTCAACCCCTCAAAATTCTTTGGAAGCCGTTGACTACTTGAATAATGAAGAAGGCAGTGAGGGAAAATTCCGGTATTTCAGGGAGAGTAAATATGAGCCGGAGCATCAATTTCATTACAATACATTTGAGATTGAAGAAATGGCTGATGATGGAAAAACGGTCCTCCGCAGGTTCCATGAAACTCACAAACAGCGTATCTATTCACTGAAGGAAATGTTGTCAATTGTGGAACAAACCTCCTATCATCTGATAGCAAAATATGACGGGTTTGATCTTGTAGACGCAGATAATAACAGCACACGTGTAACCATGATACTTCAATGTCGGAAACAGCAGTAATAGAATTAAGAAATGTTACCCTGAGTTTTGAGAATCGAAGGGTTCTTCAAAATGTGGATTTTAAGCTTCATAACGGCGAGTTTGCCTATCTGATCGGCCCAACGGGAATTGGCAAAAGCTCCTTCCTTAAATTACTTTATCGGGATGTTATACCCGACTCCGGATCGGTTCGCGTTACGGATTATCCGGTTAATAAAATAAGTATGCGTGAAGTTCCGATGCTAAGAAGAAGGCTCGGGATTGTGTTCCAGGATTTTCAATTACTTCCCGACCGAAATGTACATGAAAATGTAGCTTTCGCCCTTCAGGTAACCGGCGAAAAACCCAAGTTCATAAAACAGCGCGTACTTGAAGTGTTAACAATGGTTGGGTTAAGCCATCGCAGAAAACATATGCCAAAAGATCTTTCTGGAGGTGAGCAGCAACGTGTGGTAATTGCGAGGGCTTTAGCTAACGAGCCAAGAATTTTGCTCGCCGATGAACCCACTGGAAATCTTGATCCGGGTGCCACAAAAGACATTATGGAGCTGTTAAGAAGCATAAATAATCGAGGGATGGCCGTTTTGATGGTAACTCATGATTATGCTGTTGTTAAAAAATATCCCGCCCGCACGGTTCGTATGATAAATGGAAGCGTTCAAGATTTAGTTTGGAAAGGCGACAAACTGGTTCCTGTGAAAATTAAGCAAGATTAGTTAATGGTTATCGGGATTCTTGGGTAATGATTCCAACCGTCCAGTACTCGATCTGACGGATTACCCGTCTGATCGATGAATAGGCCTGGAACGTTTAATCGGAGAAAAGAACAAACTGGTCGCGTGCGAATTACAATCGGTCAGATGGACGTTGAGCCATCAGGCCGAGAGGCAGGTTAAATCATCTTCGCCCGGCAAAACATCAATTCTATCACTCCACTCAGTTTGAATAGAATTAAAAACCGAAGCACAATCATGCTTAACAAAGATTTAATCACCGAACAAATACGTAATCATGCCCTCGAATTGGGTTTTGATGCCTGTGGTTTCGCCAAAGCACAGCAGTTACCGGATGAAGCCCGAAGGCTTGAAGAATGGCTAAAACAAGAACGAAACGCCACCATGCATTGGATGGGAAATCACTTCGAGAAACGGGTTGACCCTACCCTTTTAGTACCGGGATCTAAAACCGTGGTCTCAGTTTTGGCCAGTTATTATCATCCATCACAGAAAGAATTCATTGGGCTGGATAATAAACCTCTGATCGCCAAATATGCCCATGGCAGAGACTATCATAAAGTTCTGAAAAAGAAATTGAGGGCGTTATTTGAGTTTACATCAGAGGTAATTGGCAATATAGAAGGACGGGTTTTTGTTGATTCCGCCCCTGTGTTGGACAAAGCCTGGGCGCAACGGGCCGGGCTGGGCTGGATTGGTAAAAATTCAAATCTCCTGAACAAAGATATTGGTTCCTACTTTTTTATCGGGGAAATGGTTATTGACGCGGAACTGAGTTATGATTCTCCGGTTACCGATCATTGCGGATCATGCACGCGTTGCTTAGACGCCTGCCCCACAGATGCTATTTATGAGCCTTATCGTGTTGATGCGACCCGGTGCATCTCTTACCTCACCATTGAGCACAAGGATGAAATTGACAAGAAATATCATACCCAAATGAAGAACTGGATTTTTGGCTGTGATATTTGTCAGGATGTGTGCCCATGGAATTCTAAACCTGCTTTTTCGGTATTTAAAGATCTTCATCCCCGAAAAAAAGTAACCGAGAAAAGCATGGAACAATGGTTTAACCTTACCGAAGACGAATTCAATTCAGTATTTGAAGGAAGCGCTGTTAAAAGAACGAAGTTTTCCGGGTTAAAAAGGAATTTAGACATTGTTCAGCGTAATCTGGAAACTGTAAAATAGGCTTCTCTTATTTCTGACTTTTCTTAATAGAAACCTGTTTCCATTCATAAACTATCTCGTCTTCGCGAGAGAGGCTTGTTATAGACTTAGACTCAGAGTGTTGTCGACGAAGCGATCTCCCTGAAATGTCTGCAAAGTAGTTTATGGGATATTTACACGAGTGTTCCCTTCGGGACTTCGGCATTCGCTATCGCTCATTTCTCTTGCCAAAGGCATCCCTCGGGGCAATGACGATTTTTTAAATCGAAACAGGTTAAAAGATAATTTCACTACAATAAACCGTCTTTCTTTTTGGGTGAATTTGGTAATAAAATTCAATATTTACGAGAAGGAAAAAAATCAATGAACTGTTATTTCTTTTTAATACGCATTTTACAAAAAAGGACAAGCAATATAGCCACCTATGGACAAAACACGTTGGGATAAAATTTCTACTATTGTTGACAAAATCTTACCTCTTTCCAAGAAAGAACAATCTACCTATTTAAATAAAACTCTTGCTGGCCAAGATGCTCTCATCAATGAAGTGAAAGAGTATCTGCAAGCTATTGAACATTCAGAAAAAGAGCACTTTCTCGAAAAACCACTATCGGATTTCGGAACTTTGATAAAAGAACTCTCTGCTTCTGAAATTCCGGAAACTCCGTCACAAACAGATTTAATTGGTGAGACAATTGGCCATTATGTAATCGAGAAATTGATCGCAAAAGGCGGCATGGGGAGCGTTTATCTTGCGAAAAAAAACGATGGGCAGTTTGAACAAAAGGTTGCCATTAAGTTCGTAAATCCTCGAAATTTTTCGGAGCACGGGCTACAGAGATTCAAACAAGAACAGAAAATTCTTGCCAATCTTCAGCATCCGAACATCGCGATGCTTCTTGATGGCGGTGTAACTGAAAACGACCGCCCTTTCCTGATTCTTGAGTTTGTAAAAGGCACACCCATAGATGAATACTGCAATACAAATAAACTGAAGATCCCAAAAAGGCTGGATCTTTTTAAGAAAGTACTGCAGACGATTGAGTTCGCACATTCTAATCTTGTGATACACCGGGACTTAAAACCATCCAACATTTTGGTAACGGAATCTGGTGAAGTTAAGATTCTCGATTTTGGAATAGCAAAACTACTTGATCAGGATGATGAATTGCTATCGCTTCAAACTCAGCCGGGCCAGCGCCTTTGGACTCCGGCTTATGCGGCACCCGAACAGGTTTTGGAGAAAGCCGCCATCACCCAAACCGATGTATATGCTTTAGGCGGGTTGCTTCATAAACTACTGACTGATAAGCCGGTTTTTGATTTTGCAGAATTGAACATTCACGAAATGGAGCAAAAAATACTGGAGGAAAATCCGTCTGGCATTTTATCCGCAATTGATGCTCAGGAAGAAGTTGAAATCAAACAAAATTTTGGTATTCAAAAATCAGCACTAAAGAATATCCTGAAAAACGACTTAGCAGCTATTGTCGGCAAGGCTTTACGTAAGGAGCCCGAACTTCGCTACTATTCGGTTTCTTTATTTTTAGAAGACATCAATCGCTTTGAGAATAACCTGCCGGTTAGTGCGAAAAAGGCTAATTACAAATACATGGCCGGTAAATTCTTAAAGAGGAATAAAAAGCCATTAGCCTATGTAGCTTTGATTTTTGCGGCTATTATCAGCATAGTAAGTTATTACACTTCAGAGATTAACGAGCAAAGGAGAATTGCTGAACTTGAAGCCGAAAAAGCGCAAGAGGTTTCAAATTTCTTAGTAGGGCTGTTTGAAAACACAAACTCATTTAGCGAGGAAGGAGAATCCGGATTAAATGTGCGTATCGGCAGTATTCTGGAAAACAGCTCTAATCTACTTGATGAAAAGCTAAGCGATCAGCCGGAAGTAAAATCTGACATTCAGGTTACGCTGGGCAACATGTACATTCAGTTAGGAGCCTTTTTAGAAGCGGAAGAACAAATACAGGATGCCATTAAATCGCTTAATGAGTTGGGTGATGCTTCCAAACTCAAATTAGCGGGCGGATTTTACCAACTTGCCAATGTATATCAGGAAACTGGAAAACTTGATAAAGCGGATTCACTTTTACAGGAATCTCTTTTTATCTATGAGGAAAGTGAAAATGGTTTGATTAATAAAGAAGCGCTTGCCTCCCTCGCGCTGTATGGGAATCTGCAGTGGTTTAACAAAGGAGCTTATGCCAAAGCTGACACATTTTTGCAGAAAAACCTGGATATAAGGTTACAGCATTTCCCTGATGATCCAACCTCATTGGCGGTAGCTTATAATGATTTAGCCACATTAAATCATGCGCAGGGAAAGTTTGATAAGGCCGCTCCTTATTATGAAAAAGCCTCAGAATTATATGCCACCGCTCTGGGTGATCATCCAAATCTTGCTGTGTCGTTGAGTAATTATTCCATTTTACTAAGGGAGATTAACGAACTTGATAAGGCTGAATTTACGCAAAGAAAAGCGCTCAAAATTCATACTGAAAAAACCGGAAAAGAGAATATTGATGTAGGGCTGGGTTTGGGAAATTTGGGGAATATCCTCCTAAAAAAAGGACAATATCAAGAAGCTGATTCCCTGCTTCAACGATCTGTAAATATGCTTAAAAATATTTATGGGGAGATCCACCCTTATGTAAGCAGAACAAGTTTGACCATAGCCAAACTTAGGGTAAAAGAACAAAATTTTGAGCAGGCGGAAGCAATGTTCATAGAACTGATTGATAGTTACAAGGCCGCTTATCCGCCGGGGCATCCTCGTCTTTCGGATCCAATCCTTGACCTGGGAGAACTTTATTTGTTAACCGATCGCCTGAATGAAGCTGAAAATATGTTGTCTGAAGCGTATGAAATTAGAGTTGCGGGTTATTCCAAAGAAAACTGGAGAACAGCGTTAACAATGAGCGCTTATGCTGAAGCTCTATCCAAACTACAAAGATCAGAAAAAGCAGACAGCCTGTTAACGTTAAGCACGGAAATTCTTACTAAGCAATTTGGTGCCGATGATGAGCGAACTCTTAAAAGTATTTCTCGCCTAAAAAATCATTCAGCAAAATAAATGCCCGAATAACTGCTCAAAAAAACTGAAGACAGGAAAACAAGAATTAAAAACTTTAGAACTTGTCCTTTTTATCGATCAAAGCTTTGTACAACATTTCACGTGCGCGAAATATGTGAGCTTTAACTGTACCGAGGGGCAAGTCTAACAACTCAGAGATTTCCTGATACGACTTCTCCTCCATGTGCCTCATTTCAATAACCTGCCGATATTTTTCTGGGAGATTTTCAATGGCATTTTGTACAATCTGCTTTCTCTCTTTTTTTATGATCGGGCTGTCGGTCGCAAAACTATAATCAGGGAGCTGGATTTCCATGTCCCCGTCTTTGGTACTATAAGGCTCATTTATCGAGAAAGTCTGCAGCTTTTTCTTGCGCAGATAATCTATAGTGTGATTGGTGGCAATTCGATAAAGCCATGTAGAAAAAGCGTATTCATTACTATAAGAAGACAGGTTGTGGAACGCTTTCATGAATACTTCCTGAACAAGATCATCAGCAAGCTCCTTTTCCTTAATCATCTTTCGGATGTGGAAATAGAGCGGCTTCTGATACTTATCCACCAGTTTCTTATAGGAAGCTTCTTTACCCTTCAGCGCCTCTGCAACGAAAGTATCGTCAGCAAGACTGCTTGCCGAAGCATTTTCTCTGGGAGAAGTAGATGTGTTCTTAGATTCTTTTTCTGTCATTAGCTCATTTAAAATCGAGCCCTAAAATACAAAGCCTGAGGGAAATGAAAATGTATTTTTTTGAGCTTTATCGGAACCATATTTCGTTTCTACAAAAAAAACATTTATGTGAATGCTAAAATTAAACTAAATGTTAAAACGTAAACCCCAACAAAAAATTTAAGCAAGAGAAAATGAAAAAAATAACTACTACAGTATTTGCAATTTTTTTTAGTGTCATCGCATTTAATACTTCCCAGGCACAGTTCGTTAAAGCGGGAGCCGGTTTAATGTACGGCTCCGAAATAGAAAGAATTGGCTTTAGAATTGATGGTGTGTACCAGATAAACGAAGAATTTAGAGCTGTGGCAGATTTGGGAATATTTTTACCAGAAACATTCGATTTTGGTGGTGGAAATGAATACACACTCACTTGGTGGGAACTGAATGCCAATGCCAATTACATCTTTTTCTCAGATGAAGATGAAAATCTTCAGGCATACGCCATAGGTGGTTTGAATTACACTACATTAAGTTATAGTGGTGATACCGGCACGGCTGGGGATCCCTCCACTTCTGAAGTTGGCCTTAATGTTGGTATAGGTGGAGAATACGGCCTCGATTTCGCGGATCTTTTTGGTGAACTGAAATTTGTGCTCGGCGATGCTGATCAACTCAATATTGCTATAGGATTAAGAATTCCATTAGGCGGAAATTAATTTTTGCATAACCTCGATAGCGATGGCTGTTTTAGTTGTCGCTATTTTTATGCGTTTAAAATAGCTCCATTCCTGATTCCGCCCGTAGAGACAACCATCTGATCGAAACCATAAAAAGTCATACAGCCTTCCAGGATCAACAATCCAGCAAGAAAAATATCTTCCCGCCCCTGAAGCAAATTTGGAGCAATTTTCAATAACTCTTCGTGCTTTTTTGTACTGAAAATTTGAATAGTCTTCTTCAAATCCTCTAAACTAATTTCGTAATTATTGATAGCGGCGGGCTCAAAAGTATTCGAATTCAGAATAATGCCTGCAAGAGTGATTAAGGTCCCTGCAACTCCAACAGCATGTGTATTTGAAGAAATTTTTAGTGAGTGGCTTTCGAATAGATTACGAATTTCCATTCTGCACGCTTCTATTTCATTGGAATGAGGTGGATCATTTTTAAGAAAACGCTCGGTAAATCTCACGCTTCCCATATCAAAAGAGTGCGCGTCTTCAAGCTCACCGTTATTTATGATTGCCACTTCCGTACTTCCCCCACCTATATCAAGAATAAAAGCATCGGCTGTGTATTCCTTTTTTAGCATAGATAAAGCACCGGCTGCAGTCCATTCCGCTTCTTCTTTTCCAGATAAGAGCCTGATTTGAAACCCAGTTTCGTCATTAACCTGTTTCAGAAAAGCTTCTCTGTTTTTTGCATCCCTCACCGCACTGGTAGCCGTGACTACAACTCTCTCAACAATCGGAAAATCATTCATAAGAAGCTCTTTGTATTCTTTCAAAGCTTCAATTACACGGTTTGTTGCCGCTGAATTTATCCTCCCATTTGCGTCAACTCCCTTACCAAGACGTGGTATTCGCTGTTCTTGATGGCGAACATGGATGGTGCCCCCAATTACCTCGGCAATCAGCAATAAAACCGTATTCGTTCCTATGTCAATTGCAGCTTTCATGCCTGAAAAAACATGCCTATCCATTCTTGCTGCTGCCTGGTTTCCATATGTTCAAAATCTTCGAGTGATGGCAGTTTTAAAATGGTTTCCGTATCCTCTTCCAATAATCCAGACAACAATAACCGGCCATTTTTAGTGAGGAACTTGATAAGTTTTGGAATTAATTCGATAAGAGCATTCCGATTAATATTGGCAAGAATAATATCGTATTTCTCTTCTGGCGGAATGACTTCAACCGAACCCAATTTTACTTCAAAATTTTGCACTTCATTCAGTAACATATTTTCGTAGGCATTGGTCTCGCTCCACTCATCAATATCAAATCCGAAGGCTGATTCTGCACCTAATTTCAAAGCGCCAATTGCCAGAATCCCTGTTCCTGTTCCGGCATCAAGCACTTTATCACCTGCTTGTATAACCTCAGGTAACCATTCCAAAATCAGTCTCGTTGTGGCGTGATAGCCTGTCCCAAATGCCATCTTAGGATCAATTAAAAGCTCAATCTTGCTGGTATCCTCATTTTTAAGTGTAGACCAGGTAGGATGCACATAAAACTTTCCGATTACCTGCGGCTGAATGGTTCGCTCCCACTTTTCATTCCAGTTCTGCGGAGCAATTATTTTCTCTTCCATTACGGAAGATGAACCGCCAAAAGCAGCCATTCTTTTTTCAATTTCTTCCCGCTTAAAATCATCGAAACGATGTGCGGGAATGGTCGCAATCAAGACATCATCTTCCTGCTCAAACCCTTCGAAATCCATATCGTGCAATTCTGCAATCAAAAGCTCATGAAGATCGTCTTTCAAAGATAAAGTAAGTTGGATGTAATTCATTTAAAGCCTGTTGTAGATTATTTCCACCAAAACGTTGCCCACGGCTTGTATCGTTTCTTTGCTGATAATGTCAATATTGTCATTTTGAGTATGCCAATGCGGAGCAAATTCAGCCTGTCCGTTTTCCCTTTTCCCATGATTTATGATATTGATGATGGGAATGCGGGTTTCCTGATTCACAATTACATGATCGTCGTTAACGGCGGCGCCTCTTTCATTCAAAAACAGATCTTCATAACCAATATCATCCGCGACATCCCAAACTCCATCAACAATATGAGGTGCAAAAGAAATCGAGAACGATTCTTTAGGAAACTGAGCTCCTTCAGCTCCAACCATATCAAGCAGAATAGCAAAATCCGGGCGATACCCCGGAACCGGTGGATTTTTCGACCAATATCTTGATCCTAAAAAATACCTGCTTAAATCACCGGAAGTGCCATAATCTTCGCCATCAAATAAAACGATATCTACCCCAACCGGCGGATTATTCTCACTGAAAATTCTTGCCAGTTCGAGCAAAACAGCAACACCACTTGCTCCGTCATCTGCCCCGGAAATTGGAACTTCCGGCTGCAAAAGATCCATATCCGCTCGCGGACGTGTATCCCAGTGCGCACACAACATAACTCGTTTGGTTGAAGAGGTATTAAAAGCGGCGATTACATTCCCCAATTCCAGGGTTTCATCGTAGCCATCATGGCTGAAATTTTGAACAAACACATTATTGTTTCCAGCATATGATTTCAATTTCGCTTCAAACATAGATTTTGCGGCGGAATGCGCATCAGAATTAGGAACCCGTGGCCCTAATTGAACTTGTTGCTGGATAAATGAAAAGGCTGAATCAGCGAAAAATTTGGGTACTTCTCTACCTTTATCTTTGAAATAATCGTTATCACCGCCGGAGCAGCCACTAAGCAGCAGCAAAATGATAACTCCAATAGTTTTATTCATCGCGGTGCACCTGAGTTGCTGATGATTGATACACCGGATAAACCAACGTATCCATGATGTTCACATGAGGAGGCCGGTTGGCAATAAACAGGATTATTTCGGCAATATCCTGCGCTACAAGCGGCTCTAACCCTTTGTACACATTGTCAGCTTTGTTTTTGTCGCCCTTGAATCTGACTTCGCTGAATTCCGTTTCTACCAATCCCGGAGAAACCATGCTTACTCTCACTTTAGTGCCGGTAAGATCTTTTTTTGTGGCTTCTGTAATCGCCTTTACCGCGTATTTAGAAGCGCAATATCCAACACCACCGGAATAAGCTTCGTGGCCGGCAATCGATCCAATGTTGATGATGTGTCCCGAATTCCGGTTTTTCATTTGGGGTGAAATTAATCTCGTAAGATACAGAAGGCCTTTTACGTTGGTATCAATCATAGCTTCCCAATCGTCGATATCAGCTTCATAAACAGCCTCGGTTCCTTTGGCTAAACCCGCATTATTGATCAAAACATCAACGGGATCAGGTATTGAAGCCACGAAAGTTTTGCAAGCGTCCAAATCAGAAACATCAAAAGCAGCGGTAGTAACTTTGATTCCAAATCTTAACTTCAAGTCACTGGAAAGCTGAGAAAGCCGTTCTTCCCTTCTGCCGGTGATAATGAGATTAGCTCCTTGTTCCGCGAAAAGTTCAGCAGACTTTTTACCAATTCCAGAGGTAGCTCCTGTAATGCAGACGGTTTTCCCTTCAATGCGATTCATTTCTATACCTTGTTTTGGTTGATTTAAAGCGGCTTTTCAAAATCTCCTAAAGAAGTTCAACCAGCCGGGCGGCATTCAGTACGTTTTTTTCCTTAAAACTATCTGCCATAAACTGAATTCCAAAAGGCAAGCCATTGCTGTGAGTTCCTGCCGGAACGCTAATTCCGCATACGCCGGCAAGGTTTGCGGTGATGGTATATATATCGTTCAAATACATTGTAAGAGGATCATCCAGTTCGGAACCAATATCAAAAGCAGTTGTAGGTGCGGTTGGGCTTACAATTACATCTACTTTTTGAAAGGCTTCCTTAACATCATTTTGAATGAGCCGTCGTACTTTTTGCGCTTTTGCAAAATAGGCGTCGTAATAGCCGGAGCTAAGCACATAAGTCCCTAACATAATCCGGCGTTTAACTTCAGGCCCAAAACCTTCCGTCCGGGATTTTTTGTACAACCGGACAAGCGGAGTATCTAATGTCGATAACTCTTTTTGCAGCAGGCTCTTATCTTCATTTGATGCGGAAGATATTTTATCACTTAGAGCAATTTCCTGAAGCTTTAACTCCTCGATTACTTCCTCTTTATTGGCTCGATGTCCATAACGGATTCCATCGTATCTCGCCAAATTACTGGATGCTTCCGCAGTAGCAATTATGTAGTAAGTAGCGATTGCGTACTTCGTGTGGTTAAGATGAATGGGCACCAACTCGGCACCCTGAGCTTCAAGTTTGGAGATTATATTTTCTACGCCCTGTTTTATTTCATCATCGAGCCCTTCGCCAAAAAACTCTGAAGGAACGCCAATTTTTATTTTCTTTTCAGGATTTTGAACCGCTGATACATAATCATCAGGTTCAATTTGCGAGGAAGTATTATCGTTTTCATCAAAACCGGCAATCACTTCTAAAATACGGGCAACATCTTCCACTGAATGAGCCAATGGCCCGATGCAGTCAAAAGAGGATGCGAAAGCTACTAAGCCGTGCCGCGATACACGCCCATAAGAAGGCTTTAACCCTACTACGCCGCAATAAGAAGCGGGCTGACGAACTGAGCCTCCGGTATCAGAGCCAAGAGTTGCCATTGCCATACCTGAAGCAACCGCAGCTGCACTTCCACCCGAAGATCCTCCTGGAACTTTTGTCTTATCGTGAGGATTCCTGACCGGCCCAAAATTGGTAAACTCATTAGACGAACCCATAGCGAATTCATCCATGTTGGTGCGGCCAATTAGAATAGCGTCTTCTTTTTTGAGGCGCTCGATTGCTGTGGCATCATACAGACTTTCAAAGTTCTCGAGCATTTTTGACGCACAGGTCGTCTTCTTTCCACGCTCACAAATCAGGTCTTTCACGCCCAAAACTAATCCCGCCATTTTACCTGCGGTTCCTTTCTCGACCTTTTTCTGGATTTCGTCGGCGCGATTTAAAGCCGCTTCAAAATCTGTGGAAACATAGGCATTGATCTCTCCGTTTTGAGCTTCAATTTCCTTGATGTAGTGTTCAGTTATCTCACGTAAATTGGCATCGCCAGAGAAAAGCTTTTCCCTGGTTTCCGAAATGGTCATATCGTTCAAAATAGGTTTTAACTTCTTTTAGAGGTAGTTTCTTCGTGATTGGCAGAGTCTTCTATATCTCGTCTGCTTTCATCAATTTCCTTTTTAATATCTTTTGAAGCCTTCCTGAATTCCTGTATTCCCTGCCCAAGTCCACGAGCTAACTCAGGAATTCTTTTAGCTCCAAAAAGAACCAAAACAACAATTGCAATAATTAGAATTTCGGGTGCGCCTAAGCTGTTAAACATAAAATAATCCTCTTAGGATTTAGTTGGTGTATTTGTGCGAAGATAACAATATTTTCGGCACGAATTTGGAACAAAAAATTTATTTATTCACTTGTTATTGGTTGCTACAAGTGTTTATTACACTCATTCATTTTAAAATAATTAATCAATTATGATTTGGACTGTCGAATTAGCCGCTGCTTTAGACGATGCACCGTTCCCTGCAAGCCGCGAAGAGCTCATTGAATGGGCCGAGCGCAATGGCTTGCCTAATCAGGTAATCGTAAATCTTGAAGAACTTGAAGAAATAGAACAAGGGGAAGAACCAATTTACGAGGGTATTGAAGATATTTGGCCTGATTATATTCGTAAGGAAGATTTTTTCCATAACGAAGAAGACGAAGGCTTTGACTATGATGATGTTTAATTACTAATCTTTAGGCGGATTTAGGCTGAATGCAAGTTCAGCCGCACTCCCTTCATTATCTTGCTTATAAAAACATCTCTTTTTTTGAGGAACTCAAGTTTACTATGCGTGGTCGCATGGCTGGCAATATTTTATGCTCCCGATTTAAATGCACAGGTAGCTCAAGTGCAGGAAGATACTGAAGATGTTGTTCGCAGAATTCGTTTTTCGGGGAATGATGAAATCAAAGACCGCTCACTGGAAACACTGATACGTACCCGCACTAACCGCGAATTTCTGGGTATTACCGGTTTCACTCCCTGGTATTTTATATGGAGAAGTTCCGGTGGCCGATTTGGCGAAGATCCCGTTTACCTGAACAGACAAACGGTTGCAAACGATATGGAGAGAATCGAGCTGTACTATGAGTCGCTTGGTTACCTGGAAATAACCGTAGATACCACCATTACAGAATATCGAACCAACAGGATTGAGATTTCCTTTATCATTGATGAAGGCCAGCCTTCATCAATCCAAACCCTCTCCTATTCTGGAATGCCGGATTTTGATGAGCCGAATCAAAAAGGGAATTTTTTACGGGGAAGTCCTCTCACACGGGAACAAATCAACGACACAACCTTCATGGTAAACCGGCAGTATAATTCTCAGGCATTGAGCGCCGAGCAGCAGCGTATTATCACCTATTTAAAGAATAATGGCTATGCATCTCTACAGCGCGACTCCGTAATTGCACTGGTTAAAGTAAATGAACAGAATCGATATCACCTTGATGTGCAGTATCGAATTAATGCAGGCAAAATTTATCGGTTTGGAGATGCGCACATTCGACTCGCCGATTCAGAACCACCGGTGAATTATACGGACCAAAATACGCTTACCGGCCCGCCTACTACTGTTGATTCAACTAATGCTGTATATCTGCAAAAAGAGCCCGGCACGCAATCGAAATTCAGCCTCTTATCCGACCAGATACTTTTCAAGCCGGGAGAAATTTATAACCACTCCCTGTATTTAGAAACGGTGAACGAGTATCAAAACCTGGGTATGCTATATATTCAACGCTTCGGGCAAAATGAAAATCAGGCACAAGCAGATTTTAGTAAAGATGAAATTCCCGTGTACTTCGATCTTCAGACGCTCACAAAACACAGCATTTCTACCGAAGTATTCGGGATGAAAAGATACGGGTTTGGAACAGGATTAGGTTTGGATTACACCAACAACAATGTATTTGGGAAAGCTGAAAATCTCACTATTGGCGCCAATGCCAGTTTTGAATTTGTGAGCCCTTCCGTACTCGAAGAAATTGATACAACGGCTACACAGTCTTCTGTTTTCAGAAGTTATGAATTACGTGCGGATTACTCCGTTCCCCGCTTAAATTTCCCTTTTGCCTTTTTAGATAACCAGCCGGGATTCACCAGCGGTATTACCAGATACCTCCTCTCCTACAGCCGCTCAGATCAGTTGCTTTTTGATATTAATTCTGATGTGGGTTTCAACATGCGTTATGAGGTAAATCATACACCTGTTTTCTCCAGCTTTTTGGATTTGATTGAGCTCGATATTGTGGATACAAACCCATCAGATGCCTACGAAGATAACCTTCGCAATGAGTTCGGCTCCGACACCTTGAGCGATGGTACTATTATCGACTCCTTTGAGTTGCAGCGTATTTTTGAGGATTTTAATCCCCAGGTTTCTTCTATTATCCGTTATACTTTCCGCAGCCAAAACACTGATTTCATTAAAAGGAATCGCGGTTATTACAGTGAGTATTCTTTCTCCATTGGTGGGAATGTGCCTTACTTATTAGATAAATACGTGATTACCCCAGACACACTGGAAGGCGAACTTCCCGCATTGTTCAAACTTAGTGATAACAATTTAAGCTATAGCAGATTCTTCAAGCTGTCCGCAGATTACAGAAAATATATCCCCATTTCGAATACCGCTGTTTTTGCCTGGCGGCTTTATGGTGGATTTGCGCAACCATACGGGGGAAGCACATCCATTCCCTTGAACCGTAGGTTTTTTGCAGGAGGAAGTAACGATATCCGTGGTTGGGGGCCATTTCAGTTAGGCCCGGGAAGTATTTCTACCGACAATGTTAACATTCCCGGTGGAGAAATTAAACTTGCTGCTTTCACCGAAACTCGTCAAATCTTTATTCGGGATTTCTTGAGCGCAAACTGGCATGCGGCGTGGTTTGTGGATGCCGGTAATATCTGGTACGGACCCAAGAACGATTTTCGCGATCAAAATAATCAAGACAGGCTGGAAGAAGGCCGTTTCAAGTTTGATAATTTTTATAAGCAAATTGCCGTCTCAAGTGGTTTAGGGCTGCGTTTAGATTGGGAATATGTAATCGTCCGATTTGATTTTGCTTATCGCGTGCACGACCTTGATGTTGGTTGGTTCGATAATAAGCAGTTATATTTCAGCTTTGGTATCGGTCACTCCTTTTAACCTAAAATTACGGCGATATGTCTAATTCAATTTCACAGCTTAAAAATCAATCTAACATTGTGTTTAAATCACGGTTTTTGGCAAACCTGAATCCTGCCGAACGTTATGAGTTTTTGCAGCTTTGCCACCGCCGGCGATATAAAGAGGGCGAATTCGTGTTTTATAAGAATGATCCTAGTACTGGCATGTATTTCATCGAAGAAGGCAGAATAGAACTTACTATTGGCACGATGGATGAAAAAAAGGAAGGAGAAGAAAATTTGGGCATAGAATTAAAAACCCCCGATAGTTTTGGAGCACTTTCTATTGGCTATGAACTTCGCCGAAAATCTTCTGCTCGATGTTTAACTGATTGTGAATTACTTGGTTTTTTCAAGCCCGATTTCGAAGTTCTTAAAGACCGTCACCCAAAAATAGCCGTGAAATTTTTGGAAACACTCTCCAATATCGCCCTTCGCCAACTGGAGAAAACAGCAAATAAATTGGCGGAAATTTCCGACGAAAGAACTGCGTTAAACATTCAATTTCAGACTTATTACGCAAACACCAGTGAGGAAGCTGTTTAGTTCATGTCATTAAAAAAAGGTCAGGAAGTAGAGCTCGAAATTATTGACGCGGCATTTAAAGGAAAAGGTTTAGCAAAAGTAGATGGATTGGCAGTTTTCGTGCCCAATACCACTCCCGGAGATGTAGTGAAAGCCCGCATCATCAAAAAAAAGAAAAAACACCGCGAAGCAAAAGTACTGGAGATAATCACTCCGAGTCCACACCGGATAACCCCACTTTGCCGCCATGCAAATGTATGTGGAGGTTGTAGCTGGCAGCATATTCCATATCAAAAGCAGCTGGAATATAAATCCGATCAGGTTCGGGGCCATATTAGCCGGATAGGTGGGTTGGATGAGAATATTGTGAAACCGGGCATCGGCGCTGAGGAAGAATTTTATTATCGCAATAAAATGGAGTACAGCTTCAGTACGCGGCGCTGGCTTAGCGAAGAGGAAATTCAGAGTGATGATTTTGTTGACGATTCCGCTTTCGCCGCGGGACTTCACGCCCCCGGACGATTCGATAAAATCCTAAATCTTAAGGAATGTCATCTGCAAAAAATGGAGTCGTTTCGGATTCTCGATTTTGTGCGAAATTACTGCATCAAGAATAATATCTCCCCTTACGATACTTTTACGAATGAGGGATTTATGAGACATCTGGTAATCCGAAATTCTTTCCATACTGAAGATTTTATGGTGAATTTGGTAACCAATGAGGATGCCCCTGAAATCATGAAAAGGTTATCAGAAGCACTGCTTACTGAGTTTCCTTTTATCACGACTATTGTAAATAACGTGAACGACACGAAAAGCCCAACAGCGGTTGGTAGGTACGAAAAAGTAATCCACGGCCTCGGCTTTATTGTGGATATGATTGGAGAGTACACGTTTAAAATTCATCCCAATGCTTTTTTTCAAACCAATACCGCACAGGCAGAAAGGCTTTATGAAGTTGCCCGTAATTATGCGGAATTAGAAGATGGTGATATAGTATACGATCTATATTGCGGTGTAGGAACGCTCAGCTTATTTATGAGCAAACCGGCTAAACATGTGGTTGGAATTGAGCTGGTTGATGTTGCCGTTAAAAATGCCCGGTTCAACGCTAATGAAAACAATGTTGATAATGTCTCTTTTATAAAAGGTGATATGAAAGAGGTGTTTAATGAAGATGTCGTGAAAAAATTTGGTGCTCCTGATGTACTTATTACAGACCCTCCTCGTGCAGGAATGCATCCGGATGTGGTAGAAAGATTGTGCGAGCTCAAAGTTCCACGTCTCGTGTACGTGAGTTGTAACAGTTCAACTATGGCTCGCGACCTGAAAGAGTTATCTGCTGTTTATGATGTGCTTGAAGTTCAACCCGTAGATATGTTTCCCCAAACCTATCACATTGAAGCTGTAGCCAAGCTGAGGCTGAAGAAGTAGCTTCGGAAGAAATCACTCGGAGCAAGGTGTGCAAACCACGACAAGGGGTTGCAACCCCTTGTTAAAGCCCAAGGACTTCTACACAGAATGTTTGGTAAATTTCTAAGTGCAGTCTTTTAGGCCGTTAGGCCACCAACAAAACCCACCAAAAAATTGGGATGCTTTCAACCCAAAAAGCGGCGAAATATTTAGGCTGATCTGTCCTTGAGATAAAAATCATAAAGGTGGTAATAACCGATATCGAAAAAAGTGCAATCAGCTGCCGATCTGTTGATGCAATCTTAACCATTTGGAGCATCAGAATGAGGATCATTAATCCCGCTCCAAACCAGCGTGTTCGTGATATCCCGATCGATTGAGGAATTGTTTTTAGTTCGCTTAGATCATATTTGAGGTCTCGGATTTCAAAAGGTAACATCAAAGCGATAACAAATAGAAAGCGTTGTATGAATTCAAGAACTGCATCTCTCATAAACAAATTCTGTATCTCCATAAGCGGAAGTATCACAGTTGAGCCTGCCCAAACGAGAGCGATTACGAAAATCTTTGCACCTTTAAGGCTTCGTAAATTTACAGCCCGGAAAATCGGGAGGGCGTATAAAATGGTAAGCAATCCGAAAAAGGCTCCTGCAATTAGAACATCAAAAGAGAGCTGAAAGGCGAAATAGACCATTCCAGCAAAGCACACAAGAGAGAATAATCGAATAGCTTGCAGGTTTTTGGTTTGTATAAGGTGATGTAGATTAGCCACACCGGCATACTTTACAAAATTATAACCGACTGCTGTACCAAAGAAAATAAACAGCAGCAGGTTGGGGTCTACGGGAACTTCAAAATGTAAATTAGTTACACCAGCCAAAGCAGTAACTGCTAATGAAACATGTATACTGCTTTGAATATAAAACCTGAACAGTCTTTTAATCCATTTCATCTCGGAAGATACAAAGTAGATGCAAAACTATTCCAATTAGCAGGTTGTTAGTTGATTGTAAAGACCGACTTTAATTCGCACATAATGCTGACTAATTTTCGAGATAATTACCAGATTCTTAAAAAATCTTTATTTGATTTCAAGGACAACAATCCGCTACAGTTAGCATCTGCTACAGCTTTCTTTTGTCTGTTCGCGCTCCCTCCCATTTTGATTATCATAATTACCCTACTTGGTACTTTTGTAAATCCGGAGGATATAAGTGGCAATATCTTTGATCAATTATCGGGAGTTTTAGGAGCTGAAGGCGCGCAGCAGATACAGGAAATCTTCAATAATTTCCGCTCTATGGCAGAAAACACCCTAACCACTATTTTGGTTGCGGTATTTTTGATTTTTATAGCCACTAACTTATTTGAACTGGTTAGAAAGAGCATCAATCAACTTTGGAGTGTAAAGGTTAAAAAAAGTCCCGAACTGAGGGTTTTACTCAGAAGTCGTTTATTGGCAATGACCATGGTTCTAATTGGCGGGATGGTAATTTTAATTTCATTGCTCGCTGATGCTACCGTCACCTTTGTAGGGGATTTCCTCGACTCACTTCTTCCTGATATTGGTCTTTCTCTGATCAAATTTGTAAATACGATATTTTCCTTAAGTGTTCTCACTCTTTGGTTCACTCTGCTCTTCAAAATATTGCCGAACGCTGAAATTCAATGGAGGCCGGCTTTAGTGGGTGGTTTTACCACCTCGCTGCTATTCTCTGTTGGGAAATTTATTCTGGGAAAGGCTTTAATAAATAGCAATATTAACAGCATCTTTGGTGCTTCAGGAAGTATAATCCTGATACTTCTTTTCATTTTCTACTCCTCCCTCATATTCTATTTTGGAGCAACCTATACCAAAAACTATGGCGACTATATTCAGCAACCAATAAAACCGGATGAGTTTTCTGAAAAGTCATTGAAAAACCCATAAGAAGTTTGCTCTAAAATGTCCTACTCCACAACTTGATTCCTTGTTTTACTTGAGAGATTTCTATGGAAGGATTACATGCCTTACTTGAAAAAATCCCCGCATATATGAATGGAATGCATCTGATAAAGCATTATACTTTCGATTTATAATTAAGGAAAAATCATGTTTACTCCAGTTTTTGACCATTACACCATCAAAGTTCACGACCTCGGCAGAAGCGTCGCATTTTATAAAGAGGTTTTGGGGCTTTCTGAAATTGAGAATCGAACCCAAAAAGAACACATTCGCTGGTTTTCTTTAGGTGAGGGCTCAGAGTTGCATATTGTGAGGGGTAAAACGGATGAAATCGTTACCAATATCGGAGTTCACCTTGCTTTGAGATTGCAGAATTTCGACGCTTTTCTTTCTCACCTCAAAGAACTTCAGATTATTCCACATAACTCAAAAGGTGAAACCGGGAAAATTACGATCCGAACCGATGGTGTGCGGCAGGTTTATTTCCGCGATCCTGATGGGTACTGGATTGAAGTTAATGATGCGTTAGGAAATAGAAATTTGCCTCGTCATTAACAATCAGCCCTTATGAAAATATCTGTAATTGGTGCGGGATTAGGCGGTTTATCATCAGCTTGTTTGCTTGCGGTTAAAGGGCATCAGGTTTCTGTATTCGAAAAGAATGCTACCGTTGGCGGTAAAATGAATCGCTTTGAAGCCGATGGATTTCGATTCGATACCGGCCCAAGCCTTCTAACCATGCCGGAAATTTTACAGAAGCTATTTGAAGCTTGTAAAACTGATCTGTCCAGTCATCTGGATTTAGTTCCGCTCGATCCATTATGCAAATACTTCTATCAAGATGGAACCATATTCAAAAACTATAGTGACCGGTCTTTAGATTTAAAAGAAGTAGAAAACATTGCTCCGCAAGAAGTTAAAGCGTACAGTGACTTTCTTACTTATAGCGAATCACTTTACAAAAAAACAGCGCCCGCATTTATTTTTAATCCTCTTTTCAGTATTAAAGATTTGCGGAATTTAGATCTCCTAAGCTTCTTTGCTATCGATGCCTTTACCAGTGTTAGCAATCGGGTAGACAGTAAATTTCAATCGCCTTACCTGCGACGTTTTTTTAAACGCTTTAGCACATATAACGGCTCCTCTCCATTTCAGGCACCCGCCACACTGAATGTGATTCCGCATGTGGAATTAAATACGGGCGCCTTTTATGTGAAAGGCGGCTTATATAAAATCGCAGAAGCTCTACACAATCTTGCCCTTTCTTTGGGGGTGAAATTTCATTTCGAATCAGAAATAGAGCAGATAATGGTTGAAGGGAAAAAAGTAGAGGGAGTTCAGCTAAAAAGCGGATTTAAAGAATTTTCAGACCTCATAATTGCCAACAGCGATACCACCGAAACTATTCTGAATTTGATTCCGGGTAAGTCCATTTCACCCCGTAAAAAAAAGAAAATGGCGACGATAGAACCTTCTTGCTCCGGATTTGTGCTCATGCTCGGCATCAACAAAAAATATGAGCAATTAGAACATCATAACCTGTTCTTTTCCGATAATTATGAACGTGAGTTTGAGCAGATTTTCAAAGAAAAAGTAATGCCGGATGATCCTACCATTTATATCGCCAGTACTTCTCATTCTGATCAAAATCATGCTCCGGCCGGTTCTTCAAATTTATTTATCCTGGTGAACGCACCTTATTTATCTAACCGATATGATTGGGAAATAAACCAGCAGCAATACGGGGATAAAATTATTCAGGAATTAGAGAAACGCGGTTTGAAGAATTTATCAAAGCATGTACAGGTGCGTGAAAACATTTCTCCCCAGTATTTTTATGATCAATATTTATCCAACAAAGGAAGTATTTATGGAACTTCCTCAAACAGCATGTTTTCGGCTTTTAACAGGCCCAGAAATAAATCGAGGGAAATAGAAGGCTTATATTTTGCGGGAGGTTCAGCTCATCCCGGAGGCGGGATTCCGTTGGTAGTACAGTCTGCATTCAATGTTTTAGATTTGATTGAGCGCTATGAAAAGCTTTAAAATCGAGCTTTAACTCACTTCTCCACTTTTTCTTTGATATCCAGGTTAATGACTTCAACTCTTGTTATTTCACCTGAATCAATATTAAAGCGCAGGATTGTCCTGTGCACCTGAAAGCCTTGCCGCCCTGCAGCACCCGGATTCATATAAAGCATTTTGTGCATTTCCTGATCTCTCGCAACTTTTAGAATATGAGAGTGGCCGCAAATAAAAAGTTCGGGAGGATTTGCTTCCATCTGCTCCCGGATTGGGATACAATATCTACCAGGAATTCCGCCAATATGAGTCATCCAAACATCAATTCCCTCTCTTGTGAATCGCTGATGTAGCGGGAATTCCTGCCGCACATCCTGTCCATCAATATTTCCATAAACACCAACAACAGGTGCAATTTTTTTTAGCTGCTCGGCAATAGCAATGCTTCCAAAATCACCTGCGTGCCAAATCTCATCCCGGTCTCTAAAGTAATCCAATACTTGCGGATCGAGGTAGTTATGAGTGTCTGAAATTAACCCTATTTTGATCATACTTTTTGTATCATCTTAATGCATTTATAAGCGGAACAAGAAAAGGTTTTAATCTTATTTGTGCCACTAAATATTACGAACCTAATAATTCAAATATTTCATTCATTTGAAGGGATTTAGCATAATAATTGTTACCTGGAACGCTCTTGAATTGCTCAAGACTTTTCTGCCTTCCGTAACAAAAACAGAATATTCAAATTACGAAATCATCATTGCTGATAACGCATCAACCGATGGTTCTATTGAATGGATTCGCTCAACGTATCCGGATGTTAAAATCGCTTCCTTAGATCAAAACTACGGTTATTGCGGGGGAAATAACAGAGCCGTTCCCTTTGCAGAGAAAGAAAATCTCATTTTTCTGAATAATGATGTAAAAGTTTCTAAAGACTGGCTCATCCATTTACAGAAATCTTTTGATGACGAAAAAGTGGCAGCCGTTCAACCCAAAATAAAATCCTACGCTCAACCCGATTACTTCGAATACGCCGGTGCCGCTGGTGGTTTCATCGATAAATACGGCTATACATTCTGCCGGGGAAGAATTTTTAAAGACGTTGAACGCGATGAAGGTCAATATGATGATGAGTCCACTATATTTTGGGCCTCCGGTGCTGCACTTGCTATCCGTAAAAAAGAGTTCATTGAATCCGGTGGTTTTGATGAAGACTTTGAATTCCACATGGAAGAAATTGATTTGTGCTGGCGGCTGCAAAACCAAGGATTTCAAATTGCTTATAACCCGCAAAGTGTGGTTTATCATTTAGGTGGAGGGTCGTTGCCAATGGGTTCTCCTCGGAAAGTTTTTTATAACTTCCGGAACAGCTTATTCATGCTGTACAAAAACTACTCCACTTTTAATTTGATTTACCGCTTCCCACAGAGAATTTTTCTGGATATAATCGCAGCTGGTAAAGCACTATTTTCAGGGAAAAAAGAAGAGTTTTTTGCAGTCGCACATGCTCATTTGGATTTTCTCCGCAACTTTGAATCTTTAAAACAAAAACGGCAAAAAGTTCAGCAGCTAAAAACCATTAAGGGAGAGCCTGAGAATTTACTTAAGCTCAGTATTGTCACCTCTTACTTTTTCTTCAATAAGAAAACATTCAAAGATTTGAATGTTTAAATGCTCATCTGAGAATTTTTCAACTTTTTTTATCCTGACTCGTAACGTGCCGAAATTCAAAAATTTCTACTGCATGAAAATCTACAAGTTACTACCTCTGGTTCTTCTCGCCTCTTTATTTTTACTGCCACAATTAGTGCAAGCTCAATATTATGAGGATGATCTGAAATATCGAAAGTGGCGTGTTACCATTTTTCCACCCTTAAGCACGAACGGTGTTGAAGCCCCAAATTACACCGCTAAATATTCCATCAATCTTATCGGCGGCTATCACGGAGGCCTTGATGGTTTTGAAATTGGCAGTTTGTTCAACTATAACAAATTTTATTCTCATGGATTTCAGATTGCTGGTGGTGTAAATGCGACCGGTGGTTCTATGGCTGGGGTTAACCTCGCCGGCGGCCTGAATTTTTCTGATTATGATATGACTGGAATTCAAATTGCTGGGGGTGTAAACGTTTCAGGCAATAATTTGGAAGGAATTCAAGCAGCGGGATTGTTCAATATCGCGAAAGGCTCTTCAAGTGGATTGCAGTTTGCCGGCATCGGAAACATCTCCAATAATAATATAGAAGGACTTCAGGGAGCAGGAATTTTAAACGCCGCATTGGGAGATATTTCCGGGCTACAAGGAGCTGGAATTGCCAATATCGCTAAAGAAAATGTAGAGGGATTACAGGTTTCCGGTGTTCTGAATTTAGCCGGAAGTGATATGGTCGGGCTTCAGGCAACAGGCGCAGCAAGTATAGCATTAGGAAATATGGAGGGGCTCATGATGTCTGGCGGTGTGAATATTGCGAATAAGGAAGCAAGCGGGTTGATGATCGCGGGTGGTTTAAATTATGCAAGAGAACTGAACGGGCTTGCTATTTCTGGTGGGGCAAATATTGCAGAAGAACTTCAGGGAATGCAGATAGCCGGTTTACTTAACGTTTCCAAAAAAGCGACAGGATTACAGGTTGGAGTAATCAATTTGGCGCAGGAATTTGAAGGAGTACCCATCGGCTTTTTTAGCTTGTATGGTAATGGTCGGAAGAATTTTGATGTTCGTTTTTCTGATGGCGGTTTTACTGATATCGGCCTCACACTTGGAACTTACCGGGTTTATAATATGGCAGTATTCGGTTACAATCCTCTTCTCGATCGCGATGTATACAGAGTGGGAATTGCCGTTGGCCTCGAAAAAAACATACAGGAGAGCTTTCCTAACATGGTGAGTAATACACTCTACGTAAATCAGGAATTCAGCATGATGCATCACTTTGAGGATGACTGGAAAAGCCGAAATAATAAAATCTATTCCTATAAATTTCTTGTTGGTAAACGCTTTGGAAGTGGCCTCTCGTTGTATGCAGGCCCGAGCTTGAATATGCAGGTTACCCGCGAACCAGACGCAGTAGACTATACCTGGTACAGTATCTGGTCGCCATCTGCAAAAGGCAGAGATTATCGATTTTGGGTAGGTTTTAGTGTGGGATTACGTCTCTTCAAACAAAAAAATATGCCCCTCTTCAAAGATGAATTTAACGGGTGGGATATAGATTGGTAAAACCACAGGCACTTTTTGTGAAATAGTTTTGTTTTCTAACAGTTATTTCTTTGGAAATTGATTTTCAACAAATACATTAAAAAAGCTATATCACAAACATTTTTTCCTATGAAACTCATTACTATAATTAGCGCAATAACAGTTTTAACTATTTTACTTTTCTTGGTTTTTACTCCAAAAACTGAAACAGTTCAAGATTCTCATAATCACCAGAATGAGGTTGTTGGGATGAAAGCTTCACAAACAGACACTCTTCCCGAAGGTGAATTTCCCTTCAAAAAATCAGATGCGGAATGGAAGGAGATTCTCACTTCGAAACAGTACCGAATTTTAAGAGAAGGCGGTACCGAATTTCCATTCACCAACGAACTGAATAACAATAAAAGAGAAGGAATCTATTTTTGCGCTGGATGTGGGCAGGAATTATACAGCTCGGAACATAAGTATGATAGCGGCTCGGGCTGGCCAAGTTTCTGGAAGCCTATCGCTGATTCGCTCGTGGGTGAACGAGAAGATAATAGTTATTTCATGACCCGAACTGAGATCGTTTGTTCTAATTGCGGTGGGCACCTTGGGCATGTTTTTGATGACGGGCCCCAACCTACCGGCCTCCGATACTGCATGAATTCTGCAGCCATGAAATTTGTGGAGAAAAGTGATCTGGCAGCCCGTGATAAAAATAGCTTGTAAAAATGTGCAACTATATGGATAATCAGGCGTCTTCTTAAGGCGCCTTTTTTTTTGCGTTACATTATTGGAAATCCATAAGAAATAAACATCCAAAAGTTATGAGTAATAAAGCTACTATTCTATATGAAGCGGATTTCAATCCGAAAATTAAAACCTACCTGCTAACTACCGTCAGTTTAATTCTTTTAATTACCCTTTTCGGGATCGCTCTGATTCCTTTTTGGCTGTTAATCGGTTCGTATTACCTCAATAAATATTTTGAACGTCTCGAATGTGATTTAACCACACGGTCACTGCGTTTCAAGAAGGGTTATATTTTCCATACCGAGCGAACCATTCCTTTAGATAAAATTCAAGATCTCACTTTCAAAGAAGGCCCTCTGCTTAAATATTTTGGATTGAGCATTTTGAAGGTAGAAACCGCGGGGAATTCCGGGCCAAATAATCCCGACCTCTCGTTGATCGGAATTGTGAATGCTACTGAATTTAGGAATATGGTTTTAGATCAGCGTGATAGAGTGACTGATAACACCAATATCGCACCTTCTACTTCCTCGGAAACAGAATCTATGACTGATATCTTAAAAGACATCAGAGACTCTTTGAAGAGAATGGAAGAAAAAACTATCTCCTGAAATAGATTTTCCTGCTGGAACTTAAACTTTGGCTGGTCCTTCCTTTCTCATCAGGCGATATCGGAAAAAGTAAACCAAGCCTATAGCAAAAGCCCACTGACAAACTACCGTAGCTACTGAAAAAGGACTTAGCGGGTTAAACCAGGAATCCGGGGCATATTCTGTGGCGCTTAAATACATCCACCAGCCCAATAAGGTGACAACCTCTACCGGCACTACATACTTAATAATGATTTCCCACCAAGGCCCTAAAGTGGTAGAGCTGTCGTCTCCGTTTACCAGTTCGTGCCGGAACTTACTGACTCCGAATTTGATAACTGCGTAGGAAATCAGCGCACCGGAAACCATCAAACCTACACCCCACACAAAATCCTGGTTAGCGAAAAAGGTCAGGTTCATTGCCGACGGAAGTCCGAATCCAAAACCGGTGAGGCAAACTACAATCGTAGCGCGTTTTCGTTGAGCTCCCATATCCACAAACACTTTTACAGCAAGTTCGATCATGGAAATTAAAGAGCTGAAGGCCGCAAACGTTAAACCAAGGAAAAACAAGATTGCAAAAATTCCTCCCCCACCCATGGTTGCAAATAGCTGAGGCATCCAAATAAAAGTTAAGCCTGTAGATGCCGGGCCAGATGTTTTCATGATTTCAAGCACTTCAGAATTATTCATCGTAGGACTTAATGTTCCAAATACGGTAGAGAATATGATTATCGCCGCCACCAACGAAACCATGTTATTTCCAATTCCTGTTTGAAAAGCGCTAATGGTGACATCATCCTTTTTGCGCATATATGCAGCGTAAGTGAGTATAAGTCCCCAGGCGGCCCCGGTATCCCAGGCATTTTGAGTAAGAGCTTCCAGCCATATTTGTGGCTCTTTTAAGGTGGACCAATCCGGAGTAAATAAATAGGCTATACCTATTTCGCTGCCCTCAAGTGTTAAAGCTTTCACCAAACTTACCAATAGAACCAGCAGCAAAGACGGGATCAAAATTTTGTTCACTTTTTCGATGGCCGTGATCCCTCTGATTACTACAAATCCTCCGGCAACCATTATAAACGCGTGTGCAATGCTTGGCCAGTTAGAAGATTGAAATCCGTTCCAAATAGCGTCGGCTTGAGCAGGATCTGTGGGTAAAGCGGAAGTAATAGAAGTGATAAGGTAGTAGAGACACCATCCCGCAACCACACTATAATAGAACATGATAGCGGTTGCAACGAAGCCAACAAAGCCGCCAAGCCACCCTTTTTTCTCCCCAATCAATTCAACAAAAGAGCCCACCACTCCTTTTCGGCCATTCCTGCCCATTCCATATTCGGCAATCATTAGGGGGATCGACCAAAGCAATAGAAAAGTAAGCCAGGCAACCAAAAAAGCACCTGCACCCTCCTCACCTCCATTTTGAGCTGCAATTCTTGGAAATCTCCAGATATTTCCCGTTCCGATTGCAATTCCAAGAACGCTCAGGATAAGCCCGAGTTTAGAGGAGAATCTTTCTTTACCTGATGATGCCATGCAAATAGTTGTTAAGTAGAAAATACCTCATAGAATAGCGCGTTGAACTCCACGGAAGTTTACTAATCTTATGTTATCTTCTATTTTGATTAAAATTAAGCTGTGCGTATAATTGCGAGCCAATCATACACATGTATCTACCGAATTTCCAAAAACTTTTTTAGTCTATAACAAGATATTTCATGTTTTCAGATCACAAGCCTACCAACAAGTATCTCGCATTATTTACCTTTTTCGTATCACTGATTATATATTCGCTCACGCTTGCACCAACAGCAAGTTTTTGGGATGCCGGTGAATTTATCGCCGTTGCGCACGGATTGCAGGTAAATCACCCGCCGGGAGCCCCCTTCTATTCTATACTGGGAAGAATTTTCTCGATGTTTATGCCTGCCGAATACATCGCACTCAGTATCAACTTTATAAGTGCTTTGGCATCTGCCCTCACCATAATGCTGCTTTATCTGATTATTGTGAGGTTAGTACGTGAATGGAAAGGCAGCCCTGATGGAATGAACATGATGGATAAAATCGGGATGTATGGAGGCGCTTTAGTTGGTGCTTTAACTTTTGCCGTTACCGATACTTTTTGGTTTAGCGCGGTTGAAGCAGAAGTTTATGCCCTATCCATGTTTTTTACGGCCATTGTAGTTTGGCTTGCACTAAAGTGGTCAGAAAATCACGATAAAGCCTTTAATGAGCGCTGGCTGGTTTTAATAGCTTATATGTTTGGCCTTGCTATTGGAGTTCACTTACTGAATTTATTGGCTTTGTTCTTTGTAGCTCTCATCGTTTATTTTAAGAAGTACGAATTCAGCTATAAATCGTTCTTTATAATGGGCGGTATAAGTGTGCTGATCTTCTTTTCCATTTATCCCTTTACGATTCAAACCATTCCCACCTTAGCAAATAGCGTTGCTAATGCTACTTACGGACTCATTCAGCCGCTTATATTTATCTTTTTGGTGATGGCAGCCGTAGCCTGGGGAGTTTGGTATACTCATACTCACAAACACCGGCTCACGAATATTATCCTGATTTGTTATACCATGATCCTGATTGGTTTTTCATCCTACTCTGTGATTATGATACGATCAATTGCTGATCCTCCCATTGATGAAAACGATCCTGAAACGGTTGAGGCATTCATCAGTTACCTCAAGCGTGAACAATATGGTTCAACTCCCATCCTGAAAGGCAACACTTTTGATGAAAATACCGGCCAAATTAACCGAGATGGAGAGAAATTCTTCCCAAGAAGATATTCTCCCGATCCCCAACATATAGATTATTATTCTCGCTATAGTTCTGACTGGGATTTTTTCTGGGATTACCAGGTCAATCATATGTACCTCAGGTACTTTAACTGGAACTTTATTGGCCGGGAAGCGGATATTCAAAACGCCGGCTGGCAGTCTGGATTCAAGGAAGCTCCGTATCCGAATAATTTTGCCAGTAATTATTATTTCTTCATTCCATTTTTGTTAGGCTTTTTTGGGATGATTTTTCATTTCTCCTCAGATTGGAAACGAGCCTTTGCGGTACTATCTCTTTTCATTGTAACCGGACTGGCTATTATCGTTTTCCTCAATCAAACCCCATATCAACCCAGGGAACGGGATTATGCGTATGTGGGGTCGTTTTTTGCGTTTTCCATTTGGATTGGACTCGGAGTTACCGGCTTGGTTGAGTTGGTGAAAAACTATGCCGGGAATAATAAAATTCTTGGGTATGCTACGGTCTTTTTATGCCTTCTTGCTTCGCCTGTCTGGATGGGATCTCAAAACTGGGATGATCACGACCGAAGCAACCGGTATGTAGCTCCCGATTACGCTCGAAATCTCTTGAATTCGGTAGCACCTAACGCCATTCTCTTCACCAATGGGGATAATGATACCTTCCCATTATGGTATGCGCAGGAAGTTGAAGGAGTGCGAACCGACGTCAGGATTGTCTGCCTTAGCCTCTTAAATACAGACTGGTATATCAAGCAGCTGCGCGATCAATGGTCTCATGAATCCGCTCCTCTTCCTATTTCTTTGAATGATGAAGAAGTTGCAAGAGTTACCTCCGGGATTTCTCAATGGCGACCACAGAACATCCAAATTCCTGTAGATAAAGAAATGCTGAGTCAGGCTTTTTCAGGTGACTTTAATTACAAAGAGGCTATTGGCGTAACTCCTGATACTTCCCTCCCAATTTTACAATCGGGTACAGACTTTGAAATGCCGGTAGACTCTCTGGATGATATGGTGAACTGGAAATTAGACGGCCGGTTATACGGGAGAGATCAACAAGGAAATAACATCCACTACCTGCAAGTTCAAGACCATCTCATTCTCGACATCCTGAAAACGAATAACTGGCTGCGTCCTGTTTATTTTGCCAATACTGTTTCAGGTCAAAGTCAGCTTAACCTGAATGACTATTTCCGCACAGAAGGAAAAGCATACCGTGTAGTACCTAAAAATTTCGGTACTGGAGATAGCGGGTATATAGATCCAAAAATTTATACCGACCGCCTGGAGGAATTCCAGTTTAGAGAGTGGAATAATCCTGATATATACCTGGATGAGAATATTCGAAGAATGCTAAGTAACTACCGGTATAACTTCATGCAATTGGCTATGAAATATAGTGAAGAAGGCAAAATTGATAGTGCCGGATTCTGGTTAAAATGGGGCGAAGAAAAGCTTCCATTCAGAGCAGATGAAGAAAGTCAGTCGCTGAAATTGCTTTATGCTATTAGGTATTCTCAAACCGGACTCAATGAAGATGCAACTCGCCTGGCTGACTCAGCATTGGATAAATTGTTCAATGAAATGGAAAGAAGTTACAGGCACTACAATTCAATTCTGTCCGAGTTTAACGAATTGAACCAAGAGTATGAGTCTGCCAGAAGTGCTGGCAATATCAGAAAGCAACGTGACCTTCGTGCGGAACTTACTTCCCTAAATAGCAGTGCTGAAACGGCAAGCCGAGAAATTATCCCCACCCGGCAGGCAATGGTTCTGGCTCAGTATATTTTCTATCAGAATGAGGAAACAGAGAAAGCGGAAGAAATTGCAATGCGGGTGAACGAACTTCTTGGATCGCAATTTCCACCTATGCCAAATTCGAAAAACAGCAGCGAACAAGAAGTAAATCGATATGGTATTAATTAAGCCTGTTTTTTTTTAATAATTGGTATCGTATATTTACTCAGCAAAACGGAACACCATGATTCATCAGTTCACAAAAGAAAATATTGACACCATCGGCAAAGTTTTAGGTTCAACACCTAAGCCTTTGGGAAATGATGTATTTCGCCTGGAAGTAAAAAACGAAGAAGAACACCGCAAACTCGCTCTTGAAATTCACCTTGGGCTAGATGTAAACGGCGAGCAAATGAACATGGTGTCGGTGTATGCTTTCAATACATTTATGCAGCTGCATAATTGCACCGCTTTTGTAGCAAGCGAAATGTTGCAGCAGGTTACATTCTTTGGAAAATCAGACTCCAAAACTTCGGGCCTGATTGTTGAAAAAGCGGCTGGTTGTAGTTTATATGCAAATGTGGATGCCTCTATCCTCTCCGGCGATTTCACCCAACTTCCCGAAGATCTTATGATGTGTGGGATTGCTCTTTCGCTCACCGAAACTATGGACGACGACTTTACTTTTTAGCTCCCCTTCTTTTGAATGACGAATCGCCAACTCTTCAGATTTATAATGAAAGCGGAATCGAAATTCCCCTTCAAGAATCTGAATTATCTTCTTTGATCGAGTTTATTGCGAAGCAGGAACACTGCCGTTTCTCTTTTGTTGAAGTAGTATATGTGGGTGAAGATGAGATAGTCGAGATCAATAAAGAACACCTGCAGCGAGATTACGTTACTGATATAATCACTTTTCGATATGATGATGATGCCGGAAATTTAGAAATTGAAGGAACTCTTTTTTGCTGTGCACCTCGAATAACTGAACAAGCCCGGGAATTAGATGAACCTGAGAAAAAGGAGTTTTTAAGAATCTTTATTCATGGAATTCTTCACCTCATTGGCTATGAAGATTCATCATCTACAGGAAAAAACAAAATGACCGAGCTTGAGGATATTTATTTGGCTCATGCTTCAGATATGCCGAAATTATAAGTGCTTTTTTTACCTGAAAATTGACACCAGATTAGAATTTCCTCGTACAGCTTGTCAAAAAATTGCGGATGCAAACAAAGAAAGACACAGATTCCATTAAAGAAAGAAGCAAAGTTTATGCTTCACAGTTGTGGGAGTTACTCCGTCACCAGGCAGATAAATATTCAGCAATAGATGGAGCCGCTGCCCAGCAAATTATCCCTCCTAAAAAAACCAGTGAGCATAAATGGCTACTGAAACTGCTCTTCATAATCCCCTACCTGTTATTGGCTGTTTTTACGTTTTCTTTTTTTTGGGATTTTGAAGGATATACTGCTCAATTTTTTGGGATATCATTCAACTTTGAAGGGATTCTTCGCATTCTTAGCATAAGCGGTTTGATCGGTTTTCTTACTAATTGGCTTGCCATTACCATGTTATTTCGTCCGGTTCATCGCCGGCCTGTTTTAGGGCAGGGATTGATTCCAGCTCAAAAAGAAAGAATTGCTTATCGGCTTGCAAGGGCGGTTTCGGAAGACCTTATCAACCCGGAAATCATCAAAAAGAAAATTCATGAGTCTCAGCTTATAAGCAAGTACAGGGAAAAAGCCACTGTGTATGTGAAAAATATTATTGATGACCCGGAATTCCGAGATGGATTAAAAACGTTGGTTGTTAATTACGTAGATGAAATGATCGCCGATCCCAAAGTGCGTTCCATGCTTGCGAAAACAGTGATTCAACAAATAGATGAAGCCGTAGCCGAAAACTCATTCGAGAAAGTTGCACTAAAAGCTTATAGTTTCCTGAAAGGGCAGGAAATGCAGGTTCTTGTGGAAGATGCGTTGCACAAATTGCCTACGGGAATCGAAAAGGGGCTCAATAAAATGGACACTTTTTTAGATCATCTGCCTGAAAAACTGGAAGCACACAGCGCGATGATTGAAGAAACAGTGACTTCACTTTTATACAAGCTTGTAAACCAATTGGACGTACACGCTTTAGTGGAAGATAACCTGCGCCAGTATGATGAACGAAAACTTGAAAACCTGATAAAAAACGCCAGTAACGATCAGCTTCAATACATTCAGTATTTAGGTGCGGTACTTGGTACATTTGGGGGATTCATCATTTGGGAGCCTGTTGCGAGTTTAACCGTTTTAGCGTTACTTATTTCTGGTACTATTTTAGCCGATCAACTTATATACAGGATCAAAAATAAGCGGTAAATCCTGTTCATTTTTACACTTTAAAATTCCAAAATACAATGAACTATTTGTCAAAGTTAATAACCATTTTTGCTTTTGCTTTTGCTTTTGCAGTTGGATGTTCCAGTTCTAAAGAAATTACACAACAAGAAACCACAGAAAGAGATACTACTGCAACTGCTGAAATTATTGCCGCAGTTGAAGCTACTGAGGATTGGCATCTTCAATCTCTTGATAATTCTGCTTTTTATGGAACCAGTGTGGAAAGAGCTTATGATGAATTTTTAGCTGACAAATCACCCCAGAAAAAAGTAATCGTAGCGATCATCGACTCAGGAACTGATATTGAGCACGAAGATCTTTCCGAGAATATCTGGGAGAATGAAGGTGAGATTGCCGGTAACAATGTTGATGATGACGGAAATGGATATACGGATGATGTACATGGATGGAATTTTATTGGCGGCACCGATGGCCAACATGTAGATAAAGACACTTATGAAGTTACCAGGCTTTATAGAAAGCTTGGGGATAAATATGCGGAGATGGATGAAAACGATGCCCCCGCAGATCAAAATGACTACGAATATTACCTCGAGATAAAGGAAGCCTTCGAAACCAGGGTGCAACAGAATACACAACAGTTAATGCAGGTATCTCAAATTTTGCAGGCAATTAATGGAGCTAAAGAAACACTCGCTATTAGCAATATTGATTCTGTAACTACGAGTGAATTGACTGCAGACGCTGAAGATACTCCACAAGAGCAGCAATCAAAGCAAATCCTGAGCATGATTAAAAGTAACGGAGCAGATGAACAAGCTATAAAGGAAACAGAGGATTTTTATGAGCATCTTTCGGATCTAAGCGAATACGGATTGAATCCAGACTTCGATCCAAGAGGAATTGTTGGGGATGAATATGATGATCTCACCAACCGCTTTTATGGCAATAATGATGTAAATGGGCCTTCCAATGATCATGGCACTCATGTTGCAGGAATTGTTGGCGCTGTGCGGGATAATCAAATTGGAATAAAAGGCATCGCCGATATTGAGTTGATGATTTTAAGAACCGTACCCGATGGCGATGAACGAGATAAAGATGTAGCCAACGCCATTCGATATGCGGCTGAAAATGGAGCGAAAGTAATTAACATGAGTTTTGGGAAAGGATATTCCCCTGAAAAAATATATGTAGATGCTGCTATTCGTTATGCTGACAGCGTTGGTGTTTTGATGATTTCTGGCTCTGGAAATGATGGTTCAAATGTGGACAGCACAGATTCGTACCCGTCACGGTTTTACGACGACGGAGGGTTTGCAGAAAATTATCTGTCGGTAGGTGCCTCCTCCTGGGAATCTGACTCTACCCTTGCCGCAGGTTTCAGTAACTATGGTAAAGAAGCTGTTGATTTGTTCGCTCCCGGAGTTGATGTGTACTCAACCTATCCCAACAATGAATACCAGAAAAATAGCGGAACAAGCATGGCCTCTCCGGTTGTTGCCGGTGTAGCCGCTTTAATCATGTCGTATTACCCGGATTTATCAACGACAGAAGTGAAGGAGATAATTTTGAGTACGGTTACTAAAGTCGATCAAATGGTTTATAAGCCCGGCTCTGACGAGGTGGTTCCTTTTTCTGAATTATCTGCAACTGGTGGTATCATCAATGCTTACGAAGCGCTAAAGCTTGCTGAACAGAGAAGTAATTAGTTTTGTCAAAGCAATCCACAGAATTTGATGCTGTAATAGTTGGCAGTGGCCCAAATGGCTTAAGTGCCGGCATTCGGTTAGCGCAGGAAGGCTTAAGAGTGAAAATTCTGGAAGCCAGTTCAACTATTGGGGGCGGCACAAGAACTCAGGAATTAACGGAACCGGGTTTTTTTCATGATGTCTGTTCCGCTGTGCATCCTACTGCTGTGAGCTCCCCTTTTTTCCGATCGTTGAACCTCGAGAATCATGGTTTAGAATGGATTCATCCCAAATATCCTTTTGCTCACCCACTTGAGGATGGGAAAGCGATGGTAATCTCAAAATCATTGGAGAAAACGCTCGCTACACTTGGGAAAGACTCAAAGAACTACAGACAGCTTTATAAAGAATTTATTGAGCACTGGGATCTCCTATCCGAAGATGTTTTTGGGGAATTGAGAATTCCAAAGCATCCACTCATTACTGCACGGTTTGGATGGTATGGAATGTTTTCTGCCAAACTTTTAAGTAATTCTATGTTTGATTTAGCGGGAACAAAAGCACTTTTTGCGGGATGCGCAGCTCACAGCATTTTACCTCTTAATAAGGCTTTCACAGCTTCTTTTGGATTGGTATTGGGTGCTTCGGCACATGCCGTTGGCTGGCCCTTTGCCAAAGCCGGTTCTGCCTCTGTCACGAAAGCTCTGGCGAAAGTTTTTGAAAGTTTAAGCGGAGCAATTGAAACGGAAATTGAAGTCACTTCTTTGAGTCAGCTTCCCTCCTCAAAAACCATTCTCTTTGATCTTACCCCCCTTCAAATTTCCAGGATTGCTGGCGATAAACTTCCTTCATCATACAAAAACAAACTGCACCGTTTTAAATATGGCCCTGGAGTTTTTAAGATGGATTGGGCTCTTTCCGAACCTGTTCCATGGATAAATGAAAAATGTAAAGAAGCCGGAACTCTGCATTTGGGTGGCACTTTTGAGGAAATCGCTGATTCAGAAATAACCGCTTGGAAAGGAGAACATCACGAAAAACCATATGTGCTGTTGTCGCAGCCAAGTGTGTTTGATGAATCTCGTGCTCCAAAAGGTAAACACACGCTTTGGGCATATTGCCATGTTCCAAACGGCTCGGAAAAAGACATGAGTGAAGCCATAGAAAATCAAATAGAACGGTACGCCCCCGGATTTAGGGACACCATCATCAGTAAAAAAACCATGAATACCCGACAGATGGAAACCTATAACCCGAATTATATAGGCGGTGATATAAACGGCGGCGCACAGATAATGAGACAGCTTTTTGGGCGGCCGGTGTTAAAATGGAACCCATATAAAATCCCCGTTGAGGGCATGTATATTTGTTCGGCATCCACGCCTCCCGGAGGTGGCGTACATGGCATGAGTGGGTTTAATGCCGCACAATCTGTACTCAAAAATGAATTTGGACTTTAGGATGATAAAAGTTCTAAGAAGCTTATTTTAGGACATGCTAAAAGCGCTTCATACCACTATCCGCAATTTTGTTCCAGAGCCAAATAAAATCCGCCAGAACTCTGTTAAATGGACTCTTTTCAGTTTACTCATTACGGTGCTTATTTCCATTCCGGTACTTACCGTTGTAGTGTCAATTTTTACCCCTGCGGGAGAAATATGGTCTCATCTCGCTGATACGGTTCTGAGTGACTACATCATTAATTCACTGCTTCTCATTAGTGGAGTATCAGCCGGTGTGCTTTTAATTGGCATCTCATCCGCCTGGCTCATCACCATGTGTGAGTTTCCAGGGAGAAAGATTTTCGAATGGGCATCCATCCTGCCCTTTGCTATTCCAGCTTATCTAATGGCTTATATCTATACTGATTTTTTCGATATAGCCGGCCCCTTCCAATCAATGCTTCGCAATGTTTTCGCACTCGGAATTGATGAGTACTGGTTTCCTAATATTCGTTCTATTGAAGGCGCAATCGTCATTATGTCACTGGCCTTTTACCCTTATGTTTATATGCTGGCGCGATCTTCATTTTTGGAGCAGTCTGCTAACCTGCTCGAAGCCAGCCGAATTATGGGTTATTCTACTTTTCAGAGTTTTCTGAAAGTAGCCTTACCAATGGCCCGAGCTGGTATTGCCGCCGGACTTGCCCTCGCGTTGATGGAAACTCTCAATGATTTTGGAACCGTAGAGTACTTTGGGGTTCAAACTTTTACCACTGGAATTTACCGTACCTGGTTTGGGCTTGGAGAACGTCCCGCTGCCGCTCAACTTGCTGCTTTCCTGATGGCATTTGTTGTGGTTCTTGTGATTTTGGAACGATGGTCTCGCAACCGGATTAGTGCCAAACAAAGTGATTCAAATCGTTTTAAGCGTTTAAATCGTTTTAAATTAACCGGCGCTAAATCCTATCTTGCTTTTCTCGCTTGCTTTCTACCGGTTCTTGCTGGGTTTTTGATTCCTGTTATTCTTTTGCTGGAAATGTTTTTTTCGAACCTGAATCACATCAATTATAAATTTCTGGAGCTCGCATTTAACTCATTCTCGGTTTCGGCGTTAACCGGTTTTCTTGCAGTGATCATCGCGCTTTTTATGGCCTATGCCGCCCGTCTTAACCCCACAAAAGCAGTCCGCGTATTTAATCGAATAAGTTCGCTCGGATATGCCATTCCTGGTTCTGTGATCGCAGTTGGCGTGCTCATTCCTTTTGGTTTATTTGATAATAGTATCGACTCTTTTTTCCGTGAACATTTAGGTTTTTCAACTGGATTACTTCTTAGCGGCACTATGTTTGCTATGGTTTTTGCTTACCTGGTTCGGTTTTTGGCGGTGTCTTTTGGAGGTGTGGAGGCAAGCATGACAAAAATCACCCCAAACATGGACGAAGCGGCACATGGATTAGGCTATACCTTTTCAAAAATACTTTGGAGTGTTCATATCCCAATGATGTCGGGAGGATTGCTTACAGCGGGATTACTCGTTTTTGTGGATGTGATGAAAGAATTGCCGGCCACGTTAATTGTACGTCCGTTCAACTTCGATACCCTTGCGGTGCAGGTATATAGATATGCCTCGGATGAACGCCTGGCCGAATCTGCGGGCGCCGCGTTAATGATTGTACTGGTAGGCATCATTCCCGTAATACTGATTAGCCGTACCATAGCAAAATCCAGAAAATC
Organism: Balneolaceae bacterium; assembly: GCA_040882225.1. Taxonomy (GTDB): domain Bacteria; phylum Bacteroidota; class Rhodothermia; order Balneolales; family Balneolaceae; genus Gracilimonas. The sequence continues at coordinate 582,556 of JBBEBR010000014.1, read as the reverse complement.
CGAAACTCAGAATTGATTTAAAATCTTTTCTGTTGAAGGTTTACTGAATAATACTTGAAGATTTAAAGCCGGAAATTCTGCAACTAATATTGTACTCATCGTAACCATTGCCGGTTAAAATATTACAGTATTTTAAAATTTCTCCATCTATCTTGAAAAATGACCTCCTCCGATAAGGGCAATCCCTATTTAATTATTTTTGCCTTGTGGCTTCTCGTTTTCGCGGCGAGCAGTCAGGTGATGATTATCTCCCCTATCCTCCCAAGAATTAATGAACAACTTGGCACTCCTTTAGAAATTCTTGGAAGCCTGGTTACCATCTACGCGGTAATGGTTGGGATTTTTGCCCTCATAATGGGCCCTCTTTCAGATAAGATTGGCAGACGGAAAATTCTATTAATCGGAACTGGCGGTATTTCACTATTTCTGTTCCTGCACGGTTTTGTAACCACATTTACCGGCCTGTTGGTGGTTCGGGGACTTGCCGGTATGGCAGGTGGTGTTTTGAGTGGCGCCGCAGTAGCCTATGTAGGAGATTACTTCCCCTACGAAAAACGAGGATGGGCTAATGGTTGGGTAATGAGCGGCATTGCAATGGGCCAAATTCTTGGAATTCCCATCGGTACCTTGCTCGCAGATATGTTTGGGTTTCGAATTCCCTTTGTTCTTTTCGGAGCAATTATGGCGCTTACGTTCATTCTTGTTTTTCTTAAGATTCCCCAACCTAATGTAACACTGACCACAGACCGGTTAACGGTTTCTGGTTCACTTAAAAAATATTATCAGCTATTACAACGGGCAGAAGTTCGGGCAGTCGCCTTTTCTTATTTGGTGATGTTTCTCAGCATCTCTATTTATGTAGTATACATGCCTGCCTGGCTTGAAAGTACTTTTGGCGTAAGCGGAACAGCCATTGCCTCTTTATTTTTTGTTGGCGGGATTGCAAATGTAATAACCGGGCCCATTGCGGGGAGGTTATCAGACCGAATTGGCCGGAAAAAAATAATTATTTCTTCCTGCATCGGATTGTCGTTGGTAATGTTCTTCACCACTACCCTAATAACCGAATTTTGGATTTCATATATCCTTTTCTTCCTGGTAATGGTATTAATTGCAATGCGTATAAGCCCATTTCAGGCATTATCTACCGAGTTAGTGAAATCAGATAACAGAGGCTCCTTGATGAGTCTTCTAATAGCTATCGGACAAGTTGGATATGGAGTTGGTGGTTCTATTGCAGGCCCCTTCTATGTGCAAAGCGGGTACGCAAGTAACACTTATATCGGAACTGTCATGATTTTGGCCATGGCCTATATTGTATGGAAGCATGTTCCTGAACCCGAGCTAAATTCCACTAAAAATGCTGCAACAATGACCTCTGAATCTACTTTAGCTGAGTAGAATTTCCTCTTCTTATTTCAAGTAAAATGAAGTTTTTTTATATAGATTAAAAATTCCTAATATTGTAGTAAATGGAATTACAGCTTTTGTAGTAGAAAAGAAAGTAATACTATCTGCAAAAGTTCTTTTTTTTGTAACGAAGTAACGAGGTAACACTCTTGTAAGAAAAAATATCATGAAAAAACTTTTACTATCTCTTTCCCTCCTTCTCATTTTTAGTATTATCATTAATTCCTGTAAGTCACAAGATGATGACTCTGTTGTCATACAAGGTAGTGTTACAGAACAAGGGGCAAACTCACCAATTATTGGTGCTACAGTTCAGGTTTCTACCCCAGAAGAATTTAGCAACATTTTTAATAGATCGGATTCATCTGGGTTGTATTCACTTGGTGATTTGGACATATCTGAAGTTACTGATCTTTCAATTACTGCTTCTGCTCCAAATTATATTGAAAATATCAGGAATATTAAGGTAGCGCCAGGAGACAATATAAACGGTTTCGATTTCAGCCTTCAATCTGAATCTGAAGAAAATGAAGATGATGAGGAAGAGGAAGAAGAAGGGGTTTCGGGGCCTTCTTCAGGAGCTGCCAGTATAGTATTTAAAAGTTTGAGCAGAGAAACTTTGCATCTTGCTGGTTCAGGTGGGTTTGAAAATGCCATATTTACTTTTGAAGTTCAGGATTCAGCAGGTAGAAGTTTATCTTTGGATAATGCAATAGACGTTGAGTTTTTAATTGTATCTGGCCCAAATGGTGGTGAGGGGATTTCGCCAGAGAAAGTGAGAACCAACTCTCAAGGTTTGGTTACATCAAATTTATTTAGTGGTTCCGTTGCGGGAGTAGTTCAAATTCAAGCAAGAATAGAACGGGCAGATATAGTAATTGATGAGTTAATTGTTCAAGGAAAGAAATCTGGCTTTTCAGACGAAAAAGAGATAGAAACCTTAGAAAAATTAAAAGGTAAAAATCGTGGAGCTATAAGCAGTTCTTCCCAAAACAAAACAACTGCTAATCCAATAAACAATGGCTCTCTTGAAAATCTAGTCATAACTTCGGAGCCAGTTTCTGTGACAATTCATGGCGGCTTTCCAGACGCTAATCATTTTAGCTTTTCTTCAGAAATTTCAAATTTTGAAGGATATTCAATTGATGATTTAAGAATTCCACTCAAAGTAATATTAGATGATGAGTTTAGTAATCCCGTTGTTCCTGGTACGGCAGTTTATTTCAGTACTACTGGCGGCAGTATACAAGGTTCTGGTGAGGGAAATACCAATGAAGATGGCATCGTAACTGTTGATCTAATCTCAGGAAATCCTCGCCCCTCTGACAATATCACTGGAAGCGATGGAAGGCCAGGTTATGCCACTGTAACTGCAAAAACCATCAATAAGAATAATGACCAAATAGAAAAAACATTATCTATACTTTTTTCTACTTCACGAGCTGCTATCTCTGCAACTCCAACCACTATGCAACTAGAGCCTGGAGAAAGTCAAGAAATTAATTATGAAATTACTGATACCAACGGGAACCCAATGGCTCGCGGCACTACTGTCGAGATTATTTCTGAGGGTGGCGTAGAATTGTCGGGAACGACAAGCCGGACTTTAGGCAATGAATTATTTCCTGGAAATGGAAGTACATCATTTAAATTCTTTGCACGAGGAACAGAAGAATTGGCTGGTAGCGTACCAATAACTATCGAAGTTACTTCACCTTCTGGAACACAAACTACCTATGAAGAAATAATGGTTTCAGATTCCGAAAATGGTGGTGGCGTTACAGGGCCTCCAGAGGCACCTGCTGCTTTAGAGCTTCTTTCCCTGAGCGAAAACACCATCAATATTGCCGAATCCGGTGGAACTACCAGCACCACCTTTACTTTTCAGGTGCAGGATTCAGCCGGGCGAAATCTCGACAGCGGCAGCGCCGTAGAGGTTGAATTTTCTATTGTCTCTGGCCCCGATGGCGGAGAGAATATCACCCCTACCTCAGCTACCACAGATGCCCAGGGTCGTATAACTTCCAATCTTAATGCGGGGAATTCTGCCGGAGTGGTACAAATTCAGGCGCAGGTAGCTGGTACTACCATTATCTCCAAACCCGTTGCTGTGACTATTCATGGAGGATTTCCGGTTGACGAAAACTTCAAAATTAAGGCAGATAATCAGAATTATGAGTTCACAGCCAACTTAGAAGTTCCTGTTACTGCTACTCTGGGTGATAACTTTAACAACCCTGTCAAACCCGGCACAGCCGTATATTTCACAACTAATAACGGGCTTATTGACGGCTCCGATGAGCAGCATACCGACGCCAATGGTATAGCACAAGTTAACTATCGCCCCGAAAGTGTGGGAGCGGCTACGGTTATCGCCCGAACCGTTGACCAAGATGAGACGGAGATATCAGAAGATTTTGAGCTGGTACTCAGCACGTCAAAAGCATCTATTTCCATTAGCGATTATGAGAATACCCCGGTAGTACTTAACAGCGGAGATTCGGAGTCAATAACCTACGAGGTTACCGATCAAAATAATCTACCCATGGCTCCCGGTACTACCATTGAGGTAACAACCGAGAATCCGGAGCTGTCTCTTAGTGGAAACCTTTCCGAATCTGTTGAAGATTCCCGCACTACCGGAGCTGGAATTTCTGAATTTGAGTTTAATGTAAGCGCAGGGCAGGAATTTACCGGAAGTACAAATATAACCATTCTGGTTACTTCCCCCTCGGGTGTAACAACCAACCAAGCCATTGTGGTTAATTCAGACGGCGGCGGGGTATCCGGTGATCCTGAGAACCCGGCCTCCATGGAATTAATTTCCCTGAGCGAAAACACTATCAATATTGCCGAATCCGGTGGAACTACCAGCACCACCTTTACTTTTCAGGTGC
>JBBEBR010000014.1:0-578149 GCA_040882225.1 Balneolaceae bacterium | reverse complement strand
TTGCCGAATCCGGTGGAACTACCAGCACCACCTTTACTTTTCAGGTGCAGGATTCTGCCGGGCGGAATCTGGACAGCGGCAGTGCCGTAGAGGTTGAATTTTCTATTGTCTCTGGCCCCGGAGGCGGAGAAAATATTACCCCAACCTCGGCTACCACAGATGCTCAGGGTCGGATAACTTCCAATCTTAATGCGGGAAATTCCGCCGGAGTAGTACAAATTCAGGCACAGGTGAAGGGAACCACCATCACCTCCAAGCCCGTTGCCGTTACTATTCATGGAGGATTTCCTGATGCCGATCATTTCACTTTAGAGCCCATTACAGATACAAACATTGAAGGATTTGACAGAAACGGTGTTGAAATTACCTATAAGGCTCGCTTAGGTGATGAATTCAGCAATCCTGTAAAACCTGGGACTGCTGTTTATTTTGAAACGACGGGAGGAGTTATTGAAGGATCTGATGCACAGAATACCGATGCTACAGGTTATGTAGAAGTTATTTTGTTTGCTGGCAACCCTCGCCCCGCCGACGGAAAAGGTGTGGTCACCGCTACAACCACAGATAAAAACGGAGCTGATATTTCTAAAACCACTCCTTTCATCTTTTCTACTTCTAAAGCTGATATTACAATGGATTTCACAGAATTAGAGCTTGCACCAGGTGAAGGTCAATCAGTTGGATATACTGTCACTGACCTAAATGGCAATCCAATGGCTTCAGGTACAACCATAGAAATTGTATCAAGCAATAACTTTGAAGTTTCTGGTACTACTTCTCATACTATGAGTAATGAACTGGAAACAGGAACCTTGATTACAGACTTTGATTTTAGAATACGAGCCACTGACAATTTTAGTGGTTCTGAAAAAATTACTGTCGTAGTTACTTCACCTTCTGGAGCAGTTACTTCTAATCAGGATCTGGAAGTTTCAAGTACTGGCGGCGGGGTTTCGGGCCCTCCAGCTGAGCCAGCTGCTCTCCTTCTCAATAACCTACAGAGAGACGCAATAAATATTGCTGCAACTGGCGGTAATATCAATACCGCTTTTACCTTTCAGGTAGTTGACTCAGCAGGAAGAGCATTGGATAGTGAGAATCCTGTTGACGTTAATTTTTCAATTACAAAAGGACCTGATGGCGGTGAAGGAATATCTCCGGAAATGGTTACAACTAATTCTACGGGTAGGGCAACTGCAAATTTATTCAGTGGTAACAAAGCGGGTACTGTGATGATAGAAGCATCCGTAACTCGAAATGATGGTTCCCTAATTACATCGCAACCAGTAGCAGTAGCTATCCATGGAGGTTTTCCCGTTCAAGAGGCTTTTAGTATTTCTCCTCACCCAGACCCAAATCTCGGCTCATCTAATTTTCCTGGGTATGACAGAGTTGGTATTGAAAATGTTATGCTTTTAGTAGTAGGAGACAAGTTTAAGAATCCTGTTAAACCAGGAACTGCTGTTTGGGTGACAACTGATGGAGGAATTGTAGAAGGATCAGAAGTAGGTCATACTGATGAACTCGGCCAGGTAGAAGTTATTTTACAATCTGGAAATCCAAAGCCCCCCGCAGGTATTGCAACGGTTACAGCCCAAACAATTGATGATACTGGTGAATATATATACGCTACCACCGAAATTATTTTCTCCACAACCGGGGCAGATATAGAAGTAGTCAATGACGAACCTTTAAATATTCCGGCAGACGGTACTCAGGACTTCGATTATAATGTTACAGATATGAATGGTAATCCAATGGCACCAGGTACTACTATTGAAGTTGTAGCACCTGAAAGACTTGAGTTGATGGGTGAGACTGAGCATGAATATACAGAAGGAGATACAAAAACAGCTTTCTACCTTATTGTTCGTGACACAGATAGTGAAAGTAGTGCCGAAGAATTATCGGTTATCACTATTATAGTTACTTCACCTGATGGAACAATTACAAAGAAAGATATTAAAGGTGTTCGCCATAAAGGCGCTTTTTAAAAAATACCAGCAACCTTCTGTCTCTCTGCCTCTGGCGGATAGACAGGAGTTTTTTTTGTAATAACAGCTGTTCATAAAATCACTTTTGAATCATTCTTTTCAAACAAGGGAACAGTTTTCTAATATAGTACCGAACGTTATAAATTTTTGAGTGACAGTAGTGAATTTTTCCAATCTTCCCTTTCTTACAATCTCGCTAAAGAGTACCTTTGAGGCATAAATTGTAACTGGTAAATACCTGATATGCCTGAAGAAAAAATATTCGATTTTAACAGCTCTGAGTACAAGAAATTCCTCAAGAAGTTCAGAACGCAGGAGAATAAAAAACATAGTCTTATTGTATTTGCCGGTGAATTTTCAGCAAACAGGAATTATGCCATCGATGAATTGAAAAGAGAAACAATGGGCGAACCCGTTGAAATTGATCTAATGCATATCATCACCCAACATGAAGAAGAAAGTTACGCTAACATTGATTCCGCTATTTCTGAAATCAGTAAAGATGCGCCACTCATAATTTTCAAAAATGGCCAGCAACTTAATGGAGCGTATACTGGCTATACAAATTCGCTCGTAATTTACAGCACTCCTCAGGAAAAATATTTTCTGGAAAAAGTAAAAGAGATTTCAGCCCCGGTAGTTTTGGAATTAAACAGTACCAGTCAGGTTGATAATACTATAGTCCGCAAAGCCGATGCTGTGGTTTCATTCAACGCCCCCTCCTCCTTTTTCGAGAATATAGCCTGGAAACTGCAAAATATGCATGTGCATGGTTCCCGGTTTCTTTCTCCCCGCCCCTTTGTAAAATGAACTCCGAGCCGGCAAAAGATCAGCGTCATCTTTGGAAGGATATAAAAGCTTCTCTTGCAGGCAGCGAACTTGATTTCACCACTGGGAGTATTGGCCGTGCTATTCTGATTCTCTCCATTCCCATGGTTTTGGAAATGATGATGGAGTCGATATTTGCAGTTGTTGATATCTTTTTTGTATCCAAACTTGGAGCTGATGCAGTAGCCGCTGTTGGTATAACCGAGTCTATTCTTACCTTGGTTTATGCCATAGCTATCGGATTTAGTATGGCTACAACCGCCATTATTGCCCGACGAATAGGAGAAAAAGACAAAGACTCTGCTGCAAAATCAGCCGTTCAGGCAATTTTGGTTTGCCTGATTATATCCCTTCCCGTATCTATAATTGGGATATTTTACGCATCCGACCTGTTAGCATTGATGGGGGCTGAAGCGAATATCGTAGAGAATCTATCTTCGTACACTGCAATTATGCTGGGATCAAACCTGGTAATTATGTTTTTGTTCGTAATTAATTCCATTTTTCGTGGTTCTGGTGATGCGGCCTTATCAATGCGTGTGTTGTGGATTGCAAATGGTATTAACATTGTATTAGATCCACTGCTAATCTTCGGTTATGGATTCTTCCCAGAACTTGGTATTGCTGGCGCGGCTATTGCCACAACTATTGGTCGTGGCGTTGGAGTGGTTTATCAATTTTATAAACTATGGCAGGGAAATGGGCGCATCAGAATTCTGCGCGAACACCTGGTTATTCAAAAAGAAATTCTTGTCAGCATGATTCGTGTCTCCATTGGTGGAATCGGACAGTTTCTAATTGCTACTGCCAGCTGGATTATTCTTGTTCGCATTATTGCAGAATTCGGCAGTATCGCCCTTGCCGGTTACACCATAGCGGTTCGAATTTTAATTTTTTCAATCCTTCCTTCCTGGGGAATGAGTAATGCAGCGGCCACTTTAGTAGGACAGAATCTTGGAGCCGGAAAACCTGAACGAGCAGAGAAATCTACATGGATTTCTGCCTTCGTAAATATGGCTTTCCTTGGAACAGTCGGTATCATATTTCTTATTTATGCTGAAAACCTGGTTCAAATTTTCACTGATGATGTTCAGATCATAGAAATAGGTGCCAGATGCCTCAAAATCATGAGCTACGGTTATGTAGCCTATGCGTTCGGAATGGTTATTATTCAGGCTTTCAATGGCGCGGGTGATACGAAAACCCCCACATATATTAACCTCTTCTGCTTTTGGCTGCTTGAAATTCCTTTAGCGTATTTTTTGTCATTTTCCTTGGGTTGGAACGAAGATGGTGTATTTTACTCTATAGTAATTGCAGAATCGATGCTCGGAGTAATCGGCTTTATTCTGTTCAAACGTGGAAAATGGAAACAAGTAAAAATATAGCATGAAAGTAACGGTCTCAATGGAAACAGCCGGAAGACGCGGAAAACAGGTAACGGTAATAAAGGGGATTACTCACAATCCCCAGGTAATTGAAAAACTCGAGAAAAAGCTGAAATCTCAACTCGGAACCGGCGGAACCACCAAAGGCAAAATCATTGAAATACAAGGTGATCATGTTGCCAGAGTGAAGGAAATATTAGTTAAAGAAGGGTATGAGGTATAGATAGGTACAAGGTTTAAGTGGGCAAGGTGCAAGTTTTCTGATTTATTTTTTTTTTGTAAGGAGTGGTGAATTTATAGCTCTTACAGATTGAACCTTGAATCCAAGATTACCCCATGAAAAACTTTAAAAAATTAATAGTATGGCAACGCAGTATGCAACTCGTAGCTGAAACTTCATCAGCGCTCTCAAAACTACCCAGCCAAGAGCGTTTCACCTATAGAGATCAAATAATTAGATCTTCTATTTCAATACCATCCAATATTGCAGAAGGAAGTAGTCGGGACAGCAGAAAAGACTTCAAAAGATTTCTCCGAATATCCCTTGGATCATTTTTGAGCTTGAAACTCAACTCTTATTACTTGAGCAAAATGAAATAGTACCACCTGAACTTCTTACAACTGCACATGGCTATAATGAAGAAGTCCAAAAGATGCTGCAAACGCTTTTAAAAAAGCAATAAAAGGTGTTAGGCTATAGGTTCAAGGTTCAAGTATTTGAAGAACTCCCTTGAACCTTGAACCTCACCTCTTGCACCTTGAACCTAATTTACAATTTCACCTTACTCTCTTGGCGAGGATCTAAATCATATAAGGAGGAAGCGGTGGCCTGAATGGTTTTATACCACTCGTTGCCAAATTTGTCGTTGATGGTATAAAAATCAGAGAAATCCGGCTTGCGCAAATTCATCTTCCATTCCTGCGTTTTCGATTTAAAAACAGGGTCAATATGAAGCAGTTCGTGATAAATCATCATTTCCTTTGATTCGTTATCAAGCATATCCCACAACTCCCCGGAAATTTCAATCAGGTAATCATTTCCTGAATAATGTTTCACTTCTCTGCTTGCCTTGATGCACTTTGCCGCGCGCTGTTTCGAAATATTCGGATACACTAAAAAATAACCGATTTCTGCAGGCGCGAACTCCATCTTATTTTGCTCTATCACTTTTTTTGCGATGGCTTCCACTTCGGGAGATTCCATCAATTGCTTATCGGTACTAACTACGTTTTCCGGACTTAGAAAATCGTTCTCTGGCATGAATTAATTCGCTCTTTATAATTTAAAATTGTTCTTAACTACTATTTACTTTTTGGCACTAATACAGAAGTGGCCACAATAGAATATTCTTTTTGAGTGCCTGAAATTTCTTCTGGATCATTTCCGGCATCTTCGGCATAATGCTTGGCCTGTTCTTCAGATAACTCCTTCACATTAAAAACTCCGACCAGTTTCACATTTTTGCCTTGCGAATCGGTTGGAATAAAAAAGCCATAATCCTTAAAAGTAATCCGTGCTGATTTACTTCCATCATTAGCTACAAAAAAGCATCCTTTCTTTTCACAAACCTGTGCTACTTCTGTTTCAAGAGTGATTTCTTTCCCAATAAAAGTTTCGCCGGCCTCAATAACTGAGCTCAGGGATTCAGCAGCTTCCCAGGTTTCAACTTCTGCGCCAAACACTTCATAATTTTCTGTTTGCTGAACGGGTTCTGAAAGCCGGATAACTTCAGCCTGTTGCGCATATGCGGTTGAAGCGATTAAAAATCCAGCAAGTAGTAGTAGTATATTTTTCATAATTTTTCTCTGATTTTTAGGAGCCTAAACATACAAATATTGACGCGAATATTTCATGTTGATTATGTACTAATTTCATTAAAACCTGTTTCCATTCATAAACTATCTCGTCTTCGCGAGAGAGGCTTGTTATAGACTTAGATTCAGAGTGTTATCGACGAAGCGATCTCCATGGAATGCCTGGAAAGTAGTTTACGGGAGATTGACACGCAGTGTTCCCTTCGGGTCAATGACGGTTTTTTTAATCGAAACAGGTTAAAACGCTCTCCTTTTTTACTGATTTCCAGACAGATGAGTTTGGTTAACAGTTTGAAAGTGAGTACAATCTCCATCAAAAAAATATGAGACGCATTCTTGCTTTAACCGCCGGTCTTTTCGCCTACTTTTTTCTCGAAGGATTTATCCGGATTGTCATCATGTTTTATCATCGTGCGGATTTTCAGTTCTACGGAATTTCTCATTTACCAGCAGATGTTTGGATAGTCGTAATTCTCTTCGCAGTTTTATTAAATAGCTGGCTGGTTACCATGCTTATTCTGTCTGTAATCAACAAAAACATATTAACAAATACGCTAATTTTTGGTACCATTATCTTACTTTGGCGCCTTTTTGAAATATTAAATTCATATCAGCAAGAACCACTTTGGTATTTTGTATCTGTCATTTTCCTGAATGTTTTTGGTATTTTTTTAGCCTATCAACTTTACTCCAAGCAGCATGAGATATCTGTTAATTCTTAGTTCTTTCTTTATTTTCACTGGATGCAGCGATGCAAATTTCCAGCTTAATCCGATAGAAAATCCTTCATCTGAAAACAGCTCTCTCCCCCGCCTGTTCACCGACAATACTGGAAAATTGTTCATGAGCTGGGTAGAACAGGATTCATCCACGGCAGTTCTGAATTATGCGACTTATGAGGGAAACGCATGGTCTGCACCGATAACAATAGCCGCCGATTCCGGTTGGTTCGTGAACTGGGCTGATTTCCCTTCTATCATCGCCAAAAATGGTGAGCCAGTAGCAGCTCATTGGCTTGATAAAATTCCCGGCAACTCTTACTCCTATAATGTAGCTGTTTCCATTTTTAATGGAGAATCGTGGAAAGATCCCTTCACCCCGCATAATGACAAAACTGCTACCGAGCATGGATTTGTTAGTATGATTCCAAACACCGATTCAACCTTTGCCGCTGTGTGGCTTGATGGCAGAAACACCGAGGGCCGCGGACACCACGAATATTCCGATCCTGAAAAAGCAATGACTTTACGAGGGGGAATTATCAATCAAAACACGGGAAGTGTGCAATCTTTTGAATTGGATGATAATGTTTGCGACTGCTGCAATACCTCAATCACAAAAACAGAAAATGGATTTATAGCTGCTTACAGAAACCGTACGAGTGACGAAGTTCGGGATATTTATACTGTAAAATATGAGGATGGAGTTTGGTCTGAACCCAAAGCTGTGGCCAACGATAATTGGGAAATTGCCGCCTGTCCGGTGAATGGCCCCGCAATAGATTCGGGTAAGAAGATAACTGCCGTAGCCTGGTTTACAGGCGCTTCAAATAAAGCAGTAGTGAAAATGAGCATTTCAGAAAACGATGGGGATACATTTTCAGAGCCTGTTATTGTGGATGACAAAAGCCCGCTCGGGCGTGTAGACCTGAATATAATTAATAACAAGATTTGGATAAGCTGGATTTCAGCGGAAAACGTTGGAGAAATCAAAATCAGATCATATGACTTTTCTGGAAATCCTCTTCAAAGCTTCACAATTCCCGGTTTCTCAAAAAACAGAAGCAGCGGTTTTCCTCAAATCACTGCTTTGAATAATGGACTATTAGTTGCTTTTACTAACGTTTCTAATGAGTCTCCTTCCATAAAAACATATCAGCTAAACTAAATTTAGCTGATAAGTTCAGGCTTATAACTCTTCAGAGTCAGCATCCCTTTTTGGATTTTTATAGACCAGCGTACGGTGAGGAAATGGGATTTCAATTCCTTCTTTATCAAAACGTTTTTTGATACTCTCCAGGAGATCGCATCCCATTACAAAGGCTTGGGGAGGATCGAGGGCCCAAGCCCAGGCTCGCAGATTCACAGAAGATTCTCCCATTAAAATTACGCGAACCGGGACAACTTCATCCCCTGCTTCAACCTGTTCTTCCGAACGATTATCGATGAAGTTGGGATGATTCAACACCTCTTCTTTCATTATTGCTTTAGCTTTATCCAGATCAGAATCATAGCTGATTCCGATGTCAATCCACTTGCAAATCTTGTCGTCTTCATAGTTGGAGTTGATAACAACTTCATTGCTAATAACCGAATTTGGAATGATAATCCGCTTATTTTCGAAATTCCTGATTACGGTATGCCGAAGATTGATATCCTCAACAACCCCAGATAAATCAGTACGCAACTGAATTCGATCAGAGATTTTATACGGCTTAAAAATCACGATGAAAATGCCGCTTATCACGTTTGCTAATGCGGCTTGGGAAGCAAAACCTATAGCCAAAGCCAAAACACCGGCACCTGCAAGCAGTGATCCCGCAATAACTTTTAGTTGCGGAATCATATAAATGGCAAAACTAATGCCGGTCATGTAAATAAGTACATTTATCGCTCGTTTTAGAAAAACAAGATTGGTTACATCGGCATAATCTGTAATGGTTCTGTTTTTGATGGTTGCGTTCATCACCCTCGAAAAAATGAGACTGATTAAAATGGTAAAAAATAAAATAAAAGCTATCAGCATCGGGAGATGCCAGATATCGGAGATGTAATCATTTATAAGCTCTTGCATTTCAGTTAAATGTGATGTCAATTTGTGAAGTAAAATTTTCCTGAACCTGAATTCCTCGTTGTACATAATAAGGCTCGGGGGCTCTGTACGGAACCACCGTGCCTAAATCCCACCTTCCGCTTTCATTCAAATCTCTGAAAATCCGCAAAGTGTAAGCAACGGGCGGTAAGTTATAAAATGTATGAGCATCAATAAAAGACTGAGTCCGTATTTCTTCTCCATCTGTATTAAAAAGCCGTGCGATTACTGAACCCGAATCTGGATTATTAATTGTAAGCTCGATTTCGCCATAATCGGTTGAATCCCAAACTTCAGGATTATACATTTTCCGCCGCTGAGTTGTCGGATTCCAAACCAAAAACTGGTAATCAGTATCTTCAATCCATTCGCCCTGGGGCTTAATAAAAAGTTGATTTCGGTTTGCTTCAATTTTCGGCCAGTCATCAAAATCTATATCGCCTTCAATTACAACAACAGAGTCAATTAGTTCGGATTCCGTTATTGGCGCAGCATACGTTACCCGAAAAGCCTCCAGCTGTGTAAGGCCCTTCTCCCCGTTTACGGCTATTATGCGTTGGTGGGTGGTATCTTCCTGGGCGCTGCCGCTAAACTGAATTCCTGAAGTATCCGCCTCATTTCCAAATCGATCGGTTATCCCCCTCATCCTCAAAAAGAACTCATCTCCTTCGGATAACACTTCTTCGCTTTCCGCAAATAAAACAAAATTCTCTTCAGGTGAAATATACAAAGGGTAAGCAGCTGAATATGCTATGCCGGCAGAATCAGAAATGTGCAGGTCAACCTCTTCGGTGAGAACAACGGGTTCACTGAAACGCAATCGTAAGCGGGTTTGTGAAAATAAACCCACACCCAATAAATTTGGTATGGTGGTGTCGATTTGAGTGGTATAAAGCACATCTAAAGTGTCGCTGCCTCCTTTTCCAAGTTCAATAAATTCTTCGGAAAATGGTTGAGAGAATTCTCCCTGACGATCCCATATTTTATTCCTGTTTCGATCATCCACCAGTAAAGCCTTATATCTTCCCTCACTTAAATAGGAAAACTTAAAAACACCGCCGGTATCTGTTTCCACTTCGTAATTGGCTCTTTTGGAGAGATCAACGGGAGATCTGTACAGCAAAACTTTTTTCTCTTCAACTCCCCGGCCGTCATTGGCGAACAAAATTCGGCCTTCAATTTTGCCTTCATCAATCTCATCACCGGTAGAAATAGCCAGAGTTATTGGTTCAGAGATTTTATTCCCCCGAATATCAGTAACCGCGCTTCCCAACTTTAGAATGATGGTGGTAGAATCGGGTAATTCATCCCGAAAAGAAATAAAAAGCCGCCGCCTTTTCCAGCTAATATCGTAGTCCAGGTCTAAATCGGGTTCTATGGTGATTGCCCTCGGCACTGTAGACCGGTTTATATACTCATCGAACTGAAACTCGAATGTGTTGCCGGCAAAATTGGTAGTTCCGGTTTCGGGCACCGTTTCTTCGACAACGGGACCAGTATCATCAGCAGGGCCTCCTGTAGGGGCAATTGGCATTGCACAAGACCCTACTATTACAGCACAAACAACGCATAATATTTGGAACAGGAATAGTTCTTTTTTCAAGTATTTTGAGTAGGTTTGAATAGTTTTAGAAACCAGAATGAAATTTTATAAGGTTATTTTCGCTCAGAGGTAAACACTGCCTGCAACCTGTGAAAATACCTTATTGATTGAGAAAGAGCTAAAAAATTCATATTTAACTGTCAGTTTTTTGACGGGATACTCTCTGCAGAGAAATTGTTATTACCATTAGCATGAAAATAAGAGTTACGGGGTTCATTATTATAGTTTTTTTATGCACCGCTTGCGGAGCATATATGTTGGATAATGCGCAGCTTGATCTTCGAAATTCATTTGCAACCGGCGACTATAATAACACTGCACAGTTAATAGATGATTTTCGTGCAAACGAGGTGTATAAATCTAAAGATGAAGTGCTTCTTTATCTTGAGCAAGGCACGATAAATCATTTTGCGGGAAATTATAGTCAAAGCAGCTCCTACTTCTCAACCGCTGAAGACCGTATCGATGATCTATTCACCAAAAGCATAAGCCGGGCATTGCAATCTTTTATTGTTAATGATAACTCACTGGCTTACGATGGGGAAGATTACGAGGATATTTACATCAACGTGTTCAAAAGTTTGAACTACATCCACTTAAATGAACTGGAAAGTGCACTTGTTGAAGCACGAAGAGTTTCATATAAACTCGAACAATTGAATACCAAATATCACGGTTTGGTTGAAGCACTTTCGAAAGCCGATACCACAAGTACAGATCAGGATAAGTGGAAAACGGGAAAAAGCAATATTCAAAACAGTTCTTTAGGGCATTACCTTTCCGCAGTTCTTTTCGCTAAAACAAATAAACCTGACGATGCCCGTATTGAACAGGAAAACCTATTGAAAGCATATCAGGATCAAAAAACGGTTTATAATTTTCAAACACCTTCCAGAGAAGAATTGGATATCATCACTCAACCCGAAAATTATAACGTTCTTGTAAACATTTTCAGCGGACGGGCACCATCAAAAGCCCAAAACGATTTTCGTTTATATCTGGAAGAATCCGATACCTATCTAAAACTTTCCGTTCCCACTCTGCAAATTTACCAATCGCAAGTAAGATCAGTTGAGATAGTAGTAAATGGGGAAAATTCCTTCTATATCCCTTTAATTGAAGAGATGGATTTGGTAGCAAAAGAAGTGTATAAAGTGAAAGAACCCATCATTTATGCCCGGGCCATGGTTCGTACTTTCCTTAAAGCGGTAGCCGCAAATAAAGTGAAAAAAGAAGCAGCTAAAAAAGATGAAACCTTAGGTATGCTTATGAACGCCTTTGGCAAAATTGCCCAGGAAACAACGGAGAAAGCGGATTTGCGCAGTTGGCAAACCATGCCGGGAAAAGCATACGCAAGCGTTTTGCAGTTACCGCCCGGCGAGCATTCTGTCAACATAAATTATTATAACAGAGCAGGTTTCCTTCTGCATACAGAAACAAAAACTCTGAATCTCTCAGGTAACGAAAACCTCACCTTGATTGAATCTATCTACTGGAATTAAAATCATGAATATGAAAAAACTACTTACTTTTTCAGTTATAACATTTTTTGGGTTGATCTTGATGACTTGTGGTTCTTCAAAAAATTCCCAAACGAAAACACCGGCTTGGGTAGAAAATCCCCGAAACGTTTACAGCTCAAATCAATATATGTTGGCAGTTGGCAGCGGAAGTACCCTAAATGAAGCTACAAGCGATGCCTTCGCAAGCCTTTCCCAAATTTTTCAGATGGAAATTGACGCCACCCAGGAACTATATGACGAGTTTATAGAAACATCCAGAAATAACACTGAGTTCTTTACGGAAGGCACTTCGAAACTTCTGAATAATATCAAAATTGGAACAAATCAAGAGCTAATGAATACCACCATCCTGGAATCTCAGGTGGTTGAAAATGGCACGTATTATGCACTTGCGGGGATGGACAAGCGGGAATCGTCTCGAATATACAGCCAGGAAATTTCCAACAATGATTTGAAAATCGCGGAACTTGAAGCCAGCGCAGATCAGGAAAAAAATGTACTCCAAAAACTAAAGTTATTGAAAAAAACGCGTCTGCTTGCCAGTGTTAATGAAAACCTAACACGTCAACATAACATTATATTAGGCGGAGCTGCAGATACCGGGGAAACATCCAAAACGTTAAGCCGGATTGATGAGAAGTTCCGTGTTTTACAGCAATCAGCGAATGTAAGCATAACCTCAAAAAATGCAACCGGTACAATTTTGTCTGCGGTGGCTGATGTTTTTCAGAAAGCGGGATTCAATATTTCAGAAAAAACCGGATCTGAAATTTTAGAAGTAGTTATCGATTTTGATACTCAAAAAGCTGAATTAAATCGCGACGACGCTGAATTTGTGAAATGGGAACTCGTAATTAACATCCTGGACAGGCAAACAAACCGTTCATACAAAACTTTCATGACTGAGGGCCGGGATGGCGCCCTCTCCTATCCTGATGCATTAAAAAGAGCAGATTTCACCGCAAAAAAGAATATCGAAAACCAGTTCAAAACCTTTATTAACCAAGAGCTATTAGCATTAAACTAAATAAAATGAAAAATCTACTAATTTTATCTACTACTCTACTTTGCCTTTCCTTAACAGCCTGCGGCCCTTCCCAAAAAGTAAGCCGTGTAGCCGCAGATACTCAAACCGATTTATCAGGGAAATGGAATGATACGGATGCCCGGCTCGTAGCCGAGGAAATGATCCAGGATGCCATCGAAAAACCCTGGCTTTCCCGTTTTACCGATAGCCACAATAACGAAGTGCCCGTAGCCATAGTTGGACGTGTACGCAATGAAACCATGGAGCACATTGATACTGAAGTATTCACAAAAGAAATGGAACGTGCTTTTATCAATTCAGGAATGGTGAGTGTGGTCGCAAGCAGCGATGAACGCGCACAACTTCGGGATGAACGTCAAGATCAGCAAAGCAACGCATCTTATGAATCCACAAAGGCTTTAGCACAGGAATTAGGAGCCGATTTTATGCTGATTGGAAATATCAGCTCCATCCTTGATGAAAATTTAAGCGGCAAAGAAGCGGCTATTTTTTATACTGTTAATCTTGAACTCGTGAATGTGGAAACAAATCAAAAAGTTTGGATCGGCAATAAAAAGATCAAGAAGATGATTGACCGCAAAAGATATCGCGGATAATTCCTCGCCGGGTGCACAATTTTAAGGCTTTCTGTTTTCAGGAAGCCTTTTTTGTTTGTTTAAAACCCTTATAGTCTTTTCTTCGAAGTAGACCATTTACTAAATTGTAATCATGTTAACCAAGCCAGCACTTTATACCGATTTTTATGAGCTAACCATGGCACAAGGATATTTTTTATCCGGAAACCATTCACAAAAAGCAGGCTTCGATTATTTTTTCCGGACTCTACCCTTCAAAGGCGGATATGTCGTTTTCGCCGGACTTTCAGACTTGCTCAAAGCTCTTCAAAACCTTCAGTTCCATGAGGATGAAATTGAATATCTAAGAAAGCAGGGTTTTAGGGAGGAGTTTCTGAGTTATTTAAAAGCTTTTCGGTTTAATGGTAATATTTGGTCTGTACAAGAAGGTGAAATTGTTTTCGCGAATGAACCCATTCTGCATGTAGAAGCCAATATTATTGAAGCTCAGATCATCGAGACACTTATTCTAAATATTCTGAATTTTGAGTCGCTGATAGCTACAAAGGCATCAAGGATAAAACAAGCGGCGCAAGGGCGACCTGTACTCGATTTCGGATTAAGAAGATCGCAAGGCACCGGAGGTATCCAAGCAAGTAAAGCCGCCGTAATTGGAGGAATTGACAGCACTTCTAATGTCGCTTCCGGCTATGAATTTGATATTGAAGTGAGTGGAACTATGGCCCATTCGTGGATTCAGTTCTTCGGAGATGAATTAAAAGCCTTCAGAACCTATGCTGAATATTATCCCGATTCTACCACTTTACTGGTTGATACTTACAATACTTTGAAAAGTGGGATTCCTAATGCAATTAAAGTAGCGAAAGAGCTCGAAGAGAAAGGCCAACACTTGAAAGGCGTTCGATTAGATAGTGGTGACCTTGCTTATTTATCTCGAAAAAGTAGACAGAAGCTGGATGCGGAAGGTTTAGATTATGTGAAAATAGCCGCATCAAACCAGCTCGATGAGCGGGTTATTAAAAGCCTTCTGGAGCAAAAAGCACCAATCGATATTTTTGGCGTAGGCACAAAACTGGTGACAGCTTATGATGACCCTGCACTGGATGGAGTTTATAAACTCAGTTCAGTGAATGATAAACCTTCCCTGAAAATCTCCGAGAATATCGAGAAAACTACGCTGCCTGGCCGGAAGAAAATATTCCGGTTCTATAATCAAGATGGTTCCTTTAATTCTGATGGAATCACTTTGTACAACCAATTTCAGATCGATACTATTATTCACCCTAATTATCCGTTTAAAACCAAAGACGTGTCGCATTTGGAACGCGAAGAATTGCTTGTACCGGTTATAAAAAATGGAACACTCAATATTTCTATACCAACAGCTAAAGAAAGCGCACAATTTGCTAAAAAGCAGCTAATGAAACTAAATCCCGAGCATAAACGCTTTGATAATCCCCATGTGTATAAAATTGGTATCAGCAAAGAGTTACAGAGTTTACAAGATGAACTTATAAAGAAGAAAATAGAACCATGAAAGCTTTATTAATTGTAGATGTTCAATACGATTTTCTACCCGGTGGAGCACTGGGAGTACCTAAAGGAGACCGGATTATTTCAAGGATAAACGAAATCATTCCGGACTTCAAATGTGTGATTCAAACTCAGGACTGGCATCCCGCCGATCATTCCTCTTTTGCTGCCAATAATCAACGGAAGAAACCTTTCGAAACTGTGGAGATGGAATATGGGGAGCAAATATTATGGCCCGTACATTGCGTACAGGGAATGCACGGGGCAGATTTTCATCATGACCTCGATCAATCGGCAACCCAACTTGTTATTCGAAAAGGGTTTCGGCCACAAATGGATTCCTACTCCGCTTTCTTCGAAAACGATCATAAAACTACAACCGGGCTTCACGGTTATTTGCAGGAACGACAGGTAGATGAGGTCTTTATTTCAGGATTAGCAACTGATTTCTGCGTAAAATGGTCGGCGTTAGATGCCATCAAAAAAGGGTACAAAATTTATATAGTTGAAGATGCTGTTTCGGGAATTGATATTGATAATTCTGTGCAAAAATCCATAGATGAAATGAAAGACAGCGGAGTTCTTTTCCTTCACTCTTCAGAAGTTCACCGGTATTTTGAATAAAACCCGAAAAGTAGATTTTTGCATACTTGGCGGCGGATTAGCTGGAGTTTCCCTTGCAGGTTCTCTCCAAAAAAAAGGCGCTTCCGTTTGTGTAATTGATAGCGGAAAAATAGCTTCGGGGGCTTCCGGCACTCCATTGGGCTTAGTGAATCCTGCTACAGGCAGATTTGGAACCAAGAGCTGGAATGCCGAAGAATGCTATCATTCCTTAGTTGAGAGTTTGGAAGAGGCGCAAAATGAAACCAATACTCTTTTCTTTAAAAAATCTGGAGTACTTCGTCCTGCTCTTGATGCTAAAATCGCTTCCCGAATGCGTGAGAATTTCCAAACTACAGACTGGCCCTCCGGTTGGTGCCAGTGGCTGGATCAAAAAGAAATGCATCATCTAAATAAAGATATACAATGTGTTGAAGGTGGTCTTTGGCTGCCTGTAGGGCTCACGGTTGACGTAGCTGCTTATCTTGTCAGTAAAGCAGCTTTGCTCGAAAAACGTGGAGTTATCTTCAAAGAAAATGCGGATTATGAGATTCAAGAAAGCCGGGATCGTTTGGAAATTGTTTTTGGGGATGGAAATCGAATTCAGTCTCAAAAAGTGATTTTTACTGCCGGAATTGATACCAGCAACACTACTTTCTGGAATTTTTTACCCTTAATTCCGGTAAAGGGACAAATTGCAGTTTTTAAAAGTCCCTCACCCCTTTCTTTTGATTATGCAATATCAGCATTGGGATATATAGCTTCCTTAGAGAAAAACACATTTGTGATTGGAAGTACTTATGAGCATACATTTGATCATCGAGATGCTGATGCGCAGGGATTGGAGTATTTGAGTGAAAAGATGGCTAAAGTTTATCCAAAGCTTATACATTCATCCAGGTTAGTGAGGCAGTGGGCAGGCGTAAGGGCTTCTACTCCCAACCGAATGCCTATTTTAGGGCAACATCCCGAAAAAGAAAACATATTTGTATATGCAGGATTAGGCTCAAAAGGATTATTGTATAGCACATATCTTGCTAATATTATGAGTGATTTTCTAATCAGTTCAAAAAAGCTTCCGGATGAAGTTTCTTTATCCCGTTGTTATTAGCATTTTTGTTAGGGTTTTAAAAGCATAAAAAAAGCTCACCCTTTGCAGGATGAGCCTTATACCCCAAAAAACCATTGTACCTCAGAAACTCCTTAGAACCTTAATACAATACCGCTCCAGGCAACGCCGGCAGCTGTGCCTTTTTTCTGCGAGTTTTTCACACTTGATGCTCCAACAGTAAACTCAAGGAAGCTAAAGTCAAGGCCTAAGCCAGCAGAATAGGAAACGGATGAATACCCACCTATGCGCGTTCCTACACGAACAGGCAGAAAGCCCAGAAACTTATACTGAGCTCCTAAATTCATAACACTCCTGCGGCTGTTTGTGCCATTGTTATTGAAGCCAAAGCCATAATCTAATGCAAGCAAAAGCTTTCCCATTTCCAGAGAAGTTCCAAAATTATACATAGCAGGCAATGAATAAGATATGCTGGCTGTTTTTTCGGAGTTAAACTTTCCATATACATCATTCTGAAGACTATCGGCTAAGTTGTCAAAAAACCCATCAAAAGCATCTCCATCCTGAGCTCCGACGTAACTAAAATCTCCACTGGCAAATACTCTTGATGAAGACTGATCAAAGTTTAGTTTCCCCAAGTCAGTTACGGACATGGAGACCCGTAATGTTTTCTTCTTATTGAAGAAAAGTGGAATTGGTACAGAAGAAATATCCATTTCAAGTGTGGCACCAAGGTCTAAACCAAAACCAGAAGCCTGAGTTTCACCTAAGTCATCTCCCTGATAATCTACATAATCACCGAATACTGCTGAGTTGTCCTGATTATAAGCCAATTCATAAGCCTGTAACTGCTTTGATAATTCACCAATAGTTTGGAGGTTATATTCAAATTGGTGATTGATAGTGAAAGGGGAATCAGCAGTTTGCTGTTGCATATGTAGAGTTGAATTGAAATCTATGGAAGCTGTATAAACTCCATAGAGATATTTAGGCGCTACACCTGCGTATAACTTAATATTCTTAGCAAAGAACATGTCTGGTAAAGCCATAACCTCTCTGGCATAGCCCAAAGAGATTTCAGCAAAAGCTACAGTATTGGAATTGAAATCTACAGGAACTGGCGTGCTGAATATCTCTGAGTCAAGGCCATATGTTGCAAGTTCAGCCATGCCTCTGTTAATGCTAAAATCTTGCACAACCCGAACTCTTGTAGCCAAGCTAAAAGCTGAATTAGTGCCTCGGTGAGACACACCAAAAGGAATCGCACTAAATGTGGCTGAAATATCTCTGACATTTGATGTGTTATCTCCAAACCATTCGCTGAGGAAGTTTTCTCTGATTTCTCCATCAATCAAAAGCCCGGTAGTTAAATATTTATTGTAGACGGAAACGTTTGCAAGGCTGCCCCCTCCTTTAACTCCTATTCCTGCAAAGCCAATAGAATTTTTGGGCCTGTGCATTTTAACCATCAGGTTAGCCGGATTCACAAAGTTTGCGTGATAACCATCAACATAGGCCGTTCCGCCGCTTCCCATTGCCAGAGACATGGAATTATAATGCCGCGACTGAGCAAGAAGGGAAGTTGTAGTAAGGCCAAAAATGAGTATAAATAGTAGATTTTTTTTCATTGAATTTTCCACGCTTATTAATCGAGGTTTACTTCTGTTTCAATTTTCAATTCTGCACGAATGGAGAGGGTGATCGCATCAGTGGTTTTTAGTCTGACTTCTGAATTATTGGTAGTTATTAATTCAGCGCTCACTTCCATAAACTTGGTTTTGTACAGCTGGTTAACCTGATCTTTTGTGAGAGAGATAATCACAGAACCAGAGGTTGTGGCATCCACAAATTTAGTAGTGCCATCAATAGGTGCCGCATTTAGTGTAATATCTTCTCCAACAATAGGAATACTGACAAATTTATTATCTAATGAGTCTATAAATCCGAAGCTCAGATTAATTCCTAAAGGCAGTCCATTCGTATATTCTATCACAATTCTACCTTCAGATATAGAGTAGGTATCTCCCTTTTCTGATGAAGGAATATCAAATTCCTGTTCGGTTGTATCTGTGAAAGTAGCAGCGGTTGTAGTTCGGAATGCTAATGGGAGGTCAATACTGATTTTTGGATCAAATACTACCGGGGTGGTAATTGAACCCTCTTCACCATCTTCATTAATAACCGCCTTTCCGATAAACCGGATTTCACTGGGCAGGTTATTAAGAAAATCATCCACATTCGTATTGGTTTCATCAAACAAAACAGAACCGCTTGTTAATCCACCAACTGTTGAAGTTTCGAGATCAAACTTTATTAGCTGATCAGGAGTTAATTGTTGCCCGTTTGAGACCAGTCCGGTAATTGGATCGGTTGAGGAAACTACATAGTCGCTTCCTCCTCTGCCATTCAAAAATACCTGACTACCACTTCCATCAACCCCAAGAAAAGCTCCATAAACGGTTGTTCCTACGCCCACACTTGTGGTATAATTGATGCTAAGTGTTGGCTGGGTGAATTCGAGGCCGCTTAACTGCTTTGACAGATCACTCAAGCCGTCTATTTCAGTTAATTCGGATTCAATATCGTTGAAAAGATCAAGTACTTCTTCTCCGTTACTTAAATCATCATCACCTAAAAGAACATTCTGAGTTACAATAACCCCGAGTACTTGTTTTATTTGCAAGTCATTAATGGCTACAGCAGATGAGATATTATCACTTTCGGATATAACTCTCGAAGATGAACCCGATCCTTGCTGTGTATTTTCGGTAAGCGCTACAATATTGTAGTTAATCTGATTATTAAGAGCATAAATTCGATAATCAGACAAGTCTATACTTATTTCTGATGAATTACCGCCACGAGGAATATCTCCCGCTTCGTATTCTATCACTAAAGAATCCGCAGCAGAGTAAGGTGCGGTTCTGATTCCCGGGAATGATATTCTGAGAGATTCTACATCTAAATCTATATTATTTTGAATGCTGCTGATGAGCATTTCTCCTGATTCCAACTCTACATAATGGCTCGCATCTTCAAATCTGAATTCAGCATCATCAAATTCTGTAACGTTTGAAGTAGAAAAATCCTGAGCTTCGATAGAAGCTACTACCTCAGACGCTATCAAATTATCACCATCAATAGCATCAACAATCAAAGCACCCGGATCAGCAGGAAAATTGAAATCATTCCAGGAAACATTGATTTCTACACCCAAATTTGCGAGTTCATCACCATTTGAGAAAGCAATTTGTGCCGTTTCGGTTGAATTATCGGATATACCAGCCTCGAAAGAAGCAGGTGCGCCAATATCTGCATTTGAAACAGTATCCTTCAATTGAATGGTAATGGTGGATAAGTCAAATCCTAAATTATTGGTAACAGTAAGATTCAGTCTGCCACTTTTAATTACCGCGCTAACGAAATAATCGGTGCTTGCACCAATACCAATTTCGATTGGATCGATATTCGAGCCGCCGGGAATAGGAGTTCCCGCAGGAACAAGATTGGGGTCATTGCCTGTAACCTCTTGTATATCGGCTGACCCAAGATTATCATCAGAACCGGAAGTAAAGTTTTCTAATGCGATTTCTCCTACTTGAGACTCAAAAGAAGTTGGGTCTACCGATACTTCAGGAACAGCATCATTCAAATCGCCAAAATCGAAATCCTCTTCTTTAGATATGGTGATGAAATCATCACCATCTATTGTGAAAAGTGAATCCAAATCTGCGCTAGTGGTATCTATTAAAGCGGTAGAATCTCCCATAAATTGGAAGGTTTTATTATAAAGAATAGGTGCCTCCACTTTATGTGAAGTCGTGAAATTTGGTTTCTTTGGCATTTCGCACCCTGCCAAAGTGATGCTCGCAATAAGCAGCACCAGGTAATACGTATTTTTATTCATTGCCGGTTTTTTTATTGTGATAAATGATTGCACCCTTCGAGATTTGATAAGACTTGTTTTTAAAACCTAATTAATTTATGAAGCCTGTTCCCAAATGAAAATTAAAAAAAAGTAACATTCTAACAACGCCCGATTATGCAGTATTTAATAAATATAGCATTAATCTCAGCCATCCAATATAGGCGCTAAAAATTTTCATGGATATGCCAAAGCACTTTCTCCATTTCGATCCTTATCTCGTTAGAGGAGCTTATGTAATGATTATTCATGAAAGAGAACAGCAACTTTTTGCCACTTTTTGTAATCACATAACCACTCAGGCAATGGTTATTACTCAGGGTTCCTGTTTTAGCGAATACATAAGGTAAGCCTCCGGATCGTGCAGCATACCAGCTTTTTATGGTACCTGATTTACCGCCTACGGGGAAATAACTGAACAGCTCGACATCGCTTTCAAATTCATCATCGATTTTCTTCAGCAACTTAACAATAGATCTGGGAGTGAATAAATTATAGCGCGAAAGCCCTGAACCATCTCTCCAGATCGGTTCGTCCGGAAGGTCATCTAAAAATTCTGACTTCAATTCATTGATAGCCGCTCTTGAATTCAGGTTTTTACCCTGTTCTGAGGCCATCACAAACAATAGTTGTTCGGCTAAGAAATTATCGCTCGGCTGTAACATTCGCTTGTAAACAGTATCAACTGGTGAACTGTAGATCGCTTTTGTTAACTCCGGTTTTTTCATGTTGATGTAGCTCACTTCACGGCCTAAAGTATCCGATAGCATTTCGGTAAAAAGTTCCGGCGTATAATGAAAAGGCCGGTCTACAGTATAAGTGACAGTATCTGTTTCCGGCTTGTATTCAAAAGTATTGTCGTTAAAATCCCGAAACAAAATGGGTGCGTCTTCTTTTTCTGATGACTCTATCCTGTTTCTAAATGCATCCGGAATTGCAGCCAATCCTTCTGATCCTGATTTTACTCTTCTGATTTCAATTTCTTCCATTGTAAACCGCACAACATTTCCATAAATGGGAAAAGGCGTTTTTTCTGTGGAGTAATAATACTGATAATCACCCCATGCCCAACCGGGCCCAAGCTGATCATCTTTAAAGTTCTCATCAGAGTAATATAGATTTCCGGGGGCGTTCTTCAGAAAGTTAAACATCTCTTCACTTTCAAAGTCGGGATGCAAAAAAGTAGGATCACCTGTTCCCCAAAAAATAAGCGAGTCTCCTTTAATCACATATTCAATTCCCTTCAAGGAATCGGGCAAGGATTTTAAACCCGCATAAAAAGTAAAAAGCTTGGTATTTGATGCCGGTGTGAAATATTTATCCGCATATTGAGAGTACAACGTACTATCGGAATCGGGATCGTAAAGGGCGAATCCAGTGAAAATTTCATTAAAAACTTCAGAGGAGGCGAATATTTCCGCAAGTGGAGAAAGCGGTTCTTCTTTTTCGGTTGAAGGATTTTCGCTTATGGTTTCCGCAGACTTACATCCTGCTAAACCAACCAAAATTATAGTACTGATCAAAAGTAAAAGTCGATTCATTTTATATGCAATTTTAAGAATTAGAAGGCATGTGCTATTTTAGCGGCAATAAAAAAAATAATCTATCCAAGATACACGATGAATTCTAAAAATTTAATACTCTTTCTTATGTTTTTCGGGATGCTGATTTCCGGATGCACCACTTCCAATTACGATGTAATCATTAAAAACGGCACCATTTATGATGGCTCTGGTCAGGCTCCTTTTATCGCCGACATTGGCATAAATGCGGATACAATAGCTGCAATTGGAAATTTGGAGAGTGCATCTGCACCTTCCATCATTGACGCGCAAGGGATGGCTGTTTCTCCCGGTTTTATTAATATGCTGAGTTGGGGAAATTATTCCTTGCTGAATGACGGGCGCTCCCTTAGCGGAATTAAACAGGGTGTTACGCTTGAGGTTTTTGGGGAAGGCTCTTCGATGGGGCCGGTTGCCGAAGGCAGCGATAGTGAGTGGACAACCCTTGGCGGTTTTTTAGATTACATAACTGAAAAAGGAGTCACTCCAAATGTGGCTTCTTTTGTTGGGGCAACCACAATCCGGACAAATGTTTTAGGACGAAATAACGTAAAACCTACCGATGAACAGTTGCTGGAAATGCAGGAAATGGTTCGTGAGGCGATGCGGGAAGGCGCGCTTGGGCTTGGTACTTCTTTAATTTATGCACCTGCTTTTTTTGCGGATACTGAAGAGCTAATTGCGCTTTCGAAAGCAGCTGCAGAATACAATGGAAGGTATATTTCACACATTCGCAGCGAAGGCGATAAATTTTTGGAAGCAGTTGATGAATTATTAACAATTGCCACTGAAGCTGAAATTGATGCTGAGTTTTACCATCTGAAAGCGGCTGGAAAACGCAACTGGGACAAACTATCAGTTGTAGTGCAAAAGATTGATTCCTTGCGTAGTCAGGGTTATGATATTTCCGCAAACATGTACACTTATACCGCCGCCTCTACCGGTTTGGACGCTACCCTCCCGCCCTGGTCGCAGGAAGGTTCAACTCAGGATTTCTTGAATCGTCTTAACAACCCCGAAATACGCTCCCGTATTCTTCGTGAAGTCAGAAGTCAAGAAACTGACTGGGAGAATTTTTATCAGCTTGCCGGCGAACCTGAAAATATCTTGTTGCTTGAATTCAATACTGATTCCTTGAAAAAATACACCGGTAAAACTTTAGCGGAAGTTAGTGCCGCCCGAAATACTGATCCGGTAGAAACAATACTTGAACTTCTTGAAGAAAACCGGGGTGATATTGGTTCCGTTTATTTTTTAATGTCGGAAGAAAACGTCCGCAGGCAAATTCAGCTACCCTATATGACTTTTGGTTCTGATGCGCGTTCTGTTGCAGCCGAAGGTGATGTTCTTAACTCCAGCACGCATCCACGGACCTATGGGAACTTTGCCCGGCTTTTAGGGAAATATGTCCGTGATGAAGGGTTGATCTCTCTTGAAGAAGCAATTTACCGCCTTACTCAATTGCCCGCTCAAAATCTGAAAATTCGGAACAGGGGTTTATTAAGAACCGGATATTTCGCGGATATTGTCATTTTCGATCCACAAGAAGTTGGTGATAAAGCTACTTTTGAAGAACCTCACCAGTATTCCGTTGGCGTGAGGGATGTTTTTGTGAATGGAACTCAGGTTTTGAATCAGGGAGAACATACGGGAGAAATGCCCGGACAAGCAGTTCGCGGCCCGGGTTTTGTGGGGAATTAAGCGATTGAGAGATTTGGAGATTGAGTTAATAGTTTTTGGTTAACACAACCCCATCTCATTGTCTCATGATTCAATCAATACTAAATCTTGAATCTTGAATCAGGATCTTTGCTATTAATGTTCCCGAATCAATTCAGGCACAGGCTCTTCGGCAGGAGCCTCAGAGAGACTGAAGGTGTATTATTCAATTAAACGTCTTTAAAAAGGCAGCCAACGGAGTAAAGTAGTACCACTACCTGGCCGCAGTTTTAAAAAAATAAAGCAGAGCTACTGTTTCATCTTCAGGTTTAACCGGACAACTGAGATTCAAAATCCAAAATCTTGATTCTTGAATCTCAAATCTCCATTAAGCTTCTGCAAACCATGAAGGAACCGGAGCATCGAGCATAGTTCGAAATCCCGGTTTCATTTTTGAAACAGATTTGATCGCGTTTACAATAATCGCCGAAGTGGCCACGTCTCCGTTTATTCCACCAGGAACGGTAGAACGAAATCCGGGTTCACCTTTGATTTCAATAGTGTCGTGGGAACTTTCTACCCCAATTGCGGCATGAAAAATCAAAGAGATTACTTCTTTGCCATTCACATATCCTTTTGCCGTTTGATGTAAACCCAAAGCTTTTCCTTCAGGAATAACCCGATCTCCGCTTTTAGTATCTCCGTTGGCAAAAACCGGCTCGATCACTTCATCTACTTTATCAAGCTTCCAGTTTAATGTGGAGGCAATCATGTAAACCGATTCAGGTAAACCCACGTGCTTCAAAGCATCTCCTTTATCCGAAAACTCCTGTCCGGTCAAATTCACCCCAATTTTTTGCTGAAATGGAATCCTTCGGTAAGTCGCATTTTGATAACGTTCTACCTGAACGTGGTCTACCCTTCTGCAAATGGAAGTAAAAACGGCTGGCAGATAATCCATCAAAAAACCTGGATTTACACCTGTGCCAATGCATACCACACCTTTTTGCTCGCAGTAATCATGAATCCGTTTGGCGCAAGCCGGTTGTAAACTGGATGGGTACGACATTTCCTCACAAGTGGAAACAACATGAAGATTATAATCGGCTGCATCTCTAATTTGGGACTCTATTTTTTCGAGTGATGAAACGGTGGAAATTACAGCCACATCAGCATCTCCTATTTTAATTGCGGAAGAAAGGCTTGGAGAAATATTCACACCCAGTTTACCCAGTCCACATAGTTCTCCGATATCTTTTCCTGCTTTATTGGGATCTGGATCAATTGCGGCTACAATTTTCACACCTGATCGTTCAGATAAAAAACGGGTTAGTTGTTGTCCTATAGGGCCAAGGCCAAATTGTACTACTTTTATCATAGATGATTTATTTTTAGAAAACCTACTTCGCAGGTTTTTATTCGTATTTGAATGAATTTATTTGTGATGATATTTGCCGATTCTTTTACCCGGAAATGTACGTTTCTTCAATAAACCGACGCGCAGCCCAGCGGCTGCCCCACCATCCCATTAGTATGGATAGTAACAGCATCCCTCCAACAAGGTAATACCAACGGCCTAAAGGCCATACAAGAGTTCCTAAATCAGCGATGTATAATGGAATTGCAAATTCGAAAATTATGAAGATGCTCAGTACTCCCAAAGCTCCGGCAATTACTCCCTGTAAAATTCCCTCTACTATAAAAGGACTGCGAATAAATCGATTGGTAGCCCCAACTAATTTCATTGCCCGTATTAAATCGCGTTTAGCATAAATGGTGAGCCGAATGGTGTTGTAAACGAGAATGAGCGCTGCTAACAAAATAAGCAGGGAAAGTCCGCCGCCTGCAAAAGAGAAAATGTTTAGGTTAGATTCCATTACCCGTAAGAGCGCGGCATTATAATCGACCTCATCCACACCCCGAAGGTTTTTTAGACGGGAGACAAGGTTTTCAATCTTCTCTGAACCTGCATCTGTATTTACTTTTAAACGATAGGATGCCGGAAGGAAATTCAGATCAACCAACGCCTCACCGCCGGCTCCAAACTCTTTTCTCATAACAGCCGAGGCGCTGTCTTTTGAGATGTAGGTTACCTGTTGCACCAGTTCTTCATTTTCCAGACTTGATCGCAACTGATTGGTGGTGCGATCATCAACATCAAAAAGAAAAACCTCCACCTCAATAAGATCCTTTATCGACATTGCCTGATTGTACACATTAAAGCCGATTCTGGAGATAATTCCCAGCAATAGAACCGCAATAAAAAGTGAAAAAATAGAAGTGGTGGCTGCAAGCTTTGCTCTTTTCAAGCCGGTAAAACCTTCTCTTACTACGTATTTTATATTCATATTAATTTCTGAATTGTGCTCTTATTCCAACAATTAAACGCCGTGGCGGCATCGGAAAACCGGCCGCCTCAAAGTACCCTGCCTGACCTATTCCGTCAAGTGAATTTTCCCATCTTATCACAACCATTATTGCCCTTACCCTGGCAGAAAGTTCCGTATCTAAGCGAAAGAAAGCGGGGTTTTCTTCGTACACACTATTGCCCTGCCAGAATCCCAATTCGGTATTATAGGTACGGCTGGCATAGAAAGCGGGAGAAAGAAGGGTTTTGAAGCCGAATTTCACAAAAGCAGCCCGGTCGAAAACGTACCCTTTCACAAATGCGGAATTTCTGAGCCAAACAATCTGATCCTGATTATTGAGAGCGGCGGTTGGTGAATTTATATCTTCATAATCGAATTGCTGAGCGGTTGCTGAACTTTCAATTTCAAAAAGTGAACTTTCAAACCTGCCATATATTGTACCCGAAACCTGGCTGTATTGCTCGCTATTTGTGAACGTGCTGTCGGTGCTCAAAAAAGCTGTGCCGGCGGCATCTTTATACCTGGCTGAAATTCCGAATGTTAACGCCTGCCCCACCCTAAAATCAGCACCACCTGAAATCGAGATACCATCTTCATTTTCTAAAGATGAATTCCCCGCATAGTTTTCAGACTGCCAATATAAAACCTGCATTTCCGGGATACGGCTGAATAAAAAGGCACTGGAATTAAATTGAATTCGGTCAGCTATGTTCATCTTTAAACCACCACCAATTTCAAAGCCGTTTTTACTGTCGCTGCGCCCGTTCAAGATTCCTTTTCCATATATAATACTTGAGCTTCCAAAGTTGTAACCGGCATTCAATTTCGCGCTCCAGGTACTCCATTTGCTATAATCAAGCACCGACTCATCGTTGATAAGATGCTGCTTTCCTTCTATTCCCAACTCAATTTTAAAGGCCTTCCACTCCAGATTTTTAAATAATCTGGTTCCCAACGAAGTGATATCCCACGAAAGAGTATCCTGGATAAATGTCAGCTCGTTTTTGTTTTTTGTGATGATAGCCTCGAAACCCGCATCTTCCGCAGAGCTGCTATCCCGCCGGTGATAAATCCCCGAAACCAAATCCCATCGGGTAAACTCAGAGTTCCCGTTCGAGCTAAAGGGCTGTGAAGTAAACCGGTCAAAAGCGAATACGCGGGGATCGCTCACACTGTAGCCAAAAGGTTCCTGAATATTGAATTGATTTCTCAGGTAAAAGGCCCGGATCAGGTAATTTTCATTCAAATGATGATAAAGCCGCCCCACAACCTGACTCCCCTCAACATCATTGTTTGGGTAAAAATCGCCATCTCTCCGATCCCAATAAGAAAGTTCGAGATTTGTGCTGGCCGTAAAATTACGGGCTACCATAAATTCCAGATTTCGATAGGCGTATTCACTTTCATCATAGTTCAAATAGCTGATGGGCTGGGTGATGTAGTAATCCCGAAGATTAATCTCGGAACGATACATCCCATCAAAAGTCTCGGTAGCAGTACTGATTTTGCGATGCGGAACAAGGTTATAGTTTACGAGTCCAGTGACGGGATTATTTAACGTAATGCCTTCCATCCGCACCTGCTGTTCGTAGGGCTGATAACCGTTAATATGAAAAGCGTCCACCCGGCCAGACGTTCCCTGCCTGAATGAAATCACATCTCTCCGGTAAGCTTGATATTCCCCCCAATGCGGCCAAACCTGCCATCGCAAAAGGCTGTCGTTGGTGATGAGGGAACTTCCCATTTGCTGACTCTCAATCCACGGAAAAACCACTTCAGGCTCTTCCTCTTCTTCTACAATATCAGGTAAATCTATAGGAAGTGGTTCAACAGCGAGCGTATCATTATCGGTATCCGTTGCGAGAGAATCTTCTACCTGAGCAACAGCAAGCGGAGCAAAAAATAACAAGATGATATATAGTGCAAAATACTTCTTCAATAGCATTGTTTTTTTAGCCCGTACGGCATTTCACGAATTCCCAACAGCACTCTCCGGATGATATCGAGGCTGATAATCATAGTTCTTCTTTTGTTCAAAATTCTATCTTGAGAAAAAGTAGTTTTTATGGCGAAATGTTCCTCTTTGGAATAAAATCCTGTCCAAACAGTTCCCACAGGTTTCTCCTCAGAACCACCTCCGGGGCCAGCAATTCCGGTTGCTGAAATCCCAATATCAGCCTTCAATAGCTCCGCCACATTTTTCGCCATTTGAAGGGCAACCTCTTTGCTCACCGCTCCTTGCGTATCCAATACTTCTTTAGAAACGCCAAGTTGTTCAATTTTCATTTGGTTTGAATAAGAAACTATTCCCCCAATTACATAGGCACTGCTTCCCGCTACATTTGTGAGCGTATCAGCAATTAAGCCGCCGGTACAACTTTCGGCAGTGGCTACGGTAAGCTTTTTTTGCGATAGCAGGCTTCCAACTACTTCTTCCAGTAGAATATTCTTTCCTTCCCCATAAATGAATTCGTTTGCCTTCTGATAAATCGCATCATATAAAGGGCGCACTTTCTTCAAAGCAGCCTCTGCATTGTTACCTTTGCTATTCAATCGCAGTGTAACTCCGCCCGCCATTGGCAGAAAGGCGAGGGTAACTTCCTCATTCAAATAAGAACTCAAGTCACCAAGTACTTCATCACTAAGTGTGCTCTCCCCAATTCCGATTGTCTTGATGTAAGTGGAATGCAAAAACCCGATATCGCCAAAAATTTCTGCCAATTTTGGAGCCACTCTTTTCGCCATTAAAAACTTCATCTCTGTAGGGACACCCGGCATTATCACCAAATACTTTCCCTTATTGCTCAACCACATTCCGGGAGCCGAGCCCATGTTATTGAACAGCACCTCGGCATTTTCGGGAACCAACGCCTGTTCGTAATTCGATTTTGAAAAAGGAATATTCCATTTTTCGAACCTGGATTTCACAAAATTGAGCACTTCTTCATTCACTACCAATTCGCTCTCAAAAAGATCGGAAACCGCTTTTTTGGTCATATCATCATGGGTTGGCCCCAAACCGCCGGTAGAAAAAACGATGTCGGAATCAGCCATCGCCTCTGAAATGGTTTTTTTGATGAGGGTGATGTCATCACTGATGGTGGTTACTTTTGTAACTTCAAAACCAATCTCAGTAAGAAAATTACCCATCCAGCTCGCGTTAGTATTAATGGTGTCACCAATAAGAATCTCGTTGCCGATGGAAATAATTTGTGCTTTCATATATAAATAAATTCCAAATTCTCTTACCCAATTTCCACAGTTATTCCTTATTCTTACACACAATTAATAGCAGCTTTAGGGTAGCATAAATCGATTGCTCAATTTAGGGGAAACATACGTAATGCCACAGAATTTAATTTTCAAAACCGGACATTTCATTTCGGCTTATATCGCGAATGGTTTGATATTTGATAAATTCGTATGCTTTCAAAAAATTGGTTCATAAGATTCTAAAGAGCAGCACTAAAGAATACGCATGAAAAACCTTCCGAATATACTTAGCTCATTGCGCATTATTCTTGCGCCAATTTTCCTGTTTATGTACATACAGGATGCCTTAATTTGGCGATCTTTAAGTGTTGCCATTTTCGCTGTAGCCGCTTTCACCGATTATTTTGATGGAAAACTTGCCCGCAAATATGGTACAGAAAGTGACTTTGGCGTATTTCTTGATCCTCTTGCGGAC
This sequence comes from Balneolaceae bacterium, assembly GCA_040882225.1. GTDB lineage: Bacteria > Bacteroidota > Rhodothermia > Balneolales > Balneolaceae > Gracilimonas. The sequence continues at coordinate 548,159 of JBBEBR010000014.1, read as the reverse complement.
AAATTCCTCACTTTCGCCGGCTTTTTATGTCTTCCTTTCCTCGATGCTTCTCAATTTCCCTGGTGGGCTGTTTTCGCTATTATTATTCGTGATGTTCTTGTCACCGTCTTCAGGCTGTATGCCAACAGAAAAAACATGCCGCTGGTCACCCGCTTCACCGCTAAGCTAAAAACCATGGTACAGATGATTTTCCTCTACCTAATTATATTAATTGGAGTCTTTATTGAAGCCGATATTGATTTCGCTGAATATATCTCCGTCTTTTTCAATTCCGGCATTTTGTACTATGCGATGATGTTCGTAACTGCTTTGACTGTATATTCAGGGATTGAATATCTGTACGTTAATCGCCAGATATTTAAGCTCAAAACCGAAAGATAATGGACCGAATAAAGCTGCTTGTCGGTTCTGGATTTGGCGTTGGCTACGCTCCGGTTGCTCCAGGAACTCTTGCAAGTTTGGTTGCTCTGCTCCCCCTTTACTGGATAATTACTTCTCATAATCTACTGTTGTTACCGGCACTTCTTCTTCTGTTTTGCGCACTCACTCTTTGGGTAAGTTCCAGCTTTGAAGAACGCTTCGGGAAAGATCCTGCAAAACTCGTCACTGATGAATGGGCTGGGCAATTTTTAACCTTCTCGGGTATTTCTTTCACAGGAATCTTTTCCTCGGATATCCTCTTTTTACTAACAGGTTTCGTCCTCTTCCGGCTGTTTGATATCTGGAAGCCATTGGGCATAAAAAGAATTCAAAACCTGCATAGTGGCTGGGGCGTTTTGGCGGACGATTTAGTAGCAGGATTCTATGCGCTTATCTGCTTAAAAACCCTTACTTTTGTGTGGCCAAACTACTTTGGCATCATTTAGGCTGCATATCATTGCAACGCTTATAAAACCGACTTTAACAGAACTATGATTATTAACGACTCATTTGCCCGTGAGCTGGCCGCTCATTTGCTTGAAATTAACGCCGTTGTATTACGGCCAAACAATCCCTTTACCTGGTCTTCAGGGTGGCATTCCCCTATTTATTGTGATAACCGGCTAACCCTTCGCTACCCCGAGATACGAAATAAAATTGAAAACGCGTTTACCGATCTCATCGAAGATAAATTCTCGGATATTGATGTGGTTACCGGAACGGCCACTGCGGGAATTCCTCATGCAGCCTGGGTAGCTTCAAATTTGAATAAACCTCTGGCTTACGTTCGCGCAAAAGCCAAAGCACATGGAATGGGAAATCAAATTGAGGGTGGCGTTCATAAAGGCGAATCAACCGTTGTTATTGAAGACTTGATTTCAACAGGCGGATCAGCTATTTCAGTAATTGAAGCCTTGCAGTTTGTGGGTGCAAAAGTAGATGCCGTCATCTCCATTTTCACCTATGGATTTGATAAAGCGAATAAGCGTTTTGAAGATATAAAAGTACCCATCTATACGCTCACAGACTATAAAACGTTGGTAAATGTAGCTATAGAAAAAGACTTCATTACGGGCGATGATCTCGATTTGCTGTCCAGCTGGAGAGATCATCCGGATGTATGGCCGGATAGTCCTTGAATGGTATAATTTGTATATTTTTAGCTCATCAAAAAAATTAGTGAAGTGACAAATAAGAAGTTTTATATAGAAACCTACGGTTGCCAGATGAATTTTGCGGATTCTGAAATCGTGAATTCCATTCTTCTGGAGGATGGCATGAAGCCTGTTCACAATGCAGAAAGCGCCGATGTGGTTTTAGTTAATACATGCTCTATTCGGGAAAATGCTGAAACCCGGGTTTGGAATCGCCTAAAGGAGCTGAGAGCCATTAAAAAAGAGAATGGCAATTTAACAGTTGGTGTGCTTGGATGTATGGCTGAGCGGATCAAAGACCGAATTATTGAGCAGGAGCATCTGGTCGATATTGTAGTTGGCCCCGATGCTTATCGTGATATTCCACGGCTGCTGCAAGAAGTTGAAGACGGCCGAAAAGCCGTTAATGTGCTCCTCTCGCTCGAAGAGACCTATGCCGATATCGCTCCGGTAAGAACTACCGGTAATGGCGTTACCGCTTTTGTTTCCATTATGCGCGGTTGCGATAATATGTGCTCGTTTTGCGTGGTTCCTTTTACTCGTGGGCGGGAACGCAGCCGTCCGATGAACAGCATTTTGGGAGAAGTAAAACAGCTAAGTGATGAAGGCTACAAAGAAATCACACTGCTTGGCCAAAATGTGAATTCTTACCTTGATGGAGAAAATACCTTCACCCGATTAATGGATGAAGCAAGTAAAATTAACCCGGAAATTCGATTTCGGTTTTCATCACCCCACCCAAAAGATTTTCCCGACGACTTACTGCATTTAATAGCCGAACGGCCAAATTTGTGCAGTTATATTCATATCCCCGCTCAAGCCGGCAGCGATGCAATGCTGGAAAGAATGCGGCGTCCGTATACCAGAGAAGGTTATTTGAAGCTCATCAAAAAGATGAGAGAAATTATCCCCGGCGTGTCTTTATCAACGGATATCATTACGGGTTTTTGTGATGAGACTGAAGAAGAGCATCAGCAAACCATGTCGCTAATGAAAGAAGTGGAGTATGATTTGGCATATATGTTTGCTTATTCTGAACGTGAACGCACCCTCGCTTATCGAAAATATGAGGATAACGTGCCGGAGGAATTAAAGAAAAAACGTCTTTCTGAAATTATTAATCAGCAACGGGAACTTCAGGAAGTACGAAACGGCGGCGAAATTGGAAAACGGCATCTCGTTTTAGTTGAAAGCACCAGTAAACGTTCCGAAGAACAACTGAGCGGACGAACTGACACCAACAAGATGGTAGTTTTTGATCGCAAAGATTTCAAAGTTGGCGATTATGTGGAAGTTGAAATTACCGGCGGAACTTCAGCTACACTTTTTGCAGATCCCATTAGAGCTACTTCCATCGCTGAATATTATGGAGCTGAAGTTGTAGCTTAAGTGGTATTTCGAGCTACATATCTCTTCTTCATATCCATCTTCTTTTTTTTATGTGCGGGAACCAGTTCCTCTTTTGCGCGACAATCGCTCGGTATTGTTTGGGAAATTCCCGAAAGCGAAACTGAAACCACCTATCAACTTGATCAATTCTCTAATCTTGGCATTGATTTTCTTGAACTAACACATCCGATTGATCGAAATTTATTGAGTCTGCTTTCACAGTATGATTTCTCTGTCATGGTTCGTTCTGATGAAAAATTTTATACACAGTCCGAATTAGAATTTCAGCAGAGAAGGCTTCGAACAAAATTCAGTGAGATTTCGGATGCCTACAATACTAATTTCAATGTTACCGCAATCGGTTTATTATCAAATAGCCAACTTTATGAGCAGGAGCAACTTGCAGCATTTACACCATTACTGGATTCGCTGTCTGTGCATTCAAACAAGTCTTTTTATTTTGTCCAGAATAAGAGTTGGTATAATTTCAGTAATCCTTTTACAGCGGCGGGACAATTAATATCCAGCCAAAATTTTGAGACTTCTGAACTGTCGAAGTTAAATTCAGCATTTGCGGATTCCCTCTTCACAGATACTCAAGCAATTCTCTTTCTTCACTCCACATGGTTATTAGAAGGTGTGGAGGAATATCCACCTTTGCAGCAAAGCCTTGAGGATTATCAGAAATCTGGAGTTTGGCTACTTCCTCTTCCCAATATCGCCGCGAATTCACGCGCTCCAAACTGGTCGGTGTTAATTCTCCTGGCACTTTGGGCAGGTTTTGCAGCTCAACTCAAATATGTACCTGTCAGCGGACCAATGATTCTCCGATATTTCCTGGCGCATCGTTTTTTTGCGGATGATATTCTGCATTACCGCGAGCGCTCGGCCGCAGGTGGAATTATAGTAATGATTCAACATGCCATTTTTGGAGGATTACTATGCTACATATTGGCCACTACTTTTATTAGTGAAATTGGACTTCAGGCTCTATTTGATCATTTGCCCGGACTCGGCATTGTCGGAAACAACTACTATTCTTTCTTTTTTCTGGGAATAATTTCCTTGCTGATACTCCAAATTATCGCTCTGTTTTGGATATATCTTCCCAATAAAAGCCTGGAGCATTTCAGTCAGGTAATAAACCTCTATTCCGGTATTTTTTATCTCGATTTTATCATTGTCACGATGATGCTCACGTTTTTCCTTTCCGGTACAGGAACCACTATGATTCTTGTTTTAGGCATTCTTTACGTACTCTTCTGGTTCTCAGCATTCTATATAGCCGCCGGCGATGCTTCGAAATATATGGGCTCTGGAAAAGTGATCTACCTGCTTTTAACTGTAGGCCTTCATACTGCCGCTACTGCCCTTTTAATTATCCTTTTCCTTAATTCTTCTGAATTACTCGAAGTCTTGGATTTAGCTGTTAATCTTTGATAGTTTTTTTAAAATAAACCCGCAGCATAAAATTTACTGGAAGCGGGAGCTTCCTCGATAGCGGTTTCGAAGGTGGACCTTCGAAACGAGGGATAAAACTGGCAAGCATTTTCAACCCAGATTCTTCGGAAGTTTCCTCAGAAAGACTCGTTGGGAAATTCTCAGCACTCTTCAATCTGCGCAATCAGAGAAATCAGTGATCCGTGGTCAATATCTGCTCAATTTTTTTATTCTCTTCCGGGGAAATTTCGAGGTTATTCAGTGCTTCAAGATTATCCAACAGCTGACTTTTCTTACTAACACCAATTAACGCCGAGGTAACCACTTCTTTCCTCAGAACCCACACGAGTGCAAGTTGTGCAAGTGACTGTCCCCTGTTTTGAGCAACTTCATTTAACGCTTGAATTTGCTTTAGCCGCTTTTCATTAAGATCACTTTCAAGAAGAAAACCATCCGGATCGGCCATGCGTGATCCATCCGGAATTCCTCCAATATATTTGTTGGTTAGCAATCCCTGCGCTAATGGTGAAAACGGAATACAGCCAATCCCCTCCTCCTCTAAAACCGGAAACAGGTCGGTTTCAGGCTTGCGGTCAAACATATTGTATTTGGGCTGATGGATAATAAATGGCGTTCCAAGCCGGGATAAAATCTCTTTAGCTTGCCGGGTGCGTTCGCCATCATAGTTAGAAATTCCTGCGTATAACGCTTTCCCAGATCGCACTATTTGATCCAAAGCCATCATTGTTTCCTCAAGTGGTGTGCGCAAATCAGGCCGGTGGTGGTAAAAAATATCAACGTAATCCAAATTCATGCGCTTCAGGCTTTGGTCGATACTGGAAATCAGGTACTTTCTCGAACCCCACTCTCCATAGGGACCTTCCCACATTTTGTATCCTGCTTTGGACGAAATTATTAACTCGTCCCGATATCCCGCAAAATCAGATTTTAGGATTTTACCAAAGTTCTCTTCAGCCGATCCCGGAGGCGGGCCGTAGTTATTTGCCAGGTCAAAATGTGTTATTCCATTATCGAAAGCTGTTCTTAAAATATCTTTAGCCTGATCCAGATTTGCTTTACCACCGAAATTATGCCATAAGCCCAATGAAAGCAGCGGTAGCCTTAAACCGCTATTTCCGCACCTTTTGTAAACAATCTTATTATATCTGTCTTCGGAGAAAGCCATTTATTTATTTTCTAAAGTGAATTGAAATTCTTTCTAAACTTAAATATTTCTCTGATAATCTTAACCAGTTTTATTGCCGCTGAAATTCATTTTTGCTGCAATTAATCCAAAAGCTTTGGAATTATATCGTACACAGCAGACAACTCTTTCTCACTTACACAGTATGGAGGCATCAGGTACAACACGTTTCCTAACGGACGAAGTAAAACCCCTTCATCCAAACAGGTCTCTTTGATCTTTTTGGCCACAGAATTCAAATAACCACCTGCCTCCTCATTCCGGATATCCATTGCCGCTAAGGTGCCTTTAACGCGGAATCTTTCGAGCTTAGGATGCGATTTCAGCTTCTCTAATTCTTTAAGGTGAAGGCTTTCAAAAGCCTGAAATGCCTGTTCTCTTTCTAAAATTTTCATGGATGCTATACCGGCCGCGCAGCCCAACGGATTTGCGGTATAACTGTGGCCGTGCCAAAAGGTTTTAACAGGATCTGAGGAATTAAAAGCCTCGTAAATTTCATCGGAACAAACGGTGGCGGACAAAGGCATAAATCCACCGGTAATTCCTTTAGAAAGACAAATCAAATCCGGTTCTACCTGCGCCCTTTTGCAGGCAAAATAATCTCCGGTTCGGCCAAAACCCGTCATTACTTCATCGAAAATAAGCAGCACATCAAACTGACGATTTACCCAGTGCAGTTTTTGCAGAAACTCTTCGCTGCACATCCGCATACCACCAGCTCCCTGAACCAGTGGTTCCATTAAAATTCCGGCGTATTTATCCGGATTTTCATCCAGTAAATTCTCCAGTTTTTCAATTACCTCGTCTTCTTTTTGAACCCTTTCCGAATCATCAATCCATGTTTCAGGAAATGGAAGTACTTCTACGTCAAACAGCAAGTCTTTGAAGACATCGGTAAAAACGGAACGCTCCCCAGCCGACATCGCTCCAAAAGTATCTCCATGATATGCGCCTTCAAAACAGATAAAAGTCTTCCGGTTCTCCCCTTTATTCTTCCAATACTGATATGCGATTTTCATCGCTACTTCCACAGCTGTGGAGCCATTATCAGAATAAAATACGCGGTTCAGATTTCTGGGGAGTTTTTCAGCCAGCATTTCCGCCAGCTGCTCTGCGGGATCGTGCGTGAATCCGGCAAAAATTACATGCTCCAGCTTTTGAGCCTGCTCATAAATAGCGTCGGCTATTTCGGGGTGTGAATGGCCATGCAAATTAACCCACCAGCTCGATATGCAATCCAGCACTTTCCGCCCATCCTGAAGAGTCAGCCAGGCTCCTTTCCCGCTTTCAACTTTGATGGGTTCAGGAGAATCTTTCAGAATTGTAAATGGATGCCAGAGATTTTTGTGCACAAAATTGGATTAAAGATTTAAAATTTGAGATTCAAAATTAATCTTGAATCCATAATCTTGAATTTCGAATTGATTCATCAAAAGCTTCTTTCAGCGACTGCCTGTTCAACGTTTCTAAATGCTCGATTTCTACTACTGGAATTTCCCCAAAGTGCTCAATGGTTTCTTTATTGCTTTGATGTTTGGGCCCGTTCAAAATCACCCCAAAAACTTCTACGTTTCTGTTTTCAAGCGCTTCAATAGAAAGTAAGGTGTGATTCAATGTTCCGAGTCCACTTCTTGCAACCAGCAGAACGGGTAAATCCAGATGAACAATTAAATCCATTACAGATTTTTTCCAGTTTACAGGAACCCAAAGCCCGCCCGCACCTTCCACGATCAAATGCTTTGTTGTGAATTCAGGTAAAACAAAATCCTTCAATGAGATTTCAACATGATCAATATCTGCGGCGGCATGTGGAGACATAGGAGTTTGCAGCCTGAACTGCTCGGGAATGATCTTTTCATCAGGAGCTTCAGCAATCCGCTGTACAAACTCTGTATCGGTTTCTTCCTCTAATCCGGCTTGAATCGGTTTCCAATACGTTGCGTCCAACGAACTCATCAACATAGATGAGACAACGGTTTTGCCTATTCCGGTATCTGTTCCGCTTACAAAAAAAGCTTTAGGTAAATTAATTCGCATTTGTAAAATCCTTTTGTGCGGCAAGATAAACAATATGCCATTTCACTTTTATTTTGCCTTGTTCTTTGCTATCCCAATGATTTACTAACAACCGGAACTGTTTAGCAGACAGCGACTTATTTAAAGTGCTTTCAGAAGCTCCGATTGTTTTCAGATGGCGAAAAAAGTCCAGAGAAGAATCAAATTCATCAAACAAATCGTTTTCGTAATAATCTATTTGTAGCGGACCGATTGAAAGCTTGATGACTACTTCTTCCACATCAGGCAAGGGATTTGCGGTATGTGGAAGTCCCAGTTCCAGACAATTCTCATACCATTGAGGAAAAGAATTATTTCCCGGAAAAGCGCAAAGCAGTAAGCCTCCCGGCTTCACCGACTCAGCTAATTTCTCCAATCCAACTGCGGTATCCTTAAACCACTGCGGAGCAAAACTGCTGATCACCAAAGAATGCTGGTTTTTCTCTAACTTCGAAGTATCAACGTCCAGGAGCTGAAAGCGAATATTATCCCGCAACAATCCTTCTTCCCTTAAAGTGCTCTCGCAGTACTGGAGCATTTTTGCGGATGCGTCTGTTATGATCAACTCTCTTTCAGGAAATTGTTCAATCAATAAACGGGTCAGGAATCCCGTTCCGCAACCTGCTTCTAATATCGGTCCAGGAGGGATAATTTCCGTCCAGGGCCGAAGCGAGGAAATTAAACCCTTCGCTACTTTTCGCTGAATTCTCGCTTCCTGGTGATATTCCGCCGCCGCTTTCCCGAACGCTTCTGCTACTTTATTGATGTCTCTGTGTTCTATAATTTCCATTAGCTCCAAAAATAGCAATCATTGCATTGATAAACGACCAGCAATCTGCCGTATGTGTTGCCGGCAGCGCATGCCCCGCCTCTTTTATAAAATGATACACAGCGTTGCGTTTTGTTAGCACCATAAACTCCTTTCCCCTGGGATTGCCCAAAATCTTATCTCTACCGCCATCCACACAAATAATGGATTTTCCGGTTTTGAAATGCTCGCTGGTAAACTTCGATTTGTGCAACAACTGAAGGTCCTTCTGCAATAATGATTTATCAAAATCTTGCTTGCTGAAATTGTTTTTAGAAGGAAAAAAAGTGTTCTCCCAAAATTGCTGAAGTACTTTCTGCGGATTTTTTTCGAATCCGGCAATCATTTTCTCCAATATGATTTTCGATTTTTTCTGGAGTGATGGTTCTTCGGGGTGAAAGCTTGGGAAGCCGTTAAAAATCACGATGCAATCTGCGGTTTCAATATGCTTTAAAGGGTACCAATGCAATCCAAAAGAATGAAGAAACAGGATTTTTGTGGAGTCTGAATTGGAAAACCTTGGCGATTTTTCATCAAAAAAGTAACCGCGCGAAGCTGTTTTAAACGTGATTTCAGCAGGAATAATCTTTTTCCAGGGATTCCAAAACCCAGCATCAAATCCCCAGCCATGATATGCAATAATTTCTAAGGGTTCCATTCTCTGAATGCCTGAATTAATCTGTCAATATCATCGGGAGAATGTTTGTCCGTTAAGGTAATTCGTATTCGGGAAGCGCCTTTTTCGACTGTAGGCGGACGAATTGCAGACGCCCAAATTCCCTGATCTTCCAGCCATTTCTCTAAAGAAATAGTTCTTTCTTCACTCCCTGTAATTACCGGTATTATTTGCGAGTTGGAAGCACCGGTATCAAAGCCAAATTCCTTCAAACTGATTAACACTTTCTCAATGTTTTGATGCAGTTGCTTTCGCTCATTTTCCATTGTGGGAATCAGTTCGGTTGCAGCATCAAGGGCACCGATAACCGCCGGTGGTAATGCGGTGCTGTAGATAAATCCCGCACAAAAATTAATCAGGTAATCCTTCATTTCCGCCGAACAACCTATAAAAGCGCCAAATGATCCAAAGGATTTCCCAAAAGTACCCACTGAAATATCAATCCCATTTTTGCCATAGTTGAAGCCCAAACCACGATCACCAAAAACCCCGATTGCGTGGGCGTCATCGGAATAAAGAAGTGCTTCATATTTATTGGAAAGATGAATGAGTTGATCCAGGTCGTTTCGATCGCCATCCATGCTAAAAAGCGTTTCGGTAATAATCCAAATGCGGTTATATGATTTCCCTCTTCCCGATCGCAACATGCTCTCAAGGCTTTGCATATCATTATGAGGGAATCTCTTGAAATCCGCGCGACTCAAAACCGCTCCTTGAAGCAGGCTGTTATGTACTTTTTTATCCGCAATAATCAACGAATTCCGATTCGCAACCGTAGCTAAAACCGTCGCGTTTGCCTGAAAACCGGTATTAAACAACAATGCCGATTCATAACCAAAAGTCTCAGTAATTTTTTGCTCCAGGTTTTCATGAATGGTGAAATTGCCCGAAACCAATCTTGAAGCCGTTGCCCCGGCACCATATTTAGTCAAGAATTCCGCTGATCGTTTTATTACTTCGGGATGAGAAGCCAATCCCAAATAATCATTAGAACAAAAATTGATGAGCTTTTTTCCAGATTTTAGTATCGAACAGGAAGTCAAATCCGGTTCTGCTGCATTTAATTTCCTGAATTGATGTGCGGATTTTCTCTCGGAAAGCTCTTCCTTTAAAAACCGCAATTTTTCAGGCTTTTCACTCATACCTGACTGCTTGAGATATAATTCGACTCCAGCTCTTCAGCCGTTGTTTTGGTAAAAAACCCGCTTTCCGGTTCCCGATTAAAAAGAGTAATTAGCGAGCTCGCGGTGATGGTTTCCAATCCAAATTCGGTGACATTTGCTCGCGGCCTTTCATCCAGCCTTTCAATTCCCGTCCCGATTAAAATATCTCCGGTCTTAATTTTGTCTTCAATTTCTTTCAAATCCAAAATCTGAGCTTCGGATGACGCTGTCAAATTCCCGTCATAAATAAACTGCTGATGATATAAGTGGCTCCTTCGCGCGTTTATAACGGCGTGAATAGATCCGGTTTTGCTTTTTTTGGGAACTCCTTCCGCAAAACCAGCAAGAGTGTTTGCCGCAAATACATTCACATTCAACCCAAAAAGAAAACCCTTAGCAGCACTTGCCGCAATGCGAAGCCCGGTATAAGAGCCAGGGCCGTTGCTAATCAATACCGTCTGTAAGTCACTGATTTGGAAATTGTGTTCCTGCATCAATTCTCGAATAAATAAAAACAGGTATTCTGAATGTGAGCCTCTCCTTTCCAGCCTTTTCTCAAGGATTTCTCCTTCATTATTTTGAAAAGAAACCGAACAAATATTTGTTGCTGTTTCGAGCGCTAAAATCATTTTTTTGTAGTGATGAAATCAGGGGCAAAATCATGCATAACTACTGAGATATTTCTCACCTCAGCGTATTTAAAGCCAACTGACCTTTATTGAAAATACCAACTGCACGGCCTTTCATTTTCTCGTTCAGATATGGAGAATTTTTCGATTTTGAACGAACATTTTTTGGAGTGAATGTCCATTCTTCATCCGTATTAAAAAAGGTGAGATTAGCTTTAGCTCCCTCTTCTATTTTCGGAATTTCAAGGTTTAGAATTTTACGAGGATTATACACCAACTTATCCATCAACTGTTGGAGATTGAGCTTCTTTGTATGAAAAAGCCGTTTATTAGAAATAGGCCAAGCGGTTTCTAAACCGATGATTCCATTTGGCGCATAAATAAATTCTACTTCTTTCTCCTCAATGGCGTGCGGCGCGTGATCGGTACAAATGGCATCAATGGTTCCATCCACAAGCCCCTCGACCATCGCGTCTACATCTTCCTGCGTTCTTAGCGGCGGGTGCATTTTGAAGTTAGTGTCGAAGTGTGTGCGGTCAATTTCTTCGTCCGTTAAATCGAAATGATGTGTGCAAACTTCCGTGGTTACCTTGATGCCTTTTTTCTTAGCCTGACGAACCAAATCCACTCCATTTTTTGTACTGATGTGAGCCACGTGAATATGTCCGCCTGTGTATTCGGCAAGCAAAATATCGCGGGCAATCATTGTTTCCTCAGCAATTCCCGGCGTTCCATCCAGTCCAAGACGCGTAGAAACTTTTCCCTCATGCATATGTCCGGGACGGGAAAGCTCCAGGTCTTCCTCATGATTAATAATCGGCATTCCAAGCATAGAGGAATATTCGAGCGCAATTCTCATCACCTGAGAATTATAAACCGGATCACCATCATCGCTAAAGGCAACCGCGCCGCCATCTTTCAAGTCGTTCATTTCGGCGATAGATTCCCCTTTTCGTTCTTTGGTAACACAAGCTATGGGATGCACATCTACGGGCAGTTTTTCCGCTTTTTTTATGATGAATTCCACCACATCCCGGGTATGAGTGGCCGGTTTTGTATTTGGCATGCAAGCCACGGCGGTAAATCCGCCAAAAGCTGCGGCCTCGCATCCGGTTTTGATGGTTTCTTTGTGCTCATATCCCGGCTCCCGAAGATGAATATGCATATCCATCCAACCCGGAGAAACATAAGCACCTTTGAAATCGTGAACTTCTTCGTTTCCTTGAGCCTTCAAATCCGAGGCAATTTTTTTAATAATCCCTTCTTCAATTCGTATATCAACAGTTTCTTTCCCTTTGTGAGAATTGCTGACGGGCTTCAGATTTTTAAGGAGCATGTAAATTTGTTTTATTGGGATGTCTTGTTCGACCCCAAATATACCGTAGTTAGCTACTAAAGCACAAAGTTAAGTTCTTTAGGGCGAGAACGGAGATTGGTAAATATGCTTCATCTTCACACTTCGCAAACGCTCCGTTTAAAAGGTTCGGCATATCAAGGTATTATGAGAAAAAACATAATCGCTAAAGGCTGGCCATTTCACTGGAAGCAGGAGCTTCCCACAGGCATTGCACAGCAGAGCTAAGCAACGAGGGGAAAACATAGACACCGCTACAAGCCAGCACTTTTCGATCTGACCGATCACCGGTCTGATCGTTGTTGAGGCCCCCTCGCTCATTTTCACCAACGGTCAGACGGACGGGAAGCCGTCAGACCGCTTCTATTGTTTCGTCTCCGTCTTGGTGTTAGTGGCCGAGCGAATTGAACGTAGATGACACGGATCATGCGGATAATCGCAGTTTGAATTATTACATCACGTGATTCAACTCTGCTGTATCATTGGGTTCTATACACACATCCAGTCTCCCTGCTACGTAACAAGGGGTTGCAACCCCTTGTTGGTGGTAGTGGCAAAAGTACGGTGGTAACAAGGAAAAAATCTTGCCCTTTATGTGCCAAAGGCACCACGTTGTGGCATTCAGAGACTTGCTAAACGAAAACTCTTATTCTCTACTTCGCTCGAGACTTAAGATCCTGGGGGTGGTTCATTACTGCACACCGGAACCGGGAGGTTCAGACCAGGCGTTACGAACTCGAAGTTCGTAACGAGGGGAAGGTGGACCTTCGTAACGAGGGATGAAAGTTCTCGTTGGGGGATTTGAGAGATGAGTCGACATCTATTCTCCCCTCGTCATGAAGCTCTGGCTTCGTGATGCAGTCAAGGGAGCTCCGGCTCCCAGTCACAATAATCGGTCAATATCGAGCAGGCCTTCCTTCCCGCCTGTACAAATAGTTCTCGCCGAAGAATACCGCCAATCCTCGGGGCAATCTACATACCCTCTTTTAACCGGGTTGTAATGAATGTATTGGACTTTCTGCTCCAACATCTTCTGAGTTGAAATTTGTTTGGGATGATATCCTTCCTGCCAAACCTGATAAATCGACTCTTTCTTACCCCGAAGTTTTGAAAACCTCAGCTGTTTCAAATAGAGGTGATTATTCTTCGCTTTTAAGTAGTCGAGTATTTGTTTGGCTGTGTATGATTTAATGCTCTGCATGCATTTCTTAAAATCATCGTGTTCTGCAATAAGATGAAAATGATTTTCCATTATGCAGTAGGCATAGATTTTTAACCCGTTATGAAGTTGGTGAAATTTGAGCGCATCAATCACTAATTGTACTATTTCTGGTTTAGCGAATAGTGGCAATCCATGAACAAAACTGCTGGTGAGAAAATAGGGATACCAGGTTTCGTGTTGTTTATATCGGCTTCGTCCCATGTTTTTATTCAGGTAAGAGCGATGAGAAGAGGATTCCTTACAAAATATTTTACTGGAAGCTGGAATTCCCCTAAGAGATGCCTTTGGCACCAGGAGAACTTTACGGGAAGCCGGAGCTTCCCCGATGGCGTTACGAAGGCGGACCTTCGTAACGAGGGGTGAAAGTTCTCGTTGGGGATTTGAGAGATGAGTCGACATCTTCTCTCCTCGTCACAAAGCTCAGGCTTTGTGATGCAGTCCAGGGAGCTCCGGCTCCCATGCGAGTGAAACCAAATTAACGGAAGCCGGAGCTTCCACGAGGTCATTACGAAGGTGGACCTTCGTAACGAGGGTAAGGGTTGATTTTTTTTTTAGAAAGCCTGTCAGGATTTGTACCATTTTCATTAACCCTCAACTTTTTATCACTGCAAATTCGCCTTCATAATTCGCGAGAACTTCACCTGCTTTTTTGATTTGCGCATTCAGCCTGATTCGGGCTTTCCCAAATCGCTTATACATAGCCATGAAGTTTTTCAATGTATCTGCATCTGGAATTATTAATTCCGAAGTGAAATCCGAAAGAATTGGATGAAGGAATTGAGTCGTACTTTTAGAAATTACTATTTGGGGGATGGTTTCAAATTCATCAAAAAGCAGCCGCACATAAGACCAGCCGGTTGTGATTAACAAGCTACTTATACTTCCTCCAAAAGCCGTAGAACGGTGATTGATATTCTTAGATATCGGGGCCGAAAATTTTATCTCCTCTCTTGAAAAAGCGACCGCTTTCACACCTAATGCTTTTGTAATAGGTATGTGCGTATAAAGATAATTTTCAATTTCCTTCGCGTTCATTTTTATGAAGAATTTATTTCCAATTTAATCATTGCAACGAAAAATTTTATGAATGAATTTATCTTCCAGCTCCTAAAAAAATATACCCTAAACATCCCAACCCTGTTTCATTCTTTCCATATATTCAGCTGAAATTTTCTATAAAAACAGCTGATGCCTGAACAACTTCCCTTTCTTTTTGATATACCGACTGTGACTCAGCTCACAGAAAAAATCAAGATTCTGCTGGAACAGAATTTCGTTGATATTTTGGTTGAAGGCGAAACAAGCAATGTAAATAAAAGCAGAAACGGCCATATTTATTTTACGCTGAAGGATTCCGGTGCTTCACTCCCCTGCGTAATCTGGCGCAGCACTGCTGAGCGGATGGGCGTTGATCTCACCGATGGCCAACAAATTGTAGTTGGCGGCGATATTCAGGTGTACGCCCCGCATGGACGTTACCAGATGATTGTGAGCTTGGTTCAGCAAGCCGGAATAGGAAAACTTCAGCAGGCTTTCGAGAATCTAAAAACAAAGTTAAAAGCGGAAGGTTTATTTGAAGATGTTCACAAAAAACCGTTGCCCAGATTTCCTGAACGCATTGGAGTAGTCACTTCGGCTACCAGTGCTGCTTTTCAGGATATTCGTTCTACACTCGAAAAACGCTGGCCACTGGCGGTTGTGAAATTGTATCACGCCAGTGTTCAGGGGGTGAATGCGGCTCCCGAAATCGTCAAGGGAATTGAGTATTTCTCATCCCAAAAAAATGTAGATGTTCTAATAATTGGCAGAGGCGGCGGATCGCTCGAAGATCTCTGGCCATTCAACGAAGAATCCGTAGCCCGAGCTGTTTTTGCCTGCGAAGTACCGGTAATCAGCGCAGTTGGGCACGAAGTTGATTTTTCCATCTCCGATTTTGTAGCTGATGCGCGCGCTGCAACACCAACTCAGGCCGCCGTTCACGCTGTTCCCGACATCACCGATATTCGGTATCTGGTTGAAGATTATTCCCGCAAACTGGAAGTAAATACAATCGGTTCTATCACTTTTTATAAAGATAAAGTGGAGAATATTGTGAAATCATATGCACTGATGGCTGTAAAACAGAAGATGGAAGCAGCCAGATCAAAAATCCTGACCTTGCACGAAAAAATGGAACATCGTAGCGACACACTTTTCCGAAATCAAAAAGAATCGCTTACCTCCCTCCTTCATGCTCTCGACAAATTGAATCCAAACGAGCCTCTTGAAAAAGGATTCGTGCGTGTGTGGCAAGATAAAAAGTGGATTCGCCAGGCTGATGCACTTCAAAAAAAATCACCTTTCGAACTTGAGTGGAAAGACGAAAAAGTGAAATTCTAAATTATTCCTGCTTCGGGTAACAGCCTAATATTTTCAATTCCTCTGCTTTCTGCTGAAGCTCTTCAAGGCCCTTTTTAATTCCAGGATCATCAACATTACCCAAAATATCCAGGTAAAATGAGTATCTCCAGGGTTCATTCATCCTTGGGCGGGATTCCAGTTTTGACATATTTATTTTATGATGGTGCAGAATATTCAGGCATTCAATCAAAGAGCCTTCTTCATTCGAAGTAACCATCATCAAAGAGGTTTTTGCGGGAATTTGAAGATCAACTTTCACCGGTTTTTTTGTGGCAATTACAAAGCGCGTGTAATTTTCTTTTTGATTGGCGATATCGTGCTCAATTACATGAAGTCCGTACAAATCTGCTGCATGAGCACCGGCAATTGCAGCCTGGGATAAATCGCCATCATCCAGAACTTTTTTGGCAGACATTGCGGTATCCAGATGCGATTCAACTTTACATCTCGGCAACTTTGATAAAAAATTAGAACACTGGGCGATAGCCTGAGGATGCGACATTATTCTTCGAATTTTCCCTACATCAACCGGCTCCACCGCCATCAGGCAATGCACAACTTTCAGGATTTCCTCCCCAACAATGTGGAGATTCTCATTGCCCAAGATGTCGTAAGTATCGTTGATCGAACCCGCAGTAGTATTCTCAATTGGAAGCACGGCGTAATCCACTTTCTCATCTAAAACCGCCTGTGCAGCCTGCTGGAAAGTATCATAGCCAATGGCGTCCACATGAGAATAACGCTCGCTGAAATGGCGCGTGGCAGCAAGGTGACTAAAAGCACCATCCGTTCCCTGATAGGAAACCCGAATTCTTGTCCCGTTTTTCTTTTCATTTTGATGATCAACCAACGAGTGTGTCTGAAAGCGTACCGAGTTGGTGATAATCTCCCGAAACAAATGTTCGGCATAATACCGGTCGAGGCCGATTTCCTGGGCGAGGTCGCGAATACGGCTGAGTAAAATCTCTTCCCTTTCCAGGTCACGGATTCCTCTTTCGTTCTTCAGTTTAAGCGAGGAAACTTCCTTCACTAAATCCTGCCGGTTGGCCAGGGCTTTAAGAATAGTACGATCTATCTCATCCAGTTTTTTGCGGATGGAATCCAGATTTTTTGACATAAGTAATATCTACGAAATGAGTGAGTGATGAAAAGTAGCAAATGTTCAGGGAATTTGAAGGTGTTAATTTCTCTCGTGTGAATCGAACGCGGATATCACGGATCAGCGGATATTCGTGAGAATTTCAATTGGTACCAACATTAACAGTGGACACCATCTTCAACAAGGAGTAGCAGCCCTTGTTGAATAGATTGAAGCAAACATATTGAAGCTTTGTTTTGTATCTGGCAAGGGGTTGCAACCCCTTGTTACGTACACACCTTGAGCAGCGACAAAACTTCAGAAACGGCTGAGTTGTAATCCCTTGTTGGGTTACTTATACCCCCATCCAAGATTTTCCTCCAAATACTTTAGGAGCGTTCGCCGTCTGTTACTACGGCGGCTTCTCGTGTTTCAATAACCTTTCGGAAGTTGCGGATGTCATCCTTCACCATGCCTTCTAAAGCAGGATTCAGAACTTTCGCTACTCGTTTGCCTAAAGTACCAAGTGGCGCGCGGTAGCTTATATCCACTTTAATTTTAGTTTCTTTTCCCACATCTTTGAAACGAACATCGCCTACGTTTTCGATAGTAGAATCTGGTAATGACCGCCAGCTTATATGTTCATTGGGCACATCTTCGGTAATTTTACTCTTCCAGCTGATTTTACCAACTCCTCCGGGCATATTGGCTTCCCAATTTGAGGTTTCTTCATCAATGGCTTCTACTTTTTCGATGTGCTTCATAATCTTTGGTAAATTTTCAAGATTACGCCAGAAATCATATACCTCGCTACGTGGCTTGTCCACAATAATGCTGGTGTTAATATGAATATCTTTAGATGAAGCGTCCGTGATACCAAGCGCTTGATTTATCACACAATGGCCGCTTACGCCTCTGTACAACAGGTAGCCTCCTGTTAAGGTTTTCAAAAAGCTTCTGTCTCTATCCGCAAGCATATCAAGCAATAAAGATGATCCTGCTATTATTGATACCACTCGTTCTTTGGTACCGATGTTCTTAGATAAACCCTGTCCATTTTTCATAAAATCCTCTCTTCTCTCTTGTGATTTCTCTTTCGAATAATTACATCGAAGAGAAACATTTCATTCCAAAAAAGATATTTTTTTAGAAAAAAACGGCTTCTAATTTTCAGAAACTAATACCGGATAAGTATGAGGATTTCCAAGGTATGGCTGCTTTGCTAAAGTATTTCCAGGGTTCAGAAATACGTTAAACCGCACTCGTTCTGCGTCTGGCCAGGGCATGGATATTTTGTAGGAAGAAGCATCCCCATCGCTCTCTTTTTGAGACCTGATTTCAACATCTGAAGATTTTGTGAAGTGTTCGAAAAATGAGGTGATGGTTCTTACCTGAATGTCTGAAATGCCACGCCGGGAGAAAGGCGTAAGATGAAAATGATCGGCACGGGCAGAATCCTGTTCTAACTTCCAGCGAACAATCAGGTCTTCAGGCTGAAGCCAGGTTTCGGGGGGATTTTCATATTCGGTTAGAATGAGAATCCATTCGTGGCGCGAATCAGCTTTCGTTACTTTAAGTTCTGCGTTTAATTGATCTCCTTCTCGGGATATTTTCACTTCAGCTCCATCCCACTCTTTTTTAAAACCATCGCGTATCTCTACCAAACTCCGATCAAGAGCCAACAGCTTGTCGAGGTCATTGCGGGTTTTTTCAACAAAAGGGGTGAGTTCAGGTACTAATTTACTTAGGTAGGGATGATTAGAAAATTCAGCCCCGGAAAGCACCGATAAGTGCTCTTCCATCTCATCCAGTTTTTGATACAGTAACTCTTCATTCAGAGGTTTTCCTGGTGTATAAATGGCAGTAAACAAGTTATCGGTCCAGCCATAATCGGAGTACATTTCTACAATTGGCATCAGGTGTGGAAATGCCTCTACGCCGGCCAAATGAATAACCGCTTTTTGAAGTGCTTCATCAGGATCATAACCCGAAGGGTCTTCCCCATATTTTGCAACGGTATAAAGCGGAATCATGGAAGCGTAGGGAATATCCATGGGGTTGGCAAGAATTCCCGACATAGCCTCTGGAAGATGGCCGTCTCTTCCACGTAACGGGCCTAAAATAGGCCGCCAAACCTCAAAATCATTTACCGGAAAATTATCCCAAAGTAAAGGTTTTCTGTTGATGAGATTCTGCCAGTTTTCGGCTTCTGATCTCGTGACTTCAGAAATAGCTACATCTTCTCCCGTCCAGAATAAAGGAATTTCAGCAGGAACTCCTTCTCCAAGTTTTTCAGCATATTCACGGCTTCCCCAGGCAGATGTGTACGTTGTAGGACAAACCACCAATTGCACCTCATCATCTTTAAGGCGCTCCCATAACCGATTGATGATATCCACATGAGCTTCGGCTAAATCTGAATATTCTTCACGGTCTTTTTCGTTCGAAAGTGTTTCAGGAACATCATCCAGAAACAAAGCAATGTGGCGAACTCCAAGGCTGATCATATCCTGTAGTTTTGCATTCAGTGCTTCGAAATCCGCAGAGTCTGAGTACACAATATCCAGTCCGGGGCTGATCGCAAAATAGACATCAACATCCGATTCAGTACTTACTTTCAGAAGTTCGCTAAACTGACTAAGTGGTTTTCCCGCATATGATTCTCTCCATTGGGATCGGTGAAACGGGTCGTCTTTAGGAGCATAGTAATAGGTATTCATTCCCACCTCACCCATAAACCGGATTACATCGAGGCGCTCCTCATGGCTCCACGGATCTCCGTAGAAACCTTCTACCACACCTACCTGATCAAATTCACTGTTGGAGCAGGACGTGGACATCACCCCAAAAACAAAAAGCAAGGAAATAAACAGCGGAGAACATTTCATAATCGGCAAAATATATATGGAAGCTTCAATTTGGCATGCAAGATAAAATCTCCAACATTAAAGGACAGAAGATTTTTTTTCATCTGGCTATAAAATAAGGCTTGGGTAAGGATTTCCTATTCTTGCTCAGCTTGCCTTAAAGCAGGATAATCATATCGGGCGCCCTCTTTCCATTTTTCAGGTTGATTTCCATAGGCAGGAAATCCTCCGTTTTGTTTGAGCATTTTTGCCAAATGCATCAGGTTCCAGGTCATAAATGTTGTATTGCGCTGAGTAAATTCATTTTGTTGTCCACCTCCCTCTTCATCCAAATAAGAAGCACCGGGGCCGGCATCTCCTACCCAACCGGCGGCTGCTTGTGGGGGAATTGAAAAACCTATGCGCTCCAGCGAGAATAAAACATTTCTCGCACATTGCTGATACCCATCTTCATTGCCAGTAATCAAACAGCCTCCTGTTTTTCCATAATAAATAGTTTGGCCCTTCTCATTCATCTCTCCCGACATTGCATCCAAACGCTCTGTTAATAGCTTGCATACAGATGAGCGATCTCCCTCCCAAATTGGAGTTCCAACCACTAAAATATCCGCCTCTTTTACTTTTTCAAATAATGAAGGCCAATCATCCTTTTCCCAGCCATATTCAGTCATATCCTTTGCCATTCCAAAAGCAACATCATAATCTACAAAGCGCAGATAATCCACATCAACATTATTTTCCTCCATAATATAAATGGATTTTCTTAACAGTCCCTCTGTGTTTGATTTGCGGGGAGATTTCTTAAGAGTACAGTTCATATATAGTGCTTTCAGTCCTGAAAAATCTGGTTTTTCCATGATCTACAATTAAGTTTTATTGATTAGGTTTGAAATCAATCTCACTCCTCCAACTTCCGGCTCAAATTGATATATCATTCCGAAGATATTCACAGCCGCCTGATGGATTGTCCGCCTATGAAATTATTCCAGCTCCGCAAGGACTTTCTCAATGGGAGTGTCACCCTCAAGTAATTCATAAGACTTTCCAAAAGAAGCTTCAATGTCTATAATTTTTACGATCGTACTCGCTACATCCATTCGGGAAATAGAACCACTTCTCTTTTCAGTGCGTTGGGCAATTTCAATACTGTCGTTACCAATATCGTCTGTTAACCTTCCCGGCTTCAGAATTGTGTAGTTAAGATCAGTTTTCATTAAATGCTGATCGGCGGCGGACTTAGCTTCGTAATAATGCGCCATCTCCTCTTTCCATTCGGAGGGATCAAAATCCGCGCCAAAAGCACTCACCATAATAAAACGCTTTGTCTCATGATTTACAGCTTCATCTATCGCTTTTATGGCTCCCAATTTATCCACCGCTTCGGTTTTGTCCTTACCTGTGTTCCCACCAGATCCGGCCGTAAAAATCACTCCCTCAACCTCTTTAAATGCATGGCTGATATCCTCTTCAAGATCAGCTAAAACAACTTCAACGCCTTTCTGCTCAAATTTTTGAATTTGGCTTTTTTTACGAACCATTGCTCTGGGTTGATATGAGCTTCTTTGAAGATGATCAACCACTTTTTCACCTATCTTTCCATTTGCTCCGATAACTAAAATCTTCATAATCTTTCTTTTTAATTCAGTTATTAGTAAAAGAAAGATTAGATGATTTTCGTTTCCTTAAGCGAATTTTTCAGCAAATCAGCAAAAATAAATCGAGCTATCCTACTCTGAACTTTAATTCATCGATAGTAGCGAGAATTTCATTTCGATCCATTTCCCGGTAGCGTTCAGGCAGTAGTTCTTTAGATGTGCACTCAATTACTGCGCTCAGTGTTTGCAGTTCAACTTCTTCGGGATACGTTGGTGGAAGAAAATCTGATAAAGCCAAATCAAGCATTTCAGGGGTAACTTTTTTCTTGCCTTCTGCAGCCGCACGGAATTTAGCGCGTGTTAATGCCGCTTCCATATCGGCACCGGAGAAAGTTTTCAAGCCCTGCTCAATTACTGAAGGGATGTAAGTTTCCGTCATTTGAAGGCCTGTTTTTTTGCTCATCACTTCAAAAAGCTCCACTCGCTCCTCTTTGGTATAAGGCGGAAATAATGCAAGATGCTCTTCCGCACGTCCCTGCCGTTTTAAATCTACCGGCATTAAATCGGGGCGGGCAGTCATCAAAAACCAAACAATACGGCCACGATTATCCGTATCACTCATGAAAGTAGCAATCTGAGAAAAAACACGGCTTGAAACGCCGCTGTCTCCGCTGGCATCACGGTCTCCGAGATAAGCATCGGCTTCATCAATCATAACAGCAACAGGAGCCATAGCTTTTAGTAGCGATAGAATTTTCTCGAGGTTTCCTTCCGTAACTCCCTGCCATTGACTCCTGAAATTTTTGAGCTTAACCATGGGAATTCCAACTTCACTTGCAAAACAGGTTACTAAAAAAGTTTTTCCTGTACCCACCGGGCCGCAAACCAAATAACCCATCGGCATTACGTCTTGCCGGCCATCCCGAAGGGCTTTTACCGCTTGCCTTAGATGTTTTTTAACATGTGTATGCCCCGCTACGTTATCGAGAGAATATTGAGTCTCCACAAATTCGATCAGTCCGTAGGCTTCCGCTTCAATCAATTCTTTTTTGGCTTTGGAAAGTCCTTCAAAAGTAATTTTATCTTTGTTTTCGCGGGCATTAGAGAGCACGCTTCTCACATTCACAAAATTGAGCCCTGCTGTTTGTTGGGCTATAATTTCCGGTTTTACGGAAGAGATAGATTTCCAGTCATCCTCTTTGGTTTCAAACTGGATGAACTCAAGACGCTCTTTTTCTGCGGGAATATTAATTTTGATGTCTGTTGAGTATGGATTTTGAACCAACGTTTTGTTTAGGTCTGAGAGATTTTCAGTTATCAAAACAGTGGTAAAATCTGAAGCAAGGAACATTGGATCGTGTGCCCAGCGGGATAAGTAAACCATTGAAGTTCGGTCTTCGCTCCCAATGGAGGCAGAGTCGCTCATTGGGACAATAGTTTCTGCATAATCTATGATAAGCGCGATACTTTTTTTCTGATCGAGACGAAGCCGAAAATACTGCTCAAGTAACGACATAACCCGAACGGGGTCTTTCGGCATTTTCTGAGCGTAATCGGTGCCAACAATACTATCACGGCCAGCAATCGCCTGATTGAAATCAGTCTGAGATTCTTTATCTCTGAAATAAATTCCGGATGAGCGATCATAAAAAATCACAAAATCCCGGGCACCAAAAAATTCATCGGATAGAAACGTCTTTAACCTATTGAACTCGGTAATTTTACCATTTCTTAAAGGCACTAAATCGTGCACATTTCCATGAAGAATGAACTGATTTATAGTACGGCTAAGATATTTTCGAGCGAATTCCTGCGACCATTCGGGATAGTGTTCAAACATGATGCGTGTTTTCTTTTTCCAACTATTGTTATAAAATAGCTATCAGACTTCAGCTCTCAGCTTTTCAGTAATTTTACAAAAAGCTGAAGTCTAACAGCTAAAAGCTTATTCGATTAATATCAACTTCACTGTTTCAATACGGCTGGGAGTTGCTTTACTGATGATGAACTTTTTGTTCTCAATAAGAACTTCTTCATTCACTTTTGGTATGCGCCCCAAATAATTGATAATGAAGCCTGCTAAGGTGTCGTATTGCGAAGGTTCCAGCGGCAACTCAATTTCCTCAAATTTATCAATAAGTTCTTCGATTTCTACATTCCCGCTAATAACGTATGTGTTGTGGGATATCTTTTTCATGATCTCGTCTTCCACATCATATTCATCCTGAATATCGCCTACCACTTCTTCAAGCAAATCCTCGATGGTTACCATTCCTGCCGTTCCTCCATATTCATCCAAAACAATAGCAACGGACATGTTTGACTGACGAAATTCAGTGAGCAGAGCTTTGGATTTTTTACTTGAAGGAACAAGTTTTACCGGACGGATAATTTCCTGTAGGGTTTTGGGATTGTGGAAAAAATCGTGTGCAAAAACTACGCCGATTACATCATCTATAGAATCGCGATAAACCGGAAGTTTGGAATGCCCAGACTGTATGAACATTGCCAGAACATCATCCATGGGAGTTTCTTTTTCAACGGCTTCAATATCGATCCGAGGAATCATGGATTCTTTAACCCTCTTATTTGAAAGCTCCAGCACGTTATGAAGAATAGCTGAATCATCCTCATCTATATCTTCACTTCCCCCACTCTCACGCAGCTCTTTGAATATTAACTCGACATCCTGCCGGCGATAATAATTTTCAACTACTTCCGCATTTGGCACCAGCCACTTTATCAGAACATTTGAAGAACCTGTGGCAATAGTTATAAACGGCCGAAAGAGGTAGTATGAAACCCGCAGCGGTATGGAAATCAGGGCAATCATATTATCGGCCTGGGCTCTGAAAATTGCTTTGGGTAAAATCTCACCAAAAATCATGATGATAATTGAAGCTATGATCGTCTGTATTATCAAAACCTGAACTTCAGTTGGTACTATGCCGAACCAAAGCAGCGAGTAATCCTGAACCGGATCCACCAAAAAAATAGCCATGAAGGTGGCGTAGAGTACGTTAACGATGTTATTTCCCACCAGAGTAGTTGTGAGAAAGGTTTCTGGATTCCGTGTGAAGAACTCAATGGAGTCGGCGAGAGCGGTTTTTTTTCTGGAAGCCACCTCGAGTTTAAGCTTGTTGGCTGTTACAAAGGCGATTTCAGAACCCGAATAAAATCCACTAAGAACTACAGTAACTAAGATTAGGAGCACTTCAGTCATTAACAGCTCCTGTTTGAATAGATTTGTATGATGTATTACCCGATGGAGGCTCGTCTTTCATTAATGAAATATAAATTCTTATTTGCCAGAAAAATTGGGCTTTCTCTTTTCGAGAAAAGCATTTGTTCCTTCTTTAAAATCAGCAGTACCATACAGTTCTCCAAATAGTTTTGCTTCATTTGTAAAACCATCTGCATTGCCTGCATTGCTCACTGAATGTATGGCATTTTTTAGAGCAACGGGACCTTGTTTCAGCATTGATTTTAGCATAGTTTTTGCACTTTCAAGCGCCGTTTCTTTCGATATTTTATTTACGAGTCCAATTTCTAAAGCTTCCTCGGCTTTCACAAAACGGCCGCTTAAAATGAGCTCAAGCGCTTTTGCTTTTCCTGTAACACTGGTTAAACGCTGAGTTCCACCATAGCCCGGAATTAATCCCAAACTTACTTCTGGGAGCCCCATAATCGCATTTGTGGATGCGATCCGAATATGACATGAAAGCGCAAGTTCACAGCCTCCTCCTAAAGCAAAGCCATTTACCGCCGCTATCACGGGGATAGTCAGATCTTCAATTTTCTGAAAAACCTGCTGCCCTTTTCTCGAAGCTTCCTCACCGGTTATTTCATCAAGTGAACTCAGTTCTTTGATATCAGCACCTGCTACAAAAGCTTTTTCGCCACTTCCTGTAATAATTAAGCCTTTAATATCATTATTTGAAGAGATCTCAGAAACCGCCTTATCAAGCTCGGCGAGTACTTGTTGGTTCAGGGCGTTTAGTTTATCTGGCCGATTTATGGTGAGAACGCAAATGCCGGAATCATCAACTTCCAGCAGCAGCGTTTCATAAGCTTCGTTCATTGATTACTCTTTAACTTTATTCGCAGGTTTTATTTCGGTTTCCACATCTGTGGATAGTTCATCTAAAATGGAATCAAAATCTAAATCATTTTCCCATTCTGTTGTGTACTCCGGTAAAATATCCTGATCTAAATCGTCAATCAATTGTGAAGTTTCTTCTACTTCGGTAAGCAAATTATCAAGTTGGAACCCTATTTCTTCCGGATTGCTCATTGTCATAGACTGCTCATAAATATATCTGACCGCATCTTCGATAGTCTCGAGATGAGTTTCACAAACCAAATATTTTTCTTTAGCGACGCTGAATTTTTTAAGTCGTTTTTGCATAATCGCTACACGACGAGCTTTTGTGCGTTTGAGCTTCTCAGATTCTGTCGTTTTAATTTCCTCAATCTGCCGAATCACTTCTTCTTTCAGGCTGCTTTCGAGAGAAGTATTCAGATAGATTTCGTAGCGTTTGATGAGGTCTAAAAGGGTCAGGTAATTGCCTAAAAGCTCTTCAATCTTTTTGCCAATGTTATCTAATAAACCCTGGGAGCTGTAAGGAAGTTTTTCAAAATTCTCTTTAACCAGTTTGGCAAGATGTTTAAGAACCAGAAACCTTTTTTGAGACCTGCTATCCAGCGACTGAAATAACTCTTTCTCATTATTTGCGGCATGGCGCTCTTTGATTTTCTTAAGCTCCTGCTTTTTCCTGAATCGTGGCAGCTTTGGCACAATTCCCAGGTAAATGAGTTCCAAGCCAAAAACGGTTGTCAATAATACACTCGAGAAATCCCCAAAATCGCTGATAAAAAAAGCAGTTAATGTGAAAACAAGAAGCACGCCCAAATTAATGGGATTCATGAAAGCTTCGCGGGTATAATTTATGTTCAGTTCTTCGCTCATGAATCAGTTTGTGAGGAGTTATCCTGCCCTTTCGAGTCAGCTTTTTTGGCACCTATTGTTTTATCAGCGCGAATTTCATCTGCATGTTTTTCAATCTCTGAATAAAGCATACCCATTTCAGCTTTTACTTGTTTCAGCGTTTGTCTGGCCTTTTCCTTTTTCAGCTCCTCATCAAGTTCCTCTTGTTTCAGCTTATTTCCAGCGGAAAAACTTTCGTCGTTCAGGCTGTCCATGGCCACGTCAAGACGGGCTTCAACATGAGTCACTTTATCGCGAACCTTACCAAGAAATTCATCCATAGTATCCAGCAGGTTATCCGCATTCATGTTGTTCATTGCCTGCGCTATTCTACCTTTTTGCTCGACCTCTTTAAGGCGCTGTTTGGTTTCACGAATACGCCGATAGTGATCTTTGTATTCTTCCTTCAGGCGTTCCCGTTCTTGTTCGCTTTCGGTGCTCATGGCTATTAAGAACTACTTTTTTCTTTATTACCAACAGTTTTAGAAGAGTCTTTCTCCATTTCCGGCTCTTCTTCGTCTACCTTAATTGAACCGCTTCCTGTGCCTTCATTCATATCCAGCTTAAATTGTTCAACTAAAGATTTAGCCCTGATTTTCTCCGCATTGGCTTCAATTTCCATAGTTTCAGTATCAATGCTATCGAGTGCAATTTCCATACGTGCTTCATTTTTTGCAGATCTTTCATTTAAGCGGTTGATCATTTCATCATGAGTTTGATCAATTCCACCTACCTCGAACTGCTCAAGCGTATCGGCGATTTTCGCTTGCCATTCAGCTCTTTCACTGGCTCTTAACGCTTCTTTTGCTTCCTGAATTTTTCGGTCTTTCTCACGCATGAATACCTTCTTCACTTTCAGCGCTTTTTCATAAGCTCTTTCAGCAAATGTGAGCTGATCCCTGGTGTGAGAAACCGTTTCCTTGGCTTTTTCAAGCTGTAAAGCATAATTTTCGGCAATGTCATCGCGGTTTGCCTGAATAGCAGATTTGATTTTCGAGGTCAGTTCCTGAATGTTTTTTTCATTTCGTGTCAACTCTTTTTGAAGCAACAATAGGTTAGCTCTTACAGTAGCTATATTCTCGTTCATCTGGGGAATTTGGTCATTCAAATCCCTGATATTTTGCTCAAGTATTAATTTCGGATCTTCAATTGAGCTTACGAGTCCACCGAAAATTGATTTTATAGCGCGGATAAATCTTTGAAACATAGTGTCTTCCTTTATTTTTTAATGCCCTGTTAATATAAGAACCAAAGTAATTGAATATTAGTGCAAATGTATAGGCTTAAAGCTTAAATACCCTGCTGCCCTTAGCGTCTATAATATGACTAACAAGTTCATCCGGTTCTGGTTTAGTTACCCCAACAGTTACTGCTTCATATAATAGTTGTGATGCAGTTTCTATTGCTGAGGGCTTGTTCGTATAACCTGTCAAAATTGTTTCACCCATAGAGATTTTATCTCCAATCTTGCGTTTTAGAATAATTCCCGCTTGTGCATCCACCTCATCTTCTTTCATTTTTCGACCGGCTCCAAGCTCTACCGACGCCATCCCGATATCGAAAGAATCGATGGCAGTAATATATCCTTCTTTCTCTAACTTAATATCAAACTCGTACTTCGCTTTTATATATTTTTGGGGTGATTTGATTAACTCCACATCCCCACCCTGTTCTTCAACAATATCGAGCCACTTCTGAAAAGCTTCTCCATTTTCTATCTGTCTTTTACTAACCTCAATTCCTTCTGAAATACTTTTCGCCTTCCCCCCAAGATAAATCATAGTGCCTGATAAAAGATGAGTAATCTCCATAATATCATCGGGGCCTTCACCTTGCATAGCTTCAATACATTCCTCCACTTCCAGCCAGTTCCCAATTTTAAAGCCCAGAGGCTGATTCATATTGGTGACAAAAGCGATGGTTTCTTTTTTGAACTGAGTTCCAATTCCCACCAACGCCTCTCCCAGCTTAATGGCATTTTCCGTGTTTTTCATGAAAGCGCCTGAACCTGCTTTCACATCTAAAACCAAAGCATCAATTCCTTCCGCTAATTTTTTGCTCATAATACTGCCCGCAATTAATGGAATGGATTCCACAGTGGCGGTAACATCTCTGAGTGCATATAAACGTTTATCAGCCGGAGCTATTTCTTTTGTTTGTCCCGCCAGAACCAAATTATGCTTCCCAATTATTTCTTTATAGCGAGCTAAATTCATATCCACTTTAAAGCCCGGAATTGATTCCAGTTTATCCAGAGTTCCACCTGTATGGCCTAATCCGCGGCCCGAAATCATTGGAACAGGAACGCCGGCACTTGCTACGATAGGAGCCAAAATAAGGGAAAGCTTATCACCTACGCCTCCAGTTGAGTGTTTGTCTACTTTCTTACCCGGAACATGCGATAAGTCTACTATTTCACCTGAATGCAACATGGCTTCGGTAAGAGCAGCCGATTCTTCATCATTCAAGCCATTCAAAAAAGCTGCCATCAAAAAAGCACTAATTTGATAGTCTGGAATTTGATCTGCGGTGTATAAATTAATCAGATGCTGAATCTCTTCCTTTTGAAGAATCAATCCATCTCGTTTTTTGCGAATAAGTGAAACTATATTGTATTTTGAATTCATACGCCAAGTATAATCAAAAACAGGTTTTTTTCTCACTTAACATTCTTTTTTTGATCAATATATTAGCAGACCAGAATTTATATAAAGCGGATCAATTTATACCGGAAAATGCAAAACTGACATTGTATGATCCTCAGTATGGTATTCCTACTCTCGATGGATTCGATGCTTTTCTTGTACAAACGGTAACTTTTCTCAACAAAGAAACCCTCCCTAAACCAGCTAAAACCATTAAATTTATAGGAACGGGTTCTTCGGGAATCGATCATATTGATAAAAATTATTATGAGAAAAAAGGAATCTTCGTTGCTGACGCTAAAGGTTGTAACGCTAACGCCGTAGCCGAATATGTGATAACCGTGCTTTTACTTTGGCGGGAAAAATTTCAACCCGAAAAAAATATTGGCAAAGTTGGAGTAATTGGTGCCGGAAAAGCAGGTTCTGCGGTAATTCGTCTACTCCAAAAATTCGGGATTGAGTATTTGGCTTACGATCCACCAAAAGCAGAAAGAGAATCGTCGTTTGAATCAGCGACTTTAGAGCAAGTGTTGGATTGTGAAATCCTGACATTCCATGTTCCTCTCAACAACCACGGAAATCACCCGACATTCCACTGGCTGAATGAAGAAAAACTATCGGGCCGGAGTTTTGAGCTGATAATTAATGCAGCGCGCGGAGGCGTTGTAGATGAACAGGCTTTGATGAGTGCTAAAGCGAGGAAAGAAATAAAACAGTTTGTGTTGGATGTATGGGAAAATGAGCCTGACTTTAATGCAGATGCTGCCCAATCGGCTTTTATCGCTACGCCCCATATTGCGGGATATTCTGAGCAGTCTAAGGTTAACGCGACCAAAATTATTTGTGATAAACTTGCCGATTATTTTGAGCTGGAAAAAGTCTCTACATCCCATGAAAAATCACCAAAAATTGTGGAGATGGAACCTATCAACTATGATTTAAAGAAAATACTGCGTCGACTAAATCCCATTCTTGAATACGAAGAAGCGATGAGATCCTTAGCTCATCATAGAAATAAAAAACTACTTTTCAGGAAACTTCGGAACGACTTCCCCTTCCGGTTCGAATATCCATTCCTTGAAATTAGAAAAGAGTTATTAGATGAATTTGATGAGCTGAAAAAGCTTGGTGTATCAGAACATGCCTGAGTGAATATTTCTTTCGAAATTTTTTTTTACAGATATAATTTTTGCGGTGCTTTCTTAGCCGCTGCTATTTGTTTAGTTTGATTTGAAATATTCATCACAGATAAAACATTGTCGCGATTTCTTGCTCTCTCCATTTTGATATTATTGCCGGTTCAATGTTTATCACAAACTCTCCAGGAAAAAATAGGCCAGATGGTGATGGTTGGTTTTGGCACAAATCAAACCGCAAAAGACTCCCTCCTTTTTGATATCCAGCATCGAAATCTTGGCGGCTCCCTATTTTTGGGATACAATGTGAAAAATCCTTCCCAAATAAAATCTCTTAATACTGAATTACAATCACAAGCTGCTACGCCTTTGTTTTTAGCCATCGATCAGGAAGGCGGGATTGTTGCACGGCTTGACGAAAGCAATGGCTACAAAGAAACCTATAACCATTACCAACTTGGAACTGAGTTTGATTCGGAAGATTCAACCAGAGCAGTGGCTGCTTTGATGGCGGGATGGCTTAATGACGCAGGTTTCAACATGAACCTCGCTCCAGTAGTGGATGTGAATGTAAACCCCCACAGTCCGGCAATAGGTGGAAAAGACCGAAGTTTTTCAAATGATGAGTACAATGTTTACCTGCATGCGAGCTGGTTTATGGATGAGTTTCATAAACTGAATATTGCCACATCTTTGAAGCATTACCCCGGCCATGGCAGCGCTCTTGAAGATTCTCATAATGGCTTTACCGATATCACTGATACGTGGGAAGATCGTGAGCTTGATCCATTCAAATTCATCATAGAGAATGGCTACAGTGATGCCATCATGACCGGGCATTTATTTAATGAGAACTGGGATACCAAATACCCGGCTTCACTTTCCCACTATGCCATTACAACCATTCTTCGCGATAGCCTGGGTTTTGATGGAGTTGTGATTTCTGATGAATTGTTCATGGATGCCATCGAAAATAATTATGGGCTGGATGAAGCTATCGTTGAGACGATAAATGCCGGTACAGATATTCTGCTTTTTAGTACCAACCTTTATAATGGAAAATCGCTGCCCGGTTTTATTATTTCATTGGTTACTGAAAAGGTGAATGACGGTACCATTTCAAATGAAACCATAGATGAAGCCTATAATCGTATAATGGATCTTAAAGATTTGCGAATAATTACCGGCAACGAAGACTATGAACCAATTGCTGATCTTCCCAAAAACATCTCAGTTTCAAACTATCCAAATCCCTTCAATCCGGTTACCACCATATCCGTCACATTGGAAAAATCCAGTGAAGTTTCCGTTAGAATAGCGAACTCTGTTGGTCAGATTGTTCAAAACCTGGAGAAATCCCGTTGGTCGGCAGGAACTCATACATTTAGGTTTGACGCCAGTAACTATGCTTCAGGAGTGTAT
The DNA here is from genome assembly GCA_040882225.1 of Balneolaceae bacterium. Taxonomy (GTDB): domain Bacteria; phylum Bacteroidota; class Rhodothermia; order Balneolales; family Balneolaceae; genus Gracilimonas. Next base: position 516,515 of record JBBEBR010000014.1, on the reverse strand, counting down.
TTTGTAATGCTTGATACGGATAACAATCGGCAGGTGCACAAGATGTTGTTGCTCAAATAACGAGCTTCAAATTTCTCATTCTGATTTCTGTTTTCGATTGCTTCCATACTAATGGAAATTCTAATTGTGGTTAGTGGCTTCCTATTCCAAATATTTTTTCAGCAGTCTCTGTGGTTTTTTCATCAATTTCTTCCAGAGTCATTTCAAAAATATCAGCAAGTTTTTCGGCTGTGAATTTCATGAAGGCGGGCTCGTTTCTCTTCCCCCGGTTGGGAGCCGGCGATAGATAAGGCGCATCGGTTTCAAGCACCATTTTTTCTAAAGGAAGCCGGGCTACTGTTTTATCTACTCCTCCATTTTTGAAGGTTACCACTCCGCCAACTCCAAGGTGTAAACCTAAATCAAGGGCACGTTTTCCTTCATCTACCGTACCATTAAAACAGTGCCAAATTCCGGTTAAGCTGCCATTTTGTTCTGCTTCAATAATGTTCAACATGTCACCGGTGCTTTCGCGGTTATGAATGATAATCGGTTTGCCTGCTTCTTTTGCGACCTTACAATGAATACGCAGGCTTTGTTTCTGTGCATCGATGTGCTCTTTGCTCCAATAATAATCTAAGCCTGTTTCCCCTACTCCGTAAATATCATCCTGTAAACAAAAATTAAGTAGCTGCTTCTCAAAATCCACCCCCACTTTCGCAACATCACAAGGATGTATACCCGCCATTTTGAAGAACTGTATTTCCTGGTGATGCAGCTTTTCCATCTGCTTTAATGAACCAAAATCTATAGCGGGCAGAAAGATAGATTTAACCCCTGCCTCCGCAGCTCGTTGCAAAACATCGTTACGGTCGTCATCAAATTGCTCAAGGTAGATATGGGAATGGGTATCAATCACAGAAAAATATTTTTGGTTGAATTAATTTTGACTAAAGAAGGCTAAAAAATAAGAGATTATCTGTGGAATTATCCATTTTTACCTTTATTTTCCCGATTCTATCAAATTCGAGCTTTTCGGGTACCCAACCTTCCTGAAATCTAACTTAATTTTCTATATTAAAAATATGTCCTCAACATTCATTCGACCTGAATTTGAAAAATACGAGAAAATCCCAACCAAAGTATTTAATGAAGCAAAAGACGGATCAAAATATGTAGCTGATGAGATAGCTAAATTAATACGCGAAAAAGCTAAAAAAGGCAAAAAGGCAGTTCTCGGATTAGCCACCGGTTCCACCCCTACCCAGGTTTATGATGAGTTGGTAAGAATGCATAATGAAGAAGGTTTGAGCTTTCAAAATGTAGTCACCTTCAATTTAGATGAATATTATCCGATGAACCCGGAGTCTATTCACAGCTATGTTTATTTCATGAACGAATATCTGTTCAATCATATAGACATCAGAAAAGAGAATATTCACGTCCCGGATGGCACCGTAGATAAAGATGACGTTTTTAAATATTGCTCAGATTACGAGAAGAAAATTGACGCCGCCGGCGGACTCGACATTCAGATCTTAGGAATTGGCCGAACCGGACATGTGGGATTTAATGAGCCCGGCTCTTCCATAAATTCGAAAACACGTTTAATCGCTTTAGACAGCCTCACGATTTTGGATGCGGCAAGTGGTTTTTTTGGAACTGAAAACGTACCAAAACGCGCTATAACAATGGGTGTAGGTTCCATTATGAAATCCGACCTTGTTTTTATGATGGCCTGGGGCGAGGGTAAATCTAAAATTATTCAAAAAGCTATTGAGGGAGAGATTACCTCTCAAATTCCTGCAACTTTTCTGCAAAAACATCCCAACGCAGTTGTTATTCTTGATGATGCCTCATCAGCTGAATTAACCCGTACTAAAACTCCGTGGTTGGTTGGCCCCATCGACTGGACCGATCAGTTGTTACGAAAAGCTGTTGTTTGGCTGAGTCTCTTTATTGATAAGCCTATTTTGAAACTCACCGACGAAGATTACAGCGAACATGGCATGAATGATATTCTCACGGATATCGGTTCAGCTTACGATATTAATATTCGGATTTTCAATGAAATTCAGCACACTATTACCGGCTGGCCTGGTGGCAAACCAAATGCTGATGATTCAAACCGTCCTGAACGAAAAGAGCCGTTTCCAAAGCGGGTACTCATTTTTAGCCCTCATCCCGATGATGACGTGATTTCAATGGGCGGTACATTTATCCGTCTCGTAGATCAGGGTCATGAAGTACATGTTGCCTATCAAACCTCCGGAAATATTGCGGTTTTTGATGAAGAAGCCATTCGCTTCGCTGATTTTGTATCTGATTACAACGAAACCTTCAACATCGAAAATGATGAAGTAAATGCGTTATTCAAGGAAGTTCGAGCTTCTATAAATACTAAGGTTGCGGGTGAAGTTGATTCGGAAGAAGTAAAAACCATTAAAGGGCTTATCCGCCGGGGTGAAGCAAAGGCTGCCTGCCGTTATGTGGGAATTCCCGACGAAAATATGCACTTCCAGGATCTCCCCTTTTATGAAACCGGCAAAGTCAGAAAAAAGCCAATTGGCCCAGAAGATATTAAGCTGACAAAAGATCTCATTTCAAAGATTAAGCCTCACCAGATATACGCCGCCGGAGATTTATCCGATCCGCATGGAACTCACCGTGTATGTTTGATGGCTGTTTTTGCAGCACTCAGAGAACTAAAGGACGAACCGTGGATGAAAGATTGCTGGACATGGTTATACCGCGGTGCATGGCAAGAGTGGCCAATCAATGAAATTGAAATGGCGGTTCCATTAAGCCCAAAGGAAACAGACCGAAAGCGAAAGGCTATTTTCAAGCATCAGTCACAAAAAGATCGCCCGTTGTTTCCGGGAACGGATAAACGGGAATTCTGGCAACGTGCAGATGATCGCACTAAAACAACTGCCAAACTTTATGACGACTTGGGACTAGCAGAATACGAAGCAATGGAAGCTTTCGTACGTTGGAAAGAGTTGGATTAAAACATTTTTTTAAAGCGAAAGAGGTATTTCTTTCGCTTTTTTTTTGTCTATACTTAAATCAATACTTTCAGAGTTTTTATTAATCATTCGGATCGGGTAATATGAATACAACTTCATCTACAAAACAGAAACCATGGTCGTGGATTCCCTCGCTTTATTACACTCAGGGAATTCCATATGTAATGGTAGTTATGGTTTCGGTTGTCATGTACAAAGATTTGGGCGTTTCAAATTCAGAGATCGCCCTTTTCACCAGTTTACTTTCACTTCCCTGGGCTTTTAAACCGGTCTGGAGCCCTTTTATTGACATCTTCAAAACCAAGCGCTGGTGGACATATTTAATGCAGGGTTTAATAGGGTTTTCTTTTGCAGGCGCTGCCATCACTCTAAATACCCCTTTCTTTTTTGAAGCTTCTTTAATCTTTTTATTCATCGTTGCTTTCTGTTCATCCACCCATGATATAGCCGCGGATGGGTTTTATATGCTGGCTCTGAATGAAGAAGACCAATCATTTTTTGTTGGAATTCGCTCTACTTTTTTCAGGCTTGCAATGTGGAGCGGAGAAGGCTTATTTGTAGTTTTGGCCGGAATTATTGCCACCTCATCAGGAAGCGTGACATTCTCCTGGGTTTCAATTTTAGGAATTGTTGCATTGTTAATGTTTGTGATGTCTGCTTATCACGGATTTATCCTACCAAAACCTGCTGGTGATTTTCCCGTCAGAAATGAAGGCGAATCTCCATTGAAAGCTGTCTGGGAATCTTTTGTTGAGTTTTTTCAAAAAGATCAGATCCTGCTGGCCATACTTTTTATTATGCTCTACCGCTTTGGTGAAGGCCAATTGGTAAAACTTGCCGCTCCCTTTTTAATGGATGCAAGGGAATTAGGCGGCCTTGGTTTATCGGTTACTGAAGTAGGGGTGATAAATGGTATTGTTGGCTTGCTTGCATTAACCGCCGGTGGAATTTTAGGCGGAATTGTAATTTCCCGACACGGCTTGAAAGTGTGGTTGTGGCCAATGATTATCATCATGAATTTACCGAATGCCGCCTATTGGTATTTAGCCGCTTTTCAGCCGGAATCACAAATTATTATTGGTACTTTCGTTGGAATTGAAAAATTCGGCTATGGCTTTGGATTTGCCGCTTTCCTGATGTACCTGATTTATATTGCACGGGGGAGCTTCAAAACAGCTCATTATGCTTTTGGAACAGCTTTGATGGCATTTGGGATGAGTATTCCCGGAGCCATCAGCGGATATATTCAGGAAGCTGTAGGCTATGAGTATTTCTTTATCTGGGTACTTTTATCCGCTATTCCCATTTTCATACTCACTCCTTTTATACGTATTGAAGATGATTTCGGGAAGAAAAAGGAAACAGAATAAGACTATACAATTACCTAACCTCTGATGCTCCGTCTGAACGCTCTACGCGGTCTGACGGATGTGTAGGAAGGGAATCGTTCATTCACGAGATTGCCGCGTCGTAAGGCTGAATGAATTGTGGGGAGATTTGGGCCCCTCGCAAAGACGAATCTCTCTGTTCAAAAATCTAAGTAACTCCACAAGAGATTGCCGCGTCGAATGACTGAGTAAATCGTGGGCAAATTCGAGCTCCTCGCAAAGACCTAAAAATCGCCCACACTCTTTACTTGTGCATTTTCGAGATAATATTCCTCTAAACCATTCACAATTTTACGGGCAATTCTTTCCTGAAAATCAGGATCACTTAGCAAGATTTCCTCTTCAGGATTTGATATAAAAGCTGTTTCTACCAGTACATTCGGGTATTCGATGGGTGCACTCAGTGAAAAATTAAAGCTTCCAGTCATCCCATACTGATCAAGATCAAGCTCCAGCATTTTGTTGTACATTACCTCCGCAAGGGGTTTGAAAGCAATATGCTTATAAAAAGTACCTGTTCCTTTTATTTCAACAGGATTACTTCCATACCCGATCGAGTTGGCGTGAATACTTACCAGGAGATCGGCATTATTTCGCAAAATAATATCTTTGCGTTCGCTCATATAAATTTCACTGTCGTCGGTTCTGGTCATTATGACCTTCGCGCCTTTTGAACGCAACAGGGTGTCCAGTTTTTCAGCAATCATTAGAGTTACTTCCTTCTCCAGAAATCCACCCGCGCCCAGTGCACCTTTTGACTCCCCGCCATGGCCAGCGTCAACGGCAATTGTCCGGCCTTTTAAAGGCTCTAAAATATCCGGGATAATCGGTGCTCTTTTTACTTTTATCTGAAGCTGAGAACCCCATCCATATCCCACAGAATATCCCCAGTTTTGAGCATGATTCAGCTTTATAATCAGGCGGAACCGGTCATTTTCAACCTGCCTCCACTCCACTTCTTCAATTCCTTCTGCATTCAGATGTTTGGTATTCCAGTTCGTATTGGAGGTAGTGCCAAAAACATCCACAATTATTTTATTTGGATCTATTTCCTGATAGGTGATGTAAGGTAGTTTTGCTCCGACACTCAGAGAAATCACATCCTCTTTATCATTTCCTGTAACCCTGATGCTTCCCGTTAAAGGATCATTAGAGGGTGTTTCTTCAGGAAGTAAGTCAACAAAATGGACAGGAATCCAGGCATCCAAAGAAGAAGTTAATTGTACCCGGTAATTATCGTTTTTGAGGCCGGTAATTTTCAATCTTACTCCTTCCTCAAGAAAGCCAAATTTCGCCCCACCCAGTCGGTCGGTGCCCATTCCAACGTTTAGGTAAGCGTTATCTGAGTTCACTTCTCCCGTACGGGGAAGGCCATTTAAACTGATTTTAAAGTCACCCTTCATCTTGCTATATGAGAGAAAATTCTTCTTCACTTTGAAGGTGATGTTCTTTTCTGCAACATGATCTCCAGGCATGATCCTGTATTCGCCTTTATATACTCCACTTCTGCCTCCGGCATACTCAGGGGGCAATTCCTTCATAGGAATATTTCTCTTGAAACCATCAATATTAAAGACAGCTGTTTGCCCTGGTTTTCCACGGAACTGAACTTCAAGCAGTTCTCCAGTTTTTAGCCAGATATCATCTGAAGGAAGAACCATTTTATTTGTAAGAAGTTTCGAAGGGATCAAATCTTCATTAATTGGAGGCCTTACCAAAAGTAGTTTTCTGGTAATATTTTGCGTATTCAGGCTCACCATAAACTCAATTTCAGTGGTGTCTTCAACATGGTTAATCATATCTACAAACGCGCCATTTGGATATACCTGAACTTCATTCCCGTTTATATAAGCCTTCGCGAGAGGATGAGTATTTGCCGCCACACGATATCTTGAGAAACTATAAACCACCGTATCTTCTTCGGGAATAATAATATTCAAGTAAAGAGAATCGCTAACGGAAACAGGTTCCATTTTTACGGATTGTGCGAATCCGGTTTGTGTTAGCATCAATCCAAAAAACAGTAAAAAGGAATACTTCATAATTAGTTATACAGATAATATTGTGAGGATTTTTTTCGGAAGGATTCAATGTCCTTATCCAGATAGTTCTTGATATCCGCTACCTGATAATTTTTAGTAAAAAGTTGCCTTATCTGATCTGTGCCACTCACTTTATCAAACATTCCCCAACGATTTTTACCCATCTCAAAAATATCTTTCTCAGGATAAAGTTCATGATGAACCTGCATAAAGTAAAATTGAATCAGCATCAAATCTGCTTTTGAATAATCAGAAAAATGAATTTCCGCACCGTGTAAAGTTTCACCCATATCTCTTCCATAAAAAGGTTTAAAAACTACAGGACGAAATCTTACTCCGGGAATATCAAGTTCATTCAGCTTTTTTGTTAACTCGCGCTCTTCAATCCATGGGGCACCAAAAACCTGAAATGGCGTGGTGTAGCCAACTCCCTCTGAAATAACTCCAAGTTCCCCCATCACTCCTGTGGTAACGTAAAAATAGGATGAATAAGCATGAGGAATATGTGGAGATGTTGGAATCCAGGGCAAACCTGTTTCTTCGAAGGTCATGTCCCGCTCCCATCCTTCCATAGAAATAACGGTGAGATCACATTTAACACCACCTTTAAGCCAACCTTCTTCGTTCAGCATTAGAGCAACCTCCCCAGGTGTTAATCCATAGATGTAGGGTATTTTGAACTGACTCACAAACGAGATATATCCGTCTTCTACAACATTGCCTTCAATTTTTACGCCCCCTAAAGGATTGGGACGATCCAGTACTATAAATTCGATATCATGCTCGGCAGCGGCTTCCATTGCAAGCCCCATCGTGCTGATATACGTATAAGAACGCACGCCGATGTCTTGGATATCATATACCAAAACATCAATATTTTCCAGCATCTCAGCGGTTGGTTTTCGGGTTGCTCCATATAAAGAAGACACCGTAAGTCCGGTAACATCGTCGTTATAAGAATCCACTTTATCGCCCGCTGCAAATTCTCCCCTTACACCATGTTCGGGCCCATACAAAGCAGCCAATTCTACGCCAGGAGCATTGAAAATTAAATCTACAGTTGAAACTAAATTCCGATTTATACCGGTCGCATTAGTAATTAGCCCCACTTTTTTACCTTTTAGAATCTCGAAATCGTTTTCAGCTAACACTTCAATTCCGGTTTTTACTACTTCTTCCTGAGTTTGTGCAAAAAGGGCTACTGTCAGGGATAACATCCAAAAAATTGTAGCAAATAGTATTCGAATAATCATCTGATTTTATATTAGTGAGGTTGTTATTTTAAGGCTTGAAGTTATACAATCTAAAGTTGAACTTCAGCCTGCTTTACCAAAGAAATCGCAATTTTACACGCTCTAAATATTTCATCTAATGTCCTCAGCTTACCCATTGAATAACATGACACTAAAGGAAAAAATCGGCCAGCTTTTCATGATGGGGTTTAGGGGAAGCGACATTTCTGAAAACGGAGATATCATCCGGCTAATTAACGAACATAAACCCGGCGGTGTTATACTTTTTGATAAGGATATGATTCACCATAAACCTGTTCATAACATCTCATCCCCGGAGCAGGTAAAGGCTCTTACCTCGGCATTGCAATCGGCTTCTGATGTTCCTCTTTTGATAGGAATAGATCAGGAAGGCGGCGTAATCAACAGGCTCAAACCTGAATATGGATTTCCTGAAACGAAATCTCACCAGTTTCTGGGCAAGCAAGATCTTCCTGAAATTACATTTATGGAGGGCAAGCATATCGCGAATGTGCTTTCGGCAGCTGGGATCAATCTCAATTTTGCCCCGGTTGTGGATTTAGCTAAAAATCAGAATAGCTCGATCATTGCTAAGCGGGAACGCAGTTTTGGTGAAAGTGCGGAAAAAGTTATCCGCCACGCCGAGAGTTATATAAAAGGCCATCAGGTTAAAAATGTTCTTACATGTTGTAAGCATTTTCCCGGACATGGAAGCGCCGAAGGTGATACACATGCAGGTTTTGTTGATGTCACCAACACTTGGGACGAAAGCGAGCTAATCCCTTACTCGTACCTGATTTCGAAAAACCTTTGTCCAATGATTATGACCGCTCATATTTTTCATTCTGAATTGGATGCCAAATATCCCTCTACCCTCTCAAAAAACGTGCTTACCAACCTTTTACGAAATGAGCTGAATTTTGAGGGAGTACTGGTTTCCGATGATATGCAGATGCGAGCGATTTCTGATCACTATTCTTTGAAAGAAACGCTCAAACTCGGTTTAAATGCCGGTATAGATATGTTTTGCTTTGGTAATAATCTTTTAGAGGAGCAGGTTTCTTTGAGTGAAGGGATACAGATTATCCACGATTTAGTGGAAAATGGTGAAGTCAGTGAGCAAAGAATTGATGAATCTGCCGGCAGAATTATCCAGCTAAAAAATCAGCTTTCCGCTGCCTGAATTTTTAGGTAATAATCGGCGAGAGCCTCAATGGGTTTTCTAACAATAGTCAACAGTTTTACGCCGTATTCTTCGAGAACATCTTGAAGTGTTTCTGCATGAACTGCTGCGATTGAACCCACGAATCCTGCCTCTTTGCCTTCAATATCTTCAAAATAGGAAAGTTGTTTTTGTGCGAATTCTTCAAAACCTTCACGAACCATTTTTTTTATGAACGGATGTTCGGAATGATCTCCAAGTAATTGTGCGAAGGATGCTACGAACCTATTCCCATTTGGTTCCTTATAAACTTTTGTAAGGATAGAATCCAAGCCCATATCATGCTGCTTTTCGAGAATAATTCTCAGGTCTTCGGGCATTATTTTATAGAAATAACTTTGAAGAATCTTTTTTCCAAAATATCCGCCGCTACCCTCATCCCCTAAAGTAAAACCTAAGGATGGAATTTTTTCGGTGATTCTACTCCCATCGTACACGCAAGAATTAGAACCGGTTCCTAAAATGCAGACAATCCCCGGAGAATCACCAAAACAGGCTTTGGCGGCAGCGAGTAAATCACTTTCCACATGCACTTCTGCCCCTACAAAACAGGTTGATAGTGCTTTCTGAACTACTTCCTGTGAGGATGATCTTCCGCACCCGGCTCCATAAAAATGAATAACATCGATTTGGTTCTGAAAAACTTCCTCATCTAAGCCTTCTTTTATTGCCATTACAATTTGATCCCCAGTTAGAAAATATGGATTCAACCCCACGGTATTAAAACGTGATTTCTCTCCCCTTGAATTTAACAGAACCCATTCTGTTTTTGTTGAACCGCTGTCCGCTATAAGTATATTCATCTGGTAAATTTCTTTTTCTGAGCAGAAGATACTTATCGCTTTATTTCATTACCACTTTCTTAACTTTTTTAATACTATTCGGCTCAAATTTCATTCGAAAAATTTATGAGTACATTAACCGGCATTTCATCGGGGAAACGTCTTGTTTCCTTAGATTTTTTCAGAGGCGCAACCGTTGCCGCAATGATTTTAGTCAATAATCCCGGCTCGTGGTCGCACATTTACGGGCCACTAAAACATGCATCCTGGCATGGCTGGACTCCCACCGACCTGATTTTCCCTTTCTTCCTTTTTATCGTGGGGGTTTCCATTGTTCTCGCATTTACAAAAGCCAAAGCGAAAGGAGCTGATGATCGCGATTTGCTCAACAAAACACTCATAAGAGCAGCCAAGATTTTTGGATTGGGATTGGCTTTATCCGCTTTTCCATACCTCACTTTTCTGCCGGATTTTGGTTTACATGATAATTTACTTGGAATACGAATTCCGGGTGTGTTACAAAGAATCGCCCTTTGTTATGCAATTGGCGCAATCCTCTTCCTATATACAAAACCCAAAACTCAGCTTTATACGCTCGCCGGGTTGTTAATCGGATACTGGTTCTTGATGATAGCTATCCCCGTTCCTGGTTTTGGGGCAGGAGCTCTCGACAGTGCTGAAGGGAATTTAGCGGCCTACATCGATAACCTGATAATGCCCGGCCATCTATGGCAATCTAATTGGGATCCGGAAGGATTACTCAGCACATTACCCGCAATTGGCTCTACGCTGATTGGAATTTGGACGGGAAGAATGTTGGTTAAGGATGAAAAGAGTGAATCTTCACGTACACTTCAATTTTTTATATGGGGATTTATTCTCATCATCATTGGCTATGTCTGGAGCTGGATATTCCCGATCAATAAAAGCATATGGACAAGTTCTTACACTTTGTTTACCGGTGGGCAGGCAATGTGCATCTTTGGTTTATGCTATTATTTTATCGATGTGAAGGAGAAGCAGAAATTTACTAATTGGGGAGTCGCCTTTGGCATTAACGCTATTACGGTTTTCTTTTTAAGTGGAATCATTGCCCGGACTTTCAATATGATTACATTCTCTTTTCGGGGAGATGAAATAAGCTTAAAAGCGTGGTTATTTGAGTATGTTTTTAACTCTGTTAATTCCCCGATAAACGCTTCAATACTGTACGCCATCACCTGGATATTCCTTTTCTACCTGCTTGCAGTCTGGATGAAAAAGAAAAATATTATTGTGAAGGTTTAGTACATCTGCGAGGAGTGTGATGATCCTCCGTAGGTGGAGAACACGCGACGTGATCCCAAAGGGATGACTGCGTCACAGTTTCGCCTAAAAATACTACTTACTTTATCAATGTGCAGAATGCCAGGCGTTGATGAACATCCCAGAAATATTACACGAGATTGCGTCGTCGTCGCATCCGCTCCTCCTCGCAAAGGTACATCTGCGAGAAGTGTGATGATCCGCCGTAGGCGGAGAACACGCGACGCGGCAGTCTCGCCTAATAAATGCTATGCTTTGTCAACGCACAGAATCACAGGACGTTGATAAGCATCCCCAGCACATTCGCGAGATTGCTTCGGCATTCGCTATGCTCGTTTCTCGCAAAGGGGAATTGTTTTGCGAGTTTACTGCGTTCGTTTCTCGCAAATAAGAGTACTTTTATTATATTTCTCTTATGAAATTAGACGAACGACATCACGTATATATCTTAACCAACCATCGGCATACTGTTCTCTATACAGGGAAATCCAGTGACTTAGTTTATCGAATATGGTCTCATAAAAATAAAGTTGTTAAGGGATTTACCAAAAGGTACAACGTTGATAAACTTGTCTATTTCGAAGAGCTTGGAACTGATGAAGAAGCCATTTTTCGTGAGAGACAGATAAAAGCGGGGTCTCGAAAAAAGAAAATTAAATTAATTGAGTCGATCAATCCAAAATGGAAAGATTTGTCGGAAGATTTTGAATATTAAGTGACAGATTTTATCTGTGAGTCTTGAAATGAGCGGAGCGAATGGAAATACGCGGCTGTCTCGTCTAAAAAGACTACCTACTCTATCAATGAGCAGAATGCCGGGCGTTGATGAACATCCCAAGCATCTTATACGAGATTGCGTCGTCGTCGCATCCGCTCCTCCTCGCAAAGACGCTACTTAATCAGCATCATCTTTCGGGAAAGTGTCGACTTTCCGGTTTTGAGCTGATATAAATAAATCCCTGAGGAGAGATTTTCAGCATCAAACCTGTACGTGTGGTTTCCGGCACCTAACCTGCTTTCCACAAGAGTAGCTACTTTTCTGCCAAGCACATCGAAAACATTCAGGCTTACATTTTCCGCAGCGGGTAAGCTAAAAGATATTTGGGTAGTGGGATTAAAAGGGTTCGGATAGTTTTGAGAGAGTTCTATTTTTTCAGGTGTTTCACGTTCTTTTTCATCGTCAATTGAAACGGGGGTTTCGGAGTAAGAAACACCGAGTTCGTAAACACGAAAATAGCCTTCAGCAGCTTCATCCGTTGTATTTTTTGGCAATCTGAGACTGATAGCTTCATAGGTAAACGGAAAATAAAAATTGGAACTGTTTATCCCCGTGACTTTGTCCTTTTCAAAAGTAAAATGCATTACCTCAGGCTCAGTACTATTAGCATGTCGTTCCGGGTTCATTCTGAATCTGCCATCACTATTAGTTTCAATATCTACTGTCATAACATAATTATTTCCATCTGTTGAATAAACAACATTTGAAAATGAGGGCACTCCATCTATTGCATTATTTTTTTGCAGATGAATATGTGGTTCAGAATTTGAAGGGGGGTAACTGAAACGTACTTCCAGTGCATCCTCATCAAGGGAATGTATACTCACACTATCCACATGAAGGTTTTCGGTGGTGAATGTCCAGTTTTCAATATTTGAAAAATCATCTATGATAATATATCCGGCTATTTCTTGCACTTCAGCCCATGTAGTGTCGCTTACATTACTGTAGGAACCTACAATACCATTAGTGCCAGCAGCAATAGGAGTATAATTTCCCTCGTCATCGATATTTCCCAAACCCGGGTTTGTTACGCTCCAATCAATATTATTTCTTGTGACAGTTTGCTCATATCCAAGTTCATCATAAACGGTATAAACTGGAGTAAAAGTCATTGTGGTATCCAGCGCTACATTTGAAGGTGACAAGTTGATACTTCCTGCATCAAGAACAGTAATGAGCGTTGAGTCAGCAAACTCATTGTAATTCATATATATATAACCAGTTCCTGCATTCATGGATCCGGTAAAAACTCCACCTGATGAAATACTTCCTAATTCTTCATCAACAGTAAATTCAACTTCTTCTGTTGGAATTTGACTAAACCTGTGATCCGCATCAAAACCCAAGACTTTCAATTGAGTGGTTTTTGTCAGAAAAACTTTGGTTTTATTAGTTCTTAATCTGACTCTCTCAATTTCTCCGTCTGCTGAATATGGTAAGGTTACAAAAAGTGCATTCGCTACAGAGCGCTCACCATTACCATCTGACGGATTATTCATGACTTCATCTTGAACGAGCATGGTTGAAGAGCCACCACCATCAAGATTAACTGCATTAGCAGCGCCAATACTCTGCATAAATATTCCCATCTGTCCGGTTGTCATACCACGACTTGCAGACTGTCTTCCATCAACAACCATAAAATATAGTTTAGTGGTATCTGCTGAGAAGCCAGCAGCGGTTCTTGGATGCCATTCTGCCCATGTTTCAATCACTTCCCCATCCTTCAGGAACTGACCATTACCACCAACTGCTTCAATAATTGCATTTTCAAAAGGATTCAAATTGATTTGAATGGATATTTCATCGTCCACATTAAGCCCTTCAAAGTTAGAAGTAGCTGAGCCGTGTGCAGCAAGAATAAGGTCATCTGAACCTAAACTCATATTTCCAACATTCTCTTCAATCCGTGTTACCACATATTGTGCTGGTTGGTTAACCTTGACTTCTCCTTGCAATTGTAAAGCGACTTCAGTCCCAAATTCATTGGTTCCCGTACTACTTCCATAAAAAGAATTATAGGCAACAATTTCATTGGCACCACGAGCCCCATTTATATTATTAATAGGAGCGGTAAATCCATCTCCTGTAACTTGACCGCTAAAAGAAGTACCTCTGGTAATCCATGGTTTAAAAGAATCGTCTATAGCGATAATGTCTCTACTGATAGGAGTTCTTAGCATTTGTCCATCTACAATTTGGACATTTGTTGGCCGCCCGCTGGTTCCGTAAAAATCACCATTTACCCCTGCTACAACAAATGTATTTTCATCTTCCAGTTCGTGCCGCATATCACTGGTTTTTTCATAACCGCCTGCAAGCTTGTTATTTGCAGCTATTGAACGAATTTCAAGCCCGCTTTGATTCAAATCAAACTCTACTACTTGAATTTTTAAGGGAACTCCGGGGTTCTCATATTCAGTATAAAATGCCCCTGCACCTACTTGAGTATGAAATAGTGTATCAAAGCTTTGCACTTCATACTGAGCTTTAATTTGAGTGCTCGTAAATAAAAACAGAAGAGCTGCTAAAATGGTAACTGTATTTTTCATAATGTTGATTTTTACTTGTTGTTATAAAATTAATGCAAGGCTTGAGTATAATATTGTGCTTGCCACAATCTCTGTAATTTCGATTGATGGAACACAAGCAACTGATTGAGAAATAAAGATTTTTTTAGGTGGAACCGACATCTTTAGATCTCACTCCGCTCGAGATGAAAAAAAATTTCCTATTTTAAAATGTTTCAACTGAATACAAGCTATCCTGTCTTGTCTCAAACTCTTTTTGCTCTTCAATCCTCTCTTTTTCAATTGTGTCCTCAGATGCAAGCTGATGGGTCCATTCATAGGTTTTTCTTTCCCAAGAAATAATATCTTCTTCCCCAAGATTTAGCAGTGTATATCCCGGCTCAAAGCCAAGCCAGTTACCACCCCACCAAGCTGCCGAAGCAGAATGTGAGGTTAAATACCAGACACCGTTAAATCTAAAATCTTCGGCAATGTGTACATGCCCTTGCAGCAACGCTTTTACTTTATGCCGTTCCAAAATATGGCGTAGTTTGATGTTATCACTTAATACAATGGAGCTCATGGCTTTCGCTTCCGGATCACTGTTAATCTGATATTTATGGGTGAATGCCGGCATATGTGACACTGCTATGGTTGGCATTTCCTTATGCTGCCCTAAGTCGTGGCGCAGCCAGTCTAATTGTTCATTTCCTATTTTAGACATATATGAAGGACCGTGATCAGATTCCATTTCATAAATGGAGTTTAGAACTACAAAATGCCACCCTTTATGGTTAAAACTGTAGTAGTCTTTTTCCATACCGATCTTCTCCATAATCATTTTCTGGCCAATACCGGGATGATCTACAGGTACTTTTCGGCGAGATGATAAACCCAAAACATCATGGTTACCCAAGCACGGGTAGTGAGGAATATTCAACTTGGAAGTGATATCCTTATACAGCCCAATCGATTCTTTATAAGTTTCCAGTTCCGTATATAAACCATCAAAAACCATATCCCCGCCCATCAGAACCAAATCTGGGGCAGGATTTAAGGCATTGATAGAATTAATACATTTTTGGTAACCCTCGTGCCCTTTACGACGGCTTGTTACATGCTGATCGGTTAGATGAACAAATCGAAAATGTTCATCTTCAGAAGTTTCGCATCCAGTTGCAGAAAGGGCGCCTGCTCCAAAGGCACCCAGTCCAAGCTTTTTCAAAAATGATCGTCTGTTTTGAGCTGTCACTTAATAAGGGT
Source organism: Balneolaceae bacterium (assembly GCA_040882225.1). GTDB lineage: Bacteria > Bacteroidota > Rhodothermia > Balneolales > Balneolaceae > Gracilimonas. The sequence goes on along the minus strand of JBBEBR010000014.1, from coordinate 500,961 downwards.
CATTTTCTCGGTTAGTGTTACCTCTCCTGATTGCAATCGATAAATGTAAATACCTGATGACAATTTCGAGGCATCAAAATTATACGTGTGATTTCCTGATTGCAGACGTCCATCAACTAAAGTCACCACCTTACGTCCGAGGATATCAAATACAGATAATTCAACTCGGTTTGCAGATGGCAAGTTGAATGTAATATTCGTAGTAGGATTGAATGGATTTGGATAGTTTTGACTCAAACTTAACTGATCAGGAACTCCGGCACCTGATTCTTCCTCAATAGAAACGGGAGTATCTGTATAAGAAACACCAAATTGAAGTAAGCGGAAGTATCCTTGCACTTCTTCATCCGTTTCATTGTCTGGCAATGTGATTGTTATACCTTCCAAAGTAAATGGAAAATAGAAAGAAGCTCCGGCAGTAATTCTTGAAGTCTCAGATTCACTAAATGTAAAGTGAACGGTTTCCGGCATCGTTGAATCTATCAAAGAAGCACTCTCCATTAAAAACAAGCCAGAATCAGGATTAGCGATATTAACGGTTACTCCGTACTCATTGCCGTCACCAGAACCTTTTACGTTGGCGAAGCTGGGCACGCCATCAATAGCTATGCTGTTATTAAAACTAATTTTTACATTTGAAGTATTTCCCGGAAGCGTATAGCTGACTTCAAGGCCCTCTCCATTTTCTAATAAGCTAACATCAATCTGCTCATTGTCTAAATTAGAGGTTTCTATCGTCCACTCTTCCAGGTTTAGGAAATCGTTTACAACAAAGTAGCCCTCCTTCTGAACAACTTCGATCCATACAGTGTCGCTTGCTACATTAAGGGTGGCAACGAGACCGGTTTCCCCAACTGCAGTTGGAGTGAATTTACCTTTTTCAGAAATCTCACCCACAGCAGGATTAGTCAAGCTCCAGCTTATTTTGTCTCTGTCAACTTTATGAGCCACTCCATCTGAAGTTCTCACTGTATATGTTGGAGCAAAATTCATGGTAGTATCAAGAGCAATGGTCTCAGGTAGTAAATCAATACTTTCCGCTTCCACAAAGCCTCCTAATTCAGCCTCACTTGGATCACTTTCAATATTATTTCTGGTTACTGCTGTAACAAAATAATAATAATCGTTTGCTGAAGGTGGTGTGATATCTGTAAAACTTGTTTCTCCAGTTACAGCTATCAAATTTTCCGCTTTTTGAATTTCTTCCATTTCATTAGGATCAACATCCTTATCTACTCTATAAACTGCATATTTTATAAGTGTATCAATATGGCTGGATAGATTAGCTTTCGCTACAACAACATCATCCGGGCGGTCCCAGCTAAGGTTAAACTCGTAGTCTGTTTCTGCATCTCTTTCCACAACAAAATTAAGCGGTGTATTGGGTTTAGAAGTGTCTTTCCACGCCATAGTTGGTTGCAAGGCTGCATACCGGTAATAATTATTTTTTAAAGAATCGGCAAAACCTTTGGAAGAATAATGGGTGATATTCTGAGACCGAAAGAACACACTTCCTGTAATATCTTCATGATTTCTATTCAATCGAATCTGCCGTGGTATTTCATTGGCAGCAAATAAAGTGTTACTAAAAGTAGAACGGTCTGTTCTATACAAACCATGGCCCGGATAAATGTGCCGGTCGTTTGCAGCTGCTTGTTCTGCCCACCAAGGAGCAAGTTTTCCATAATCTTGTCCGCCACCAAATGGCCAGTATAACTGCGGGGTAACATAATCCATAGTATGATCTTCTAACCATGCTAAAGCATCCGCATAAATAGTATTGTGCGCATCCATCCCAAATGTTCCGGATGGAGTTCCATTTTTCCATAAACCAAATGGGCTGATTCCAAATTTAACCCAGGGCTTAACCACCTGAATGCTATCGTAGACCATCTCAACAAAGATATCAATGTTATTTCTTCTCCATTCGTTTTTATCGGTAAACCCACGTGGGTAATCAGCAAAAGTATCATCATCAAGTGCATTATTAGCAGCACTTGAACTCATGTGATTTGGCGGGTACGGATAAAAATAATCATCAAAGTGAATACCGTCTACATCATAGCGGTTTACAATGTCCATTAAAACGTCAAGGTTATAATCCATTACCTCCGGCAGGCCGGGATCAAAAATGGCAATAGCATTATTTAAAACTAACAACCACTCAGGATGGGTATTTGACACATGCATAGAATCCCTTTGCTGAGTGTCCAATTTTCTCATTGGTGTATTTATATCATATTCTTTATTCAAAAATGGAGACAAACTTTCATCTACGTTCTGAGCAACCTGCTGGCTGCCAGCTTTCTGTGTGAAATCACTTGGTATAGAGCGCATAGCCCGATATGGATTAAGCCATGCATGCATTTCCATGCCCCGTTTATGTGCTTCTTCAATAGCAAACGCCAGCGGATCCCAATATGGATCCGGAGCTCTTCCTTCTTGTCCAGTTAAATATTTTGACCATGGCTCAATATCTGAATCATAAAACGCATCACCTTCTGCTCTTACCTGGAAAAATACCAGGTTAATGCCAGCTGCATTCAGCTCATCTAATTGAAATATGAGTTCTTCTTTTTGCTGAGAAACAGAAGCTGAACCCGTACTGGGCCAGTCCAAATTAATAACAGTTGCAATCCAGGCTCCCCGAACTTCTTTTTTGGGAGGATTTGATTGTCCATAAACTGAGAAAGCCATTAACAAAGCTGTTAATGTGCATAAAATTCTTTTAGATAACATAGGAATAAGTTGTAGAGTGATAGGTGAGTCTCTTGAATATTGAACTAATTAAAAAAAAGGCAGCTTAGTGGGCTGCCTTTTCAAAAGCTCATGTATGCTTTTTATTTAATAAGCGTCATGCGGTTTGTTAACCTCAATCCGTTTACATCGAGAGCATAAATGTATACACCTGAAGCAAGGTTAGACGCATCGAAAGTTACAGTATGGTTACCTGCACTTAATCGTTCATTATTCACTAATGAAACTACTTCCCGCCCTGTAATATCATATACTTTCAAGCTAACATTGCCAGCTTCTTTAATTGTATAATTAATATTAGTAGTAGGGTTGAAAGGGTTTGGATAATTTTGTTCCAAAGAATAACCTTCTGGAAGTGTAGCAACTTCTCTTTCATTGCTTACAGGAGTATTTCTTGTAAACGACTGAATAGGATGAAGAAGATTTACATTATTTCTCCACTTAGCTAGATAAATAGTATTAGCATCGTTACTGAAGGCCATACCTCTTGGAGGTTGTGTTGCCGTAACTTCATCTTCATCATGAACCCAAGCTACACTATCAACCTGTTCCCAAGTTTCGGTATCATATCCATACCAAGTATCCAAAGCGAATAACTCATTTCGGGCACTATCAGGAGCAATGTCGGTATATGCGCTTACCCAGACATCTTGGCTATGAGGATCGAGGGCTATAGACTCTATGTTAGCTCCTTCAAGCACGGTATCAGCTGCGCCAAATGGAGTTAAGTCCGTACGATTGTAAACCAGAAGTTTATACAGATCGTAACGAGGAGCATAGACAGTATTACCATCTTTAGATACTTCAAAAGTTCTTCCGTATCCCGGCACTTCATCTATAACAACCTCACCGTTTGCATCGGTAGTATCCATATCTGCTGAATATTGTTTGATAGGATTACCAGGCAGTACTGCGGATACATACACATTTCCTGCAGCATCAACTGCTGGAGTTGTTAATGATCCAATACCAGGAAATACTCTATTCATACCTTCACCAGTTTGGTGATTTATACGAATCAAAGTAGCACCATCTGCATATAAGATGTTACCATCAGCGTCGGCTCTCATACCACGGCCTTGCTTGAAGATAGTCTGCACATCATTGATAGTAACTTGCTGAACTGGTGAAAAATCAGCTTCAGTGCCATCCGGGTTAAAAACCCGAACATCAACAACAGCTTCGGAACTGTCAGGTAATAAGGAGCCGGTTTGATAAAAATCTGCGGTCCATATTTTTCCTTCTCCATCAACTGCTATACCATGGGAAGCACCATACAAAGAGCTGTCCGCGGGAAATATACCTACTCGCGTCCATTCTCCATCTTGAGCTTGTGCAAACAATGGTACCATGACCATTGCCAGTATTATTAGTAAAGATTTTTTCATAATGTTATGATTATAAATTAAAATTAAGGTTAATTTTTCTTGTTTTGATTTTATGGTTTTAGTTTAATTGGTGATACCTAAATAAGGAGCTCCTTCTTTTCGGATATCTATTTTAGTTGGATGCCGAGTATTTTCTCCATTATTGGTAATACTCGCAACTAAAAAATTATCCAGCCATGTAAAAGAAAAGCCTGACGCTTTGATAAGACCGGGATACATTTCATTAAACCCTTCTTCCTCACTCCAAGTGTATATTCCTGACCCTATAGTAGAACCCAAATACATTATACCATCTTCATCAAATGTAATTTCCAAAATCTGCATGGTTTCACCTGATTCTTCCTCTATCGTAAATATGTGTTGTGGAGCACTGAGGGAATTATCATTAACATCAAAAGACCAAATTTGCTGTGTAGTTCCATCTGTGCCCTCAAATGAACCCGCTACAAAAAGCTGGTCATTATAATAACGTACTGCTCTTAAATTAGCTGAATACACTTCTTCAGAACCTCCAAATCTTTCAATAGACCCGTCTGAAATATCTGCACGAATAATGTCTTCATTATCCCCAACAACCCACAAATAATTGCCCACTCCAAAATCTAAGTTTCGGTAACTCTCAGAAGGATCTCCAATAGCATAAGGACTATTATCTATTCCTCCATTGTTTTCGCGATACACAGCATAAATTCCTCTAACAGCATATAAAAGACCATCCGGCCCAATTTTCATAGCAACCCAATTACTACTTGACGGTAAATAATCTTCTACATCATTATTAACCCTCCAAACCTTTATACCTTGGTTTGCACCACTTTCATTTTGAAGGCTAAAAATGATATCACCATCTGCATTGCGAGTAATACCTGTAGAGTTATGCGTTTGGTTATATCCAGGAATAGAATTTATAGCTCCTTCAAGCTTGTAAGTAACTGTATTACTGAAATTAATAGCTCCACGAGAAGATACTCGAACTTCTATCTCATCGCCTATTATCTGAGCCGGCCTCACACCTAATTTTGTGGGGGTAGCGCTAAGGATAGTACCAGTTTGGCCATCGAAACTGATCGTCATTTCATCGACATCGTCAGAGAAATTCTCCCCATGTACTATTATTGAATCTATACCCGACAGATATCCATCCTCTGGTGTGATGGAAGTTATGACTGGATCTGCTTTACTTGGCTCATATTCAGGATTATAGATGCTATTTCCTTCCCTACAAGAAGTAATACCTATAGCGAAGAACAGTAAAATGAATAATGATTTTTTTGTATCGAATTTCATATTAAACAATTTTTAGAATCCTAATTGAACACTTAGACGATTAATTTCTCCAAAAACTCCAAACTGGGTATAGGCGTAATCCACACTTAGATTGAGTGTGCCAACAGGCTGTCTAATTCCAGCCCCAAATGAAAGCTTCTCTTCGTCTTTAGGGAAACCATAACCACCACGAAGCATAAAACGGTTCAAGAATGCATATTCCATCCCAAAAAATAGTTGCTCGTCAAAATCTCTTGGGCGATTGGCATCAACACTAACGAGGAGTGAGTGATTGTCAGGATTTACGTCGGTTAAATCCAAAATATTCATTGATAAACCAATTTTGAACGTCAGGGGTAATTCAGACTCTTCAATGTCGTAGGAAACCTCTGGAGAGAAATTTCTGAGGGTCATCGCAAAATTCAAACTCTCAAAACCAGTTTTATAAAGAATTCCAAAGTCAACAACTCCGGTACTTCCCGAATATGATTGCATCGTATAATTACCCTCACCATCTACAGATGTGGCTACAGATCCAAGGTTTTGATTTGTGTATCTGAAATTTGCACCAATTGAGAACTGATCAGTAATAGCATTTGCATAACTAATACCAACTGCCATTGCAGTAGGACTAATGGTTCCTATATCGCGGTAGCCTTTATCAGATTCTTCAACAACGGTGGCTTGAATTTCGCCATAATCTACCGAGAGAGCATTTAACCCGATTACTCCAAATTTACCATCGAATGGTTTAAAGATGAAGGAAGCTGAATTGTGATTTATATCTGTAATCCATTGAACTGCACCAGCGGAGGCACTATAAGTACCTTTCATATGTGCCATGGATGCAGGGTTATAAAAAGCAGCATATGCACCCATTTCAACGGAAGTAACTGCATCGGAAAGTGCTGAGGCTCTCGCAGATGGAGAAACACTCAAATACTTCATACTGGTTTGCGCTCTTTTCTTTTGCCCGTACACCTGTGTTGTAAAAAGGAGCATTATAATACTGACAAAAATTAATCTACTTACTTTCATTTTGCACCTATTATAATATGATTACAATTTTTCTTGTAGCTACACTTCCAAATTCATCATCGTTAGGATCTTTATTTATAATCCTTGCGATATAAATCCCGCTTACTACTCGTTGTCTATAGTCTGTTTTTAAATCCCAGTTCTCATCACCACTCATATTACTATGTTCAATGGTTCGCACCAGTTCACCTAATTCTGTATAAATTTGGATTGTACAAATGCCCGGAATCTCGTAAAAGGCAAGACGATCAAGGTTCTCCTGATCTAAAAGCAAGTTATCATCAGCATTCGGGTTATAGGGGTTGGGTACTACCCTTATTTCAGTCATTGCCTCACCAGCTGGGCGAAGTAATCTTCCCGGATCATAACTTTGAGAATAGTATCGATTACTAATTAAAGAGCTTCCAGTTGGGGTCAACCCCGTAGCATCCGTGTTATTCTCACCAACAGCTATTATATAGTAATAATAATCGCGCCCTCGTATTGGAGTATCCAATAAGAAATCACCGGGGAAATCTTGTCTTGTTGCTTCATCACCATCAATAATAAAATTTTCAGAAGCATCTGCTTCATATAACAATCGGTAGGTACTATCTACACGCCCTGATGAACGATAAATTTGATAGCCTTGCAATGCCGAACTATTATCGTGAAACCACTCCATCTCTACACCTGTCCCTGCCGAAGAAAGCCTGAACTCTGTAGGGGGATCCGGTGCTTCTGGAATCGAATAATCCGATTCGAAGTTTTCGATAGCTCTTTCAAAGGTTTGGAATAGTGAATCTCTACCTTGAAATACAACTTCGTTCTTTTCGCGGGCGGTAATATCACCATTTTTGAAAGCTACACCAGTTTCATCTGCTAATTCTCTGCTTATTCCTGCAGATGCTTCTGCTATAACTATCTTAACACTTTCTCCTGGGGCTAATGTATAGGGGCCGTAACCATAAGCATAACTGAATCCTCCTGAATTACCCAGGTTAGGTAATGTACTTGGCTCTAAAAATCCTTCTTCGCCATCTGGCTCAACCCGATAGGCATGTCGGGTTGTTCGGCCTTCCGTCATTACTGCATATTCATCTGTCATAGCAGAAACACTGAAAGCATCATTTGGAGGAAACAAGAGATCGTTATCAGAATGAATCTCACTCATGGTAAATGGTTGTCCGGGATCATCGGTGTCATCTGTTGGTGAAGTGTCTGCATGAACAGTGACCGTTCCTACAAAATGATAAGCACCTAAACGGCCGGTGGTATCATCAGCAGTTAAATAATTTCGTGAGGTATTTGGCACTAATATCGGGCCGCCAATATTGTCGTAATCAACTTCTTGCTGCCAATACCCATGCCATGCAAAGTGTGCGCGAAATTCCTCCATTTCACCGGGCTGTTGACCATCTCCCCGACGGTCAACCATCGTATTTCGCCCCCAACCGGTATCATTTCCAAATACGTAACGGGTGGCTTGCACGGGTGCCATCCTGTTTGTGATATATGGGACAAAACCTTCTAATGTCTGGTTGGGTAGTTCAATTTCATCGTCATCATCAATATTTCCTGTATTCGTGAATTCATACTCAACGATGTGGTAGTTATCATGGTGCTGCTGGCTGAACTGCTTAATAGTTCGCTTTACTTCTACCCCAATCAAGGTATTAACACGTGTATAGATCTCTCTGTCAGCTTTCATAGAGGGATCAACTACATCATTTATTACCGTTTTACTTTGAGATTGTACACCATCAACTGATACTACCGGTGGAGCAAACTTACTGCGTGTTTCAAATTCCATAGGGAAAAATTGTCCCAATCCAGTAATTCTTGGACCCGCATGTGCAATACGAACCGGGTAGTCATTTCCATCCTCATCTGTAAAATCCGTAACACCCAACCATAGAGACTTCCAATTCTGAGCATCTTGTGAGCGATAGATAGCCGGCCACTGCCAACCCGCTTGCTGTTCACCGATGAACCCCTGTTCGTTTTCAGTACCCACACTTGAATAGAAATTGTGGAACGAACCCGCTGATAACCAGCGGTAATCCTGTGCATTAGATAGTTGTATACTCCCCATTACTATTAGGAGAGAAAACAATAATTTGAAAAGCAATTTTTTGATATCAGCCATTTGTTTAAATAAATTTTTAACTACTCTTAAAATGAAAAGCGAATTCCAAATCTTACTGTTCTTGGATCTAAGAAATTGAAAAACCGTTGATTTGGCATATTTATATATGCTTTGTTGTCCAACACTTCATCTACAAAATCAGGGTCTGCTTCATAAAAACTTCCATTAAACTGATAATACATGCCATCTTCGGTATTGTAATACAGAGCTCTGTTATTAGGATTTGAGATAAGGTCAAAATTCGAAGAAGCTTCAATAGGCACATACTCTACACCAGGTTCACGATAATCTCCTAATCTATCATTTCCAGGAACCCGCTGATTTAGACGGCCAATTTCTTCGAGTTTATCCGCAGGTAAATGCAGGGAACGAAAGTAATTATTGTAGTCTTCACCGGGCACAAAACCCGCTGAGCCTAAGGAAAGTTGTTTTCTGTTGATGACATTATTTATATCAGCAAACAGGTCTATTCTGGATGTCGGCCCTAAATCAAAGCGGCGGCTGAAACGCAACGATGTGCCCCAAGAGTCTCTGAATCGCAAGTTGTTTTGCACATCCTCGAGAGCCTGCTGGTCTGTATATGTTGTATAAGCACCTGCTCTCCAAGACACAATGGTAGCCATATTCCAATTAGCAAGAGGCCTTACACCAGATATCTCGGGCCCAAAATCATTTGGAGCTTTAAAGTAGAGAAGTAACCTTGCAAAGGGTAATGGTACAGGGCGTGAGATATTGTTAGCCGTAGTGGTACGTTCGTATTCTCGCTGTTGAAAGGGATTCTCAAAATTTTGAAGAGTGCCGAAAAACCCACTGGATCTTATGCTATAGGTGTAATTTATTTCACCCCAAAAATAACGTGCAGCTTGTTTCCTGAAGGTAAACTCAACCCCTCTGGTATCTGAATAAGAAAAAGGCCTGCTTTCAGCATAGGTGTCGTCATTAGGCCCACCCGTAAAAGTTACTAGCCTTGGTTGCTGACTCGCGTCTTTATAGTAACCGCTGATCCGCAACAGATACTGGTCGAATAAGTTCTGCTCAAATCCTAATTCGTACTGTACAGTTTTGGGAATAGGATTATCAGGAACAGCCATTCGTACAATTTTATCATTGAAAGGCTCTACCTCTACCAGGTATAAATTTTCAGGATTTGGCAATTGGAGAAAATGACCATAGTTAAAAAACAACTTGCTGTTATCGGTAATAGGAAATGATACACCAAGCCTTGGTTGCACAATTATTTGTGGGTCTACTCTGGAAGTAGAAACCGTGTCTAATGATGAATATGCACCAGATGAAAAAATATTACTGTACTCCTCATAATCATACCAATCAATGTTAGGATCAGAGTATGTTAGTCGTAATCCAACATTCGCAATCATGCCCCCGAATTCAAGTTTATCTTGCAGGAAAGCGGACAGACGGATAGGTGTGGTTCCCCAAACAGATCGCGTTCTTCCCTGTTGCAAAGCCTTGTCGAAAGACCCGTAATTAATCTGGCTATTAGTTCGTATAAATTCAATTCCAGCCTTCACTTCATTATAGCGGTCTAATTGGCTGGTAATAGTAGCTTTTGCAGTGAGAGTTGAAAGCTTGCTGCTGTCTCTGGATGTACTCATTCCAACTCCCATTCTCATACCAGAGGCAATCCCTTCGGAAGATGCATCATAGAAACCAAAAGGGGCTTCATCAAAACTAACTCCTCCAATATTTACTACTTCAGAAGTATCTCTGTATGCACCAGGGTTTGTGCTATAATTTTCGAAAAAGTTATTCACCTTAACTTCGTAAAAAGTAGAATTGTTTAGTGTATGGGTAAATTGTGCACCAATATTAGCTACAACCTGTTCCGTTGGTGCCCAATAATCTGAAGCAAAAATCCTGGTATCTATAAAACTTACTCGGTTCATTGAACCTGCAATTCCAGAAGGTGATGCGAAAAAGCCCGGCGCACCGTCTTGTCTTTCACCTGTCCCAGTTTGCTTGCTGTATAATCCCTCTACAGAGAACTTCATCCCAGGAGCTACATTACTGGTTACTTTAGTCTGGAAAGTAGTTTGTTTATACCGGTCTTCTGAGAGAGGTATAAAATACATGGTTTGGGTTTCTCTGAATGAAGTGGAGAATCTTAAATCACCTAATTTAGAACTTACAAACGGTACCGGCCCACCAAGTGTAAGATCAATCTCGTAATCTGGCTCCTGAATGGCCATATCTTTACGATGCTGCCAGATAAAAGCTTGTTGTGCGGCTTCCGGAGTTAAATCATTCTGATATGTTTCTAGGTCGTTAGGATCATTATCCGCTAATGTTCTTTGGGATATTGCGTTCCAGCCTTCGAAAGAGGGGTATTCATCTTGAGTATATGAATCCCATGCGCCTCCTGTCCACTCCCCATTTTCATTCCATTCGCCATTTGAAGTGCCCGTCCAGGCTACATCATCATCTAAATAAGGGCGAAGCCAATAAGAATTGGGGTCATTTACATCTTGGCCAATATTTTTTGCTTGAGCCGGTGTATACCTGACAATCCCATCTAAAGTATATCTGTCGCGCTGCCCTTCTCTACTGGTTACGTTTATAAGGCCTGATCTAACATCACCATACTCTGCATTAAAACCACCGGTCTGTACTTGTACATTTTCAATGGAGGTAACACTTATTCCTGTAAAGGGAATATTACTTCTTTCTGAGCGTAGACTAAATCCATTCAGGTTAAAAGAAACCTCGTTAGTTCCACTCCCACGAATACTTAATCCCTCTACCCCAGCCTGTAAACCAATAACATTAGCGACACTCGTAACGGGAAGCGCTTCTATATCTTCGTTAGATATCGTTGCCTGACTGGAAGAAACATCTTTTCTTACTATAGGCTCCATAGCAATTATATTTATCTCCTCCCCTTCGACGGCTTCCTCGCGCATCTCAATATCAATTTCTGTGGTTAAACCAATGTTTACCTCCACACCTTCAATCAAGACTTGGGCAAAACCGATATAGGTTGCTCGTAAATTGTGCGTGCCTGGCTCTACGTTAAGTATTTGATAGTAGCCATCCACGCCAGAGGCTGTTCCTTTATCTGTACCTTGAATTATTATGTTAACACCAGGTAAAGGCTCTCCGCTTGTGTCGGTAATAAAACCAACAATTTTCCCTGATTGTGCGAATAAGCTCTGAGAAATGAAAAGGAATGAAATGAGGAATAGTAGCTTTTTTACATCCATATGCGCTTCTTGTTTTGCATGTCTTGATCTATAACATCAGATTTGAGAATTAACCGAAATGGAAGTGTAACAAAAATCTGAGAGTGAAAAAACTATTTTTGCATAATAATTTTAAAATTTCTCTTTCAGAAAAAAGAACCTTCTAATTTAGAAAAATTTATCAGGTGGTAAGATGATACAAACCAACAAGTAGTTTCCACTATTTCCTGTTTCCAAATATCCTGAGGAGTAAAATAAACATATTAATGAAATCGAGATAAAGTGCTAATGCTCCCATGATGGCTCCTTTTCTTCCTTCTTCGGAATCCGCTTCTACTTTTAGACTCATATTTTTAATCTTTTGGGTATCGTAGGCCGTCAATCCCACAAAAACGAGCACACCCGCATAAGTCACGAGCCAATACAGGGTTTCATTATGCCAGAATATATTTACGACACTCGCAATTATCACTCCAATTAATCCCATAAAAAGAATGTTTCCCCAGGATGTAAGATCACTTTTTGTAAAATACCCATAGGCGCTCATCACCCCAAAAGTACCGGCAGTTATAAAAAATGTTGAGGCTATGGAACCGGCGGTATAAATCAAAAAGAAAATGGAAAAGGTGAGTCCGTTCAGCGCCGAGTATAGAAGAAACAGAGCAATCGCTTTATTGGATGTCATCCGGTCTATGGCTGAAGAAAGCCAGACAACCAAACCAAGTTCCGCTAATAAAATTCCAAAAAAGATAAGTTGATTACCCGCAATCGCATTGATTAAGGTTTCTGAGCTTGCGGTTCTCATTGCCACAAAGCCGGTAATGGTTAGGGCAAGTGCCATCCAACCGTACACTTTATTGATGAAGCTTGCCTGAATACTTTGAACCTGAGAAGCGCTTAGGTGTTGAACGTCCATACTATGTAATATTTTTGGGGTGAATTCATTTTAAGAATATTGAAAATACTAAATCTTACAACCTTTTTGTTGAGCTTTAGTTGTTTCTACGGAGAAGTTTTCATAAAAAAAACCCGCCCGTATTTTGAATTCTACCAAGCGGAGTTAATCATCACTTTTCTTTAACTAAGAACCGAACCAATAACTTAATTTCACCAAAAATACATTGGTTGGTTTTGCACTGAAAAGGCCTTCTATATCGCGGCTAAAATTGAAATTACCCATCCCAATAGAGTCGTTTCTTTGTTGCTGCCACACAAGGTATAAAGTTGAGCCGGGATTGTATTCCCATCTAAAAACAGCATTTCCCTGGATAGAACGAAAGTTGAAATCAGGATCCTCAAATGTGAATTCAGGTGAACTTCCCGCTCCGTCAGGGTCTACTGTAAAAACTTCATTATTTTTTGTGATGGTGCCTTTATCTACCCCGTATTCATCAAATTCGAAAGTGTAGGGTGTACTAAATTCTTTGAATTTGGAATATTCCCCGGTTGAGATAAATGGCCGTACGTAGGTTTGCAGACTCATCTTTGGCGAAAAGGTCCAGTTCAGCCTGATATTTGCACTAAGGGTTCGCTGCTTTATATCCGAGAATACATACCGGTTATTGTATGCCTCTGCATTAACATCAGGCACGGTGGTTATATATTGATCAATATCCTTTTGATAAGCGAATTGCGGGGAAATACTTAATTGGATAAATGTTGTTGGAAGAAAAGTCACACCTGCCCAAAATTCACTATCAAATTCTCCGGCCTCATCTTGCCTTTGAAATGTTCCGGCATGAAATGAGATCTTTTTGTTGGAATTTGAATTAATGTTTGTGTTAAAAATCCAGTCTTTTGGACGTTCCATTACTGGCCCTCCCCTGGTAACTCGATCCATATACTGCTCACCATTGTAACCAGCTTCATAATTTACCGTCCATAAATTCTGGAAACGCAAGAAGCCGCCAGTCCCCAAATTATTGTTGATGCCATCACCATCATAATTCCAGGCATTACCGGTGTACAGATAAGCTTCATAATACTGCAGAGATTTCGGATCTGTCTCTCGGTAAATTACTACGCCATTCACCGAACGATAATCCGCGCGGTTCATGAACCCAATGTCGTTGGTTTCATAGCCGGGGCTTACTTCAGAATAGGTTAGAGATGCAAGCCAGTTATCATCTCCCCCTCTTTTCTGAATACTCATTTCTGTAGCAAAACCAGCAAGACTGGTTCTGGTGGGATCTAAAGAAAGCACATCTGAATCTACACGATCATAATATCTTGCAGATGAATTTTGCGCGAGAGTAATCGCTTCTTCAGTGCCATTTATGACGCTATAAGAAACGGTACCACTGGCAACCCAATTGCGGTCATTAAAGTTATGTTCAAAATCGACGCCACCTAAATAAGCCGAGCTTCTGAGGAAATCCTGGAAATAAGTATTATCGATATTTCGGTTTACCGCGCTTGCAAAACCTCCGAAATACGTATTTCCATCGTTCAAGTCTTTTTTTGTCCTCGCTACCAGGTAATTGGTAGCCGGTTCTACTGCAATAGAGCCATCGGTGCCCGAAGATTGAAAATCCGCATTTTCCTGTAAGGTATAAGCATCCAGAATTCCTACCGACCAGCCTTTCTTTGTCTTTCCGCTAAGTTTAGCGGCTGTAGCAATGGTGGTATAATCCGGCTGATCCACATATTCTGCGTTTATATTTGCCCGATTCGTATTTCCCTGTGGAGCCCTCCCAATTCGTCGGGAATAAAAGGTTACGGGATTTCCAAAGCGGTTATAGGTTTTTGTATCCCCAAAAAGAAATATTTCATTCCCCTCAAGGAAAAACGGCCGCCGTTCAGAGAAGAAGTTTTCATTTGCGGTCAAATTAATAACCGCCGGATCTGCTTCTACTTGTCCAAAATCAGGGTTGATGGTTGCCGTTAAGGTGAGATCGGATGTAACTCCATATTTGATATCTCCACCGATGCCTCCTGCAAATTCATTGCGACTGTAATACGGATTTGCTGTTGAAATCTCTGGAATCCTGGTCATATTTCCCGAAATGTAAGGACGTACTTCTAACCTTCGTGGCTCTTTTAAATCACTTATCCCATGCAATCTCCCAAACTTGGAAACTAATCCTGTTGAGTTTTGAGGTGTGGGTGCCCAAAAGGAGGTTTCGCCTTTTCTCGCAAGTCTTCGCTGAAAATTAACTCCCCATGTTTGGACTTCATCTTTTGAACTAAAACGAAGTTGTGAAAGCGGGATTTTCAACTCTGCCGACCAGCCATTTTCCAGAATTTGAGTTTGTCCTTCCCAAACGGCATCCCAAAGTATATCTTCGCTGTTATCGTCAAAATACAGCACATCTTTTTGAACTCCCCTCGGATTTATAGCAAATGAAAAAGCAGTGCGTTTGTCGTTATAACTATCAAAATTTACATATACCCAATCACTCGCCTCACTTCCATCTCGCCGAAACAATGATGCCATTATTGAATCAGGTGTAGAATCGTACGCCATAATTCCTATATATAAAGCGGCATCTGTATATAACAATCTAATCTCAGTTTGCTCGGTTGCCGGCTTTCCATCATCTGGTTGGCGCTGTGTAAACTCAGTTGCAACCGGTGCCTGTTTCCAGATTACTTCATTTAGCTCTCCATTTAGAGTAATGAGGTCATCACCCGAAATCCTAAGTGCCTGCATATCTGGATTTGGAACCGTTCCGGGTTTTACCATTCCTGTTGAAATAGAATCTGTTTTTCTGTTGGATGTTGTCTGAGCAAAAGCCTCGGCACTTAGACATACCAATAGCAGTGTGAAGATTAGATTTTTCATTTTTTTTTGGAAATTTTTAGATGAGAACCAGTACTCTAAGAGTTTGAATCCCTTGGAGTAATGCTTTTCATAGATTTTTTTTATTAAGACGAAATAAAATCAGGCAGGTTACAGAAAACCTTATTTTTTTCGGATGGAAATATCGCCATGTAAAGTTTTGAACAGAAACTCCGGCCCTCCGCCATTTACATCACCAAGCACCCATTTATTCACGGCTACTTTATAGCTGCCATCGCCGCTTGTGACTTCAGATGCAGACGATGAATTATCGATATCCATATCAAAATTGGTGTAAATATCTCCCCATTCCGTTTTCATTTTTGCAGTGAATTTCGCGTTTGCTGGAAACGATACTTCAATGTCACCATTCACCCCGGTAAAAGACATGGGAACCTCAGGGTTGACTGTTGTGAAATCCACTTCAATGTCACCGTTTACACTATTGACCAATGCAGATCCGGCAATATTTCTGAGTTCTATGTCACCATTCACCCCATTTATTTCCAGCTCGCCTTCGAGCCCATCAACCTCAATATCACCTTGTGTGGCATTTAGCCTTAGGGAAAAGTTTTTTGGCACATAAATCACCAGTTCAAGATCGCTTGGCATTGGGCTGGTTTTTACCACTACTTCGTTATTATCCTCGGAAACCTCAAGGCCAACCCCGCCACCTGAAATTCGGCGCATCCCATTTCTGGATTCCTTTCTATCTTCATTCTCACGCTCTCCGTCGTAGCGTACTACAACATCATTTTCATTATGTGTGAGGATTATAATTTCATCCGAAAAAACAGCACTAATGATCAGCTTTCCCGCTTTTCCCGGATTTGTGAGCGGAACCCGTAAATCGTTCTGAGCATAAGCCGAACCTGCCAAAAGGCTAATGATTAACATCAACAGTGGGTACAATTTTACTTTTTTCATTTTCTTTATTAATTCTTTTATGATTTTATTTGCTTGATGTAGGCGTTGCCGTTTACCAAATGAAAGTTTATTTCTGGTCCGCCGCTGCCAATTTGTATGGGCGACGTTTGTTCAACTCGGTAACTTTTCGCACCTGCATTACTGATCTTGTTCAATCTGCTCGGCAAATGTTCAACGTTTTCGAAATCTGTATAGAGATCACCGTGTAAACTTTTAAAGGTTACAACAGCTGATAAATTTTTTGGAGCTTCCACTTCAATCGTGCCATTAACGGTATTAAATCTCACATCCGTTGTTGGATTTTCAACTAAACCCACTGTGATGTTTCCGTTCACTGTATTTGCCCCAATTTCTCCACGAACTTCCCGGATGGTTATATTTCCATTCACATTAGAGGCGTTCACTCCATTTTTCATATTCTCCACAAGAAGTTCTCCCCCATTTATGGTTGAAATCTCAGCCATCAAATAATTGGGAACCTTCAGCTCCAGGAAAAAGGTGAACTGCACCCGGTTTTTATCTCTTTTGTTGTCATCCCAATGGATATGATAATGCAGATCATCATTCTTTTCATTTACCTCTACATTTGGTGCTTTGATGTAAACGATGAGCTTTTCGCTGGATCGGTATTTTTCTAAATGAATCTCATCCGACTCTGCCGGTGTAACTTCTCCCCTTTTTCTATAGAGCGATTTCACCCCTGTTATCAAAATTTCATCCCCATCATAGCCGGTAACTTCAACATCTCCGTTTATGTTTTTCATCATGAAGATGGTTTTCGCGTCAAATTCGGATGCCGGAATTCGCATTTCTACATCTTCATTCAGCGTTTTATTTGGTGATTGAGCCTCAGCCAAACCAATACTCATAATTAGAAAACACATTGCTAAAATTTTCATAAATAATCTCACATTAATACAGCAATGCTGTTTTGTAGTTTTTGTTGAACGGTTAAATCGAGTTCTCGTTCTTCTAACAACTGCTCGAATTCCCCTGTTGAATTTCTTAGTTCCAGCTCAATCATCGCGTCTGCCAGCTCAATTATTACCACCGGAGATTCTTGTTTAGTGATGGAATTAACCAGCCCTTCACGAACAGACTCTTCCTGTCCCCAGCGTTTCAGGGCTTCTATACTTTGAACCCGCACATTCACGCTTGGATCGTTATTGAGTGTAAAAAGCAAAGCCCGAATTGCGTTGTTATCAGCTGAAGGCAGCTTTGCGCTAATGTTCACCGCTTTCAGCCGATCGGTAGCCGAAGCTCCTTCCAAAAGGTTTACCATCATTACTTCTCGCAATTCCTGCATCTCAGAGCTAAGCTGTTCTATTTCCGAACTATTGCTGCTGAACTGGGCTCCGAAAAATCCACCAATAATCAAAAGAACGAAAGCATATGCGAGTTTTGTAAGCGTTAATTCCTCAGCTATTTGCTTTAACTGCTCCGTGATTTTTTGATACCAGGAAGGTTTCATCGCTGCTTTTTCATTTTCAAGCATTTGATAAAACCGGCTGCTTATTTCTTTGTTTGGGGAAGGAACCGAAATCAAATCCAGCTCTTCGTGTAGCTGCTCCATTGCCCGGAAATCGATTAAATCAATTTCTCCGGTAGCCAGAAGTTCCTCGATTCTATCCTTGCCAGGTTTATCTAAACTTCCCGCTAAATAATCGGCTATCAGTTGTTCATATTTTTCATTCATTTGCTGCAATCCTCACTTAACTTTAATACAACATCTTTTAATTCTTTCATTGCCCGGAACATTTTTACTTTTATCGCTCCTTCAGTAGTCTCCTGTATATCCGCTATTTCCTGGTACTTAAGCCCTTCATAGCGGCTCAATATGATGACCTCCCTCTTATCCTCTTCAAGCAGGTCGAGTGCTTTTTCGAGGAGTATTTTTTTTGAATTCAAATCATCTTGTTCACCATATTCAGGCGGAGCCATTTCCAATTGGTCTTCGTTTAAATGCCCGGTTTCACCATTTCGCTTTATTCTGCGATAATGATCAATGTGGGCATTTCTCGCAATGCTGAACATCCATGTGGTAAAAGCTCCGGTTCCTGAATAGGTGTTTCGATATTTGAGCATCCGCTCGAACACCGATTGAACAAGATCTTGGCTAAGCGGGACTTCCTTACTCATCCGGTAGAAATAACTGTACAAGGGACGATTATATCGCTCAAACAGCAGACCCAATTTATCGAGGTCTCCCTGTTTAACTTTCATCATTAATGCTTTATCCGAAGTTGAATCCACCGTGGTAATTGCCGTGCTTAGGGTTTCTGCCTTATACACTGATGAAATTGGAAAAGGTTACAGAGTTTGCAGAATTAGATGATACTCCGTTAGCCATTATGAAAATTCACTCATTAAGTCACTCTGAGGCTAAGCCGAAGAGCCTGTGCATGAATTGATTCGCAAGCATTTACAGCAACGATCCTTCGGCATTGCCTCAGGATGACTCTTTCAGGATCAGTGCCCCACCGGCAGCCCTTCCATCTGCATGATCTTGAGGGCGTTTGTTGTAGCACATGGACCGGATTTTAGATTGTACTCGAAACTCATCTTTCCGTCTTCAATGGTTTCTTCGAAGTGCCAGTTACTGAGTTGAGGGATTTCTTTCTCCAGGTTTGCCAGCTCGAGATCGTGCGTGGAAACCATTCCCACTCCATTTTTCCCGGCTACTTCTTTCAGAAAAGCGGTGCTTCCCTGAAATCGCTCTCTGTTGTTGGTTCCCTTGAAGATTTCATCCACAAAAAAGAAAAGCGGCAATTCATTTTCTTTATCCAATTCCACGAGTAACTGCTTCAGTCTTTTTACTTCAGCATAAAAATGAGAAAGTCCCTCGCCCAGCGAATCTTTCACATTTATACTGGTAAACAGGCGGAATAATCGGGTATTTAGAGATTTTGCATTAACCGGAGCGCCCGCGAAACACAGACAAAGATTTATTCCCACCGTTCGCAAGAATGTGCTTTTTCCCGCCATATTTGAGCCGGTAATCAGAAATAAGTCTCTTCCTTTTTCCACATGAAAATCGTTGGTTACTTTTTCTGAATCCGGGATTAATGGGTGTCCTAAACCTTTCGCTTCGAAAAGCAGGTTGTCTTCCCTTTCCTCAATATTTGAGAATGTATAATTCGGATTCAAGAAAGCGAAATTCGCGAGCGAGTTAAGCGCCTCAAGTTCATAAAAAGTATCGAGCCACTTGGTGAGTTTTGGTTCCAGTTCTGTTTTCAGCTTTTCCATCTTCATGGAATAATACATATCCCACGGAATCGCCATATTTACCAGCGGCCATAAAACCTGATTCTTTTGGAGGGAAGCCGCCCCGGCCAGCTTAGATACTTTCTTCAAATAGGTTGAAGGTTTGGCGGATGAATCCTTGAAATCTTTGCAAAATTCATGTAATCCAGGTTTTCGGTTAAACCGGAATTTCTCCACATAAAGAAGAATTGAACCAAACCGTTTTAACAGTTTGTCTGTTTGATACGCCGAATCAAAAAGACCGATGATTTTGTGGCTGTTGAAGTTGTAAATCCCCAAATAAAGAAGAAAAGTAATGAGCACGTATGGCCCGATTATCCCTGCAATCGACAACAAAAGAAGCGCAATATTAGTAATGGCTAAAAGCGAAAGCACGCTTAAAGTCAGTATAAAATTGAATTTCTGGGGATTTCGGAGCCATTTCAACAGTTGCTCCATGGTCCAGTCTTTTTCGGATACATCTTTTTTGCTTGTGTTAGCCCTTACCTGCAACCGATCCCGAAAGATGGTTAAATCTGTAAGTTCACGAACTAATCTCTGCCGATTTGTGATGGCTTTTTTATCGGGATGTTCTTCAAGAAGCCATGAGGCTAATCTGGTGGAACCGCCCTCATAAATGGCGGTGTCCATCAGGTGATGAAGCGAGTTCTTGCCGGTTATATTCAGGTCATCAGCAAAGGAATGGTTTTTGATTTCAAAGCTGGATGAATAATCGGATAAATTCTGCCAATCCAGATTCATGCGAGCAATCTGTTCTTTCTTCACCTGCATCAGAAAAGAAAATTGATCCATCGTTTGGCGAACCCGGTTATGCCGAATCACCAGCCAAATAAATCCTCCTAAAAACAAAAATAGTAGCAAGAAAAAAAGTAAATCGCTTAATGCAGAGGATGAGAGATATAATCCAGTCGCTCCTGCCAAAAAGTAAGCCAGTCGTGTATAGGAAAATTTGGTGCTCCAGCTTTCGAGAATAGAAATTCTTCTCCCGATGCGCTCAATCTGCCTGTTCAACTGTTGTTTTAATTTCTCTTTTTGGGATGTTGCCATTCGTATGCTTAATGTCTTTTTGATGAAGCTTTGAGGATAAAAAAAGTATCAGCCAAAAGCTTGTTTAAGCAATCGGATTATTACCAATTGATTATGGAAGCTTTCCCTTTCACAACTTCAATTGTTTGCATAATATCCCGCAGAATTTAATTCAGAAAATATATGGAATACTTCGCGCACGAAACGGCTGTTATCGATGATGGAGCAAAAATCGGATCTGGTACAAAAATATGGCATTTCTCTCATGTGATGCCTGATTCTATAATTGGTGAAAACTGTAACCTTGGCCAAAATGTGGTTATTTCACCGAAAGTGATTCTTGGCAATAATGTGAAGGTGCAAAATAACGTCTCCATTTATACCGGCGTTATTTGTGAAGATGATGTTTTTCTTGGCCCATCTATGGTTTTCACCAATATCGTGAATCCGCGCAGCGCTATAATTCGGCGAGATGAATACGTGGATACCTTTGTTCGAAAAGGGGCTTCTATCGGTGCCAATGCAACCATTATTTGCGGAAATGAACTCGGAGCTTATTGCCTGGTTGGAGCGGGAGCCGTCATCACAAAACCAGTGCCGGCTTATGCGCTGTTGGTTGGAAATCCCGCCAAACAAATTGGCTGGGTAAGTGAATGCGGCCATCGTTTGGTGTTCGATCAAAACGGAATTGCCCGGTGCCCGGAAAGTGAGGAGAAATACTCTATAAAGAGTAACAAAGTAATGAAAGTTGAAGAGTAATCGTCACCCCAAGAAGTAGAATATTCTTCCTAATGTAGTGTCAATGATGTCGTCAGGTTTTGGTAATCCAGAAGCAAGCAGTTAGATACTCTGCATTAAAACCTTACAAGTCTTTTCCCTCCAATTGATGTATGACATGACACGAAGTACTTGGATTGAAAACGGGACAAAAAATCACTGACCGATTTTTTTAATTCAAAATTCAAAATTTCCCGATTTATAATTTCTACCCCAACTCCACCAAAGTTGCACCCCAGCCGCTGCGGTCATCGGCTAAGCGGTATGATTTCACATGCGGATTTTTCTCCAGTAAACTATGCACGGTTCTTCGAAGCACTCCTTTCCCCTTCCCGTGAATAATGCGGATTGAGGTAATATTTTTCTCCAGGCAGGCCTCAATATAATCGGGAATTAACCCGCCCAGATCTTTGGGGTTGAATAGATGCAGGTCTAAAATTCCGTCAATGGGAAGTTCTATGGGATCAGGTTCTTCCATCAGTACTGATAATCAATTACTCTTCGCTCAGAAACTACTTTTTTGATAAACGAAACCACTTTTTGGTGTTCTGGATGAACCGCATAAACTTCTACATCTTCCTGAGTCTCACAAATAGCCGTTAAAACTACATCACAGACCATGTCGTTATCTTCTGGAAGAATATTGATGCCAACTTCCGCACTCTTTAATGCCTGGATTTTAGCGGGAAGGCGCTCCAGCAATTCTTTTATGATGGAAGCATTTTCTGCCTTGGTTTTTCCACCGGCTGCCTCTTTCAATTTCCACAAAACAATATGTTTTACCATCTCCACTCATTTTTTTTGATGCAATCTCGATTCGTTAACTCAATGATAAATCCAATATATCGAGAATCAAAGGGCAATTCGTTTGCTGTTAATTGATTACAGGAACTCTTAACTTTGACATCCTGTTAACAGCACAGTTTTGTACCGTTACCTCAGGATTAATCTTTTAGAAATATTGAAAAAATTGAATTTAGAAAAAGTTACAGCCGATGAAATCGGTGAAGATCATATCGGGTCTGCAAAGCTCTCACCCATCAGAGATGATGCATTTGATTTAAGTGATGACGAAAAGATTGAAATCATTCAGGAGCATTTTGCTAAAATCATGCACGCGCTTGGCCTCGATTTGGAAGACGACAGCCTTAAGGGAACTCCCTACCGTGTGGCAAAGATGTATGTGAAAGAAATTTTTGAGGGATTAAATCCCAAAAACAAACCTGTTGCCCGTCAATTCAGCAATCATTATGAGTATAATGACATGGTTGTTGAAAAGAACATTCAGGTTACTTCCTTTTGTGAACACCATTTTCTCCCTTTTATCGGTAAAGCTCATGTAGCATATATTTCTTCCGGCCAAAAGGTAATTGGTTTATCTAAGATAAATCGTATTGTGGATTATTATTCACGCAGGCCACAGGTTCAGGAGCGTCTGACTCTTCAAATTGCTAATGAACTCCAAAACGCTCTTGAAACAGAAGATGTAGCCGTTTTTATCGACAGTAAACATTTATGTGTTTCTATGCGGGGAATTCAGGACGTTTCAAGTACAACTATTACGACTGAATTCAGAGGCGCTTTTAAGGAAGAGGCAACTCAACGCAAATTCATCGACTTCATCAAAACCAATACAGAGATTTAATCATCCGCCGTGGCTGAACAAGGCAACAACCAACTTCACCTTTACAATACCCTTTCCAGAAAAAAAGAACCGTTTGAACCGCTAAATTCTCCTCATGTTGGGATGTACGTTTGCGGGCCAACTGTTTATGGTGATGCGCATCTCGGCCACGCTAAAAGCTATGTCTCCTTTGATCTGATTTTACGTTATCTGCGCTATCGGGGCTATAATGTGCGGTATGTGCAGAATATCACCGACGTGGGTCATCTGGTAAATGATAATGAGGAAGGTGAAGATAAGTTGAGTAAACAAGCCCGACTTGAAAAAGTGCAGCCCATGGAAATAGCGGAGAAATATACCTACACCTATTTCCGGGATATGGATAAGCTGAATGTGCTTCGTCCGGATATTGCGCCAAGAGCATCAGGACATATTCCTGAGCAAATTGCGATGATCAAAAAACTCATCAAAAACGGCCACGCTTATGACGTAAATGGGAATGTTTATTTTGATGTTTCTTCGGATAAAGAATATGGAAAGCTAAGCGGACGTAAAACGGAAGATGCAGAATCCGGTACTCGTGTAGAAACCGCATCCGATAAAAAGAACCCCGAAGATTTCGCCCTTTGGAAAAAAGCGGATGATAACCACATCATGAAGTGGGATTCGCCCTGGAGCTTGGGTTATCCGGGATGGCATATCGAATGCTCGGCCATGAGTACCAAATATTTAGGTGAGAGTTTTGATATACACGGTGGTGGATTAGAGAATCAGTTTCCCCACCATGAGTGTGAAATTGCCCAAGCTGAAGGCGCTAATAAGAAGTCCTTTGTGAAGTATTGGCTTCATAATAACATGGTGACTCTTGAAGGCCAAAAAATGGGGAAGTCTTTAGGGAATGCCATTAACCTGGATCAATTTTTTACCGGTGATCATAAACTGTTAACCCGGGCGTGGGATCCACAGGTGATTCGCTTTTTTCTACTTCAAAGCCATTACAGAAGCACTACTGATTTTTCTGAGGAGGCACTTAGTGGTGCCGAGAATGGACTTAAAACTCTATACAAAAGATTAGATATTGTTTTAAATGCTTCTCCAGGTCCCGATAAAACCTATAATATAAATGCTTTCAAAAGTGTTTTTCAAGAGGCTATGAATGATGATTTTAATTCATCAATTGCGATTGGTTGGCTTTTTGGTGTATTGAAAGATTTAAATATTTCAATCAATGAGAATAAAGCTCCTCATAATATAGAGGATTGGAAAATCATACTAAAAGTGATAATTGACGAGGTACTTGGGATCTGGCCAAAAAGAGATTCAACAGGCAATGAGAAACTGACGTCTGGTTTGATTGAATTTCTCATTGAAATTCGAAAAGAAGCACGGGCAAATAAGAATTTTGCCCTCTCCGATAAAATCCGGGATGACCTTCAAAAACTTGGAGTTCAGCTTATGGATGGCAAAGAAGGCACCATCTTCGAAATTGAATAATGAATCTGCTGAAAGTTATAGTTAGTAAAATCCTTATTGGCTTGGTGAGATTTTATCAGCTGGCTATTTCTCCCTGGCTGGGAAGAACTTGCCGCTACTCTCCTACCTGTTCTACCTATATGATTAAAGCGATTAAAGAATGGGGGCCTGCAAAAGGATTTTGGCTGGGAATAAAAAGAATCGGGCGTTGTCATCCCTGGGGCGGTGATGGATATGATCCTGTGCCAAAAAAACTTAATAAGAAAAACTAAAACTCGAAAAGATCTAATTTACTAATCCGAATTGTCATCTCGAACGGATGTGAGAGATCTGAAATATCTTTAAAGCTGAAAATTTCGATAGCAAACAGAACTGATTATCATGAATGAAATAACTTTCAAAAAGCGACAAACTGTTGAACAAGTTGAAGAAGGAACTGATTTGGCTCCTAAATTTCAGGAAAACGGTCTTATTCCCGTAGTAACTACAGACTTCGAATCAGGTGAGCTGCTCATGCATGGCTACATGAATGAAGAAGCGTTAAAGAAAAGCATTGAGTTGAGCGAGGCCGTGTATTACAGCCGCAGCCGGGAAGCGCTCTGGCACAAAGGAGCTACCAGCGGACTCGTTCAAACCATCAAAGAACTACGCATTGATGATGATCAGGATTGCGTTTGGTTGCGGGTTCAAGTTCAGGGAAATGGAGCAAGCTGCCATGTAGGGTATCGCTCCTGTTTTTACCGAAGTGTTCCTACCGGAGAAGATTTTGCAGCAAAGAATGGGGAACTACATTTCGAAGAAACTGAAAAGGTTTTTGATCCAAAAGAAGTTTACGGAGACGCGCCAAATCCTACCAAACTATAAGGGATCTTTGATTTCGCTGATTACACTGATGTGTATTCCTTAGTCCAGCACTTCCCCTCGTCATGAAGCTCTGGCTTCGTGATGCAGTCCCGGAAGCTCCGGCTTCCCTTAGACTGGCACAGTTGCTTATTCCAACCCGATAAGCATTTCCAGCCCAGATTCTTCGGCAGGAGCCTCAGAAAGACTCATTAGGGATTTGAGCGAGGAATCGCCCATCTGCCCCTCGTCACGAAGCTCTGGCTTCGTGATGCGGTCCCGGGAGCTCCGGCTCCCAGTAGAGTGGCACAGTTGCTTATTCCAACCCGCTAACCATTTCCAACATAGATTCTTCGGCGGTAGCCTCAGAAAGACTCGTTGAAAGATCTTAAAGCATAAAAAAAGCACAAACCCATTGCTGAATTTGTGCTTTAATAATTTTACCAAGAGCAATATAGCATTAACTATAGGTCTCAGAGTTTCGTTTTTTCCTGCCTCTACCGCTTTTGGATTTACTAAAAGGCTCTGAGTTTTTACGATTTCCTTTGCCTTTTCTCGATCCACCAGAGGAAGAGCCATTTGAAGACCCATTTGTATCTGGTTTAGCAAGTTCAACCGCCATTTCCCTGCCTTCAAATTTAACCCCATTGACGGAATCAAAGAGTTTGGTATCGAAACCCTGCTCAATCTCAAAGAAAGAGAAGTTATTTTGAATGTCGATTTTACCGAAGTTGGGTTTAGAGCCATTCATCTGCTCATTTACAACTCCCATCAAACGAGCCGGATTAAGTCCGTCACGACCTCCTACATTCAGAAAAAATCGATTGTAACCCTCTTCCGCTCTGCGGCCACCACTTCTACCTGAGTCGCGGTTTCCTTTATTATTTCGGGAGGATTTGCCCTTTTTATTATTATCTCTACCAGAGGTGGCGTTTATATCACCGGCTTCTTCATAATATTCCAGCATCTGATTGAACTCCATAGCTACAAAGTGCTGAATCAATTCCTGCCAGCCTAAATCTGCTAACCGTTCATAAACTTCCGGCAAATACTTCTCTATTTGCTTTTCATTCACTTCGGTGGTTCTCAATTTCTCCACCATATCCATCATTCGAATTCCGCAAATTTCCTTGCCACTGGGCACATCTTGTTTAACGAAATCTTTTCCAGACATTTTCTCGAGTGCGCGAATCCTACCCATTTCCCGTGTATGAATAATCGAGATAGAAATTCCGCTATTCCCCGCTCTTCCAGTTCGGCCGCTTCTGTGGATATATATTTCCAAATCATCCGGCAGATTATAGTTGATTACATGGGTGAGGCTATCAACATCAAGGCCACGAGCCGCCACATCTGTAGCAACTAAAATTTGTAGTTCTTTTGTGCGGAATCGGTTCATTACCTCATCACGCTGCGATTGGGACAAATCGCCATTCAGCAAATCCGCGTTATATCCTTCTTTTGAAAGTTTGGAAGCCACTTCAGCCGTTTCCCGGCGTGTTCTACAGAACACAATTCCGTAAATGTCAGGATTTATATCCGCTATCCGCTTAAGCGCGTTGTAACGATCTTTTGCCTGAACCATATAGAACTGATGTTCTACATTTAATGCGCCGGAATTTCGAGCGCCAACCGAGATTTCCTCAGGGTTGTTCATGTATTTCCGTGCCATTTTAGAAATCTGATTAGGCATGGTTGCCGAAAATAACAAGGTCTGTTTTTCCTTAGGGGTATCAGCAAGAATCGCATCTAAATCGTCTTGAAATCCCATATTCAGCATTTCATCAGCTTCATCAAGAACAAGAGAACGCACATTTCTTACGTCCAGTTTTCTACGTTTGATGAGATCCAGCATCCGCCCCGGAGTTCCTATTACAACCTGACATCCGTTTTCAAGAGCACGGATTTGAGTTGAAATATTTGCCCCGCCGTAAACGGCCACGGTTTTTATGCCTTTCAGATGTTTGGCAAATGATTTTAGATCTTTAGCAATTTGAATGGCCAATTCACGTGTTGGTGAAAGCACCAAAACCTGAACATTTTTAGAATTTCCATCCACTTGTTGAAGAATTGGCAAACCAAAAGCGCCGGTTTTGCCTGTTCCTGTTTGTGCGAGCGCAATTAAATCACGCTGCGAAGCTAATATTGTTGGGATTGCCCTTTCCTGAACTTCGGTAGGATTTACAAATCCAAGATCAGAAACGGCATTACATAGTTCGGGCGACAAGCCCAGTTCATTAAACGATGACATATAATTTTTTTTGATTTTTTCCCGTGCAAAATGATCTTGCTGCGCGTTATTTTGTCCGGAAGATTATTAGGTAAAAAGGTGAGCTAAGGACAAGAGGCAAGCGCGACTGCTTGATTCATAAAAAGCCAGCAAATGATCTATAAACCTGAAAGGTTCTTTACACGAGGTATCAAATTCCAGTCTCATCGTGAACTCACGAAATATACAGCCCCCAAGATACGCATAATATAATTCTATAATGAAATTGGGAATAAAAAATATTTTTTTGCCAAATTGAACACTACGCAACCAAATTTGAAGTGCAGCCAAATCATTTTATCTACCTCAATTATTCCTGTATTTTGCTGTTGGTAACTACATCTAATTTTATTAGTCTATCCACCAGATTTTAAAACCGGAATTTAATCCTGAAGACTAAATGCAGCACATAACTGCCCATTTCCCAAAAGCTGAAAGCAACAATTCGCTTGAAAAAAGTATTTTGAAAGCACTAAAAACAAATTCCATGGAAGCATCCAAAACCATTTGGGGAACTTCCATTTGTAGTGATGAAGTGAACAACAACTTTACCTTTTTGAATAAACATTTTGCAGGGCTAGGCCCCTTTCGTTTTGGGGGAATTTCGGGATTACCCTTCACAGGAAAAACAGGATTCAGGGCTTTCGCGAGTCATATTCCGGATGATGGTGGCGCACTAATTTTATATGGACCACATATCGGAGTTTCTAAAAATGGGAAGGCTGGTGAAATATTACGTGAAGGCCAGCAAGCTATTTCCACCTGCTGCGGTTCGTTGATTGCAGGTTTGAACAGTGTTCAAAATAATGTGGTACCTCAGAATCCTGCCCGGGATGACTACCAGCAAAGCCAGGTTTCCAAAATGCTGATCGAGAAATATGAGGAAATCAATGCTTCATCCGAACCGATTAAAACGGTAACCGAAATAGCTTTTCAACAAATAAACCGGGAATTGAAAGATATTATCTCGGCCTGTAAAGATGCGATTACTGGCCGGAAAGTTCTTTTGATAGGCGGCATTATTATTAATACCGATTGGGATCAGGAAGACTTTTTTGAAGTTAGGGATGTCACTTTGATTAGCTGAATTCGGGCTAATAACTACCTCCCATATCATCCCACGGATGAATCCGTGGGTTTATGGCATCTTATCTGGAAACGTGTTGAATTAGAATCGAAACAGATCAACAGGCTTATGCAACCAGAGTTTTAACTCGATTTAAAGGATTGCCCTGGACTTTCAGCAGCCTAATGCATTTTATTCAGGAAATCATCCAAAATAGAGCGTTTTTTGTAGACACTGTAAATCCCCAAGATTAAAATTGCGCCATGAATGAGCGGGTTAATCCAGGAAACATCGATTCCAAACATGGCTATGGCGGCACCGAAAAACATGTTGAAAATCATTCTCGCTAAAAAAACAAAAATGTAGCACATGATTATCGTTCCGAAAAAATGAATACCGGCAATCACATATTTATTCTTTCCTTTTAGTGATTGCTCCTCGGTTTCTAAATTGTGGTATTCAAGCTGAAGATCTCTTCCTAATTCATTCTCGAATTCCTTTTGATCAAGTTCCTGTTCTATCTTGTTCTTCATGTCAATGGTTATTGAATTATAAACTCCAATGTTTTACGTTCCATAAAATTAATAGCATAAAATAAACATTCATGTACCAATATCATCTAATTCTACTTACAACTTTCTTTCTTGCCGCCTGTTCGGGAAATGATGGTAAAGTAATTCATCCCACAACAGAATTCTTAGAGGAGATAAAAGCTGCGGATTATACTGTTTCGTTGAATGATGAAAACCTCCCTTCCATCTCTATTTTGAATAACCGCAAAACCATAAATATTATTGGTGAAACGGAAGATGTAGACTCAGAATATTTCTTACCTGAAGTAGGTGATATTTCTGTTGGGAGTAAATTAATATTCATCGTCATCCCGCAAATGAATGAAATCAGAGCTTTTGATTATTTGGGAAATTTCAAGTACAAAATAGGCAGAACCGGCCATGGCCCCGGAGAATTCGAGAAGCTTCATTCCATAGATTATGATGAAGCCTCTAAAAAATTAGTGGCGGTTGATTTGAACGAGGTCGAAATTTTTGATGTGAAACCTGATACCGCTATTCCATCTCAAACTTTTATCATAACGCAAGTGAGTCATCTGAGTGATGCGTGTATTTTGAATGGTGAACTTTTCCTAAATGGGAGCAACATTAGTGAAGTGGATACTTTGGAGTCTGACGCCAGCATCTATAGCAGATTACAAGCTCTACCTCCTATCAATAAATATGATTTAGAAACAGGTGAAAAACTTTTTCATTTCGGGAAAAGCTACAAATCTGTTTCGGGTTTTGGCGGATTCGACGCATTACTATCTGAAACTAAACTGCATTGCAATGAATCAACAAATACCATTGTAGGTGTTTTTTCTCGATATCCTTTCATTGCTGGATATGACCCGGCGAACGGAAGTGAAAAGTGGAATGCAGGAATTTTGGATTTTATTTCCCCACAGGTCGAAGAAAAAGACATAGAAAATAATGTAGCACTTGTACCAATTCGGAGCAGTTTCTCTGATAAACTGGGGCCCATCGTTGAACTAAATTCTGAATTTATTTTACTCCAAACCGGTGTTCGTCCACCACATCCTGAAAGTCTAATTCTTGAAAGATTAGAAATCCTGGACTTTAGAAATTCCAAGTTTGTCTCCATGCTCCTTAATACATCAACAGGTAAGATTTCTATTCTCTCGGACGAATTGGGAAGAACTTTATTTCAGAATGATGAAATCAGCATTACATCTCCAACTGATTTAGAGAATCTTGAAGCACCACCAACTATTGTTATCGGTGAGCCAGTTTTCTCTTTTTGAAGCAGGAATCAACTATCCTGTTCTTCATAAAAATATTCAATCATGTTTCCGTCTGGGTCAGCTACAAACAGAAACCTCCCCTTTTTGCGGTTTGCCGGGCCACTAATAACCGTCACTTCTTTCTCACGAAAGTATTTAGCAAGCTCATCAACTTGTTTAGGATCATCCACATAAAAACCAAAATGGTCTATACGAAAATCTCTTGAGGTGGGATCGTAACTTGTCTCGGCTTCCACAATTACCAATGTATCTTCTTTGCCGATTCTGTATACCGCCATACTCTGCCCCATGGTTCGCACAAGTTCCAGGCCGAGTATATCCCCGTAAAATTCTTTAGAATCGTTAATTCGGTTTACCCTGATGGTAATATGATTTAATCCGGAAGGTTTGAATTTCATATTTTCGTTCTTATAATTTTTGTGTTTCTAAATCCGTAATAGCTTGTATCTTACATATCAAAACTCGAAAGAAAAAATAAATTGTCTACACTTTTTATAGTTGCAACTCCTATCGGAAACCTCCAGGATTTTTCACCCAGAGCGGTAGAAATCTTGCAATCAGTAGAATATATCGCTTGCGAAGATACCAGAACCTCCTCTAAGTTATTGCAGGCGTTCCAAATCAGCAAACCAACTTTTTCTTTTCATCAGCATAACGAGCACCGAAAGGTTGCCCATGTTATGAATATTCTTGATGCCGGCCAGAATATAGCACTGATCAGTGATGCGGGAATGCCGGGGATTTCAGATCCCGGATTTTTAGCCATTCGTGCTGCCCAAAAAGGAAATCACCAGGTAATCGTAATTCCCGGCCCTGATGCCGCCACAACTGCTATTGTGGCAAGCGGTTTACCCAGCGACCGTTATGTTTTCGAAGGCTTCCTTCCCCACAAAAAAGGACGTCAAAAACGACTTGGTGAACTTTCTGAAGATGAACGAACCATCATTATTTATGAAAGTCCCAACCGGCTGCTGAAGCTTCTTGGTGAACTCGAACAGCATTTTGGAGGCGATCGTTTAGCCGCTGTTGCCCGTGAATTAACTAAGAAATTTGAGGAAGTTGTACGTAATTCTGTCTCAGGTTTGCAAGAGGAATTCAAAAGCCGGGATAGTATAAAAGGTGAAATCGTAGTTGTAATCGCAGGTAAAGGGTACTCAGAATGAAAAATTTATTCTCCAACAACTGGGCAATTTCTATAACTGCCGGAATTCTTCTTGGGTTCAGCTTCCCTCCTTTTGATCTCGCTTTTTTGAGCATCCCGGCTTTTATCCTGCTCTTCTATTTAGTGGATAGATGCGATTCCTACAAACAGGTTGCCTATTACAGTTATGCTGGTTTTGTGATGTGGAACCTGATCGGCACTTATTGGTTAATGATGGCAAGTTTTGGTGCCGGAATAGCTGCTATTTTAGCCAACAGCGTACTTATGACCATTCCGCTTTGTTTGGCTAAATATTTCTCCACTAAAAGTAAATCGCCTCTGCTTATCGGATTATTGCAAGCTACGGCCTGGGTCAGTTATGAGTTTCTGCATCATCACTGGGACTTAGCCTGGCCATGGCTAACAATTGGGAATGCCTGGGCGAATCAGGTGGGAATGATACAGTATATTTCAATTACCGGCCATTGGGGAATCACCTTTTGGGTTGTTCTCACGTCGGCTTTATTCTGGCAGTTTTATAAAACAAAAAACGTGCGAATTGCCTACGCATGTTTAGGTGTTTTTCTCATTTTTCCGGTTTCTTCTTTTCTTCTTTATGGGGATGAAGCCACCGATTCTTCAAACAGGACAGAAGTTGCTGTCATACAACCCAACCACGATTCTTATCAGGATTTTGGCGGTATGGACAGTTTATCGGAAGTGTTAGACAGCCTGTTTATTCTTTCCGAAAAAACCAGAACACCAGAAACTGATCTCATTATTTGGCCGGAAAACGCTATCGACAGCGGCATAATAATGGAATCATCTACGGTGGAAAGATTAGCAGATTCAGCGAAATCGTGGAATACACATTTTATTGCCGGCACAGGTTTATATGAATTATATGATGAGGAAAACACCCCTGAATTAGTCCGCGGAATGTATAAAGGAAGTCCCTACAATTATTTTAATGCAGCTATATTTGTAAGCCCTGACGGAGAACGGGATCGTTACAATAAAGCTAATTTAGTGCCTATTGTAGAGCGTGTTCCTTTTGTTGAATCATTTAATGCTGTAGATATTTTCCAATGGATCGACTGGGGAAATTTGGCAGGCTTTGGAAAAGGAAAAGAACACACTGCTTTGAACACCGAAGATTTTAGTACTCCGGGTTTGATCTGCTATGATTCAGTATACCCGAGCTGGATTCGCGGGTTTGTACAGAACGGTTCTACCTTCATCACCATAATTACAAACGATGGCTGGTGGGGTGATACCAGCGGACATCATCAGCATTTTGCCTATGCCCGCCTTCGTGCAATTGAATTCGACCGCTGGGTTGTGCGCAGTGCCAATAATGGGATTTCAGGAATCATTTCCCCGAATGGAAGTGTCGAAATAAAAACCGATTACTGGGTTAAAGCCGGATTCACAGCCTCCATTCCTAATAAATTCACCCAGACATTTTATACCCGTTTTGGAAACTGGCTTCCGATTTCGGGCCTGGTCTTAACTGTTTTTGGATGGATCTTTTTCTTTGGACGTGATTTTCTAATTCGGGACTAATCTTGAAAAGGGACTAACGCGACTGAATAGCAATTCGGAAGTTAAACCTGATATCATGGTTTGTCCTTGGTGGGTAGGAGGATGATTTCGGATTAACTTTGCTGAAGGTGTACTCGAAGTTAGAAGTTACTGTTTGAGAAAACCGGTAACCAAGAACTAAAGAACCATTCACTCTCTTCTGGCCGGTAGTGAATGGTGTGGTGTACTCATACTGATTTACATCCGGGATAAGTTCAGAACCTCCTCGAAGTACATTTTCTATATCCTGATTCAGGTAAAATTTCTCCTCGGTATCATCGGCAAAACCACCATTAATGGTCACGTCTACATTATTCTTAATGTTGGGAAGAAATGGAAGGCGAATCTTTTTAAAAGAGTAATTTAAAGATATTTTCATTCCCTGTGAAGTTCTCTCAGAAACCGTTCTACTCGATAACGCCAGGCTCGAAGTATTACTTCTGTCAAACCCAATCTGAGTTCTTAGAGAGTTATTCCAGGTGATATTAAGCTGAATAAGCGGAGAAAATCGCTGCTCCACATTTATGGAGGCTGGTTCAAACTCTTCCTTAATATCAATCACGCTAAAGCTTCCAATGTTTTGCGCCGGTTGAACGCCAATCTGTTGATTCAGATTCCATCCCAGCCGGTATGTTCCAGTGTAAGAATGCGTTAATGTAGCGCGACTCATCATACTTCCTATAAAAGGGATGATATCCTCAAAGCCTGACCACGTAACGCGCCATCCCGGTTTTGGAAAAGCCGTGAAGCCTTTATTTCCTATTGCGCCGGTGTTACTTCCCACATACGCTCTGCGAAAATCATTTGCAAGAGTATTTCTGTTTAGCACCGTTCTGCCATCATTATTACCAGCTTCATCACTTATTTCTGAGCCGTTTATATCATCGAAAGCGGTTTGCAGCTGTCGCTTAAAAAGATCGTCGTAGCCGCTGCCAAAAGCCCATACCGAAGAACTGATATCACCAGAAGCTGAGACGGTAGATGCGAAATCTCCACCCGGAGAAACGGAAATATTTTCAGTATCGCGCTCATCCCATCGTGTAGACCAATCCAAATCAACCGTTAAATTAGTAAAGAGCTTCAGCTTAGTTCCTACAATAATATTATCTGAATAGGTATTGGTTTTGGGGATGGTAATGGTTCTTCCTTCTGAACCCTCTCGTATTAACTGAGAGCGGGGCAACTCCTCTTGCAACCCAATCCGATAACCTAATGGTGGTGAGTAATTCATACCAGGTTCACCAAAAGCATGAAAAATTTGTGAGCCACCTGCATAACCGGCCTGGCTCGATGTTTTATTTTTCTTATAAGAAACATCGAAAGCATCCATACTAAAAAGCGTCAAAAACACTTTTCTTCCAAGATATTGAACATCCTTAAATAAGTCTGGAGCAACAGCTTCTTCATCCTCCTCACCTTTCTTTTCTTTCTCCTGCTTTCGCCTGCTCGTCTCTTTCTTATCCGCTTCCTTCATATCCGTCAAAAAACCAAAACGATCAAAAATACTCTTTGTATTAACCTTAAAGGTATTATCCAGCCGGAAACTATTGGAAACTCCCGCCCCTAAATTTGAACCTCTCGCGCTGTTGGTCCAGCTAAAACCACCTCCATAAGAAGCGGAATAGGTAAGCCAGTTTAAGGCTTTTATCTTGTTAAGCTGTGGCCGCCAGCTGGTAGAATACGTTTCCTCATAATTGGATCTTCTGGCGCTTACCGTATCTGTAATCAGGCTATTCAGAACTTCAAATGTAGGAATGGTTCTGAATCGTGAACTATCAATTCCGGTTTGATTCAGATTCTCCCTTCCAGCAGCGGCTAAATCGAAGTTGGTGTTAGACCTGAAAGCGATTGGAATGGAGGGTGTCAGTGCATAAGTGATGCCAAAAGAGGATCGCTGATTAAAAATATGAGATTGTTGCAGCGGCTGAGCTTGCTCAAACCCTTCACTGTTTAACTGAGGGCGTCTTCGTTTTTCATCATAAGAACGGTTTAAACTGGTTGAAGCAGTGATGGAAGATGGCATATAACCAAGCCTCAACCCTGAAAGAACCTTCGCCACCGGAACTTCTTCAGTAAATTTGAAAGGGCGGAATAACCTCGCATTATTGAAGTTTAGGCTATATTGAATAGAGGTATTAAAACTCCAGTCATTCTGTAGCTGAAGTTCCGGATTTTTTGAAGCTCCTTCATTATAAACATAACTGAGCTTGGTCTTGTCAATGGTATACTGCGCAAGTTTGCTTTTAGAATTGCTCTTGGAAATATTAGAAACATTGATAGAGTAATTATCCCGAACAGTTTCCACTTCATTAATCTTACTGTCTATTTGCGCATCTTTCTCGGTTTCAGTCAGCTCTTCATTTGAGTTGGTGGCATTCACAAAATCATCGAGCCGGATATCACCTTGTCCGGGTAAAAATTTGGGAGTTGAAACACTTTTCCGTGTGGATACGGTGACTGGGAAGTTCCATCCAAAACGATCTGGAATTAGCTTGTGGAGGTTGACTGTAGAGCTGAGATCATACCCGATCTGATCGGCAACACTCCGTTGGCCAAGGCGAGATTCAAGCCCACCAAAACCGGTGGTTGTCCTGGTGAAATTGGTATTTACGGTAGCGAAATCAGCAAATTTAAAACTCGCTTTAGCATTAGCCGACCAACCCTTTTCATTATCAAAGCCAGAAACGCGCAGTTCGTTTAACCAGAATTCGCCGTTAAGACTTGATACGCCGGGAGAACTCACATCACCCGGATTGAAGGGATTTCGAATTCCCATCCCTATTTCTGAAATACGTCCTAAAGATGGATTCCCCTTAATGGCTACCACCGCACCTTCCACAGCGCCATCCTCATCGGGTGATAATTCTTCTTCGAAACTGCGCGTTGGATCTATATCATTTCGTTGATCTCTTAGCTGCTTGAGTTCGTTGAATGCACTCAATACCACGTTCATACTATTTTCTTCATAGAGCCACACTTGCTCGGCATCCATTTCAAGATTACCGCCGCCATCTATACTATATGTTGAATAGGAATAATCGCGATCCGATGGAGTAACCGGCTGCCGGTATTCGTAATAATTCGATTCTAAATCGGTACCCATTCTAATCACCAGCTCGGCATGGCCTCTTTCCTGCGTGCCATCTCCATAGCCTTCACCATGCACAAACATGCGCATGTTTTCATAATTCAATAAGTTTAAACCACCAGGATATACTTTTTTCACCATTTGAATCTCTCCCCCGCCAAGGCTTTCCACACCTAATACTAACGATTGCTCATTCGCTAAAGACTGCACCTGAACTCCCCTGTTCAACGATCTTATAGAACCATCAGGCTGGCGATATGGAATTGGTGTACGATTCGCATTTTCTTCAATGTTTATGGTAGATATTTTAAAATCCGCCATTGAGTTTTCGGATTCGCTGATGTTGTCGACTTTCCGCCACTGACTGCCGATAAATTCGAGAGAAGCGAATCTTAACGTGAAAGGTTTTTCATAACCTGACATCCACATTCGTATATAGGAGATATTTTGGAAACCATCGATATCTCCAACTTTTCTTTTAAAATCCTCAAGGGGAATTCGAACCAGATGCCAACGATCTTGTTGCCTTTCTCCCGGCACTTTATCAATGATATATGTTCCGTTTGTACCGTCTTCATCTATCTCAAGTTTATTGAAATCAGCAGGATTCAAATCAACTTCATACTGATAGTAGGAGTTATTCTGCTCAACATTCGACCTGCTGATCAGGCCTTCCGTATCGGGCTTGGTCGTAACAGCTCTTTTATCTCCACCTGCTACGGGAGTATTGCCCTCGTAATATCCATGCAATCGGTAAAAACGCTCGTGAAGAGGCAAATCCTGAACTTTTGACTCCCCGTAGTACACATAATCATCATTTGAAGGATCTGAAAAAATGGAGTTAAACTCTTCACTTCCTTCTCCATATGCCACCCGCATAGAATCGATGAATTCCTGAAAAAGCACGGTCTCTACTTTTTCTTCATCAAAACCATTGGCACTGGGAACACCATCAAAACCAACATCTTCATATTCCCGGTTATCGTTGGAAAACTGCCCCTGGGGTGCAATTTGATAAGTCGGCACGAATGAGCGGCCATAGCTATCAGTAACGAGAGAACTTAAATTATTAGCAAGTCCGTCTTCCGTATTCATCTCGAAATTTGGCACAACGTCTTCCGAAATAGTGCCAAGATCGATATAAATTTTACCGCTGTAATTCTCAAGGTCTTGAGGAACAGGATCCTGGCCATTGGGCAAAATAGGCTGAATCCAAAATTCAATAAACTCAATATTATTCTGGGTGAAATCCTCTTGTCCTGAAGGCAAAACTGCGGTTATTCCACCCCATTGTTGCTCAGGAAATTCTTCAAGTTGAGACTGAAGATTTTTATTGTAATTATATGGTCCACGCGCTGTTGGATTATAATGGATGTCGAGTGTATTTATAACTTCTTCCTGGGCATTATTTGTTTCCCGGCCTGGAAAAACCTCTTCCGTTAATATCGTTTTAGCCTCAGGAGTTACCGCTGCTCCGCCTAAGATATTAGAGACGTTTCGGGGAATGGTGTACCACGAAAACTGCCCCCGTAAATCTGCCCTGTCTATTTTTGAAGCTGATGAGGTGATTGGGTTGATACTTTCGGGATTTGCAAAATAAGATTCATCAAGGCTATAACCCGGGATGGCCGCCGGAGCTGCCGCTAAATTCCAGCGGGTCGCACTCATCAATGAAATGCTGAATTCAGAACCTTCAAAATCATCAATAAAAACCAGCCCGTTTTCTTCATCCGGATAAAGTTCACCATTATCGATAGCGTCTCTTACCGCATTTGTCTGAGAAACACCCGGCCGAAGTTGAGCAAATTCCCCGCTCACACTAATTCTGGAAGGCTCTTTGGTTTGCAACAAGGGAATGCGGTCAATAAAACGGGTAATCCAGGGAGTTTCGAAATCGGCTTTGGCATCCATTCCCAGCACTGTATTACTAATCGATTCGTTTCCTATTCTGATTTTATCGGAAAGCGGCTGTTCATTCAGTTTAAAATAAGTACTTCCAAAACTGATATCATCACTCACCTGATACTCTGCACGTAAACCGGTAAAATTCTTTTGCCCAATTACACTAAGCTGATTATTCTCGTACTCAACCTTTATATCCTGCCCGTTTGCAAGATATTGATCATTTAAAATGGTGATACTCCCAAAAGAGTAATCCACTTCATAATCGACCCCAGCCGTTAGCTCACTGCCATTAGCGAACACTTTCACAGAGCCTTCAACCAAACTAAAGCCAAGCGTGAAACTGCCAGTTACACCACCCTTTGAAATCCCTTCAATTTCATAGTAATTATTTTTCTCGGAATCATCGGCGGTGTTTTGCTTCTCGGTGTATAATTCAGAAAAAGTTAGTCGCGAGCGCACAGAATCGGAAACGGAGGCTTGAGTTAATAGCTCATTGATTCGGGAACCAAAAGGCTCCAGGTAAGGAAAAATAATATTACCGCTTCGCGAATCAAGTATAAAGCTTTGAAAATCTAAAAGGTTATCTGGGTTGGTTGCACCTTCCGTATTTACACGATCAAGCCCGAGATCCTGCAATAATGTAGATGTGCGCCCTTCAAGATTACTCTGTTCAAGATTTCCCTGGGTAAATTTGATATCTACTTCCAGCCCGTCTTCCCTCACGTCAGATACGCCCAGCGAATAAATATTACGCATGGTAAGCGGCCATGATTTTAAATCAGGAGTTGGATTATTTGGGCGTAGAAGTTTCAGGTAGGTTAACCCCGAACTTCTGTCTGTAACATCTCCAACCTCTATTGCTTCATTGGGAGCTAAACGAACAAAAGAAACCGCAAGATACGAACCGGAGCTTAACCCTCTGTTTAGCGAAATGTATCCCAAAGTCTTATTAACGCGGTAATCAACTCCTTCCTGTAATGGACGAAAATACCCATTGTGGTAATCACTCCCTGAAACTCCAAAAGTCTCTGCCGAGGCACTGGTATTATTCCTGTTGCTTTCTAAAACTCCTTCATCAATAATATCACCTTCAGGATTTGGGAGGCTGTAAGTACCGTCTCCGTTATCTACAACTCCTAAATCAACAAAAGCAGCGGCACGCACCGAAGCGCTTTCGGTAGTATTAACCTGGGGCTCAGATATCCACACTTTCAACTCAGAAATTTGATAAGCCTGACCCAATTGTTGTGGATCTGCTACATTATTTTCGAACTCCTGCCGGTTGTAGAAATCAATAAAAAAGTGCCGGTCGTTTTGATATTCAGTCGGGCGAATTGAGATTTGTGTTTCCTGAGAACCGCCACTTATCGTTTGTGTTTCACTTTCCCCTTTTTGTTGCGAAACAACCGATGTAAGCTTCAACGGGCCTAACTCTGCAATAGATTTAATCCCAAATAAAGAACCCCCGCCACGAATCAGGGAATTTCCTGTTTCCATAGAAACATTCCCCATTTCAATTCGCTTTATAATTTCATCTTCATACCCTTCATACACAATACTCAACCTGTTTTGGAAGTCAAAAGCGCGCTCAGTATCCCAGTCTGTGGCAATCGTTAATTTATCACCAATTGTACCCTGAATATTTAGCTGAAGATTTTGGTTGAAGAGGGGATCAATTCTTCGTTGTAAGTCGGGAGTGAGTTGAGGGTCGTCAATATTTTGAATAGAAACTCCCACATTCATATTTGCCGATCCATTTACCCGAAGATTAACTTCAGGTTTTCCAAAAATGGTGGTGAACACGGAAGATTCTCCGCCAGGCACATTCAGCCGAAAATCAAGCAATCCTCGGCCTTGTTCAATTTCGTTTTTTCCGTCTTCAATAAGCCGGTACCGGATTTCCCTCTCCTGTTCTTTTCTGCGTTCTAAAGCTATTTGCTCAAAATTATAAACAGTAGGCAGATAAACAGGAAAACCTTCAACATTTCTGTTGAAATAATAAGTGCTTGTGGTATCCCAGGTGGTGGAAAATTGGTCTTTGCTTAGCTGAATAGAATATAAACCGCTCGGAGAAACCCCTCTCCTGCGATTCAGGTGATTATCCGGAGGCCGATAAATAAATTTTATCCCATCCAGAGTGCTGTCTGCCTCACTTACGGATGACGTGGTATCGGCAATATCCTGACTTTTAGCCACACCGAATAAGAACACCCCATTCATCAAAAATGCGAAGGGCAAATAATAAACTAATTTAAAAAAAGAATGCACCGGCTTTATTACTAACGCGGTTATTGATTAGTGTCTGTAGCGTTTTTTGATAGGCAAATCTTCTTTTGGATTCGAATGAATTAGTGCGGCACGATAATACTATATATTTGAGTCTCTTGAAAGTGAATTTGAATAATGCTTGCTAATATTAGACGTTAGAAATGTCTATTTTTTAGCCGTTCATCTTAAAAATCAAGAACAAG
This sequence comes from Balneolaceae bacterium, assembly GCA_040882225.1. Classification (GTDB taxonomy): domain Bacteria; phylum Bacteroidota; class Rhodothermia; order Balneolales; family Balneolaceae; genus Gracilimonas. The sequence goes on along the minus strand of JBBEBR010000014.1, from coordinate 460,129 downwards.
CATTTTGCACAAATTTTTAAATAAAATTCAGGTAGACCTTCTGAAAAGGCACGTTGGCCCTTTCCTGTTTTGCTTTTTTACACTGATGTTTCTACTGTTGATGCAATTTCTGATTTTACACATCGATAATCTTATTGGCAAGGATATTCCCCTGAATGTGATTACCGAACTGGTACTTACCAACCTCGCCTATATGGTGGTTTTGGCCGCTCCCATGGCCGTGTTAGTTGCCACATTAATGGCCTTCGGAAAGTTTTCGGAACTGAATGAACTCACGGCATTACGCGCCTCGGGAATAAACCCTTTCAAAATAATTCGTCCTGTTTTAACCGTTTCTATCGCTTTATGTTTGTTTTTGATTTGGTTCTCCAATAACGTGCTGCCTGAAGCCAACCATAAAGCCCGCTCCCTTTTCATTGATATCAGGCTAAAAAAGCCGGGATTCGAACTAAAACCGAATACTTTTTATGATGGAATTGAAGGGTATACTTTTTTGGTGAAGGAAATTGACGGCGCAACCGATAGTTTATATGATGTCACCCTTTTTCAAGAACCTGGTGATAATCGGGAAAGAGCCTACATCAAAGCTGAGAAAGGCCTTCTTCAGAGCAAAGGAGATCAGGCCCTCACTCTTCATCTTATTGATGGAAATATGCTCCAGTTTTCCCAAAACACAAATGAAGGAAAAATCCTTCTTGAAAGAAACGCTTTTAGCAAGCATACCATGACAATCGATCTCGCTGACTTATCTTTCCTGAGATCAGATCCTGATAACAGAAACCGAAGCGACCGTACCATGAGCTCTCAGGCAATGATGATTGTAGTTGATTCGCTTGGTAAAGAGGTCAATAAACACCTGCTTAATGTATCTAAAAATATAACTACGGTACCATTGGAGGAGAACGCCCGGCAGGAAACATTTTTTGATCCCCAACGAAATCCACCCGATTCTCTGCAAAACCTGGAGAAAATTTCCAGCCAATACGAACTCATCAACAACTTTGATCAAATTGTAGTACAGAAAAATTTGATAGATGAAGCTATCCGGCAACTCCGAGATTACCGATCCACACTTGAAACCACCCTTGCCAATGTGGAATGGCGGGAAAAACGAATAGCCAGTTATTTAGTGGAGGTTCATAAAAAGCTGTCAGTTCCCTTTGCCTGTGTGGTGTTTATCCTTTTTGGAGCGCCTGTTGGCATTATGACTAAACGTGGAAATTTCGGTTATGCGGCGCTCATAAGTACCGTTGTTCTCACTTTTTATTGGGTCTCCTTGATTCAGGGTGAAAAGCTTGCCGACCGGCTGTTCATTTCTCCTTTTTTGGGGATGTGGACCTTCAACATTGTTCTATCCGTAATTGGCATTTATTTAATTACCTACCTTTCTACCGGTTTCCGGATTTCAAGTTTATTTAGAAAAAATAATGCTTAAACATTTCGACAAATACATTTTCTTTCGCCTGTTCGGAATAACGGCTGTTGTTTTGTTGATGTTGATTTTCATCTACATCATGATTGACTTCTCTGAAAACAGCGATGATTTTGCAGATCAGGGCGCCGAAATGAGTGAGATTTTTCAGGATTATTATCTGAGTTACGTTCCCGAAATGACCCGCCTTGTGCTGCCTGTTGCGGTATTTGTTGCCTGTTTATTTCTCACAGGTCAGCTATCCGATCGCCTGGAATTTACGGCCTTAAAAGCAGCAGGTGTAAGTTTATACCGCTTGATTTTACCTTACATCCTATTCGCTGCACTTTGTGCTTCAACCATAAGCCTGCTTGACGCTTTTGTAATTCCAAATTCTAATCAGAAACGAATCGCTTTCGAAGAGAAATATCTAAAAAGTAAATCCGAAAAAATTGACAGGAGTGATATTTACCGACAGCCGGCACCCAATACTCAGCTCCGTGTAAATTATTTTGACGCCAATCAGCAGATTGCATATCGAATTCGGTTTATTGAATTTGACGACAAAAAAATCTCCCGAACCACAACAGCTACACGCATGAGCTGGCAAGATTCTACCGAAAGCTGGACATTAGATGGAGTAACAGAACGGGTATTCACAGACTCGGGATACGCGGAATTTTCTTATCCCAAAAAAGATACCGTAATAAATGTTTTTCCAAGAGATTTGGCACGTACAACTTCAGATATTTATCAGCTAACCTACCCAGAGGCATGGAACTATATTGCCTCTATTGAACGCAGCGGAGCCGGCGGTATCGAAATCCCACAAGTTCAATTTTTCGGAAGGCTCGCTTATCCTTTATCGATAATTGTAGTGATAATTATTGGCTTTTCGTTTGCAGCGGTAAGGCGACGTGGTGGAAAAGGAGTTTACCTTGCCGCAGGATTAACCATCAGTTTTCTTTACCTGGCTTTCATGAAAATTATTGAGCCCTTTGGCTACTATGGAACTATTCCGCCCATTATTGTGGCCACCATTCCACATCTCTCCTTTTTTGTATTAGGAATTTGGCTGCTTATTCAGGCAAGAAAATAACCTTCCTCAAAAAATTAGGCTTCTGGTTGCGGGCCTCTGTACATCGGGATATCTGTGCGGTCTTTTGTATTGATGGAACCGTGCTCTTTTTCGTAACGAATTACATTATCATTTAAAGCACCCGCTAAGCGTTTGGCATGGTCCGGGGTAAGAATCATTCTCTTCACGACTTTAGCTTTTGGAACGCCGGGCATAACAGCTATAAAATCAAGAATAAACTCTGAGGGTGAATGCGTAATCATCACAAGGTTCGAGTACGTTCCGCCGGCCTCATCTTCCTTCAATTCAATTTCCATTTTACCAGCATTTAACGTTTGATCTTTTTTTGCCATCACTTTATGTCTTTGATTTAGAATTCGTTTATCTCATTTGGAACCGGCTTCTCTACAAGAAACCCTGCTCTTTCATCCAGTCATCATTATAAATTTTTGGAATGTATCGCGAGCCGCTATCCGGCATAATGATCACTATAATATCATCTTTTCCTAAAGGATGTTCATCAATATAATTTAATGCGCCTTTCACAGCAGAACCAGATGACCATCCAACAAACAATCCTTCCTCTCTTGCTAGTCTGCGTGTAACAAGAGCGCCATCTTTATCATTTATCTGGATAACTTCATCTATATAATCAAAGTTTATGGTTCCCGGGATGATGTCTTCACCGATGCCTTCCGTCATGTAAGGCTTAATTTCATTCTTGTCGAACTCACCGGTTTCAAAATACTTTTTATAAACTGATCCAACACTGTCAATCCCAATTATTTTTATGTTGGGATTTTTTTCCTTCAAAAATTTACCGGCCCCCGAAATTGTTCCTCCAGTTCCCATTGAGGCAACAAAATGAGTAATCTTCCCTTCTGTTTGTTCCCACAACTCAGGCCCCGTGGTTTCATAGTGCGCAATGGTATTACTGAGATTTTCATACTGATTTGGATAGTAGGAATTGGGAATCTCCTGACTCAATCTTTTCGCAACCGAATAATAGCTGTCGGGATGATCGGCCTCCACATTTGTTGGGCAAACAATAACTTCAGCACCCACCGCTCGCAGAATATCAACTTTAGCCTGACTTTGCTTATCCGTGGTCGTAAAAATGCACTTGTATCCCCTGTTTACTGCCACCAAAGCGAGACCCATTCCCGTGTTTCCGGAAGTTCCCTCTATGATAGTTCCACCGGGTTTAAGCAGCCCGTTTTTCTCGGCATCGTCCAGCATTTTTACGGCTATTCGATCTTTAATACTATGGCCGGGATTAAAATATTCAACCTTGGCAAGAAGAATTCCTTTTGAGCCTCCATTAACTTTATTAAGCTTAATCAGTGGAGTATTTCCAATAGTTTCCAGGATGGAATTGTGATACATGAAATATTTTATGAATGATTTTCTAACTAAACCGCAAAACTAAGAAATAATTCACCGAGTGGCATGTATTCAAAGAAGATAAATTGAGTTTTCCCAAGTATCATCAGAGCCTTCAACTTAAAAAACAATCATCCTTTAATCTCATCTCCTAAACAGCTATTTTTAGGCATTGTTCTCATCTTAAATTTTTGAATTTCAAAATGTTCATATATCAGCAAAAACCCAAAGACTTTGATTGCGGCTATAACCTCGATCTCATGATTGCCGCCCTCCCTCGCATTGAAGACACTGAAGAACGTGTTTCTTACGCCAAACGCGTGGTGGGACTCATCAAACAAAGTCACCCAACCTGGGTTGATGATAAAGGGAAAAGTGAAACCGCCTGGAATTATTTTTTTGAACTGGCTGAATATGATCCCACTCAATACGGAATCAACAATCCCTACTCAAGCGGCGGAAATGACGACGCGGAATGAATTATGGATTTCCTGATGCTGGTTTTCGCGTTTTTCTAACTACAATATTTTATAATTAAACTTTGGATTGTAAATTGGTTCATGTCAACAAAACTAAATATTGATCCTCTCGAAAAAGCCTTTCATTCTCTGGAAAAAGCTTTAGCAATAAAACCCCATGATGAGATAGTGCGGGATGCTACTATACAACGATTTGAATATTCTTTTGAACTGTCATGGAAGTTTATGAAGAGATATTTAAATGAATTTGCAGGTATTGAAGAGCACCAGATAAAAGAAATATTTCGAAATTCAGCAAAAATTGGTTTGATAAATAATCCTGATAATTGGTTTGGGTATCACAAAGCAAGAAATCTAACAAGTCATACGTATAATGAAAAAATCGCTGAAGAAACTTATCAATTTGCTATAGATTTCTCTGAAGATGCTAATTATTTCCTGAAACAGTTGAAGCAAAAACTGCAATGAATCTTTCAGAAAAGCATACAATCCTTCTATTTCAGATTCTGGAAAAAAATTTTCATGGTTGTCGGATTCTTTTATTCGGTTCCAGGGCAACCGGAAAAGCAAAAAAATACTCTGATATTGATATAGCCATTGATTGTGGTGGTTCGGCCTTACAAATTATGAAGCTTGCTGATGCAAAACAGGATTTTGTAGAAAGTAATCTCCCCTACCTTGTGGACCTTGTTGATTTAAACAATATTGATAGTTCTTTCAAAGAAAAAATTCTATCTGAAGCAAAGGAATTGAATGTATTTGTGTGATTAAGGATATTTGTTATTCCGAAAATAAGAATATGACTGCTTTCGCTCTTCACTCCATTGCATTATCAAACAAAAAGAAAAAAACAGGTCCTTTAGTGTTTCCATAACTAATTCCTTATTTTCAATTTTTATTGAAAACTAAATGCAGCATTAAGCTTCAACTTACGCAGGGGCCAATTTTGGATAACGTTAAAGAATGTTTTAGGGAGCAGGTTTCAAGGTTAGAACTTGCTGAAGCTATTCAATTTGTTCAATCCAGCTCAACCAAGAGCAAAATTGAGTATCTCTCCTTTTCTATCAGTATTCCACAAATCGATCCTTTGGCCGTCCTTGAGCAGCATGCTCAAAAAAACGCTTTCCAGTATTATTGGGAAAAGCCTATTGATAAATTCTCAATTGTTGCCGCCGGTTCTGTGGAACGAGTGGAATCCTCCGGAAAAAACCGCTTTAAAAATGCTTCCTTACTTGGTAAAGAGCTGATTAATAAAGTTCATCATATCACAACCCTGAAGCACCACCTCGCTTCTGTTCATTTATTGGGTGGATTTTCTTTCTTCGATCAAAATAAAAGTAAAGACTGGCGAAATTTTGGAGCCGGTTCATTTACATTGCCGGAGTGGGTAATTGTAAGAGACGGCAAATTCACAGTCTTAACAGTTACTAAGAAATTCTGTAAAAGTGATTCGAATAAAGCTATTTACGCATCTTTTTTAAAAACACTCGATGATTTAGACCAGGTTTGTAAAGCCGACTCTTATTCTACTCCCCTAAGAAAATCTCACCCAAAAGTCACCATTCCTGATTCTCGTTCTACTGAGTATCAACGATGGATTAATTCCGTAGAAAACGCTACGGATCTCATAAAATCAAAAGCTTTTAAAAAAATCGTCCTGGCTCGTGACCTTCGTGTCCAATTACCTGAACCCATATCTGATACATATATTCTGAATAACCTCAGAAATCAATATCCCGACTGTTATTCCTTTTTGATCCGGCAAAACGAGGAGTCAAGTTTTATAGGATGTACTCCCGAAAGGCTGGCTTCTTTCAATAAACGCAATGTGTTGACGGAAGGCCTTGCGGGCAGCATTTCCCGCGGTAAAACAGCTTCGGAAGATGCGGTTTTAGAACATGAATTACTTCACAGCCAAAAAGATTTGAACGAACATGCTTTTGTGATGGATGCCATTGGTGAAAATCTACAGCGGTATTCAGAACTGCTTGAGCATCCTGCTACTCCGGGTATCAAAAAACTGAGTAACGTTCAGCACTTATATACCCCCGTTCGGGCAAAGATTAAGGCTGGGGTTTCTCGAACCGAAGTTCTGGCGAAATTGCACCCTACCCCAGCAGTAGGTGGTTATCCCCGAGAGAAAGCCATGCCCTTCATAAAGAAGCTGGAAAACTTCGACCGTGGATGGTATGCAGCTCCTGTTGGTTGGATTAACTCGAAGGGAGAAGGCGAATTTGTGGTGGCTATACGCAGCGGGTTAATTAAAAAAGACGAAGCTCGTTTTTTTGCGGGATGTGGAATAGTTGAGGATTCAAATCCCCAAAAAGAATGGGAAGAAACAAATTTGAAGTTTATACCGATGCTAACGGCTCTGGAATATGCAAGAAAGTGATTCGCAAAACGCCGCATTCCATTGGAGTACTCTTTTTGTGCGGTCTTTATTTGCTGAAGGTGTGCGGCACGCGGTTATCTCCCCCGGATCAAGATCTACCGCATTAACGCTTGCTTTTGCCGCTCATCCCGGTATAAAAAAGCATGTTATTATTGATGAACGTTCGGCAGCTTTTATAGCTTTGGGGCTGGCGAAATCGACCGGAATTCCGGCGGTGTTAATTTGCACATCAGGTACAGCGCTCGCAAATTATTTTCCCGCAGTTATTGAAGCCGCTCAGTCTGGAACGCCTCTTATTATAGCCAGTGCCGACCGTCCGCCAAAGTATCGCGGAGTTGGAGCTTCACAAACTATTGACCAAATTAAAATTTTTGGTGATTACCCGGCTTTCTTTCATGAAGCCGGAGAACCTGATGTCAGTAAAAAAGGACAAAAAAGAATACAATTAGCCGCGGTTCAGGCTTTTCTAAGCGCCTCTAATAAAGGTGGAGTATCTCACGTAAATCTTCCCTTTTCAAAGCCTTTTGAGCCGGATGCTGGTTTCCTGAAACAGGTGGAAAAAGAGAATGAAAAAGAAGCTCAACAAGATTCTCCTAAATATGTTTTAGAGAAGGGAAATACAGAATTAGGTGAGGTTTTTTGGTCTGATTTAGTTTCTGCCGAACGGCCACTTATTGTTGTTGGGCCAACATGTAAGAATGACCAAATCTCTTTTGTTTCTTCGCTCGCCAAAGCATTGAATGCTCCAGTGCTTGCCGAGCCTGGCTCACATATTCCTTCATCACGTTACACTATTCAGGGGTTTGATGGATTTCTAAAAAACAAAGAAAACCAATCAAACCTTGATGCTGACTTAATTTTACGGTTCGGTTCGCTGCCTGTAAGCAAGGCTGTTAACGACTATCTTGAAGATGAAGACAGGGTTCAAATTTCATTTATGAATCCTTACCAGTGGCAGGACGGCAGCCTTTCTTCTGATAAGCAAATTGTATTGAGTTCACCACTTGAAATTCCCGATGTAACCGGTTCTGCAAAAAAGAGTTGGCTGAAAATCTGGAAAGATGCGGAGAAAAATTTCAAGAAGTTTCGCCAAGAACAACTTCACCCCACTACTCCAATCACGGATGGTTACGTCTTTTCAAAAATTAGTGAAGGCATTGATAAGAAGATGTTCACTATGCTTTCGAATTCCTTCCCGGTGCGGGATTTATCACTTTTTGGTGAATTTGATGGGAAAAAAATGTATACCAACCGTGGCGCGGCTGGCATTGACGGAATAAATTCTACTGCTATTGGCCTGAGCCTTTCTCTGCAAAAACCCGGAGTTCTTTTTGTTGGAGATATTGCTTTTTTACATGATTCAAATGCGTTGTTAAGCGCCAAGCTTGTTAAACATCCGTTGGTTATTATTGTGATGAATAACGGCGGCGGCACTATTTTCAGGATGTTGCCGGTTTATTCCTTCAAAAAAACATACACTTCTTATTTTGAAACACCACAATCGGTGAGTATTGCCGTACTTTGCAGGGCTCATAAAGTTGATCACACACTGGTTTCCCGGCCTGAGCAAATCGCTACAACTTTTGGAAACCTGATTTCAAAAAATGGATTGCATGTAATGGAATGTATCACCGACGCAGGTGATTCTATGAAACTAAGGCAATCACTTTGGAACTTTGAAGCGCCATAAAAGCACAATTAATGAATATTCGAATTCGAGGCATCTCGTATCATTTTGAATTACTTCAGCAGAAAAAAGATTTTCCCTACCTCGTTTTGCTGCATGGTTTTTTAGGAAGCGGTGAAAATTTCCGGCACCTGATTCCATCACTAAAAAAATTCTGCAATCCCATCACAATCGATCTTTTGGGACATGGCTCTACCGATGGCGCCGAACTTCACTACCGATTTTCTGCGAAGGAACAAGTGGCGGATATCACCAAATTAATCAGTGAACAACTGCATCTCCCCTTATTTTTATATGGCTATAGCATGGGAGGAAGATTAGCTTTGCAGCTTGCATTGCACCGCGCCGATCTTTTCCAGGGATTAATACTCGAAAGCAGCACCTTTGGTATTGAGGATGAAACTGAACGGCAGGCTCGCCAATCTTTTGACGCCCAGAAATCTGACCAGATTATGGGTAATTTTGAGGGCTTTTTAAAAGAGTGGAAATCCATGCCCCTATTAGAATCTGACAAAGCTCCTGAAAAACTTCTGAACCAGCTTTATGAAGTGCAGGGAAATCAAAATCCGTTATGGATGGCGAACAGCTTGCTTGGCTTTGGAACTGGAATTATGCCTTGCCTTCGGAATCGGCTTTCAGAACTTAAAATTCCTGTACAGCTTATTGCAGGAGAAACGGATTCAAAGTTTCTTCACATCAACCAACAGATGCAAAAAGAAATCGAAGATTCTGCCTTTCACATTGTTAAAGATTCGGGACATCGTGTACATTTGGATCAACCGGAAAAACTGGTCAGTATTTTGAAATCTTTCATTCAAAACAACAGCACATTATGAATTGGGAAACGGTTAAGGATTACCAGGACATCACCTATAAAAAATTAAACGGCGTTGCGCGTATCGCTTTTAACCGCCCGGATATCCGGAACGCTTTTCGCCCAAAAACACTGTTTGAGATGTATGAAGCCTTTTCGGATGCGCAGCAGGATAATTCAATCGGAGTGGTTTTGTTGACCGGAGAAGGCCCCGCCAATGATGGAAAGTATGCTTTTTGCTCAGGCGGAGATCAAAATGTTCGGGATAAAACCGGTTATAAAGCTGAAGATGGAATTGCGAGGCTAAATGTTTTGGAGCTTCAGCGTCTCATACGGTTTATGCCAAAAGTGGTAATCGCCGTGGTTCCCGGCTGGGCAGTTGGCGGCGGGCATAGTTTGCACGTGGTTTGCGATCTTAGCATTGCCAGTAAGGAACACGCAATCTTCAAACAAACAGATGCCGATGTCGCAAGTTTTGACGGGGGTTTTGGCTCGGCTTTACTAGCCAGACAAGTGGGGCAGAAAAGAGCGCGTGAAATTTTCTTTCTTGGTGCAAATTATTCCGCTCAGGAAGCTTTTGAGATGGGAATGGTGAATAAAGTGGTGCCTCATAATCAGCTTGAGGAAACGGCTTATGACTGGGCCCAGGAAATCTTAGCGAAAAGTCCGACCGCAATTAAGATGATCAAGTTTGCCTTTAATTTAATTGATGACGGTTTGGTTGGGCAACAAGTTTTTGCCGGTGAAGCCACACGTTTGGCTTATATGACTGATGAAGCACAGGAAGGCCGCAATGCATTCCTCGAAAAACGTAAACCGGATTTTGATAAATTTGAACGTTCTCCATCTTAAAACTTCAGGCATCACCAAATGAACATTCAACACGAAGAATCAGAGACGAAAGGCGCATTTTTCATTCTCAACGATCAGAATAAACGAACCGCAGAATTGACTTACTCAAAGGCCGGAGCAGATAAGATTATCATCGACCACACACAGATTTCTGATGAAAACCGCGGAAAAAGCTATGGAAAGCAGCTGGTTTTTCATGCTGTTGAGTTCGCCCGGTCAAATAATCTAAAAGTGCTGCCACTCTGCCCTTTTGCGCAATCCGTTTTTCAGCGATTCCCTGAACTGAATGATGTGAGATAAAATCTCCTGCATAAAGAAACCCTGCGGAACAGGGTTTCTTTTTGATCGAAACAGGATATCATTGATTCGTAATCTACATTGAGTCTAATCCTCCAGCCGACATTAATACTCCCATAAAGATGAATGCGAATAGAAGATATACCACAAATACTATCGCAAAAACGATCAGTGTTGCACGCGCCCAGTTTTTCTTGCTTGGATTGATGCTGTCGCTAAAAGACCATACAAGCAGCATTATAAAATTAACCATTGGTATCAACGAAATTACCACAGTAATCACCCACTCTTTCAGTGGCATAACAACAGCAGACATTTCACTATGTACATTTTCCATAAATACTCCAATTAGAATTAATGTGTAATTGGAATATGTAGAAAAAGATGGTTTCTTGCAAACCATTGAAGCGAAACAGCTTAGCTTATTTTATAGTGATCAACATGCTGTCTTCTTTGGAAGAAATAGTAAAATGAGCATCCTGCCATGAAGCAGGCCCAAATTTTCCCCGGGCATCATTTGAAAATCCATAGTCTTCTTTTGGGATTCCAAGGAGGTTCGAATCCAGTTTGCCATTTTTGTTTTTATCGTGATATACAGCAATGGCATATTCACCAAAAGGCAAGTCTTCGGCATCCCAGCTTTGAGTTGTATCATCCACAGTAAGGACAACTGCATGGAGCGGATTGTCTTTTCGGTTATAATTTTTCTCTGAGTCAAACAAGGCAATTCTCACCTCTCCTTCTGCAACTTTGAAACCCTCGATTATTAATGTAAAAGTTGAAAGCCGATCATTTTTTTCCGGATAGGAAATTTCCTGGGCAGGTGCGGAAATTAAAATAGCGAAGCAAAATACAGAAAGAGTTAATAGCCTTATCATCGAATAAATTTATAGGGAATGAATATCTTTTTTATGGCTACTAAGCTTATTTCCGCTAAAAAAGTTTCATCCCATTCTTGACAGATTTATCGGGAATCGCGAGCACGATGTTGCCATCAGCATCGGGAAAACCAGTTATAAGACACTCCGAGATGAAAGGCCCAATTTGTTTTGGCGGGAAATTCACAACGCCAATTACCTGTTTTCCAATTAAATCTTCAGGGCTATAAAGACCCGTTATTTGAGCAGAGGATTTCTTGCTTCCGATTTCATCTCCAAAATCTATTATGAGTTTGTACGCGGGTTTTCTTGCCTCAGGAAAAGGGACAGCCTCTGTAATAGTTCCTGTTCTTAATTCAACCTGCTCAAATTCGCTCCAGCTTATTTCTTTCATTTTTTGATTGAAAGTAAAAAACCCCGTCTACTTTCGAAAACGAGGTTTTAAATCAGTTGTGGCAAAAGTGCTACTTAATGAGTGTCATTGATTTCACTTCACTAAATCCCGGCGCTGTTAGCCTGTAAAAATAAACACCGCTTGGCAATGCTGAAGCAGCGAAAACAACAGAATGTTTGCCGGCATGAGTATACGTGTTAATCAACCCGGCTACTTCTGCTCCAATAATATTAAAGATTTTCAACTGTACCTCACCAGAAATCGGTACTGTAAAAGCTATAGTTGTAGTGGGATTGAAGGGATTTGGATAATTCTGTGCAAGTTTGAAAGCACTGGCAACCTCACTTTCATCCTCATTGCTAACGGTACCTCCATAAGTAATTAGATTTCGGTACTCCTGCATCCATTCCGGGTTCTCCATTGAACCCCCGTTATACATTTCCAGTATATCTGTAATTACTTCACCTTCGTATTGGAATGTTTTGAGAAAATCAGGATAGAACTGCTCTTCTGTTTCGGAATACCATTCCTCAAGAAATTCTGTTACCCTTCCATTTTCTTCTGAATAAGTACCTCTTCCGTACGGAATCCAACTCTGCGTTTCTTCATTGTATTCCTCTTCTAAATAGTCATAGAAAAAAAAATCATCACCTAAACCTTTGAGAAAATCATTTAAGGTCACTCCGTAGTAGGTATAGCGATCTTTATATTCGCCATCATCATATACTTCGATGAAATTTCCATCTTTCATCAAAAAATAACCTTCTTCGAAGGTCTCACCATCTTCTAAAGACACCACTCTTATAGAATCATCTGTTATATAATTCAGCTCAATTTTACCTTGTTCCAAATCTCCATCATATGAATCCTCAAACAGAACTGAATCAAGACGGCCGTTTTCACTATAATAAAAATACTCGTTAAACCATCCGTTAGAGTTATCATAGGTCGTTTCAAAGCTAAGAGGATATCCTTCTTCGCTAAATACCATTGTCAAATCACCCGTTTCTTCCCATTCTTCAGCTTCGTTGAAATAATAACTTGTACTCATAATTGTGAGACGATCGGTACTATATTCATAAACTGATTTATAAGAATTATACCAATCTTCTTCGCTATAAAATTGCTCGAGCCATTCCGATATATCATGATCAGCTTTAGCTTTCAATTTAGCGGTACTTAAATGGACAGGAGCTTTTTGGTTCTGAAAGAAAATACCTTTTCTCTCTTTATGGGTGTGCTTCTCTATTCCCTGAGTTTGCGCAAGCGCTATAGTAGTTCCATAAATAACTATGAAACATATTCCACATAAAAGTATAATGGTAGATTTTATTTTCATATGAATTATTATTGTTGACAGGTTATTCAATATAATACATCGGTATTAAATATCCAGTAAACTGATGATTATACCTTAATTTCTAATAAAGAATACAAGTATCACCATAAAAAAACCCGCCTTCTTTCGAAAACGGGGTTTTAACCCTCTATAAAATAATGCCTTTATTTAATGAAAAGCATTTCGCGGTAAACTGGAAGCGGCCAGTAATCATCGGCTACATAACGCTCCAGATAATCAATAGAATCTCGAATTTCCGTCATAATCGGCAATATTTCTGACTCTACTTTTGAAGCATGATCAGAAACATTTTTGTACTTGAATTTAGCCTGCTTTTCAGCAAGTTTATCCAAAGCTGCACCGAGTTTATTGAGGCCGTTATTCACCTTTTCAAGCATATTTTTAGACCCTGAATTATCAAATCCAGCCGATGCCGATTGCTGTGTAGCCTCACCCAATTCAGCGATATAACGCACTGCAGCCGGATAAATCATTGTTTTGGCGATAGACTCAATCGTATCCACCTCAATCGTTCGGGTTGTGATATACTGCTCGGTCCATATTTCAAGGCGCGAATCAATTTCTTTCTTCGACATCACATTGAATTTTTTGAAAAGCTCCGTATTCTTTTTGCTATTCAAGTGCGGCAGTGCATCGGGAGTAGTCTTGAAATTATGAAGTCCTCTTTCCGCAGCTTCTTTTTGCCATGCGTCAGCGTAACCATCACCATTAAAAATGATGGGCTTACATTCTTTGAGCCTGGCTCGCAGAACTTTTGCAAGAGCTTTTTCAATCGTGTCTTTTTCCATTGCCTCTTTTAGATCGGATGTCATATCCTCAATGGCTTCGGCAACAATTGTGTTTAACACAACCATTGGAAACGACGGCGACTGACTTGATCCCAGCGCACGGAACTCAAACTTATTTCCCGTAAAGGCGAATGGCGAAGTTCGATTTCTGTCACCCGCATGTTTTGGAAGATATGGAAGAACCGGAGTTCCCAATCCAAGAAGGCCTCCTTGTTTAGAGCTTTTGGCGCCTCCGTTAATAAGCTGCTCAATAATATCCCCAAGCTGATCGCCAATAAAAGCAGAAATAATAGCTGGTGGCGCTTCATTTGCCCCCAAGCGGTGATCGTTGCCTGCATAAGCTACAGAAACTCGCAACAAATCCTGATGGCGATAAACGGCCAGCAGAACCGATGTAAAGAAAAATAAAAACTGCATGTTCGAATGCGGGTTATCTCCCGGCTCCAGAAGGTTTGCACCTTCAGCGGTACTCATCGACCAGTTTAAATGCTTTCCGCTTCCATTTAAGCCGTCAAATGGTTTTTCGTGGAGCAAACATTCCAGCCCATATTTCTTGGCTACTTTCTTTAGCACCATCATCATTAGCTGCTGATGATCGGCGGCAACGTTGGCAGTTTCAAAAATCGGTGCAACTTCATATTGACTTGGAGCCACTTCGTTGTGCCTGGTTTTTACGGGAATTCCGAGCTTATACAACTCCCTCTCGGCATCTAACATAAAAGAAAGAACACGCTCTGGAATTGAGCCAAAATAGTGGTCGTCGAGTTCCTGTCCGCGCGGGGGTTTTGCGCCAACAAGCGTACGTCCCGAGGTTAAAATATCAGGGCGGCGATATACAAACTCCTGATCAATCAAAAAATATTCCTGCTCGCAGCCAACCGTTGATACCACTCTTTTTGTAGTTTCATTGAACAAACCTAAAGCGGCAGAAGCGGATTTATTGAGTGCATCAAGCGACCGCAACAAGGGAGTCTTATGATCAAGCGCCTCTCCTTTCCATGAAGCAAAAGCGGTGGGAATACACAGGTATGTTCCATTCTGATTCTCAATAAGAAAAGCCGGAGAAGTTGGATCCCATGCGGTATAGCCACGTGCTTCAAAAGTAGCTCTTAATCCCCCACTCGGAAAACTGGACGCATCAGGCTCGCCCTGAATAAGCTCCTTTCCAGAAAAAGCAGCCATTGCCCCGCCACCCTGATTAGGCGTGATAAAACTGTCGTGCTTTTCAGCGGTAGATCCCGTAAGCGGCTGAAACCAGTGTGTGTAATGAGTAGCTCCTTTCTCGGTGGCCCAGTCTTTCATGGCGAGAGCAACCGCATCGGCTACATCAATATTTAAAATCTGACCTTCATCAATTGTTCTTTGCAAATCTTTCCAGGTTGCTTTCGGCAATCTCTCCTGAAGTTTGTCTAACGTAAGCGTGTTTTGCCCAAATATTTCAGCAATTTCCATGTTGGAATTATTTGCCTTGCCCGGCCTGAAGTTCTGCGCGGCCGCTAAATTATCATATCGTTGAGTTGGCTTGTTCATATCTTAGAAAGAATGATTTTTGATGAGATTTTTAATCAATGCGCTCCAAATATAAAAGTAAATTAGCTGAATGCACAAATAATTTAGGATTTTATTTATCAACAATTAAATAGAAAAGTTTTATCACGCATTTTAGTTAAATAATATTTGTCTTTTACTGGTATCTATCCCTTTTCGCTTAAATAATTTTACCAGTAAAGGCCTGCACTTCATTTTTTTAAGCCGGAGCCAAAAATGCTATCTTTTCAAAAAAGTATTCCACATACATAAATGAAAAATTTGAACATTTGAATAAGCAAACATTCGTGCTTTGGGTTGAAGCAGCCCGACCAAAAACTTTAGCCGCAGCTTTTGTTCCCGTTTTAGTTGGTGCAACTCTTGCCTGGAATCACGGCCATATGTCCTGGACAAATTCCATAGTGGCTCTTGCCTGTGCTTTCCTTATACAAATTGGAACAAATTTTGCCAACGACTATTTCGACTTCATCAAAGGCTCTGATACAGATGAACGTATTGGCTTTCGGCGCGCTACGGCTGCCGGACTCATCACCCCAAAAAAAATGCTGCGGGCTACTATTATCACCATGGCCTTAGCTTTTTTTCTCGGTTTATATTTGGTTTGGGCGGCTGGCTGGATTGTACTCTTCATTGGTATACTTTCTTTGGTGTTTGGAATTCTTTATACCGGCGGGCCGTTCCCTCTTGGCTATAATGGACTTGGAGACGTTTTTGTGTTCATTTTCTTCGGATTGGTGGCCGTGATGACTACCTACTACATCAATGCTTTTGAGTGGTCGGAAGAATCTTTTTGGGCATCTCTTGCCGTAGGCGCTTTATGCGTCAACATTTTAGTGGTTAATAATTTGCGGGATGTGGAGCAGGACAAAAAATCGGGCAAAAAAACACTTGGGGTTATTTTTGGTGAAGGAGCTTTAAAATTCGAATACGCACTGATGCTTGCGATTGCCTTCTCTATTCCACCACATTTTTATTTTGTATTGAAATACGAAATTGGAGTTTTGCTTCCTTTTGTGATTTTGCCTTTAGCCATTTACCACGCCTACAAAATCTGGACTGAAAAAAACAAGATGAATCTGAATGCAATGCTTGAGCAAACCGCCCGATTTATGCTCCTTTTTGGGACTCTCCTTTCGCTTGGAATTATTTTAGGTTGATGCTTAAATACTATACATACCGCCTTCCATTTAAAAAACCTTTTTCTGTTTTCGGGAATGAATATGAGTACAGGGAAGGCATTGTTCTGGTTTATACTGAAGGCGATATTATGGCTTTTGGTGAAGTTGCCCCCCTGCCCGGATTCTCCGAAGAAACGCTATCTCAGGTAGAAGATGTGCTGAAAATGAACCGCTCAACGCTGGAACTAAGTTTGCAAAATGATACAGCCAATCAAATGCTGGAGGTATTGGAGAAGATACACGGATTTCCCTCTTTAAGTTTTGGTTTAGATTCATTGATTCACGATCTCGCAGCTAAGAAAGCAAATATAACT
The DNA here is from genome assembly GCA_040882225.1 of Balneolaceae bacterium. Lineage (GTDB taxonomy): Bacteria > Bacteroidota > Rhodothermia > Balneolales > Balneolaceae > Gracilimonas. Next base: position 443,276 of record JBBEBR010000014.1, on the reverse strand, counting down.
TTGCACGAATTTTTATTTAAGAAGAAAAATCCTTCCGGTGTTTCCGCTAACGCAACTCTTTCTTTTCAGGATGAAAAAAAGGCCTTGAAAAATGCTGAAGTTCTAATCAAAAAAGGCTTCAATACATTGAAGGTGAAATTGGGACAGGATTTTGATCGTGAACTTCAGTTGTTGAAAAAACTTCGGCATCAATTTCCCCACGTAAAAATTCGCATTGATGCTAATCAGGCTTGGGAAGTTGAGGAGGCCATATATCACCTTAAAAAGATGGATACTCTCAAAATTGAGTACTGCGAGCAACCCATTTCAAAAGAAAATTTTGAAGGTTTGAGAAATGTAAAAAAAACAACTACAATACCCATTGCGGCAGACGAATCGGTTAGGAACAAAACCGATGCTTTCCGGCTATCAAAAGCGGGAATAGTAGATGTACTGATTTTGAAGCCAACTCTCTTGGGCTCTTTTAAAAATATTTTTGTAACAAAAAGCATGGCAAGTTCTCATAATATAAAAGTAGTTTTTACCACGGGCATGGAAAGTGCAATAGCAAGATCCGCAATAGCTGTTTTGAGTTCAGGTTTAGGGGATTCAGATTTTGCCCAAGGGTTAGCTACCGGTATTTTTTTCAAACATGATGTTGGCCGCAACAGTTGGATTGATGAAAGTATAGTGCAATTCCCTAATTCTCCGGGTTTAGGTGTATCAGTTGATTTTAAATTATTAGAGGAAATTCAGGAGTAAATGTATAAGTCGCGTTTGCATATGTTTGAGTTTAAGAAGAATGAAAAGCACTCGGTTTTTCTGTCTTCTAAAGATGGAATGTACACCTATAGTGATTTGGAGAGGTTTACCGCATACTTCAAAGATATTGTGAGCTCCAAAGCAGATTCACTTTCCCAGCCCGTAGCTTTTCTTTCAGAGTCAAATGACATGCTGATTTTTGCCATAGCAGCATGCTGGAAACTTGGAATTCCTTTCATCCCGATAAGCCCAAAGACTAAAAAAGATGATCTGAGTGAATACCTCGAGGAACTTAAACCGGTTTTGATTTTTTCCGATACCCAAAATCGTAAACGGCTTGAAGGTGATAATGTCGTTTACATGGATGAAAATTTTTTCCTGAACGCTTTTACCCACGATATCAGGAATATGGAATTACCCGATCCAGCGAAGATTAAGGATTCGGAAGTCTTTGGGTATTTCTTTACCTCTGGCACTACAAAAAAAGCGAAAATAGTTCCCTTGAAACGCCGGCAAATAATTTCCGCAGCAAAAGCTTCTTCCCTGAATTTTAAACCAGAGCCTAATCATTTTTGGCTGCTTTGCCTCCCCTTAAATCATATTGGTGGTATATCGATAATCTTGCGTTCCCTGATTTATGGCTCAGCGATATATCGCTTAAAGGAATTTCACGAAGAAATGGTAAAAGAATTTTTGAGCGAAAATACCCGGTTTCATGCCGCTTCTTTGGTTCCAACAATGGTAAAACGCTTGCTTGAAGATCCTTTTTTCAAAACGCACAGGGCGTTTAAATCGGTGTTACTGGGAGGCGGGCCCATCACGGAAGATTTACTGAGGAAATCCGCAGAACGGGGAATCCCTGTCGTTTTCAGTTATGGAATGACGGAAACCTGTGCGCAAATAATCGCTAATCCGTTGTCTACTCCTTCAGGGATGTATACACCGTTGAAAAGTGTTGGAAAACCCTTCCCTCCTAACGAGATGCAAATTCGTGATGAAAATGGAAAAGTACTCGGTAAAAATCAGTCGGGGCTTTTGTGGCTGAAAGGCCCACAGGTGTTTGACGGCTATTATCATAAAGAAGACAACGAGGGCCGCTTTGATAAAAAAGGATGGTTCTATACGGGCGATTATGGTCATTTAAATGGATTTGGGCATCTTTTCATAGAATCCCGAAGAACTGATTTAATTATTTCAGGCGGAGAAAATGTAAATCCATTTGAAGTTGAAGAGGCCATGGAAAAGCTACCAACTATTCGGGAAGCCATCGTGATTGGAGTTCCTGATGAAGAATGGGGAGAAAGAGTTACCGCGGTTGTTACCCTTAAAAACGGTAAAACTCCGGAATTGGAAGAAATAAGAAGCCAATTGAAAGAGATTTTAACTGATTTCAAAATTCCCAAAGAACTAAAAGTGGTTAAAGAATTTCCCAAAACTCCTACCGGAAAAGTGAAACGCTGGGAATTAGTTAAGCAGTTCAGGTAGTTTTCTTTTCTCCCAATCCCACTCTTTCAAAAATAAAGTCTACGTTTCTGGTGTGATGAATAAGATCGAAAGCATCATCTATTTCAGCCTGAGATAACGTTTTTTGGATTGTAGAATCCGCTTCTATAATCGGCTTAAACAATTTTTGTTCTTCCCATGATTTCATTGCGAGTGGCTGAACGGTGTCGTATGCTTGTTCGCGCGGCATCCCTTTATCAATGAGTTTGTGCAACACCCGCTGAGAAAATACCAGCCCTTGTGTTTTCCAGATATTCGCTTCCATATTATCCTCAAACACAACCAGATTTTCGATTACACCGGCAAACCTGCTTAGCATGTAATCGAGCAAAATCGTAGCGTCTGGCAATATTATCCTTTCCGCGGATGAATGAGAAATATCCCGTTCGTGCCAAAGTGGAATGTTTTCAAAAGCAGTAATCATATAACCACGAAGAACACGGGCACATCCCGAAATATTTTCTGAGCTAATTGGATTTCGTTTATGCGGCATAGATGAGGAACCTTTCTGCCCTTTCCGAAATGCTTCTTCTGCTTCACGAACTTCGCTCCTCTGTAAATGCCGAATTTCAACCGCAATTTTTTCCATTGTAGATCCAATCAACGCGATTGCGGATAAATACGCGGCATGGCGGTCGCGCTGCAAAGTTTGTGTTGAAATTGGCGCAGGAGTCAAACCTAATTTCTCACAGGTATATTCCTCAACTTCCGGTGGAATATTCGCGAAAGTACCTACAGAGCCAGATAGTTTACCAAATTCAACATCGGCCGCCGCAGCTTTAAAACGCTCAAGATTCCGATTCATCTCCGCGTACCACAATGCGCATTTTAAGCCGAAAGTAGTTGGCTCGGCATGAATTCCGTGGGTGCGTCCCATCATTATGGTATGCTTGTGAGCCTTCGCTTTCTCCCCAAGCACCCGAATAATCTTCTCTAAATCATCTAACAAAATCGCATTGGCCTTTTTTAGCCGCACTCCCCAAGCCGTATCTACGACATCAGTTGAGGTAAGGCCGTAATGAATCCATTTCTTTTCATCGCCCAAAGATTCCGAAACTGCTCGTGTAAAAGCGACAACATCGTGCCGTGTTTCAGCTTCAATTTCCAAAATTCGATTGATATCGAAAGAAGCTTTTTCGTACAGCTTATCTACATCCTCTGAAGGAATATTACCTAATTTTGACCATGCCCAACAAGCGGCAAGTTCTACATCCAGCCAAGCCTGAAATTGTTGTTCATCAGACCATAAATCAGACATTTCTTTTCGAGAGTAGCGAGAGATCATCTAAATAAATTTTGTTTTGAATTACCCAGCAAAGATAATGCTTTTATATTTGAGCTTTGGGATGATTTTTAAGACTGACCTTAAATTTTAATGCGCTTCGAGCCAGTTTTTCCCGATTCCCATATCCACTTTAAGCGGAACATCTAACGAATAAGCCGACTCCATCAGTTCTTCGATTTTAGCAGGAACTTCTTCCAGTTCCGTCTCATGAATTTCAAAAACCAATTCATCATGAACCTGCAAAAGCATTCGGCTCTTCTTCTTATTTCCTTCAAGCCAATGATGAATATTTATCATCGCTATTTTGATAATATCGGCTGCAGTTCCTTGTATGGGCATATTTATCGCAACACGTTCGGCAAATCCCCGGATGTTCCAGTTTCCTGATTTGATATCAGGAACGTACCGTCTCCTTCCGCTTAGTGTCTTCACAAAACCATTCTCTCTCGCGAATTCTTTCGTCTCGTTGATGTAATCAAGAACTTTTGGAAAACGCTCGAAATATTGATCGATCATTTCCTTTCCTTCGCCATTTTCAATTCCTAAACGAGATGCCAATCCATATGCGCTTACACCATAAGGAATTCCAAAATTCACTTCCTTGGCTTTCCTGCGATGATCTTGAGTTACTTCGTCCAAAGAGGTCAACCCGAAAATCTCTTTCGCTGTTCTGGCGTGAATGTCTTCATCATTATTAAAGGCTTTTATCATCGCTTTATCGTTAGCGATATGCGCAATTACCCGAAGTTCTACCTGGGAATAATCAGCAGATAAAATTTTAAATCGATCTTCCGCAATAAAAGCCTTCCGAATTTCACGCCCACGATCTGTTCGTATCGGAATATTTTGCAGGTTTGGATTGGAAGAACTCAACCTTCCCGTAGCCGCCACACATTGATTGAATTCAGTGTGAATTCGAACGGTTTCTTCGTTTATGATAGCCGGAAGTGCATCTACATAAGTAGATTTCAGTTTAGTAAGCTGGCGGTAATCCAGAATTATTTGAGGGATTTCGTATTTCGCGGCAAGCGTGGTAAGAACCGCTTCATTAGTTGAATACTGGCCTGTTTTTGTCTTTTTACCAGCCGGTAGGCCAAGTTTATCAAAAAGAATAACTCCTAATTGTTGGGGTGAATTTATGTTGAATTCTTCCCCTGCTTTTTCATAGATAGTGGATTCCAATTCTTTCAAATCATTCTCCAGGTCTTTGGAGAATTCTGTCAACATTTCCACATCCAGTTTAATGCCTTTAAATTCCATTTCTGCAAGTACTTCTGACAGCGGAAAATCTACCCTGAAGGCAATTTCCCGAAGTTCATCTTTCTCAAGGCGCTTATTCAGGATTTCGTACAAACGAAGCGTAATGTCTGCATCTTCGCAGGCATAGAGATAGACTTCTTCGGGCGTTAAATCTGCCATCGACTTTCTATTCTTTCCCTTCCCAATCAGGCTTTCAATAGGAACCGGCTCATAATCGAGCAAGCTTTTTGAAAGTTCATCCATTTTCAGCCGCTGATTAGCGTCAATTAAATAAGCGGCAATCATGGTATCAAACTTTTTGCCCTGAATTTTGATGCCGGAACGCAGCAACATCAAATAATCAAACTTATAATTATGGGCTACTTTTAAATTCTCAGGATTTTCAAAAAGTGGCCGCAACTCTTCCATTACTTCCTTCTCATCTAAGCCGCCTTCCACATTAACCGGTATATAATAGGCGGTTCCCGATGTAGCACTAAATGAAATTCCCACTAAGTTTGCACACACGGGATCAGGACTGTCTGTTTCCGTGTCAAAGCAAAATTCATCGTGGGCAATGAGATTGTTTACCAGCTTTTTAACACCTTCCATGGTATTTATAAGCTCATATCTTACTTTTTTCTCGTTAAGCTGTTGCCGTGGAGTTTCTTCTTGATATGAACCAAAAAGGTCAACCTGATCGCCTTGTTTTTCAGCCTTTGGAGCAAAAGCTCCTTCCTCTCCCACAGAATATTTTTTAGCAAGCGTTCGAAATTCCATCCGCTTAAAAAATACACCCAGTTCTTTTCTGTCTTGCCCTTCCCATTCAAATTCTTTCCAGGCGGGGATGTCTGGAACATCAGTTTTTATGGTAACCATTTCCTGCGCGTGTAACGCCTGCTCAGCGAAATTCATTAAACCCTCACGCTGCCGTTTGGCAGATATTTCGGGTGCAGCCTCAATTGCCGCTTTCAAAGAACCATACTTTTTTATCAGGTTTGGAGCTCCTTTCTTCCCGATTCCCGGAACCCCTGGAATGTTATCCGATGTATCACCAATTATTGCCAAAACATCAATCACTTGCTCTGGATATACCCCAAAATAATCCATTACTCCTTCGCGGTCTATGATATTAAAACCGCCGTTGTTATTGTCTGGCTTCATCATCCGGATATGATCATGCACTAACTGCATAAAGTCTTTATCGGGCGTTACCAGCATTACATCTACATCTTCGGCATTTGCATCACTTGCGATGGTTCCGATAATATCATCCGCTTCGTAGCCAACTTTTTCTATGCATTTTATTCCCCACGCTTCAACCATTTCCTTGATCAATGGTATTCCGATCTTTAATTCATCGGGTTGAGGAGGCCTATTCGCTTTATAAGAATCATCTTTTACGTGCCGGAAGGTTGGAGCATGAGTATCCCAGGCAACGGCTATGTGAGTTGGTTTTTCTTCTTCAAGCATTTTCTCAAGCGTATTCGCAAAACCAAGAATGGGACCGGTTGGAATGCCTTCCGTGTTTTTTAAACGACTGTTTATAAAAGCAAAATGTGCCCTGTAAGCAAGCGCCATTCCATCCAGCAAAAAGAGAAGTTTTTTAGACATTGAATCTGTTATTTTAGCGGCATTAAGTAGGGTCGGAAACTAATTTTTTTTGATTCTAATTACGAATATAACTTGTGCATTTTAACTAAAGAAACGCAGCATGAATTACGATGATCTACCAAAAATTGAGCTTCATTTGCATCTTGACTGCTCATTGAGCTTTGAGGTGGTGAAGAAACTAAAACCATCCATCACCATAGAAGATTATGAGCGGGATTTTATTGCCCCGGCAAATTGTGCAAGTCTTCAGGAGTATATAAAATGTGCTCAGGCCAGTATAGAAATCATGCAAACCGAAGAACAGCTGCGGTTGGTTACGCTCGATTTATTCAAGCAGCTTAAAAAGGACAATGTTATTTATGCTGAAATCCGTTTTGCACCGCTTCAGCACATAAGAAAAGAACTTACAGCACAACAAGTGGTACAAGTTGTGGATGAAGCTTGTAAAGCTGGTATTGAGGAAACAGGAGTTCAGGCGGGAATTATTTTGTGTACACTCCGCAACTTTAGTGAAGAAGAAAGTATGGAAACCGTCCTGCTGGCTGAGGAATTCAAAGGCAGCCGCGTTGTGGGTTTTGATATAGCCGCCGATGAATTACTTCCTGTTGAGAATCACAAAAAAGCTTTCGAATATGCACATGCGCATGACATTCCTTGTACTGCGCATTGTGGGGAAGCAAGAGGCGCTGAAAGTGTTTGGGAAACGTTGAATGGACTAAATCCTTCCCGAATCGGACACGGCGTAAGAAGCGTAGAGGATGAAGAGCTCGTAGATTTCATCATTCATAATAACATTCACTTGGAGATTTGCCCTACAAGTAACCTTCAAACCGGTGTTTATGCCTCCATGAAAGAACATGTTGTGGATCAAATCTATCGAAAAGGAATTTCTATGGGGATAAACACAGACGGGCGATCGCTTTCGAATGTTACTTTAAAGCAGGAATATGAATCCTTAAATAAGTTTTTTGGCTGGGATTTATCTCATTTCCTACGATGTAACCATTCTGCGCTTGATGCGGCTTTTATTGAGGACAGTGCTAAGGCGAAACTCCGTGAAAAACTGGTTAAGGGATTTGAGCTTTAGTATTAAGAATCTGAACTTTTTGAGTATTATTACGAATACCTTCTCAACTTCTAAAATAAAGATCGGGCACTTTTGAGTTTAAAAAACGAAGCACAATCAGGATACGGCACCAAGAAATTCTATAAAGAATATGTTTCGGGGATGAGCCGTGAACGCTTTTCGAAAGAACTTACCGCCGATACCGACCGCCTTAAACTGGTATATAAGGAAGCAGTTGAAGATATCGAACGCCAGCAGGGCGAACATCTTCCGGGGCATGTGAAGTTTCTCCGACTTTTTTCTGATTTGACTCAACGATTGAACCCAACGAGACGGCTGATTTTTGGATTGGGTTCGGTCAGTTTTGTAGCGTATTACCTGCTCAGCTTTTTCGGAATCATTGAATATTTTTTAATTGGTGATCTTCTTCTTCCTTTTGGATTCCTGTCTATGTTTATGCTTTTGTTGATTGAGCTTCTGGAAAAGTCCGATGTTCAAAAAGAAATTGATCTTGCCAGAGAAATACAGTTAAGCTTGTTACCGGGCACATCCCTCAATAAAAAAGACATGGAAGTATACTCTTTCGCTCATACCGCTAAAGAAGTTGGCGGTGATTACCTGGATGTAATCGAAACCGAGCGCGGAACCTATGTAATTATTGCTGATGTTTCCGGAAAAGGATTGAGCGCGGCTTTATATATGGTGAGGCTTCAGGCTTTGGTAAAACTGATTATCGAAAAAGACCATCCTTCCCCTAAGGAATTGTTTCTACAGCTGAATAATTACATTAAAAGTAACAGGAAAGACAAAACCTTTGTAACGGGTTGCGCGGCTTTTTTCCCTAAGGATGAAGATCATTTCGAATACACCCGCGCCGGACATAATATTCCCATTTATTACAACAAAGAACGCGATACCACTTTTAAGCTGAAATCAAATGGTTTTGCTTTAGGGATGACATCCAACAAACTCTTGGATAAAAATCTTGAGGTGAAAAAATTTCAGTTCAAGCCGGGGGACTCGGTACTTTTTTATACTGACGGATTGAACGAATCACGAAATGATCGCGAAGAAGAATACGGCGAAGAACGCATTGAATCGCTTATGGAGATTTATGGTTCGCTGCATGCCAAAACTATCGTCAATAAAGTACAATCTTCTTTAGAAGCTTTTATTGGTGATGTTAGCCCTCTGGATGATGTTACCTTTACCTGCGTTCACCGGCCAATGAAATAAGCATTCAGTGACTTAGATAATTTATCTTAAAACAGCCTTCACTACCGCTTCTGATGTAATTCCAAAATGCTCGTACAATTCCTCATAAGGACCTGATTCTCCAAAAGTATCAATTCCGATTGCAGTACCTTCCGTCCCAACATATCTTTCCCAGCCAAAAGTAGAACCTGCTTCAATTGAAACCCTGTTTGTGACGGTTTTTGGCAGAACTTTTTCCTTGTATTCATCGCTTTGTCTGGCAAATAATTCCCAGCTCGGCATACTTATAACTCGGACATCCATCCCCTTTTCTTTGAGCTTCGATTTTGCTTCTACTGCAAGCTGAAGTTCTGACCCCGTTCCAATTAAAATAGCATCCGGAGTTTGTTTGTCGGAATCAGCAAAGACATAAGCTCCTTTTTCAACTAAGGATGCCGAATTTTTTTCCGATCGGGCATATGTCGGCATATTCTGGCGAGTCAAAATTAAAAGAGTAGGTCCTTTTGTATTGTGAATGGCTGCCTTCCAGGCGTGAGCGGTTTCGTTAGCATCACCAGGGCGAATAATGGTGAGACCTGACATTGCTCTTAAACTTGCCAAATGTTCCACAGGCTGATGTGTAGGCCCGTCTTCACCCAAACCAATACTATCATGTGTTAGCACAAAAATGGATGGTACCTTCATCAAAGCCGCGAGACGAATTGCAGGGCGCATATAATCTGTGAAAACAAAAAAGGTAGCTCCAAAAGGAATTAAGCCAGTATGTAACGCCATTCCGTTTACTGCGGCTGCCATTCCATGTTCTCTCACACCATAATGAATCGTTCTTCCCGTAGGTTTATCAACTATATACGAACCATGGCCTTCGATATCCGTTTTTGTACTGCCACCAAGATCAGCAGAACCGCCAAATAAATTTGGAAGAACATCTTTGATTGCGTTGATAACCTTTCCCGAGGCTGCACGAGTTGCAAGTCCTTTTTCGCTTTCTTCAAAAACCGGCAAAGCATTCTCTAATTCTGAAGGAATTTGACCGCTTATCCAGCTCTTAAATGATTTTGCTTCATTTGAGAATTCATTCTCATATGCGGAAAATTTTTCATTCCATTGAGTTTCCGACTTGGATCCTTTGTCAATTTCCTCTCGAAACTTTGCAAGAGCTTCATCAGGAATAAAAAATTTCTTCTCCGGATCCCAGCCATAAGTTAATTTTGTTAATCGTATTTCATCTTCCCCAAGAGGAGAGCCGTGAGAAGATTCACTATCCTGTTTATTTGGGCTTCCAAATCCGATATGACTACGGCAAATAATTATTGATGGTTTATCAGAAACAGACTGAGCTTCTTTAATCGCAGCAGATATTTCTACATGATTATGCGCATCTATTTCCACTACATGCCAATTGTATGCTTCAAAACGTTTTGCCACATCCTCGGTAAAGGTTAAATCTGTTGAACCTTCAATGGAAATGCGGTTTGAATCATACAAATAAATCATCTTACCTAAGCCGAGATGTCCAGCAAAAGAAGCGGATTCATGTGAAATTCCCTCCATCAAATCTCCATCACTTATAATTGCATAGGTATAGTGGTCGATTACTCTATGATTTTCTTTATTGAACGTGTTTGACAAAAAATGCTCAGCCATCGCCATTCCAACACCCGTGCCAAATCCCTGGCCAAGAGGGCCGGTTGTGGTTTCAACTCCGGGGGCTATTCCATATTCTGGATGTCCTGCAGTTTTACTGCCTGTTTGCCTGAAGTTCTTGAGATCCTCCAAGCTGATGTCATAACCTGTTAAATGGAGCAAACTATATAGTAGCATAGAACCATGACCAGCAGAAAGGATAAAGCGATCGCGGTCGAACCAATTCGGATTTTTGGGATTATGTTTCAAGAATTTTGTCCAGAGCACATAGGCTACATCAGCCATTCCCATCGGCATACCTGGATGCCCTGAATTGGCTTTCTGAACTGCATCTATTGATAAAGTTCGAATCGTATTTACACAGAGCTGATCAAGATTTGAAGCGGACATTTAAAAGTTTTTTTTGTGGGAGGTTGATTGGACGGTGACAAAGATAGGAAATGCCTTTTTCTCAAAAAAAGAAAAAGGCATTAAATAATTGGTATAAAAAAAGCCTGCTTTTAACGGCAGGCTTTCAGTCTCTAAAAAAATTTCAACCCTAAGGAGCGGTAGAACCACACTTAAGCTCGAATTCCATTTTATGTTCTGCAGGAGATTTAAAAGAGCCAAATAACGCGTTTGAGAATGCATCACAAGCTTCAGATTTATTTCCTAAGTCCTGGTGCGCATAACCTAATTCGTAATAGATTTTAGCTCTGTCTGTTCTTCCTCCATTTTCAAATTCCAAAGCTTGCTGAGCATGGCTAATAGCATCATTTGGATTTCCGGCTTTATTATAAACTTCTGCAAGGCGATAATGTGCATCAGCGGACTGCTCATCATATGTTAAAGCGCGGTCAAGCAAACTCACTGCTTCTTGAATATTTTCATTTTCGATAGCCCGTGTACCTAATGCAAGCAATTCGTCATGTGCGGAATCACGTGCCCGTGAAACAACATCTGCTTTATTAGTGGATTCTCCAATAGTAATAGCCTGATCATACCAATTCAATAATTCATCTATGCCTTGATCAATGATACCGTTTCCATTTGTATCATTCATTTTCTTGTAGATTTTAGCCTGTTGATAATAAGCCAGGGCATAATTAGAATTCAAATTAAGTGCCCTTGCGACAGCTTCTTCAGAGCCTTCGAAATCATCTTCATTATACAATAACAAAGACTTTTGATAATACAGCTGAGGAATTACCCCTTTTGCCTGAGGTGCAATTCTTTGGTCGTCATATTCATCTGCAACTTCTGAAGCCTGTTTAAATGCTTCTATTGTTTGATCAAGAGTTTCCACTCCTCTTTCAGACTGATAAGTTGCGTAGGCTTCTCTCGCCTTTTGATAATACATTGCGGGAATTTGTCTTTCAGAACGGTTTTTAATGTCTTCGCCATCTCCCCCAATTTGCTCGGCAATAGTAATTGCTTGGGTGAATGAAGAAATTGCTGCATCGTAATTACCCGCTTTCCCTTCTTCTAAACCAGCATTATATAATTGAATGGCATCTGTTTTAGATTGTGCAAATATATCGGTTGCTGCAAAAACTAAAACAAGTGCAATGGAGCTAAATTTTAAAATTTTCATTTTTCTATTATTTATGATCGTTGAGTAGTGATCTTTTATTCAAGCACCGAAGGTAATAAAATTTGATGCTTAAAATAAAATTTACTGTCATGGTTATAACTTTATCTAATAAGTTTTTAGTATGTTTTTAACTTCACAAAGTAGCTTTATGTTCCATAAATCTAATAAACCCAACATCTTTTTTTTGAATGGTAGCAATCCCTCACCTTAAAATTTTAAAGAAAGCGTCAGGGATGGAATAGGTTCTAAAAATACCCCATTTATCATTCCTGGCTTAAAACCCGAATTCATCGAAAGATCATCGGATACATCAAATGAGCGCAGATGAGCAAACACATAAGCGTCTATTACATTCAGCGCATAGGATAATGCAATACTTATATAAACGAAATCTCGCCGGTTTCTATAAAAATTTCTATTGTTCCGCAAAGAGTTCAAATCAGCAGTGGGAGGAATAAAGTCGGGAGTTGGTCCAAATTTAAAATCGTCGGGTGTATCGGGGTGCAAGTTATAATATGCCGCCCGGTAGTCATTATAATTTTTATGTAGCGTGATGCTATAGTAGGTAAGCCCTCCTATCAAACCATATATGATAGGAACTTTCCATGCTTGTTTATTGGTGACTTGACCCCAGCCTGGAATCATCAAAGACCGATGAAGAACTTTCTTGGGGTCGGGATAATTATTGATGCTGTTGGTATCCTGTTTTATGGAGTAATTAACAGGTACAAAATTTTGATAGGAATTTTTATGGCTTTGAGAATACCCCTGCCAGCATATTCCAACACCAAAAATCAATATTAGGCTAATTGAGCGAGTCAAAAATGGCAAGTAATCGTTCAAGGTCATCATCGGAATAATATTCAATCCTGATTTCTCCCCCGTCTTTTTTGGGCTTCACATTCACTTTAGTGCTAAAAGTACGTCTGAGACGATCGGAAATTTCATTATAAAAAGGATTTGAAGAGTCCTTCTGCTTTTTATTTGTTGATGACGACTTTTCCAGAGACCGAACAGCTTCTTCAATCTGCCGTACCGACCACTCTTGCTTAATCGCCTTATCTAAAATCTTTTTTTGAACAGAAGCGTCTTCAATGGTCAATAAAGCCCTGGCGTGTCCCATCGAAACCTGATTAGATTTCAACGCTTGCTGCAAGAAATCCGGCAGGTTCAGCAGGCGCAACATATTAGTAACCGTGGTTCGGTTTTTACCAACACGTTCAGCAACTTCGGCTTGAGTATAATCAAATTCCTCTAACAGCCTTTTGTATCCCATCGCTACTTCTAAAGGATTTAATTCCTCTCGCTGAATATTTTCGATAAGTGCGAAAGCCATACTTTGCTCGTCATCAGCTTCACGAATAAACGCGGGTATTTCAGCAAATCCAGCTAATTTAGCGGCGCGTAATCTTCTTTCACCACTAATAAGTTCGAATCGTTTTTCACCAATATAGCGCACCGTAATTGGCTGAATAAGCCCATGCTTTTTTATGGATGAAGCCAGCTCGTCAAGTTTGGTTTCATCAAACTCTTTTCGGGGTTGATTTGGATTTGCTCGAATATGGTCTACCGGAACAAAAAGTACGATATTTACACGGTCTTCCGGCTGAACAATATTCTTCTCAACACCTTCTTTTTTTGATGCTTCGGCTTTATCCTTTTCGTCCTGGTACTCTGGGAAAAAAGCCCCTAAACCACGTCCTAAAACTTTCTTTGTAGCCATTATATTTCCTTACTCTGATAGAACCGGGCTGTTCTTAAACAGCTTCTTATTTCTCTTGATAACTTCTTTTGCCAAAGCCAGATAATTTTTTGAGCCAATACTTGTAGAATCATACAATAATGCAGGTTTACCAAAACTGGGAGCCTCAGCCAATCGCACATTTCTGGAAATAACTGATTTAAATACGCGGTCGTCAAAATACCTTTTCACTTCATCGGCAACCTGATTAGACAACCTTGTCCTAGTATCATACATAGTTAGTAAAACCCCTTCAATATCCAGTTCCGGATTCAAGTGTTGTCTCACAATTTTTATGGTATTTAGCAGCTGCCCTAAACCTTCCAGGGCAAAATATTCGCATTGTACAGGTATCAATATAGAATCAGAAGAAGTCAAAGCGTTGATAGTCAACAAACCAAGCGACGGCGGACAATCAATAATGATAAAATCGTATTTCTTCCTTACATCATCTATAGCCTTTTTAAGGATCCGTTCGCGCTCTTCCCGATCTATCATCTCGATTTCGGCGCCCACAAGATTGATATGAGCTGGTACTAAATCCAGAAACTCCAGTTCGGTTTGGCGGATGGTTTCGTTCACATCCGCACTGCCAATCATAACTTCATAGATAGAATTGGTTACCGTTTTTGAGTCAATTCCCAGGCCGCTTGTAGTATTACTTTGCGGATCAATATCAATAACCAGAGTAGAATGTTCGATTGCCGCAAGACTGGCAGCTAAGTTAATTGCCGTGGTGGTTTTCCCTACCCCACCTTTTTGATTGGCAATTGAAATGACTTTTCCCATTTATTTAAGACCTGCTTTGAGCTTTTATAGTTTTGACACAAATTTTAATATAAAGCGAGGTGCACTACCATACAAAAATACTTATTCACATTCCCGAGAGAAGTTATCCACATAAAAAAGGCAACCTAATGGCTGCCTTGCATTTATTGAGGTGAACCCGTTAAATGAATTCCCAAAACAGTTCCATCACCGGAAGAAAATTTAACTAATTGAAGCTTTTCATAGCTTTTAATTACTTCTGTATCAAAACTGGATGCAGTTGAAGCTTGAGTAGCACCCGAATATCTAAGCACTTCATTTCTATCCACCCATGGTGATATTTGCTCACTCGAAACAGGGGAAATTTCTTCTGGTTCACTAAAATCAGAGAAATAATAATACCCGCCACTAAAAGCACACAAAAGTACAGCTGCGGCTATTCCTCTTCTTAGGTAGATATAAAGTTTACGGGATTTTTTTATTCGGTCAGATTGTAACTGTTTGGCTTCATAGGCTATTTTTCGAGTGATAGATTCAGGAGGATTTTTAATTGGTATTTTTGCCACTTTTTTTTCTGTGGCTCTGAGGCTTTCAACCTCTATCAATAAATTTTCATCCTCCAGCATCAATTGTTCAAATTCTAATTCTTCTGAAGGATCCATTTCCTTCATCAGATATCTTATACATTTATTTTCACCTGTGTTCATGTTTTAGCTCTTGTTCTCGTTCTTCCTCAAAATGTTTCCTGAGATTAATTAAAGCATATCTCATACGCCCGAGAGCTGTATTTATAGAAACATCTGTTAGTTCTGCAATTTCCTTAAAAGGCATTTCATAATAGTGCCTTAAAAGTACCACTGTTCGTTGTTCTTCCGGCAACTTGGAGATGTGTTGCATCAAACTTGTCCTGGTTTCATTATCCACCATTTTGTCGTCAGCATCAACAACACTATCATCTTCCATTCGATCGAAAAAATCTGTTGAAGAATCCTCATCGCTCCATCCACTAACGTCAATATATCTTTTTTGTTTTCTTAGATAATCAATTGTCGCATTATGCGCAATCCGCATTACCCAGGCAATCCATTTACCCTGTTCATTGTACGTGTCATCCATTTTGGTAATGACTTTAGTGAACGTAGTTTGGAAAAGATCGTTAGCAATTTCAGGGTTCATCACCATGCTGTAAATATAGGAATATATCTTAGCCTGATGGCGATTCATCAACTCATTGAACGCTGATTCGTCTGCATTTTTTCTAAATAATTTCACAAGGTCCCGGTCTTGAAGATTTCCGTATGATTGCTTGTCAACATGTCTTTTCAATAATTCCATTTTATCTCACCCTAAAATTTTTGGGTTGTGCTCTCAGCTATTTTAACCAAAGATATATTTATTTGATTCGGTAATCTAATTTAGCTTCAAGCAATTTTAACCTTCGTATTTGCTTAGTTAGTAAGCAGATTTGGTTTGTATTTATATTAATATCCTATGTTTGGGTTTTATATCACATGTTAATGTGAGACCCGTGATTCAAGTACAAGACGAGCTAATCGTGAAAGAAGTTGTAGATTTTGTCTCCGGTAGATTTCCCCGCCAAAGCCTGAATTTCTGCCTTATCTGCTTCTTTGATTTTTTTAACCGATCCGAACTCTTTAAGAAGCATTTGCGCCGTTTTATTACCTACTCCTGAAATCTGAGTTAGTTCCGTATTCAAGGTTCTTTTTTCTCTTTTCTTACGATGAAAAATAATAGCAAAGCGATGCGCTTCATCACGGGTTTGCTGTAACAATTTTAAAGCGGAAGACTTCTTAGGAATCATTACCGGATCCATTCTACCAGGCAAAAATACTTCTTCAAGCCGTTTTGCCAAACCAATTATTTCGCACTCTCCATAGAAACCTATTTCCTGCAAGGCAGCTACAGCCGAGCTTAATTGGCCTTTTCCACCATCAACAACAATCAAATCGGGAATATGCAGCCCCTCTTTCATCACGCGCGAATACCTTCGGGTTAATACTTCCTTCATCGAAGCATAATCATCCGCCCCAACTACCGTTTTTATGTTGAAGCGTTTGTACTCACTTTTTCGCGGTTTTGCATCCACAAAACAAACCATAGACGCCACAGGATCAGTTCCCTGTAAATTAGAATTATCAAAGCATTCGATTCTGCGGGGAAGCCGGTTTAGCTTCAGATGTTCTTTAAGCTCTTTCACCGCATGAGGAATCCGGTCTCGTTCCGCTTTCTCTTTTTCCATTGCTCGCTCATTCAAATGAAGCCTCGCATTAGATTCCGCCATTTTAATGAGATGTCTTTTCTCACCAATTTGAGGCACATTTACGGGCACGTTTTTCCCTCGCTCTTGTTGTAAATATTGTTCGAGCGGCTCTGCATCTTCTATTTCATGGCTGAGATACACTTCATCCGGAATGGCTTCGCTGTGCTGACCCGTATAATAATCTTCCACAAAAGATTGCAGCATATCTTCTATCTTCAAATCATCAATATTTTTCAGAAAGCGATGAAATTTCCCAATCAGTTTTCCTTCCCTCACCTTAAATAAAACTCCGCAGGCTTCACCGATTTCAGTATCTATTCCGATAGCAAAAACATCCCTGTCAACTTTGTGCGACACCACCATTTTCATTTTATGGCTATATCTTTTCACCGCTATTACGCTATCACGTAAGTTGGCCGCTTCTTCGAAAGCCAACGCATCAGATGCAATTTCCATCTCATCCTTAAGTTCACGCAAAAGCATTTCCGTCTGTCCGTTTAAAAGTCGTTCTACTTTGGTGATGGTAGCCTGATACACATCCGCATCCCAATCACCGGAGCAATTGCGCAGGTAATCATCAAAACAGGAATGCCATTTTGGAACACCACGCGTTTTGTCAATCACTTTTTGGGAAACCGCGCACGTACAGAGCCCAAATGCTTTCCGGATGGTTTCCAGCATACGCTTCATTGTCACTACACTATCGTAGGGCCCGTAATATTTACTGCCATCTTTATTGATGGTTCGGGTAGCGAATACACGTGGTTTTTCTCCTGGTGTGATACAGATGTATGGATAAGACTTATCATCCCGATACATAATATTGTACCTGGGCTGATATTGTTTGATTAGATTGTTTTCGAGGATCAATGCCTCTGCTTCTGAATCAGTGACGAAAACTTCCAGATCATCAATTTTGGAAACCATGGTTTTAATTCGCCCATCTACGGGACGAGATTCCTGAAAATAGGATCGTACCCGGTTTCGAAGCCTCTTTGCCTTCCCCACATATAAAACGCTGCCATTAGCATCCTTATAAATATACACGCCGGGTGCCATCGGCAGATTGGCAACCTTTTCGAATATTTCAACTTTTTGAGGAGATTCGCTCATAGTTCTAAGATAAAATTTTTAGCCACAGAAAAGACATTGGATCAGCCTTTTATAAAGATTTTATCACCTTTCTTTGGTTCTGCCTACCTTTAAGAAAATTCTACGAAACCCATTTTTTCTTTTTGATGAAGGCCACAACAAAAACTAATCCTGATATCCCCATTATTTACGAAGACAATCACCTTTTAGTGATTGATAAACCCGCAGGTTTGCTTTCTCAGGAAGATCATACAGGAAATCCTGATGTGCTTACCCTCTGCAAACAATACATCAAGAAGAAGTATAATAAGCCGGGTGATGTTTTTTTGGGATTAGTGCACCGTCTTGACCAACCTGTTAGCGGAGTAATGGTAATTGCCCGTACATCAAAAGCGGCCTCAAGGCTTTCAGCTCAAATCCGAAAGCGGACCATTGATAAAACGTATTGGGCAATGGTAGAAGGCATGACTCCTGTTTTTGGAGAAATGGTTCACTTCTTAGAAAAAGATTCCCGAACGAATACCGTAAAAGCTTTCAAATCAAAAAGAGGCAGCGCAAAAGAGGCGAGATTAAAATTTAAAACTCTTAAACAAAGTGCCCACTACAGTTTAGTTGAAATTGATTTGATTACCGGCCGGCCTCATCAAATTCGGGTGCAAATGGCAAAAGAAGGATTCCCTCTCTGGGGTGATCAGAAATATGGCGAGCTGGGACAAAACAAGGGGAAAGATATTGCGCTTCGGGCAGTGAAACTGGAAATTGAACATCCCACCAAAAAAGATACACTGAAGTTTGAAGCGCCCATTCCAAAAGGTCAGCCCTGGAATCTTTTTGAATTTTGAGTCCTTTGGCTAAGACAATTTGATATTTTATCAATTTATATTTATTTAAGCATATACTAATTAATTACAGCTATGAAAACACTTATCTTCCTTATTCCCATTTTTTTCTCAGTTTTTCTTCAGGCAAAATTGCTAACTGTGATAGAAAATAAATGATTTTATTAGCTTCTTTATTCCTGCTTCAGCTGGTTAATGCACTCCCTTATGCAGAAAAACCCGTACCGCAAGAGGTTGAAAACCGTGTATTTTTAATGGAAGAAAGTCTCCCGAAAACTATAATTTTTCAGTTAGATTCTCTCAATAATGCGGGTATCATAAAAGCTTTTGGAAATTCTGTTTTTGTACTTGATTACAACCCTCCAGCATTAAAAAAAATAGATCTTGAATCACAAAAAATAGTACAGAAATTTGGAAATGGCAGAGGGAGAGGCCCCGGCGAACTCCTCAACCCTACTGATTTTGCCCTTTCAAAAAATGGAGCTGTATGGATTGCTGATGAACCACAAAGTAAAATTTCCGTCTTCACTCAAAAAGGTGACCTTTCCGATGATTGGATTATTGAATTTACGCCGTACAAATTAGCCGGAGTGACTAATAATGTTGCCATATTAGGCTCCTTAGATCCGGCTATAAAGTTTATTGATAGCTCAAAAACGATCTACTGGACTTCCCATCCTCAAGTGGAAAATCCGCGAAGGTGGTCGAATTTAATTACAGGCTTTCTTCTGGCTGATAGCACCTCCGTTTATAAAATCTCTAACTTCGCCGGTACTTTTTCCGCTTATGATAAACAAGGTAATAACAGATTCTTTCGGAAATTAATCGATTCCGATCAAAAGTTGAAAAGCAACCCAATAAGCGGTTTGGATTACCTGGCCTATCAGCTTGACCGTTCTGAGCTTAGCTTCGCAGTTGCCAGCGGATTTATCAATAAAGAAGAAATTCATCTTCTGATTCAATTTTACGGAAACGAACCAAAGCAGCTCATAGATGTTTACAGAACCAGCGATGCGGAATATCTTTACAGTTATAAACTTGATGAATCGGTAAGAAGTTTAACCGCACTGGAAAATGGAGATATTATTGGATTAAAATCTAATGAAATTATTATTTGGGAAAGAAATTGAAATGCTCACCAAATTCCTAAGCTATCCACCATTATGCTGTCGAGCAGAGGGTCTGTCTCTGAAATTAAAATTAACGAATCAGGAACAGTACCTCTTTGAATTCCCGAATGAGAAAATCTTTCACTTAATGTATCGGATACTGCAAAACCGGAAGTATCTGAATCGGCTAATTCTTGCTGCATTGGAAGATAAGTATTCCCACTAAGATGCGTCATTTGTAGTAATATCCAATGGCTCCGTTGCTGCACAAATGGAGATGCGGGTTCTGGACGCATCCGCTTAGGGCTTGGAAGAACTGCTGCCAGCCGGGCGGCTTCATCCGGTGTAAGATTTTCAGCCCGTTCACCAAAAATATCTGTGGATGCTTTCCCAATTCCGAATTTCCCCGGTCCAAATTCCGCAATATTCAGATACATTTCGAGAATTCTGTCTTTGGTCCAGAAAAGCTCGATCAAAACCGCAATCCCCGCTTCCACCACTTTCCGGAAATAGGTTTGTGCTGAATTCAGAAATAAATTTTTTGCTACCTGCTGAGTTATCGTACTCGCTCCTCGCCGTTGCTCACTTTCTTGATTTTCCTCTAAAGCGCTTTTTATTGCTTTCAAATCAAGCCCCCAGTGCTCCCTGAAACGTTGGTCTTCCGATGAAATAACGGCGAGCTTTAGGTGATAAGGCAGTTCGTCATCCGAGACCCAATGCGTTCGAAGATTATATCTTTCGCTGTCAATTTCCTCCCAGTCTTCCTGAAGTGTAAAAGCGGTGAACGGCGGATTTACCCATCTCATAGTGAGAATCAGGATAGAAAAGCCAAGAAATAAAGCAGCTATCACTCCAAAAATAATCTTAAAGAGTTTGATCCAGTTAAATTTTTTCTCCGGTTGGCGAGAGTCTTCCATGAAAGGCAAATTGATGATTGCTCAAAGCAAGAAATGAATCGAGTAAAAACTGCGGTAACAATTTCTTGGGGTGAAATTGATTTTCAAATTGTATTAATACAACTCAGCTCACAAACTCAAAGTTCTTAGAGTTTGGTATTTTCCGTTTTCACAATTTTTAATCCTTCTTCTTCCGCACTGAAACTTTCAGGTAATTGTTTGGATGCTTTTGCCCCTAATTCCTTCAACATTTCCGCTTGTCTTACCAGATTTCCCCTGCCTGTGGTTAGCTGCCCTTTGGCATCATCATAACTGCGCGAGAGGCGGTCAATGTGAGTCCCGATGCTTTCCAAAGATTCCGCGAATGTCACAAACTTATCATATAAAGCTCCGCCACGCTGGGCAATTTCCATAGCGTTTTTGCTTTGATACTCCTGCTTCCAAACACTGTCGATGGTAGCTAAAGTTGCCAATAATGTAGACGGACTCACAATGACGATATTTTTGTCGAAGGCTTCATAATACAGCATGTCATCATTTTGAAGAGCACAACCAAAAGCCGATTCAATCGGGATAAAAAGAAGCACAAAATCAGGGCTTCTGTCGCCGTGAATTGCATGGTATTTCTTTTCACTCAAGCCTTTCACATGCCCCCGAACCGAAGTTATGTGCTGCTTGAGTGCAGCGGCTGCTTCATTTTCATCCTCACACGAAGCAAAACGTTCATAAGCAGTCAGAGATACTTTTGAATCGATAATGAGGAACTTATTATCGGGCAGATGAACTACCACATCGGGTTGTAATCTTCGGCCTTCTTCGGTTGTTACTGAAGTTTGGGTTTCATATTCGCGGCCTTTTACCAGCCCGGATTTTTCAAGAATTCGCTGCAGGATAACTTCGCCCCAATTTCCCTGTTGTTTGGAATCGCCTTTAAGCGCACGGGTCAGGTTTTTGGCATCCTCACTCATTCGCTGATTCAGCTCTCCCATTTGCTTGATTTGCTCTTTCAGAGTGGCGCGCTGACGGTTTTCATCGTTGTAGGTATCTTCTACTTTCTTTTTGAAGGCTTCCAGTTTTTCCCCCAAAGGATTCAGCAGCTGATCGATCTGCTCTTTGTTTTGTTTGCTGAATTTTTCTGATTTCTCTTCCAGTATTTTATTAGCCAGATTCTCAAACTGAATGGTAAGCTGCTCCTGCATTTCAGCGATTTCTTTCTTCTGCTCGGTAAGCCGTTCTTGTACATGATTATACTGAGTATTTCGCTCAGCCAGTGCCCGGTCTAATTCATTGGCACGATTTCGTTCGCCGGAGATTTCTTTTTCTTTTTCCTGCTGAAATTCTTTGAACTCTTTCTCACCTTCTTCAGCTTGTTTTCCAAGATTATGGATCCGCTCTTCCAATCGTGAGCTTTCCGATTTTGATTTAAAATGAGCGATGAAAAAACCCGCGATTGCGCCTACAATCAACCCTAAAATAATCCCTGAATATTCGAACACGTTATTTCCTCTTGTTATGGATGTTACTTCCCGCCAATATAATGACCTTTAGCTATAAAAATATTCCGGAGGTTAGAATCATTAAGGACACTTTACTTTTTTTTAAAATCTCACCTGTTTTTTCCACCACCTCTCTATTCCGATAAACCCCTCCGTGCCCCTGCCCTTCCAAAATATAATATTCATCCTCATCCTTTAGATAATCAGTTAAACCCAAAGCACGATCTACGGGAAGTACCCGGTCGTTTTCAGCATAAAAAATATAAACGGGTTCTTCTATTTGCTGAAGCGCAAGATCGGTGCGAAGTGGAAATCTCACCAAAAAATCGGGAAGAAATGAATATGACGATGCTTTTAGATCGAGCATGCTATAGTAGGGAGTCCAAAGGACTAAAGCTTTCGGATCGTTTTCGGAAGCCACTGAAGCCGCGATTCCAGATCCCAAAGAATAACCAACTATTATTATCGAGGACTCTTCGTATTCACTCTTCATTTTAGAATAGATGTACTGAACATCGCCAATTAAGTCATCTTCATTCCAGAGAGGCCCGGTACTTTTTCCATAACCCCGGTAATCTGGAAAAAGAACATCGTAATCATTTTCAAGAAAAAGCCGGTACAAATCAGAATTCGCCCTGTTGTTTCCACGATTTCCATGCAGATAAACAACCAATCCCGCTGATGAATCTGCTTTCGCATGAATGGCATGAACTTTTACACCCGGTTCGGTTTCAAAATATCTCTCTTCGAAATCGAACTCATAACTATATCGAAAATCCTGAGAAAGCGGTGACGGGCCAAAAATTATGGAAACCTGGATGAAGTAAAAAAAGGTGCAAATCAACACGTAACACACC
Organism: Balneolaceae bacterium; assembly: GCA_040882225.1. GTDB lineage: Bacteria > Bacteroidota > Rhodothermia > Balneolales > Balneolaceae > Gracilimonas. The sequence goes on along the minus strand of JBBEBR010000014.1, from coordinate 420,314 downwards.
AATAACGTGGTTAATCCCGTAACTAATAATTTTTGTTGTTTCCGCATGAAGATAATTTTTGCCTGCCAACTTATAAAAGATATTGCTGAATTCTACCTCCTCATTCTATATTTCTGCCCACATTTGACTTCAAAACTAAACTCACAATTTTCAAAGCAATTCGGTATTTTTGTTGCTTCGCTTTCAAGAAATTAATAATCAAAAATCATCCATGTCGAACCAGGAATTATCTCTTTCCGAGCAAGAAGAAATCAGACGAGAGAAACTTAATGAACTCCATGAACTGGGAGTGAATCCCTACCCTTATTCTTTCGAGGTAACTCATACCTCGAAAGAAATTAAGGCTGATTCTTCGCTTATCCGTGATGAAGAAACCAATCCCGAAACGGAGCCTGTTGCCATTGCCGGACGTGTAATGACTCGCAGAATTATGGGGAAGGCTTCATTTTTCAATCTTCAGGATTCGGAAGGTACTGTTCAGATTTATATTCGGCGGGATGATGTGGGCGTTGAAGAGTACAATACCATTTTCAAAAAGCTGGTGGATATTGGCGACATCGTAGGCATAAAGGGATTCGTGTTCAAAACCCGAACCGGCGAAACTACCGTGCATGCTGAGGAATTTGAATTCCTGACAAAAACCATTCGTCCGATTCCCATCCCCAAAGAAGTGGAAAATGAAGCTGGTGAGAAAGTAATTCACGATGCTTTTTCTGATAAAGAATTACGGTACAGAAACCGTTATGTGGATTTGATTGTGAATCCTGAAGTTCGAAAAACATTCAGAAAAAGAACGCAAATGGTTCAGGTGATGCGTGAAATGATGAATGAGCGCGGCTACCTGGAAGTGGAAACTCCTATCTTGCAGCCCATTTATGGTGGAGCTGCTGCAAAACCTTTTGTTACTCATCACAATTCTCTGGATATGGATTTATACCTGCGGATTGCCAACGAATTATATCTCAAACGCTTAATTGTTGGCGGTTTTGATGGAGTTTACGAATTCTCTAAAGATTTCAGAAATGAAGGCCTTTCCAGGTTTCATAATCCTGAGTTTACACAAGTTGAGTTGTATGTGGCTTACAAGGATTACAACTGGATGATGGATTTCACCGAAAAAATGATCGAGAAAGTTGCCGTGGAATTACATGGCCCCACAAAGGTAAAAGTGGGCGAGCATGAGATCGATTTTAAAAGCCCTTGGCCTCGAATTCCTTTATTTGAAGCTATTAAAAAAGAGACCGGAAAGGATTTATACGGCAAAAATCTGGACGAACTGAAAGCCATTGGTAAAGAATTGCATATCAGTATGGACGAATCTTTCGGAGCCGGGAAAATTATTGATGAAATTTTCGGGGAATTTGTTGAGCCGAAACTGATTCAGCCTACTTTCATCACCGACTACCCAATTGAAATGAGTCCGCTTACGAAAAAGCATCGTTCAAAAGAAGGATTGGTTGAGCGCTTTGAATGCATCTGCAACGGGAAAGAAATTGCCAATGCTTATACAGAGCTTAACGATCCTATCGATCAGCGCGAGCGGCTTGAAGAGCAGGCAAAATTACGTGCAGGTGGCGATGATGAAGCTATGACCATCGACGAAGATTTCATAAAAGCACTCGAATATGGAATGCCTCCAACCGCGGGAGTTGGAATCGGAATTGACCGGTTGGCTATGATTATGACGAATTCACAATCCATCCGAGACGTACTTTTCTTCCCACAAATGAAGCCTGAGTAGTAGTTATTGGTTAATTGTTAATTGTAACTGTGCTAAATAACAAATGACCAATAACGAATAACAAATAACCATTAACAATCCCACATGAAATTTGAATGGTACCTGGCGCTTCGCTACTTCAAAGGGTCTCGGAAAAGTTCGGGTTTTTTATCCTTCATCAAATATATGTCGATTGCCGGGGTTGCTGTGGGAGCTGCGGGATTACTCATTGCGCTTTCCATTGTGCATGGTTTTAAATCAACCATTAACAATAAAATAATGGGATTTGCCCCCCATATCACGGTAACCACTTTCACCGATACTCCCATGTATCGCGCTGATACACTCTTCACTCATCTCGATCAATATCCTGAAATCCAGAGCAAGCAAATTGTAGTGGAAGGTCAGGTGATGATTCAAACCAGGAATGGTGTAAGCGGAACAACCTTAAAAGGTGTGAACGCGGAACAAGCTCTGTTTGGAGTTGCAGAATACATCTCGAAGGGAGCTTATGATTTAAGAGTGGATTCCGCGGGCGTTCCCGGGATAGTATTAGGATCGCGGCTTGCTCAACAGCTTCAAGCAGATATCGGAAGCACAATTACAGTGTATACAATTGAGGGAATTCCTTCTATGCTGAATTCGCCCGAGATTCAGCAATTTCGTTTAACCGGAATTTACGAAACCGGTATTGATCGTTTTGATGATGTTTTCGCTTTGGTTGAGCGAAGTTATGCACGCGAACTTTTCAATCTTGGTGAAACGCGTGCGCATGGAGTTGAACTCAGGCTAAAGGACTCTGAGAACATCATGGTTTTCAAATCAAAACTCGATCAGCGTCTCACAATCCCCTATCACAAACAAACCATCTACGAAGTATTCGGTAATATTTTTGCTTGGGTGGAATTACAGGAAAATATCATTCCATTGGTTATTAGCGGGATGATACTTGTTGCGGCGTTTAATCTCATCGGTACCATTTTGATGATGGTTCTTGAGCGCACCCGCGATATTGGCGTGCTAAAAACTCTTGGCAGCAAATCCAGCGTTATCCGCAAGATTTTTCTTATTGAAGGCCTGATGGTTGCCGGAGTTGGTTTGATTATTGGGATTGGAATTTCCCTGCTATTCTATTTTCTACAAACCAATTACCAAATAATTCCGCTCTCCCAGGAAAACTATTATATGAGTTACGCACCCGTAGAGCCCCATTTGATAGATTTTATAATTGTTTCTGTAGTCACTCTTATTCTTTGCGGATTAGCTTCCTGGTTTCCCGCCAGAGTCGCCGCTAAAACCGATCCGGTTAAGGTGATTTGTTTTGGAAGGTGATTTACCTTTAAGGTTTTATTATTTTTCTTCTATTTGAAATGAAAAACCTTCTTCTTTCCACAATTTTATTTGATCGGTTCCAACTTTTCTGATGACGGCATATTCATTCACTATTCCTGCACGTTGTTTAGAAAAAGTATCAGAACCTATCATTTTATACTCTCTCACTGTAACTAATACTTGAGGAGTTATTGCGTACCCTTTGATATCATTGAAAATGTATCGAATAGCTCCCAAATTCGACCAATTATTACCTATAATAATTTCATTAAATTTACCATACTTCTTTAGATGGGACAAACCATTTAAAGGATCGGTCTCCAAAGAAATACCTATTGCAGTAAAACCTACATTATCACTAATTGTTTTATTATTAATTTGTTTTTTTAATTCCTTAAATATTTTTATCAATTCTTGATTATTCGAGAAACTACATGTAGAACTTGTCAGTAGAATTAGCGCATACTCTTTATTTTGTATACTCTCTTCTCTTGTAATATTCTTATTATTAGATGCAGAAATTAAAGTATTCAAATAATAAGTTACTATAAAGGAAATAAAAAATAGTAAAATATATAGATAGTATTTTTTCATCAATACTTAAAAACTGATACCTTTGAAAATTCTTCATCTTCTAAAAATACAATCTCTTTATTTGAGGAGCTAAGAATAAGAGGCCACTGATCGGAAATAAATATACCCGCCCCATCACTGAAATTGATTACATAGGTTTTATATGTTTTTCTATATTCGCCATCTGATAAAATGTAATCTCCTGTTTGTACAAAGAAGGCTTCCTCATTTATGGTTTGAAGATTCTCAATCTTATTAAAATGCTTTTGAGTCTCTTTGGGATCAGGGCCTAACATGTTTCCATCTTCAACTATTTTTAAGAAATTAAAATCCTGAAATTTCGTAGTCCATCTAATCTGGCCGTCTTTACCATAAGCAAATAGAAAGTTCATATCTTTAAAATATGTCACTACTTCATTTGCCCCATCCGTGCATTCTATTCCTCCCATTGATAAGAAAGTGGTAGATATTTCTGATTTAGATTTATAAATCCTCCCAAAATTATTTGCTACTTCAAAGTTGTCAATATTTATTTGTTGAACACTCTTTCTCTCCTTCTCTCCTTTTTCTAATTGAGGAATAGTATAGATAAAAATATCATTTCCAGAAATACAAAAATCATCAGGCGGAGATGTCGCTTCAATCATTGCAGAAGCTTCAAATTCATCTGTATTATTCTTTTCAAAAACCTTTACATCAAAGTGGTTATTTAAAACATATAATTTATTTCCTTTTATTCGAAATGATTCCGGAGTAACTAATTCACCTGGGCCACGGCCTTTTCTTGAAATGGTGGACTCGTATTCTCCTTGCGAATTATAAACCATTACTCCAAAAACTTGCTCATCCAATACATACAGCTGATTTGTTTCATCATCGAAAAAAGCATCCTTTACTTTTCCAAGCATTTCATAATCTTCACCATATTTTTTACCCACAGAAAGAATGTGGGTATAATCGGTAATCCATCTATACTTTTCTGATAAAAAATTTTGCTCCGAGCCTGAGTTATCTGTAATCGTATTATTTATTGCTAAATCCGGATTTATATTTTCCTCAGTAGGATGAATCGTAACCGTTTCATTATTAGTTTTACAGCTATAAACGAATAATAGCATCAAAGAGAGCAGAATATTTTTCATGTGTTGGAATAGGTTTTTTCAGGATATTGTTAACAGTTTTGATTAGAACATCCACCCCCTTCCCGCTCTATGCATTTATAGGGCAAACTTGTACTTGCACATTCTGTACCGTCACAGAACATCTTCTCACAGGGGTTACTTGCAAACCCATCTTGGGGAGAAAAATATAAACCTAAGATAGAACCCAGAAAGATAGATACTGCTATAAATAATATTTTTCTTAATTTTTCCATATATATTTGTTTGATGATTAGGATAGAAGAATAAAAAAAATACATTTGTAAATGTCAAATATCATTTTCGTAATTTTTCCATTTTATTTGCAAACCAAATGGAATAAAAAAAGCCTGATGAGGAATCTCATCAGGCTTTTGCAATTTTGAAGAAAAAATAACTCGTGTTTTAGTTCAAAACAGAATCAACGGGTTTCCACTCCATTCCGAAAGCTTCAGCTACATCTTCATAAAGGATGATGCCATTTGCGATGTTCAAACCTTTCAGAAGCTCTGGGTCGTCTTTTAGTGCTTGTTTCCATCCTTTATTAGCAAGCTGTACCGCATATGGAAGCGTCACATTTGTCAAACCAAGCGTAGATGTATAAGGAACTGCTCCCGGCATATTGGCCACACAGTAATGTACAATTCCATCCACTTCATAAACCGGATCCTGATGAGTTGTGGCTTTTGAAGTCTCGAAGCATCCGCCCTGATCGATGGCTACATCAACCAAAACCGTTCCCGGCTTCATTTCTTTAAGCATGGTTCGCGTAATAAGATGAGGCGCCTTGGCTCCGGGTTTTAGAACCGCACCGATAATCAAATCTACATCAGGCAGCATTTTGCGGATATTTGCTTCGGACGAAAACATAGTGGTTATATTTTTCTCCATCACGTCATCGAGGTAACGCAACCGTGGCATGTTAATATCCATAATGGTAGTTCTGGCTCCCATTCCGGCGGCAATTTTAGCGGCATTCACTCCCACAATTCCACCGCCAAGTACAAGTACATTAGCTGGCTGAACACCTGGAATTCCTCCCATCAAAACACCACGGCCTCCTTTTGGTTTTTCTAGATAAACGGCGCCCTCCTGAGCAGCCATTCTCCCTGCAACTTCACTCATAGGAATCAGAAGTGGAAGCGAGCGATCGGCTTTTTCCACGGTTTCGTAAGCAATGGCTATGCACTTAGAATCCACAACGGCTTTTGTGAGGGCTTCATCCGCGGCAAAATGGAAATAGGTGAAAATGATTTGCCCCTCACGCATTCTTGGATACTCCACTTTAATAGGCTCTTTCACCTTCATAATCATTTCAGCGCGTTTCCAAACTTCTTCCACATCTTCAATGATGGAAGCTCCGGAAGCCATGTATTCTTCATCCCCGAAGCCGCTTCCAACACCGGCTCCTTTTTGAATATATACCTGATGCCCGTTTCTGATTAGTTGTACTACCCCGCCCGGTTGAACAGCAACGCGGTTTTCATGTGTTTTAATCTCCTTTGGAACGCCGATAATCATAATAAATAATTTGGTTTTTTACATAAATTCTGAGGCCACAAAGGTATGTAATTTTAGAATAAAAGCGGTATCAATTCTCTCCAATTTTTCTACCTGTTCCGGGTATATATCCCCATAAATTGCTTTCATCAATGTTGCTCCTTTATATTCTCTGTTGTTATTAATTGTTAACTACCTTCATAAGTCGGTTAATTGTGATAATTTGAATCAAAATTCATTCGATAATTACTGTTATGTCATCAACTGCATTTTCAAAAGTAGCTACTCTTCTTTTTTCTTTTTTTATAGTGATTGGTTGCTCGTCCACAAAAAACACCTCTTCAAATTCATCGTCACGCGCCGATCAGGCTTCTTCGAATGGAATCAAACCATTTTCGAAAGTGATAACATCCGAAGCAAAAACAGATGATGGTATTTTTAATGTGCACTGGGTTGGCGAGAAATTGTACTATGAAATCCCCGATTCGCTTTTAGGAAGAGAAATGCTACTTGTAAGCCGTATTGCTGAAGTTCCAACTGATTATTTTGGATTCTTTTCAGGAGGTTCTTCCATAGCGGAACAGGTTCTCACTTTCACCCGGCAGCGCGACCAAATTCTCGTCAGAAAACAGTCTTACAGTGCAGTTGCAAATGATACGCTTCCGGTTTATCAGTCGGTGATGGCAAATAATTTCGCCCCAATTATTGCTGCTCTTCCCATTGAAGCAATAAGTGAAGATTCTAATGGCGTTGTAGTTGAAATGACCGATTTTTTCACCACAGATCTTGAAGCCATTAGCGGAGCCATGAGCTTTCTACGCAGTCAATATCAGGTTCGGCGGCTGGATTCTAAAAGAAGTTATATCGAATCCGCAAAAAGTTTTCCCGAAAATTTAGAGGTGCGCCACGTGCTTACCTATCACGCGGGAAATCCACCCTCAGACCAACAAACCGCAACGCTTTCCATGTTGATGAATCAATCCATGATTCTGTTGCCAAAAGAACCAATGCGGCCTCGTTACGAAGATTACAGAGTAGGCTGGTTTACGGTGAATCAAATTAATTATGGCTTGGATGAGCAAAAAGCCGCAAGCCAAAGTTTTATCCGGCGGTGGAGATTGGAGCCTAAAGATCCCGAGGCTTATGCACGAGGTGAGTTGACCGAGCCGGTAAAACCAATTGTATATTATTTAGATCCTGCAACTCCCACCAAATACGTTTCCTACATAAAACAGGGAATTGAAGACTGGCAGGAAGCTTTTGAGGAAGCGGGTTTCAAAAATGCAATACTGGCAAAAGAAGCTCCCAGTGCGGAGGAAGACCCCGATTGGAATCCTGAGGATATTCGCTATTCAACCGTTCGCTGGGTGGCAAGTACCATTCGAAATGCCGTTGGCCCAAGTGTGAGTGATCCCAGAACCGGTGAAATTATCGAGAGTGATATCGTCTGGTATCACAACCATATGCGTTCGTACCGCAACCGTTTAATGATTGAAACCGGAGCCGCAAATCCCGAAGCCAGAAAATTAAAACTGGATGATGACCTGATTGGCGAAACCATGCGCCGTGTTATTTCTCACGAAATTGGACACGCAATCGGGCTTCCACATAACATGCAATCCTCTTCGGCTTACCCGGTCGACTCGCTTCGGTCTGGCACATTCACTCAGAAATACGGCATTGCAACAACCATTATGGAATATGCCCGCCAAAACTACATTGCGCAGCCGGGAGATGAAAATATTCGGTTTATCCGCCAAATCGGGCCTTATGATAAATACTCCGTTAACTGGGGATATCGTGTAATTCCTGATGCTGAAACTCCTGAAGACGAAAAACCAGTTCTCGACAGCTGGATTGAAGAAAAGGCCGATGATCCTGTTTATCGTTTTGCTTCTTCAACAGGATATGATCCATCCGCACAAACAGAGGATCTTTCCGATGACGCCGTGAAAGCGAGTACCTATGGATTGATGAATCTTAAACGCGTTGTTCCAAACCTGATTGAATGGACATCTACCCCTGGTAAAGGTTATGATGACCTGGAGGAAATTTATGGAGAGCTGATATTTCAATGGTCTCGCTATGCTGGCCATGTGGCAACGAACATTGGCGGGGTTTACCAGCAGAGAAAAGCTTCCGATCAGCAGGGCGTTTTGTATACACCCGTTTCCAAAGCATATCAACAAAAAGCGATGGAGTTTATGAACACGCACGTTTTCACAACCCCGGAATGGTTATTAGATGAGGATATTCTTCGCAGAATCGAACATGCGGGTGCACTGGACCGGGTTCGTCAATTACAGTCGCGGCACTTGAATTCGATAATGTCTCCCGGCGTGATGTCACGTCTGAACGAGAATCATACCTTTAATTCAGAAACTGCATACTCTCCCCTCCAGATGCTGGAAGATTTAAGGCGTGGTATCTGGGCTGAAATTTATAGCAATTCATCCATTGATCCGTACCGTCGAAACTTACAGCGGCAGTATTTGAGTAATATCGAAGAGGCTTTTGTGAACGATAATATCAGGGCTGGCCGAAATATGATCGATATAAAAAAATCAGACATTCGGCCTTTTTTAAGGGTTGAACTAAACCAGTTGAAGCAAGATGTACAGCGAGCTCAAACACGCATTGGCGACCGACTTACACAAGCGCATTTAGAAGATGTATTGCTCCGAATAGATTCCATCTTGAATCCCGATAAATAAAAATTACAGCGGCTTATGAATTATACAAGCCGCTTTTTTTCTCGTCAGGTTGATAAAACTTTCAGAATCCCTTTTTCAGTAATTCGGATATGGCCGTATAAAAAAGGCCCTCCAATAGTGGTAATAAGAACAAGTTCTTTAGCTTCGAGATACTCCAGTAAATTTTTCATCTCGGTGCGATCTAACTGCAGGTTCTCAACCAAGTCATCTACTGCAACCTGATAATCAGTATTGCCTTCGCACATCTTATATAAAGCAGCCAGCAGTTCTTTCGCCCTTCCATTAAAATCTCCGCCAATAAGCATAATCGGGATTGATTAAATTTGCACAAAGAATGCCTTTTCAGCTAAACAGAAGGTTATCTAAATGTTAAGGTATTATTATCAAGTAATTTTCCTGTCACATGAAAATCATAAAATTATTTTTAAGTGATTTTTCAATCCTTTTCTAAAATGCTTAATTACATTAGAAAATCTTCTATTTCATTCATTTATATGGGGTTATTAGAATTCTTTCTTCTTTCTATTCAGTTAAAAACATGGTACCATTAATTGTCAAAATTAATCATCAGGCTTTCTTTTGAAGATTGTAATTATTGGTGCCGGCGAAATTGGCTATGATCTGGCCAGTACATTATCCAAAGAAAAACACGACGTAATCGTACTCGATCGTGAAAAAACCCCACTCTCCCGGGTTGCTGATTCACTGGATGTTTTAACAATCGAGGGTAACGCAACTTCCGTCAAAGATTTAGACAAAGCGGGAGTTAGTAATGCCGATATTCTCATCTCTGTTACCAGTGTGGATGAAGTAAATATGATTTCCAGTATGATCGGAAAAAGGCTTGGGGCAAAAATGGTGATTGCCCGTGTTAGAAGTGATGAATTTTCAGATAAGAACTCTCCCCTTTCTCCATCCGATCTTGGCATTGACGTAATGATTCACCCCGAATTAAGTGCCGCTCAGGAAATCGTTCAGCTTCTGCGCAGGTCTTCAGCAAGTGATGTTGTAAACCTTGCTGATGACAAAATGCAGCTTGTCGGAATCCGGCTGGAAAAAGAATCGCCACTGGTGGGCATTTCCTTAAAAGAATATGCCGCCACTTATCCTGAAACAATGTTTCGGGTGGTTGCTATTGTAAGACGAGGACGCACTTTAATTCCAAATGGTTCCGTAAAACTACAATCTTTTGATCAGATTTTTGTGCTGTCAAAAACTGAGGATATTCCACATATCATTGAAACAACGGGGAAAAAGGAAGCGGATTTAAACAGGGTAATGATTGCCGGCGGGTCTGCACTTGGAGCTATGATTACCAAGCTGCTAACTAAAGATAAATCAAAAGACTGGTCGGTAAAACTAATTGAGCCCGATTATGATACTGCAGAGGAATTAGCGGTAAAATATAAAAACGCGATGATTTTGCATGGAAATCCTACCGATCCTGACCTGTTAATTACAGAAGGCATCACAGATATGGATGCTTTTATCGCAGTAACGGATGACGAGGAATCGAATATCATCTCTTGCCTGATGGCCAAACATCTCGAGGTCAAAAAAACGGTTGCCCTTGTCTCCAAACCGGATTTTATCCCACTTGCCCAAACTATTGGCCTTGATGCAATCATCAACAAAAAAGCGGCAGCATCAAATGAAATTCACCGTTATGTGCGCCGTGGAAAAGTGATTTCAGTCACGGAACTTCGTGGAATAAATGCGGAAGTCATAGAATTAAGGGCTTCTATAAATTCAAAAATCACGAAGAAACCAATATTTGGATTGTCTCTCCCCGACGGCTGCGTAATCGGGGGAATTTTATGCAATGGTTCTGTTGAAATTGTGACTGGAAAATCTCAGGTGATGCCAAACGACCGCGTTATCATTTTTTGTCTCCCTGAAGCGATTGATAAAATCACCAAACTTTTTCAGTGAAGATGGCACTCCTCAACTCCAGTTTTAAACGCCCCACTATTGATTTTTTAGTTGTACTGGGTGTATTAGGTGCGTTTATATTTTTTTTAGGATTCGCTCTTCTCCTCCCCGCAGCAATTGGGCTTATTTATGCGGAAGAAACCTGGCATTCTTTTCTGACATCAGCCGGTATCTCTTTTATCCTCGGAGGCACACTTTGGTACTTTTTCCGGCCAAAACAAGAGCTGCGTATTCGTGAAGGCTTCTTGATTGTGAGTTTAACATGGTTCTCTCTTTCTTTAGTGGGAGCACTTCCTTTTGTGATTTCGGGTGTTTTGCCAAGCTTTACCGATGCTGTTTTCGAAACCATGAGCGGCCTAACAACAACCGGGTCAACAATTTTCGGAGGCACCACGAGCGACGGTTTTTCAAATCCACAAATCGAAGAGTTACCAAAGAGCTTTCTGTTTTGGAGATCTTTATCTCATTGGTTGGGCGGAATGGGATTTATCGTTCTCTCGCTTTCCATTTTACCTTTATTGGGAATTGGAGGTATGCAGCTTTTTCAGGCGGAATCTTCCACACCAACCTCTGATAAATTAACTCCCCGCGTTCAACAGACAGCCAAACTACTTTGGATTGTGTATGTAACATTTACCGTAGCTCAATTTCTTCTTTTATGGGTACATCCCTCCATGGATTGGTTTGAAGCAATAAATCATGCGTTCTCCACGCTTGCAACCGGCGGATTTTCCACTAAAAATGCCAGTATCGAAGCTTTCGATTCTGTTTATATTGACTGGGTGATAATTGTTTTCATGTATTTGTCGGGAATTAGTTTTGCCATGCATTTCCGGTTATTGCGCGGAGATACCAGTTCATTTTTCAGTAACCGTGAAACCAGGTTTTACACGCTGGTAATTCTGATAGCTGTGGCCGGAATTTCAATGTCGCTTTGGTTTTTTAATCAATATTCAGTTGCAGATTCCCTCCGTTATGGAGCCTTTCAGGTAGTTTCTATTGTTACCACAACCGGTTTTGGTACGGATGATTACGAGGTCTGGCACGCATTCGGCAGCTTCTTTTTACTGCTTTTGTTTTTTACAGGAGGATGTGCGGGCTCTACAGGAGGCGGAATAAAAATGATGCGCTTAATGATTCTGGTTCGCAATACCGGCCGGGAAATCAAACAAATTATGCATCCTAAAGCCATTTTTCCTGTACGTATTGGCGATCGGGTAATCACGCAAAATATTCAGAGAACAGTATTGAGTTTTTTCATTTTGTACATGGCTATTTTTGCAATGGGAGGCATTATTATCAGCATGTTTGGTTATGATATTATGTCTTCAATGGGAGCAAGTATAGCTTCCATCGGAAATATTGGCCCGGCCTGGGGAGACTTCGGCCCAACCGACAATTACGCTCACCTTCCCTTTCTTGGAAAATGGGTTCTCATTATGCTCATGATGATAGGCCGGCTCGAAATTTTTACTGTTCTAATTATCTTCTCTCCGGCTTTTTGGAAGCAATGATAGTTACCTTTTTCTCAAAACCGCATAGATATCCAAATCTATAAATTCACCATTTTTGATTTCACACTCACGCATTGTCCCTTCATAGTGGAAATCAAGTTTTGTCAAAGCTCTTTTACACTTGTGATTATCGCTTTCAACGAAACCTTCTATTCTATTGAGATGTAGTGATTCAAAACCTTCTTTAAATAATACAGGCATTACTTCTTCCATGATTCCCCTTCCCCAAAATTGAGGTAGCAGCCAAAATCCAATCTCTGCTTTTTGATGAGTTTTATCCAGGTTATTGAAACCTCCGGCTCCGCAAAATTCTTCCCCCTCTTTAAAATATATTCCCCACCAAATGCCCGTTTCCTTTTTTCTCAGGTTCGCATACCAATCCATTTGTTCCTGTGTAGCTTCTATCGTCGGGAACTTTACCGCGTAGTGTTTGGTCACTTCCGGATCAGATAAGCCTTTATAGATGTTTGCTATGTCTGATTGCTGGATTTCTTTGAGCCTGAATCTTTGTGTTTCAATGAGCTTGGGATCTTTTCTCATATCTATTCATGCTTTCATCAATCATTAGAAGCGAATCCAGTCTTTATCTTCTAATAACTGAATTAGTGCCGGCAGGAAGGTAATAGAGGCGAGCAATGTCATTCCTATTCCAAGAACAGCCATTACTCCCAGTGATTGAAGTCCCGGATGATTGGTAAATAATAAACCTGCAAAACCCAGCATTGTGGTAAGGGAACCCATTGTTACGTGCTGACCAGTGCTGGAAAGTACACTCCACATGCTGTTTTTCCCTTCCTCACGATAACGATGCGCAAGATGGACTCCGCTGTCTTCTCCAATTCCTAATATGGCTGGTAGAACCACAAGATTATAGAAATTGAACTGAAGCCCGAATAGCATCATCAATCCAAAAAGCCAAAGCAAACCAACCACAAGCGGCAGCATGGAAATGATTGACCACCGGAAAGAACGGAAGGAAAACAGCATAAAGAAATAGATGAAAATAAAAGTAGCGCCAACCATATAAGGACTTTCCGTTCGCATCAAATCTAACATAGAAGCCGCAACAATGGAGGTACTGGATGCATAAAACATGGTTTCATCCCGAAGTTCAACTACACTCACATCGTTTTTGAACTCGATAGAATTCCGACCGTCTGACAGGCCAACAGACGGATAAATAATTACGAAACGCCCTACTTCACCATCTTTGGTTATAAAACGGGATTTTAGGTAATCTGGAATTTGCGCCAGCTGAACTGGTTCGATCGTTTGTGCAGCAAGCCGAAGTTTTTCGAGTTGCTTATTGTCTTTGTTTACAAGAAAAGGATCTTGCAACAACTGCCTAATCTTAGCAATTTTAGTGAGCTTTTCATTCTCACCCTGTTCATTTACAGGAAAACGCTCTTGTAAAGACTCGATACTCTCTATAGTTGATGATGTAGTGTCCGTCCGCATTCTGTGCTCAAGAATCTCCACAATTTCTTCAACCTGCTCATTTGTCTCAGCTACAATGTAAGCGGGATTTCGCCTGCTCGATTCTTCTACCTGCCCCGATAATGCCCGGAATTTTTCGTACTCCGGGAATTTGGGTTCAAGTTCACCAAAATTATATTGAAAAGTAAGATGACTGCCACTAAAACCAATCACAAGCGCAGATGCAATCATCCCTAACGTTACAATGGTACGCGCAAAAGGATAGCGATGCACACGCACTTTGTTTGTTTCCACATCATTGCTGAGAAGAATCCAGTTAAACCGTTCAAAAATCACGATTAAAGCTGGTAACACATACAACATAGCAACCAGTGCCAGTAGAATTCCTACACCGGAAATAAAGCCAAATTCAGAAAAACCTCTGAAGTCTGCAAACATCAAAATAAACAAAGCAGTGGCTGTGGTAAAAGCAGAAACTACAATAGCTTCCCCTGTTTTTTCATTGGTTTGTAAGACCGCCTCATGAACGTCGAGCCCGCCAGACCTTAATTCTATATATCGGGCATAAAAGTGTAAACCGTAATCGATTCCCAGCCCAAATAAAATTACAAAGAGAACGGAGGTCATAGTATTCAGCATCCCGAGGTAAAAATAGGTGAGGCCGAAAGTCCACAATAAACTTATGAGTAGTGGAATGCCAATAATAAGCACCGGTACCGGCAACCGGATAAAGTGGCTCCAAAGTGAATACTTGCCGTTTCCGTTGGTTCCTTTTCTGTAGTGAATGTATTTCTTGATGAAGAAATAGAGCATTACCAACAAGATGACACTGCCTATACCAGTGGCGAAACTTCCAATAACATCATTCATGATAGAAGAAAACTCTTCCAGGTGGCGTTTCAACCTTCCCCCAAACTGGACATTCATATCGGGGTGATATGCCGCAGGATTCATGTCTGCGATAAGCGCGTCGAACTCTTCAAACATATCCTCTAAATACTGGATATCACTTTTAGAACCGGTAGGGAAAAACTTGACCACCATCAGGGTACTGTCATCATTTACAGGATATTCGGATGGAACTAAAATGTTATAACTCTCTTCAAATTCTTCCGAAAGATTCTCCTCTTTCTCCCCTTCTTCTTCATCATCAAGATCGAAGAAAAAAGGATTGGCTTCTTCTTTTGCGGTTTGAATTTCCTCTTGTAACCACTCGGTAATTTCTTCCAGCTCTTCATCTCGTGCAAGATAAAGTGCATTATTTTTCACAAACTCGGTTTCTTTTTTGAACTCAGCGCCTTTGAAGTACCTGCTGTTATACCGTGGATATTCAAGCTGAAGCGTTTGTTCAATCAAATCTTCAGCAAATTTTTTATTAGCTTCAAAGTTGGGTGACTGAATAAGTACCTGCATTTCAGTTTCACCACCCACCGTATTATTTAATTTTTCGAGTGCAAGTACATTGGGATTGTCTTCCGGCAAAAGATTCGCAATGTCGGTGTCTATTTTTAGCTGAAGGGCAAAATATCCCCCAACTACCGCCAGTGAAAGGCATACAGCAAGCACCCAAAAAGGATGTGAGCAGTTAAAATTTAAAATTGGCCTTAATACCCTGAGAATTTTCTTCATCTAAATTTTACCCATAAAATCACTTATTGGCTGAAGATAAAGTGATATTGTCATAATCAGCTATAACAACGTCTTTGGTATCATCTCCATCACTAAGAATTAAAAATGCCAAGGGAACCTTAGGAGGATTATCCCCGAACAGGCGCTTATAGTCCTGAGCAATATTCCTACTGAACGACTTCCAACTCCCAAGCCCTTCTTTTCCAGAAGCTACGACAACTATTTTTTGATTACCAAAAAATTTTGATAATTCTGTACCTACAGGTAATGTACTGCTCCAGGTATAACGAATAGATTTTGGTACTTTTTTGACCAAAGCAATTCTTCCCATATCAAAAGCAACGTAAACACTTGCTACGACATCATTTTTATCATTAGTGTCTTCATTTCCACCTTCAGGAATTTTAGTTGCTCTCCAATCCCAACTTAAAATTGGTGTTTCATGAATGTTGAGATTTTCAACCTTTAACAAAGGAAATGTTAGATGTTTAGCTTTGATCCCTTCAAAACGTAAATATTTATTTCCATCTTCTTCTACAACTTCATAATTATAAGTTTCACGCAATTCTTCATTGTAATTAGAAACTTTATTTTCTGCTCTTTGATTAAACCACCGTTTAGGTAAACTTCCTATTTCTTCTTCTTCAAAATCTTCAATAACATAATCGCCATTCGATAAAAGTTTTAAGGAAGAAGGAGGTTCATTGGATTGAGCAAAAGCATTAAAACTGAAAAAAGAAATTAGTAAAAAAATTGTCCCTTTAATCATTATCTCTCAATTTAAAAATGCAAAATATACTAACAGAAGTTACCCTATTTTAGTATTAATTAAATATCTTAGAAGATATAAAAAAAATAAAATTTAGCTTAATGCTTCACACAATTAGACGAGATCTAAGTAATCTTGAAATTAAATATGTTGATAATAACTATATTTTTATACCACCTATTTTATTTGCTGTAGTTGAAATAATGATTTTTTTTATGTGGGGATTTGATACCACTCTGCTTGTTGCCCTTCCGCTAATCCTCTTCCTGATTCTTTCATTTTTATTCCATCTTTATCGAAAACTGGCTAAAGATTTGGAAGAAGAACGCAGACAAAATCAGGCATTAATGTCCCTGCATCATTTCCTAAATCTTCGTTATCCTCTTCCGTCAATGTCACACTGGGCAGCTTTTCCTGAATTGGGAATCACAATTATTGAATACTGCCGTTTGATTAAACCCAAATTTATATTAGAAGCTGGAAGTGGTGTTTCATCAATTATTTCCTGCTATTGTCTGGAAGAAAATGGTGGTGGAAAATTTCTGTCATTAGATCATGATAAAGATTACAGCCAGCAAACAAATGAACAAATTAAAAATCATAAATTGAGTTCTATTGGTTCTGTTGTTCATTCCCCACTCGAAACATATGAAATAGATAGTAAATTATGGAAATGGTATAACTTAAGTGGCTATACGGGAGAAAATAAAATAGATCTTTTGATTATTGATGGACCACCTGAAAAAACACAAACTCATGCCAGATATCCTGCTTTACCATTACTACATAAGCACCTGAGCAAAGAAGCAGTTATAATTTTAGATGATGCAGGACGAAAGTCAGAATCTGAGATTATTCAGAAATGGTTAAAGTTGTATCCTGAGTTTAATTTGATTTATAAACCAAGCAAAAAAGGAATTGCTGTGTTGAAAAGGAATGCCTGAATAAAACTTAACACCAAATTAAATCATTTTTACTTCCACATAAAACTCAGACTTATCCATTTTTTAAATTTCAGCCAGTCATCTTTTGATATTATTTTTAATAACGTGCCAATCATCGCATACAAAGTTAGAAATGCCAGCATTGACCAAATTATGCCCAAAATTGACTCTTCTGTTGAAATAAAAAAATTTCGTACAGCCCACACGGGAAGTGCAGTAGACACGGAAATACCCAATACTTTAAAATAGAACGGAAATGGAAGCACTTTTTTTAAAGGAAGCTCCATATGTGTTCCAATTCTTTTTAAAACAATTACCAGATTATAAATGTTAGCGATCAAAGTGGCTGTTGCAGTTCCTGCAATACCAAAAAAATAAGTCATAGGTAAACTTAATATTAAATTTGCAACTAAAAGATTTAAGCTGAAATAGAGAATCCCTTTAGTATCACCAAATGCTTGCAAAATACTACCATAGTGTGTAACCCTAATCAATACAATCAAATTATAAATTTGAAATGGCAAAATAGCTGCTTTATAGGATGTATTTTCAGTTTCAAATAGGATAGAAATTAAGTCCCCTGCAGTAATTATTACCATTATTGTTAAGGGTATTACTAAAAGACTTACTTTTTCAATTCCCTTATACCACAAACTTAGCAATTCTTCTTTTTTCGATTGTAAATTAAATTTTACATACCGGCTTATAAGAACGGAACCTACAGCAAATGGAATAACTTTGATAATAGGAATTTCATTGGCTGCTACAGAATATTCAGCATAAGCAGTATCTATCAAAAAAATTGATACTATAAATTTATCAATATACTTATTGAACTTACCAACCAGCGCAGAAATACCAAGTGGTATTGAAAAACGAAATTGTTCGGATAAGGAAGTTTCAGACTTTAAAGTTTCTGATTCTGGTAAAATATGCCACACCCAAATTAAAGACACTACAAAACGGATTATTGCATAACCAACTAAACACCAGAGAGCGAATTGTAAAGAAAATCCGGCCCATAAAGGTAAAACAAGAGCAATGAAAGAGAGGCTGCTTGTACCAACTTCCAACCATGCAGCGTCTTTATGTCGATCGGCAGCTAATAAAATATTAGATGCTGGCCAGGATGGAATCTCAAAAAATGCCACTAACGCCATTAAAGGCAAGAACTGTTGAATTGCTTCAACTGATGTGGCTGGCCAGTTCTCTAATAGTGCTGGTAGAATATAAGTGAAACCTACTATAACTAAGGCAGCTATTAAGGCGGTGAGAAGCAATATTATAAACGTCTGTAGAACAAAGCCTTTTCTGGAACTTTTACTTACCTGCTCAAAGTAGTAAAACACGCTTTCAGGAAAACCCATCACTGCCAGATTTCTTGCTACTTCGTGAATCATCAATAAGTAACCTATAATAGCGAAATCGGTTTTTGATAAAATTCTAACTACTGCTATGGCTAACAGCAGATCAATGACAGTGGTAATTATTCTTGCAAAAACAACCACACCGGTTTTTTCCGCTAAGGAATCTCCTTGTTTGCTCATGCAGATTTTTTTAACAAATTTTCAAAAAGAGTTACCAATTTTTCTGTAGCAGATTGGGCACTATACTTTTGAATCTCACTTTGATGCGGATTAAAATCTTTTACCTTATTTTGTGATCTAATTTTTTGTATGGTATCTGTAAGAAAATTAACTGCCTTTTCAATCTCTTCAAATGAAAACTGTACACCTGTGCCTGTTTCAGTAAGTATGCTTTTCATTTCCTGATTATTTCCAATAGCAAAAATAGGAGTACCGGCAGCCAAATAATCCCAAAATTTAGAAGGTATCACTAAATTCCGAGCCGGATTCAAAATAGAAATAAGTATTTCAACGTTTCCTAATACAAATTTGGCATTTTCATAAGGTACTGGAGAAATGGTTTTAAAAATATTTTTCACTCCTGCTCTCTCAGCCTGTTTACTTTCCTCTTCAGTTAAGTCACCCAAATGCAGAATTTTAACTCCTTTCAAACTATCGGTATTTTTCTCAGCAATCTGTTCTAATATTTTAATCAATACATAAGCTGGAGATGATGGCCTGAACTTTCCGAAGAACAACAAATTAATATCAGCTTCAGCATTTATTTTCTGAGTTCCAGAAACATCATTCGGAGATTCTACTTCGAATGCATTATGAATTAATTCTATCTTGTTTGCGTATTCTGGGTAATGTTGCTTATAAAGACTGGAAGTGTTCTCAGCTGTAAAAACTATACAATCTGCTTCCTTCATCACTTCCCGTTCCAGATTCTGATCAATAGGTTTTACATGTTTCGACTTGCTGTTATACCTTACTGGGCATAAAGTCCAAGGATCTCTCAAATCAGCAACCCATGGGATATGGAATTTAGCACTCAGATTTTTGCCAATAATCAAATTAGACCACGGATCGGCAGTGGACCATAAAATATCAGGCTGTATCTTCTTTATTAGTTCTTCTATTTTATTTTGGTTAAATCTTAATAAGGGGTACCAACTATCCACAGGCAATTGCTGTTCAACCCAATCAATAAACTTTTGAGTTCTTCCATTCGTTGTTCCTTTTTTCTCTTTTGATATATCACTTTTAGATTGTTTAGTAGTTCTATCGAATGGAAGTGCTATTCGATATACTTGAGTATGCACAAGGGCTTGTTCTTCATATTTTGTAAGCTGCTCACCTTTTACATCAAAACACAAAACATGAGATTCCCACCCATACTCATGCAAGTGTTTAGCAAATTTGTAAGGGCGTAAAGCACCCACCCTTCTCCGGGGCACAAAAAAAGGAGCAATCATTAAAACTTTTTTCAATTCAACAGTCAATTTTTTTTAAATTCTTCTCGCTTAAAACATACAGATTAAAACGCTGTTTAAGTTAGCAAATTAGTAGTTTATATATAAAGCTTTTACTATTCAAAAAAGATAGATTTTTAACTGGAGCTCTTTTATTTATAGCAATTTTTAAATTATATATCAACGAAATAAGCCTCACAAAATAATCAAGAATAAATTATATTCATGTTTCAACTTTCTTTGATGATTGATATTTATTAAGTCACTGTGGCTTTTTTAATCATATTGATTGTCCAACAAAGCAGAATTTTTTGATAAGGGACACAATGAGGAGTACAAAAAAAGTGAGTTGCCTTATGGTAACAGCAAATCGAACACAATTAGCTAAAAGAGCTGTAGAGTGTTTTTTAAATCAGACCTATCATAATAAAGAATTGATAGTTATTGATGATGGTAAAGAAGACTATTCTGCTATTCTAAGTAAAATTCCATCTGAGCAAATAAAATATTTAAAACTTGAAGAAAAACCTGATTCTGTTTTGGGGAAGTTGCGCAATATGAGCCTTGAAAAAGCCACCGGAGATTATTTAATGCAATGGGATGATGATGACTGGTATCATCCTGACAGAATCAAGGTTCAGGCTGAAATTCTGGATAAAGGAAACGATGCTTGCTGCCTTTCCTCAGCAATTATGCATTTAGATACTCAAGATTTTATAAATCATCCTTTTAATGGCGTGCTTCCTGATGGTATTCCGGGTAGTATCATGCACAAAAGAAATGATAGCATTCGATATCCTGAAACACGACGGGCTGAAGATACAGTTTACCTTAACGAGTGGTTGAAAAAAAAATATTTTAAACTTGACGATTCTTATAATTATTTATTTCTTAGGGCTTTTCATGGGAACAATACATGGGAACAAGATCATTTTAAGAGAAGAATTCGAAATTCACCTTCCTCTTTCCTTCAATACCTCTGGCATGCAAAGATCAGAGGCAATTTATTCAATCATCCACGTTTCAAACTTAGCCCTAAAGCTCAAGAAGCTTTCAATGAATATCTTGAGTTATCGAAGGAGTTGAAGCTATTCTGATGAATACCCGATTTCAAATACCTATGTGTAGGAAGCGGGGTTTAATAAAAATTACCGAGAGCCACTTTGGAAAACCATTGTTAGATAAAATGAGCTGCATAATTAAGTGAATAAAGCATTCATTAAACAAACATTAAAAGAATTTTCAGAGTCAGAGGTAGCATCTAAAATTAGTAAAGCTCTGAATCGACTTATTCAAGTTGGTATAATAGTTTACTTAGCAGTAGAATTAACTCAGCTTGGATGGAAAAATTTTATAGTATCTCTTCCTGTTCATCCCCTTTTCTATCTCATTTTTTTAGTGAACTACTTCCTACTTCCTGTTTCTGAAGTTTTCACCTATAGGATGAGTTGGGACATCAAAATTAAAGAAAGCTTCTCTATATTTATTATAAAAAGAGTGTACAATAAAGATGTACTGGGATATTCGGGTGAACTTCAGCTTTTTTCCTGGGCACGGAAAAGGCTCGGAAAAAGTGACAAAGAAATCTTCAAAGTTATTCGGGATAATAACATCCTTTCTTCTGTAGCATCCACAACTATAGCTTTTATTTTATTGCTGGTTTTCTTTGCTACAGGCCAAATTTCGCTGTTAGATTATCTTAGAGGAGAAAATGCCTTTACCTATATATCAATTGCCATTATTGTTGTAATTATAGGGATAGTTCTTTGGCGCTTTCGGAAATTCTTTTTCTCGATGCCTAAAAAGACTGCTTTCTCTGTTTTAGGAATCCATACTTCAAGATTTATTCTAGTGAATATTCTACAGTTAGTTCAATGGTATGTTGTGATGCCGGAAATTCCCTTGCGAATCTGGTTCACTTATTTGAGCGTCACTTTGGTCTTAAGCCGGATTCCTTTTCTCCCAAATAAAGATTTGGTTTTTATCGGAGCCAGTATAGAGATTTCAAAGTTGATAAATGTATCTACTGCGGGGATTGCCGGATTATTTATCGCTCAAAATGTACTCGATAAGATGCTAAACGCGATCCTTTTCACCACACTTTCCACTAAAGAACCCACTATTGTAGTTGAGGAGAGTTTAGAAGATTTAGAATCTGAAAAACGCCCACCAATTCCTGAAAACTAAATCGGCTTTGCTTGAAAATCCCTCAGTATGTATTTACCACTAAGAATATTGGCAGAAAGCTTAATTCTTGAGCTCAAGATAATCAGGAGTGCTTTTTTGGTTGCTTCTCTGGGAGGATTTAAGATCATCCCAAACCCGTTCAGAATATTCAAAAAAGGGCTGCTTTTCGTGATACCACCCAAAATGCAGGCAATAAGGAGTTACCAGCATATAATCCCCTTTCCCTGGGAAAAGTGAAAAGGTGTTAATTAAAAATTTCTTCAGAAAATTATTTTTTAATCCTCTGAACGAATACACAAAGTTGTTTGCGTAGTACCTGCACTTCACATATTCGAAATCATTGTCATGATCTGTAAGTAGTTGAATATAATCTAACTGGGGGCTCGTATGTCCCTGAAACCAGTTATAAATAGGGATGTCCAGCTTGGCCATCGCCATAGCTAAGCTCCACTCGCAGGATTCTTCTGTACGCCCTTTTTCCTTCTTTCTGCTTTGAAAGTGAGTTTCATTTTTCCGCTTGATCATTTCTCCTGCAAGCTTACAGGTTTTTTTTGTAAGGCTGTAATCAGAAGCATACATAACGCCTGTTTGAGCACGGCTTAAATAGGTAAGGCCAAATCTTTTTAACGTGCGCCGGCGTCTTCCTAACAAAATATCTTTTACAACGCCAATACTCTTAGGAGCTCCAAAAAAATTATCCGAAACCAAATTTCCTGTCACTGTAAAACCAAATGGCTTCAAAGACTGCCACAAGCTGTCCGGATTTTTACACCAAATTATATCGCTATCCAGAAAAATATTGTTATCAAAAAACAGGTAGTGATAAAAATTATGCTTAAATCCTACAATAGAAGCATGTTCTTCTGGAAGATGATGAATGACATCAAACAAATGGGATAAGTTGTTCTTCTCAAGAAAAGCACGGTGCTTTTCGGTACAAGCAATTGCAACTGGGCGTGTAGTATCGTATCTGCGAAGGGTTACTACCGAAGCAATTACATGCTTCAAGTACTTTGGATGGCCGTAACTCACATAAACATACCCTTCATTCCCCGCTTTATTGTATTTCGTTAATTTTTCCATAACACAAAAGATAAGGAATATTAATTAATGATTAAGCCCGTGAGGCTCTTTTTCTAAGGCTTTCCATTAGTGCATCGAAGCCCTTTTGATTAATAATTCTTTGGAACTGACGGTGATAAGACCCCGCTGTGGATACATCATCGATTTCCATATCGGTAATTACCCACTCATCATTTTCAAAAACCATTTCATAACTAACCGGGGTTCTGACGTCATCGAGTTGTGCCAAGGTTTCTACTCTTACTTGTTCTCCATTAACATCAATATTCGTATAAGTCACGTCCGCTCTATAAATATCAAGTTTATTCAATGATTGATCTCTTACTATGGTAGAAAATAGATCAACAAATTCGTTTCGTTGTTCGTCAGAAATCGAATTGTAGGTATCGGCGAGCGCTTCACTGGCCATGGCTTCAAAATCGATGATACCGTTTATTATTTCCTTTAGCTGGCTCCTTTGTTTATCAGAATATTCAGATCCTTTTGGCCCCATCAGTTCCTTGATTTCGGCATCTCGCGCTTCCAAAAGATTTCGAATGTCTTCTTCAGATTGCTGAGCCTGAGCTATGTTGATGCTTCCTATCCCAAAAATAAAAAGCAGTGATAAGTATTTGAAATTTTTCATGATAATTTTTCTTTGAATACTCAATTTGAAATAGATGTAGTTAACGGAACTCCAGCTGATTTATTCAACTCTGCCACGGATGAATTATATTCAAATACACGTTGCTTAAGCTGTAATCGTAATTCAAGTTCTTTCCTCATCGCGTCAATTAGATCGG
The DNA here is from genome assembly GCA_040882225.1 of Balneolaceae bacterium. Lineage (GTDB taxonomy): Bacteria > Bacteroidota > Rhodothermia > Balneolales > Balneolaceae > Gracilimonas. The sequence continues at coordinate 396,238 of JBBEBR010000014.1, read as the reverse complement.
TGACATCTCCCATATCGAAGTCATAATCAAGTTGTTCCTGACGTAGCCATCTTTTGGAAATCACAAGAGCTTCATCGGTTTTTCTTACACGAACATCATTTAGGGCAGCGGTTCTGTAATTAGTATTAACTTCAAGAAAAATGCCGTCACGGGCTGCATCTTGTGCAAATGAAGCTTTTCTGAGTTCAATCTGACTACGCTCAACGGATGCTTTAATAGAAAAGAAGCTCAAATCCTGCCGGATAGTAAATCCAAATCCTCCTGTGAACAAATTAGTGGTGTTCTGAATAAAAGGATTCGACTGCCGTGGGCGGTTAGGAGTATTAGCAAAATTAATAAAACCAGCTAAATATAAACCCGGTAAATTCTGTTTTTTTAGGGATGAAATGTATGTTCTTGTAGCTTCCTCCCCTGCCTCGAGGGCTTTTAATTCCGGCCGATTATTGAAGGCCGACTCTTGATAAAAATCAATAGGTTCAAGGTCCTCGGAAAGTGGATCTAAGAATCTAACTTCTGGTTCAAATACATTTCCTTCTTCATTTCTTAATACGTAATTCCAGGTTTCTTTCACAAACCTCAGGTTTTCGTAAACTTCTGCTTTTTGTATTTCAAACTCTGTTTTAAAAATTTCAAATTGGAATACATCCGAATCATCTATTTCTCCATTCCCTTCATCCTGAAGTTCATTAATCTGTTCCTCAATTTGATTAACAGAACCCTGAGCTTCTTCAAGAAGCCGTTCAATCTCCATTGCCAAAACATAGCTGTAGTACAGATCAAATAACCGTACTTCAAGATCAGCTTTTTGAGCCTCAAAGCTATATTGAGCTGCTTCAGCGCCAATCCTGGCTGCTTCAATTGCTTTGTTTATCGCGCCCCATGTAAACAAAGGCTGCACCGCTGTAACTTCAAACTTGTTGAAAAAAGCCCAATCACTCCAGTCATTTCTTAAGTTGGGATCGAGATAATATTGATCTTCTGGTAAAGGAATTCCCCACGGCAACACACTATCGCTTCGTACTGCTGGCACAAATCCATGCTGAGAGTTTAAACTTACATTTGGCAATATTCTCTGGGACTTCGCCATATCAACTCGGTTTTCTGCAAGATTAACATCTTGTTTTTGAAATTTTACCTGTCCCGAGTTTTGTAAAGCTCTCCCCATAAAATCGTCGTAACTTAACCTCAGAGTGTCTTGTGCTACAGATGGGGATTGCCAACAGAGAATAGCCGACAATAGTAAAAAGTAAAAACGTGCTTTCATGAATTGAGTTTTGAGAATTACGAGTGCACAAGTTTATTATTGCAGTTCCGAAGATCTAGTACGACTGATAAACATGGTTTTACTTATTTGGATTTCGGGGGTAAGAATGAAAATCAGATATCAATTTGCTGTAAGAAGTTTTTAATATAAGTATTAAAATAGAAATAGCCCCAAAGGGGCTATTTTCATGTAATTCATTGTGATGATAACGGTCTTTCCCAGCATTATGCTCTCGAAGTCTGGAATCCACATCATTAGTACTTCCATAATTTAAGTACCATGTGTTTCACTTTTCAATATGTATGCGTAATAGAAAATGCGGAGAGCGAGGGATTCGAACCCCCGGAGACCGTGAGGCCTCAACGGTTTTCAAGACCGCCGCATTCGACCACTCTGCCAGCTCTCCGTTAAATTATTATCAATCAATAAAAAAAGAACAATAGCTTACTGTAAGCAAATTTTATTAGTTTTCTTCCAATGCCTGGGCACCGGAAACAATCTCTGAAATTTCTGTTGTGATAGCACTTTGACGTGCCTGATTGTATTTAAGTCTTAAATCACGCTCTAAATCCTTGGCATTTTCAGTAGCACTATCCATTGCTGTCATTCGTGCTCCTTGTTCTGATGCATTTGATTCAAGAACCGCTCTCCACAATTGCATGTTTAAATGCAGGGGTAAAAGCTTCTGCAAAATTGCTTCAGAATTTGGCTCGTAAATGTAATCAATCGCTTGTTTAGATGCATTAGCCGAACCAGCTGAAGCTATTTTTTCTGAATCGATTGGAAGCACTTGTTGTACTTTTCTGTTCTGGGCAATAACCGATTTAAATTCATTATAAGCGAGGTAAACTCCATCGTACATTCCTTTAATAAACTGGCTTGTTGCAGCTTCCATAATATCAGAAGTAGTTTCATACTCAAGGTTATCGAAAAAACCTGGCTGAGAATCAACCACTTTGTATTTCCTTTTCTTGAAATAAGTCGTGGCTTTCTTACCTATGGCTAAAACAGATAGGTTTCCACTTTCTAAAAACGAGGAAAAATCCCGCTTCAAAACAATTTCAACTTCCTTGAACAAATTGTTATTGAAACCACCGCATAACCCACGGTCAGAGCCAACTACTATGAATAGCACTTTATTAACTTCATCAGGACTACGCATAATTGGATTTGAATCGCCGCTGTTTCCGACTAAACGCCCTGCTACTTCTTCTATTTTTGAAGCATAAGGACGTGTTTGGGTCATACGTTGCTGGGCTTTTCTCAATCGTGCAGCCGCGACCATTTTCATAGCCTTAGTAATCTGCTGCGTATTATTTACGGATGTAATCCGGTTGCGTATGTCTCTTAAGTTAGCCATCAGTAATTATCCTTCTGTAGCCAAAATTTGATTAATAACAGTATTTGCTTCAGCAATGAGCTTATCACCAAAAGCATCATCAAGAACACCTTTATCGGCAAGTTCGCTCATCTCTTTTTCATACTTAATGAGTACAGTTTCAAGGAACTGATCTTCAAACTCCCGAATTTTGTTTACCGGAAGTTTATCAAGTAAACCCTCAGCATTTACTTTCAGCAGGGCGATTTGGCGCTCTACAGGCAAGGGCTGATATACATTCTGTTTCAATAACTCAGCGGTTCTTTCACCGCGGCGTAACTGAGCTTGAGTTGATGGATCCAAATCAGAACCAAATTTAGCGAAAGCTTCCAGCTCACGATACTGAGCTAAATCCAGTTTTAAAGTACCGGAAAGTTTTTTCATTGATTTTACCTGAGCGGAACCACCCACACGAGATACAGAAATACCTACGTCAATTGCGGGACGAATTCCAGAATTGAATAAATCAGTATCCAGAAATATCTGCCCATCAGTAATGGAAATAACGTTAGTCGGGATGTATGCGGAAACATCACCAGCTTGTGTTTCAATAACAGGAAGCGCAGTTAAAGAACCGCCGCCTTTTACTTTAGGCTTCAACTCTTCTGGAATATTATTCATTGATTGAGCAACTTTATCATCGTTGATAATCTTGGCTGCTCGTTCCAATAGGCGGCTGTGCAGGTAAAAAACATCGCCGGGATATGCTTCACGTCCCGGAGGCCGTTTCAGCAACAAGGATAGCTCACGATAAGCAACCGCTTGTTTTGATAAATCATCATAAATAACAAGGGCGTGACGGCCTGTATCTCGGAAAAACTCGCCAATAGCAGCACCCGCAAATGGCCCAATATAACGCATAGGTGCTGTAACACTTGCAGGAGCAGAAACGATTACGGTGTAATCCATTGCTCCTTTTTCTTCAAGAATTTTTTTGATGCCGGCTACTGTTGAGCCTTTTTGACCAACCGCTACATAAATGCAAAAAACAGGCTTGTCCGTTTTTTGAGTAGCTTTTTGGTTGATGATAGTATCAATTGCCACAGAGGTTTTTCCTGTCTGGCGATCACCAATAATAAGCTCCCGCTGTCCACGGCCAATTGGAATCAAGGAATCAATTGACTTCAATCCGGTTTGAAGGGGTTCGGTTACAGGCTCTCTGTAAATAACTCCGGGAGCTTTTCTCTCAAGGGGAACTCTTACAGTTTCTCCTGTGATAGCACCTTTGCCGTCTAAAGGATTACCAAGAGGATCGATAACTCGACCAAGAACACCATCACCCACATTTATGGATGCGATGGATTTTGTTCTTTTTACAATATGGCCTTCTTCTACAGCGCTTGAAACGCCAAAAAGAACAATTCCCACATTATCTTCTTCGAGGTTTAATACCATACCGGTTATAGTATTGCCTTTATCATCTTTAGAATCTGGCAATTCTACAAGCTCACCGGCTTGTACTTGTGAAAGACCATATACACGAGCAATACCGTCTCCTACTTCGAGAACGGTACCCACATCATATACATCGGCTTCGTTTTCGAAACCGGAAAGTTGTTTTCGTAATATGGCTGAAACTTCGTCTGGTCTTACTTGACTCATTGTATTTGTTTATTTCTAAATCTGTTCAAATTTATAGCACCGCTGTTTTCAGGAACATTTGTTCCAGTTGCTCTAATTTGTGTTTAACCGTACCGTCAATAACTGTATCGTCAATTTTAACAGCCATACCGCCTTTTAATTCTGGCTGAATTTTTAGGTCGACATTAACTTTTTTCCCGGTCGTCTTTTCCAGTACTTTTGTAATCTCGTTTAGCTGAGAGTCATCAATAGCATTAGCCACGCGCACTTCAACAGTTATAATTCCCGCATATTCATTATACTTTTCAATAAATGCGAGGGTAATGTCGTCCAGTATATCTTCACGGCCTTTACTGGCAATAAGTATGACGAACCGATAAACCAGTTCACTTATTTTGCCACTAAAAACAGCTTCCAGAACGGCTACTTTTTTAGCGGGTTTTACCGTTGGGCTTTTCAGAAATAATAGCAGATCCCGAGAACCCTCTAAGGTATTCTTGATTAGAAGAACATCCTCAAGCGTTTGGTCTACTGATTTATTTTCATCAGCAAGCTCCAAAAGTGCAATAGCGTAACGATGCGCTGCTTTAGTTACCAGCATGAAATTCGGTTAATTTTTTGACAGGTCGGATAAGAAATTATCCACCAGCTTCTTATTTTTTTCTTTATCAAGTTCAGAGTCGATGATTAAAGAAGCGGATTGAACAGCCAATTTGGCTACTTCGCTTCTCAGCTCAACTAAGGCTTGCTTTTTTTCCTGTTCAATCGAAGCCTTAGCTTGCTCAATAATTTGATCGGCTTCTTCTTTTGATTTACTGATGCGCTCTGCGCGAATCAGTTCCGCTTGCTCTAAAGCTTCTTTACGAATTTGCTGTGCTTTTGCCTCTGCTTCACGAAGTGTTTTCACATTATCTTTTGAAACCTGCTCTGCTTTAGCTAAAGCTTTTTGAGCAGATTCCAACGATTCTTTGATATTTGCTTCGCGGTCAACGAGTGCACTCATAATTGGTGGTACAGCATATTTCATCATAACCCCGATAAAAACAATCATAGATATTAAAATCCATATTGCGAAACCAGGGTTAAATGAAAGCAGGCTATCTCCGCCCTGTAAGAGAAGAATCATCTTCTATACCTTTTTATTGACCAACTTGAAGAGCAAGCAAGATGCAGATTACCGCACCAAGAAGAGCAACGCCCTCAATAAAAGCTGCAGTCAAAATCATCGCGCCACGAATATCTCCGGATGCTTCAGGCTGACGTGCAATACTTTCTGTTGCGCCTTTACCGATCATTCCGATTCCGATTCCGGCACCAAGTGCTACGATTCCAGCTCCAATACCAGCTGCTAATAGTCCCATGTTATTTTGATTTGTTTAGTTAGGATTGAAATTAATTTTATGTGACATGTTCTGTGTAATATTCTTCTTCACTATGATGATGATCTTCTGCCGCCATTCCAATAAATACCGCCGATAATAGGGTAAAAATGTATGCTTGAAGTAAACCTACAAAAACTTTCAACGCATATAATAAAACTGTAAGAACTACTGAGAATACACTGACACCATAACCGGCCGCCGAACCAAATGTATCAGCAAAAATGAAGATCAAACCAAGAATAGCTATAATCATAATTTTTCCTGAAAGCATATTTGCAAAAAGCCTGATTGCAAGTGCAAAGGGCTTGGTAAAAATCCCCAGAATTTCAACAGGTGTGAGGATAAACCGAACCCACCCTGGAACACCAGGAAACCAAAAAATATGCCCCCAATAATCTTTTGTGCCGCTAAACTGAGTAATAAAAAAAGTAATAAGAGCTAAAGTAGCAGTAACTGTTAAATCAGCTGTTGCTGTAGCAGCCCAAGGCAATAAGCCAAACAAGTTCATGAAAGCGATGCCCATAAACATCGTAAAAAGAAAAGGAACATATTTATCGGCTTTGTGATCATCAATATTACCACGAGCTACATCATCACGAATAAATACAAAAAGAACTTCAAATAAATTTTGCATGGCTCCTTTAGGCTCCACATCTCTGCCTACTCCTTTTTTATAACGGCTGGCAGCAGCTATGGTAACAAGTACTGCCAAAATCATTCCGAGCCAAAAGTAAACGAGGTGAGATGTAATGGAGAAATCCATCACAATTTGTGCCCCATTGGTGGGCACTAATACGTGATCTACATCTTCGTAATTCCCTGATTCGATTGCGGAGTAAGAGCTGGAAAAGACTTCCAGATTTTTACTACCCTCGCTATCCTCCAAAAGAAATATTCTTGGCAGGGGGATTTTAAATCCTACAAAGGTAAAATAATCATGATCAGCAACAGTACCCATCACATCCAGGGGAGAGCCCTTATCACTGGGGTCAGCTGCAAAAGTATTTGATGTGCTAATCGATAAAAATAAAAGAGTTAGGAAAACTCGACGCAGGGTCTGGATCATTGTCTTTAGTTACTGCTCTTCTGAAGAATTTTGTTGATAAAAATCATTTCCGTTACAGATTGGCAAAGATAGGAAATTATGAAACTAACTGTAAAGTAGATTTCATTTATTTTTGTCACTCCAATTAGAACCGCAAACAAAATCAGAATCAGAATAAAACGGAGGGCTGTAGAGAAGAAAAAAACTTTCACGAATAAACTATTCTCTGCTTCTCTAAAGTAATCAAATATCCACGCGCTGCTTGCAATGAAAACAGAGCTCAGGAAAATCCCGGAAAGCACCGCCACACCTATCAATGTTCCTCCAGTAAAAAAGAAAAGTGCAAGAGAAATAAAAACACCTGAGACCATCAAGCTTTTCTTTAAAAGCGGTGTATTTTCAAGAATCATCTTTTGAATTCAGTTTATTGGTGATTCTTATTATTGTGAAAATAAATAAAACCACGCCAAGTGCTATTCCCGCTAAAGTAAGCCATGGAAAAGTGTTGAAATAAACATCCGCAAAATAGCCGCCAAAGACAGGCACACTAATCGAAGCTGCTATTTCTACACCTAAACCAAGATATTCAGCGTATTTTTTGGGAAGTAACGAGTTAGGCAATTAAGAGGCGCTTTTTACTTTAGTATCGTTCACATAATCTGCATCACTTTTGTCTGAAAGATTCTTTGTATCAGAACCCATTCTGCATGAGCCATTGATTTGTGCGCCTTCTTCAACTATTAGGGTTTTGGTATAAATGTTACCATCAATTATCGCACTTTCTCTTAAAGTAAGTTTTCCTGAAACCCGAACTTCCCCTTCAACTCTGCCGGCAACATCTGCATCAGAGGAAGTTACATTCCCTATTATTTTACCATTCCCGGTTACAATCAATTTCCCTTTAGAACTTGCTTCCCCTTCTATTATGCCCGCAATTCTGATATCGGTTTGTGAGTTTAAATTACCTTTAAGCTTAGTACCCTCACTTAAAATATTTACTGTTGGGGAATGATTGGTATTCATTTCTGACACGTTATTATTATTCGTTTTTTTAGAATTTAGCATGATTCACCGTTATTTGATTAAATATACTTCTGGGTTTTGAGGTACTCCATTTTTCCAAATTTCAAAATGAAGGTGCGGCCCTGTACTCAATACTCCGGTGTTTCCAATTTCACCAAGAATATCTCCTCGCAGAACAAGGTCACCTTCCCTCTTATTTAATTTTGCAAGATGTTTATAGGTTGTCAAAACACCTTCGTTGTGTTGGATGGATATTACATATCCATTATTAATTGTCCAACTACTATTGAAAACTGAGCCATCAGCAATATTTATTACCGGTTCATTGGCGTTGGTCGCAATGTCAAGGCCATAGTGCTGTTCATCTGGGCGATAAGCCCTGGTAAGCGAACCCTGAACGGGAAATTTTGAAGGGAAATCAGGAACCGCTTTTAACACGTTCGAGAAGAGAATTTCATTTTGACTGATTCTTCCGAAGGAACCTCCATCATCAAAAGACATAAAATCTGATTTTTGAAAAGGATCACTTGCATCAAAAACATTCTCGAAACGCTGATCTAAGGCAAGAGTAGTGTCTACGCTTAGGCGTATTATATTCTTCATTTCCCTAAGCTGTTGCTCTCTTTGCAGCAGAGAATCTTCAAGAGCAAATGTTTTTTGGGAAATTTCACGTATCTGGGATCGTATCTCAGCATCATCTGTACTATAAAGAAGCCCACCCAATGGGGTTAAAATAAATCCAAGCGCCACTAAAACAGCAAAAAAAACAGATATTGAAATCATTAAGGAAAGTAGATTATTCGGATTTACACTATAGGAATTATCTTCATCCGGTGCGGAATCGTCCAACAAAATGACGGTGATTTGCTTCCGCCTTTGCTCAAATAATTTTTTTAGTAGATCTATCATGAGGCCGCTAACTTAAAACATTAAGATCTAAATTATGAAGGTGAAATTGCATTAAATATTTTTGAAAGCTTTCCCGCAAGCTTTTTGCGATCGAATGAAGTTACATATTCTTCTGAATGTTGAGGCCAGGAATCACCTTCAAAACAATCGAAAATTTTTATCAATTGCCGCTTTATTTCAGGTATGTCATATGGGGCGGCGATAAAAGTATTACCATAGCTCTTCAACATTTCTTTAGCGCTGCCATCGGGCACTAAACCCAGGATAGGTTTTCGAGTTGCAAAATATTCACTAGTTTTGCCCAATGAGATTATCTCCGGATTCTTCTTCTGCCCTACATTCAGCCATAAAATATCCGCCTTCATTAAATTCTCAACGGCTTCAGCATGGTTCACATAACCATAATCCAAAACCAACTCCTGTAAGCCTAATTCCTTGATAAGAATTTTGTAATCTGAATTCAACCCACCTTGAAATTGCAGCTCTAATTTGGTTCTCAATTCCTGCTTTTCATTCAACAATTGATGAATCGCCCTTAAAAAAGAATCTGGCCTGCTATCAGGATAAAAAGAACCACTGTACAGAAATTTTATCTTTTGGTTATCTGATTTCTTCCAATCATCCACATCAAAATCTTCAGGATCATAGCCGTGCCCAATTACTTCAACTTTTCTGCCAGTTCTTGAGCTTATACTTTCGGCTATCTTTTCGTTGATGGTTAACAAAACATCCGCATTGCCCAATGTATCTGATTCAAGAGCTTTCATTTTTTTCTTGTGCCATGATGTTGGATAATTTATCAGGTGACTTTCAAGCCAGTCATCCCGTAAATCCATAACTACCGGAAGCCCCGTTTTTTGCTTTATGAGATCGGCGAGCATCAAATTACTGTACGGCGGCGCAGATGAAAAGACGATTTCTATATTATTGTTTTCAATAAGATATAAAGCCTTTTGAAGTCCCGGTTTTATCCATTTTTTTTTATTATCGGGGATAAAGAGAAGCGTGGAAAACCATCGCAAAATTTTGGCATATTTATCAGAAATTTGCACCTCTTTTTTCTGATCACTTACACTATGAAAGGGCGTATTTCCAGAGACTCTGTGTACTTCAACATTGTAGCTATCGAGTTCCTCTTGCAGCGAATCGTCAAATGTATGATAAGCTCCAGGTTCGGGACAAAGTATGATGGGATTCCATCCAAAATCCCGCAAATACTTTACAAATTTGAGCGGGCGTTGTACCCCGCTACCACCCATCGGAGGAAAGTAGTAAACGATAAATAATACGTTTTTCATATTCGGCAAGCCGATCAGGAGACCGAGTAGTTCGGTGCTTCTTTGGTAATTTGTACCGAATGCGGGTGACTTTCTTTATACGAAGCCGCAGAAATCTGTACAAACTCCGCATTCTTCATTTCTTCAATATTTGCAGCTCCCACGTAACCCATAGCAGCTCTTAATCCCCCTGTCATTTGGTGTACAACTTCACTCAAGTATCCTTTGAAGGGAACCCGGCCTTCAATTCCCTCAGGCACCAATTTGCTTATATCAGCTTCTACATCCTGAAAGTAGCGGTCTTTTGAACCTTTATTCATGGCTCCGATGCTTCCCATTCCCCGGTAGGATTTATATTTCCGAGACTCATAAATAATAGTCTCGCCGGGACTTTCATCTACCCCCGCAAACATAGAGCCCATCATAACTGCATCAGCGCCACCGGCTATTGCTTTGGGTATATCACCGGTTTGCTTGATGCCTCCATCAGCAATCAACCCAATATTGTTTTGTTTGGTGAATTCGGCAACTTCCATAATTGCGCTCAACTGAGGAACTCCAACCCCGGTAACCACACGAGTTGTACAAATGGATCCTGGGCCAACACCAACTTTCACCACATTCACACCTGCTTCAACCAGTTTTTCGGCAGCTTTTCTTGTAGCAATATTTCCACCGATTATCGTTAAATCGGGATATGCCTGCCTGATTTTACGCACGGTTTGAAGAACTCCCTCAGAATGCCCATGTGCGGTGTCTACGGTAATAACATCAACCCCGGCGGCTACCAAAGCTTCTACCCTTTCTGAAGTATCTGCGGTAACACCAACGGCTGCGCCAACTCTCAATCTTCCCATATCATCTTTACAGGCGTTCGGGAAGTTCATTTTCTTTTCAATGTCTTTGAAAGTGATCAATCCTACCAGTTTATTGTCCTCATCAACAATGGGTAATTTTTCGACTTTGTAATGCTGTAAAATTTGCTCAGCCTGCTTCAGGTTTGTTCCCTGTTTTGCTGTATAGAGCTTTTCGTGAGTCATAATTTCCCCGAGCTTTTTGCTCATCTCTGACTCAAATCTCAGGTCCCTGTTTGTAACAATTCCGATTAAAATTCCGGCATCATCAACAATAGGAATACCACCAATTTTCTGTTTTCTCATTAAAGCCCTCGCTTCCCGAACGGTAGCGTCTTCTTTGAGCGTAACCGGATCAACAATCATCCCGCTTTCACTTCTCTTAACCAAGCGTACATGCTCTGCCTGATCTTCGATGCTCATGTTTTTATGAAGAATCGCAATCCCACCTTCCCTTGCCAAAGCAATAGCCAAGCGGTATTCTGAGACGGTATCCATAGCCGCGCTCATAATAGGTACGTTGAGTTTTAGGGTTGGAGTTAAATACACAGAAGTATCTACATCGCGTGGTAAAACCTGAGAATAATCAGGTACCAGAAGTACGTCGTCGTACGTAAGTCCCTGTCGAGTAATTTGTTTGAATGGAGAAGAATTGTTCATTTTTGGCATGGAACAAATTTTTTGGCTTTCAGTTTTTCAAAGATAAGAATATCTATATGGAAGTACTTCATTGAATAACAAATTTTCAAAGCCGCCAATAAATTCTGTGCATCTTCTCCAAATTTACTACAGGGCGTTCACTTTCAATGCTTTTATGGCTGTATTCAACGAACAATTTCCATCCTGAAAACTACTTACCCAGTAATGGATAGAATTTCTCCGGCGCAGCACGAATGGATCGCAAGATGAATAATAGCCTTTCAATTCCTGCACCATAAACTTTACATCGTCATAAATTTCGATTTTAAGATTGTCGGGTAAATTTCCCCAGCCTAACAAATCAAAAGCCTGCTGCATGAGCGTGTATTCTTCTTTGCTTTCTTTTTTGATTCTGTTCAAAAGCGGAACAGCGAACATTGGATGAGTAATGGTAGTGTTTTTGAATGTGGTAGAAACTGCGTTAGAAGTCATGATCATTGATGTTTAATTTTAATTTATCCAATGATAATGAGTAGCAATGACAGCATAGTGTCACTCTGTTTTTATTTATTCTCTGATTTCCTTTCGAACCCAACCCTGCGGTGAGATTTTGCCCTTCAATTACATCCAGCCCCACGATTAAAATCGTGGGCTATGTTTGAGATACGTTGCTCAAAATATTCATCCGTACCAAAGGTAAAATCCTGTTCATCCTTAAATCTTGAACATCCTGATTCAAACCTCTTCCGAATTATTCAGGATAAATGGATTTTTTTGCAGCAAGAAGGGTGTTTTTCATGAGCATGGCAACAGTCATCGGGCCTACACCTCCGGGAACGGGTGTTATCCAGCTGGCTTTTTTCCTTACAGATTCGAAATCGACATCACCAACAAGTTTGTATCCTTTTTTGGAATGTTCATCGGCAATTCGATTGATCCCGACATCAATTACAACCGCACCTTCTTTAATCATTTCAGCTTTTATAAGATGTGGCTGACCGGCAGCCGCTATCAAAATATCCGCATTAATTGTGTGAATCGTTAAATCGCGTGTGTATTTATGGCAAATGGTTGTGGTGGCTTTTCCAGACGCGTTCTCACGGGATAACATAATGGCCATGGGTGAACCTACAATATTGCTCGCTCCTACTACTACCGCGTGTTTAGCTTTCACGGCTATACTGTAGTGTTTGAATAATTCCATTATTCCCGCAGGAGTACAACTTCTGAAACAAGGTTCGTCAACGGTTAACCGGCCCACATTCATGGGGTGAAAACCATCCACATCTTTGCGGTAGTCGATGCTTTCGATCACATCATGAGAGGAAAGGTGTGACGGCAGCGGAAGCTGAACTAAAATTCCGTCTACAGAATCATTTTGATTGTACGATTTAATGAGCGACTTCAGTTCTTTGGCGGAAATAGTATCCTGAAGGATTTCCGTGTGCGTTTCAATTCCCACATCTTCACAAGCTTTTGTTTTAGCGCCGGTATAAACTTTTGAGGCCGGATCGTCGCCAACCAAAATTACTTGCAGAAAAGGCGCTCTGTTTCCCTTAGATATCCAATCTTCTACATCTTCCCGAACCCTGTTGCGAACAAGCTCTGCCACTTTTTTCCCGTCAATCAGTTCTGCACTCATGTTATCTTTCTATGTTATATTTTTTCATTTTATTGTAGATGTGGCTGCGTTGAATTCCAACCGCCTCAGCAGTCTGTGAAATATTCCAATCGTGTTTCTCCAGCTGTTTTACTAAAAAAATGCGCTCTGCCGTTTCTTTAAAGTCCTGAAAATTTTCAATTCCTTCGGCTATTCGTTCGATGTTATTGCCGTCTAACCTTCTTTCCATAAGAACCTTATTAACCACCTCTTCCGTAATTTCATCCTGAGAAGATAAAATTCCAAGGCGTTCAACGGCATTTTGAAGCTCCCTAACATTCCCCGACCATTCTCTTTGTTGAAGGGCTTTTAATCCGCTCTCGGAAAAATGAACGGAAGAAAAACTGATGTCATTTTTTTTAAGCTGCTCTAACATGGCTTCCGCAATTAATGGAATATCCTGCTTCCTTTCTCTCAACGGCGGCACTTTTATAGGAATCACGCTAATCCTGTGGAACAAATCTTCCCGAAAGTTCCCGTTATTAATTTCCGCTTCAAGATCTTTATTAGTAGCGGCTAAAATCCGTACATCAACCGAAATGGATTGATTTCCCCCAACTCTTGTGATCTTATTTTCCTGCAACGCCCTCAACACTTTTGCCTGTGCTTTGATGCTCATATCCCCAATTTCATCCAGAAAAAGAGCGCCTTCATTTGCTTGTTCAAATTTTCCAATTCGCTGATCAGAAGCCCCGGTAAAAGCACCTTTTTCGTGTCCAAAAAGTTCACTTTCTAATAATTCTGAGGGAATGGCCGCACAATTTACTTCCACAAAAGGAGCCGAACTTCTCGGGCTTTTTTCGTGAATCCATTTTGCCACCAGCTCCTTTCCGGTTCCATTTTCGCCGGTGATAAGTACCCGCGAATTAGTGGGTGCTACTTTTTCAATCAGGTTTTTAACTTTTTGGATTTCCTTGCTTTCACCAATAATCTCCTGAATTTTTGGGAGTTTCTTTTTTATTTGATGAACTTCTCGGACAAGGTTTTGCTGCGATAGCGCATTCCTGACTGAAAGCAACAAACGGTTTAAATCCGGCGGTTTCTCCAGAAAATCGTAGGCTCCTCTTTTTGTGGCTTCTACCGCAATTTCAATAGTGCCATGGCCGGAAATCATAATAACTGGAAATTGATGCCCGCCTTCCCGCATTCTTTTCAACGTTTCCAGCCCATCCATTCCCTTCATTTTGATATCCAGGAACATCAAATCAATAGATTGCTCCGCCATTACATCCAAAGCTTCCTGGCCGTTTTCTACCGTGGAGACTTCGTAATTTTCAAACTCCAGAATTTCTTTTAAGGCATTTCGGATGGACTTTTCGTCATCCGTAACAAGTATGTGAGCTTTTCTTTCGGGCATAAATCAAGCTACTCAATATTTATTATATAGATACTGCAATATTTCCTCATGAATTGCATCAACAGGACGCACTTTCCCGACGAAATTATTGGTGGCTAAACTAACGATTATTTTCTTCCCTGATTTAGCTTCGAAATAACCACTCAATGTTCTGACTCCCGTTACAAATCCTGATTTCCCCTTGAAATTGTTATACAACGGAGTTCCTTTCATTCGATGAGCAACCGTTCCATCAATTCCCGCAATCGACATACTTTTCAAATATCCATTCCATTCGGGATGTCCCATCATCTTATAAAGAAGATCCGAAATTATGGAGGTCTTGGTGAAATTTCCTATCGCTAATCCTGAACCATCATTCATCAACACAAAGGAAGTATCGATCCCCGAATCTGCCAGAAAAGTTCGTACCTGATTTACACCGTGCTCAAATGAACCTGCTTCATCACCTTTCGCCGCGGATAACGTTTTGAGCAGCATTTCAGCAAAAAGATTATCGCTCTCTTTATTTGTCCATGCTACAAGATCTCCCATTGGCACTGATTGATGTGTTGCAAGCACGGGCAACGAGGAATCAGCTGCCGGAGAAATCGATATCTCCAATTCACCATCAAAATAAATACCATTTCTTTGGATGAATTTTGAGAAGGAATCCAGAAAAAATAACTCAGGATTATCTACCGATAACGACTCCGTTTCGTAATATCCCTGGGGTAATCCGCTTCGCAAAACGATGGTATTATTCCCAAAACCTCGGCGATAGTATTCATCATATTTTTTAGAGGGATTTGTGATAACCTGTTCGTTCACGAATTCAACGTAGTTGGTGCTGTCGGGAAACCATTTAATACCGGGCAAACCACCGACTTCACCATCCGCAAAAACTTCAAGATCTACCGCATTATTGTTGAAGGAAAGCGGACTGATTTGAACTCCGTAATAGAAAGAGAAATCGTACCAATCCCATCCTTTCGGGTAATAATCACGATCAAATAAAGAGAGGTCGGCGATAATGTTTCCCGATATTTCGGTGATGTTTTTTTCCTCCAATTGCACCAGAAATTGTTCAAAAACATGATACCGGTTGTCGTTATACATGAAACCACTGATGGAGGGATCGCCTGATCCTTTAATGATCAAATCACCATTCCAAACCTCCCCAATTTGTTCACCCTTTCCATAAATATGGGTTTGATAGCGATAGTCGCTTCCAAAAGCATCCAAAACAGCAGCAGTTGTTAACAACTTTTGATTAGATGCAGGAGCAATCAGCTTATCAGAATTCAGGCTTTCGAGAATCTCGCCGTTTTCACCCCGTATTGTTACCGACCAAAACGCCTCTTGGTTTGGGGCTGAAGCAATAATAGATTGAATAGTTTGAGCCCAAACTAATTCTGTTTGAGAAATGATGATCAAAAAAGAGAGAACGAGAAGCTTAGCCTTCATTAATTCACAAAATATTTTTCTTCTTCATTTTGAAACGCTTGCAAAATGTCTTCGCTCGTTTTGCAGTTTAGAATCTTTTCCCGAAAAGAAGCGCTGTTCATTAATCGGGAAACTCGGCTCAGCATCTTTATGTGATGGCTGTTATTGGATTGTGGGCCAACGAGCAAAAAAACCAATCGTACTGGCTCAGTATCTATAGAATCAAAATTCAACGGACTTTTTAGTAATGCAAAAGCCGCATGACTTTCTTTTACCGCTTTAGTTTTTGCATGGGGAATTGCCAATCCTTTGCCAACCCCTGTAGACATAATCTTTTCGCGTTCTAAAACAGCTTCACGAATTTCCTCCAGTGCTTCGTTATTCGTTACATTTTCTTTCAACGAATCTACAAGTGCATTTATCAGTTCTTTTTTTGATTGGGCTTCAAAATGATGTAAAACTGTGCGTTTATCTAATAAGGAAAATAAATTCATGTGCTTTTTAAACGTGCAAAGATGGATGTTACAACGCGCCAATATAGGCACCGTTCACTCAATCAATCAAAGATTAATTATTAATGGATTTTCTCTTTGAATTAACGTTGCCTGCATATTTTGAATTCCTTTACTCTAATGAACTTATACCTCTCCTCTTTATGAATTTTTATACAACCTTGTACCACTATTCATACATCATTATCAAAGTTTCCATTACTTAAAAGTCGCTCTTCAAAGTTTAGATTTAAACAAAGAAAAATGTCAAAACAGATGCTGAACTCTCTGGTATCTAAAATTCTTCGATAAACGGTATAGCATTAAATAAGTGCGCAATAGAAACTTGAATGCTGAAATAAAAAAATTCCAAACAGGCTGATCATGACAATGAAAATTTACATCAAATATATGGTTTCAGTGCGTTGCATAATGATAGTGAGAGAAGAGCTTGAGAAGCTTGGACTGAATGTGAAAAATGTAGGGTTGGGCAGCGCTACAATTGACGGTTATTTAACCAAAGCGCAGAGAATTGAACTGGATATCGCTCTAAAAAAATCAAAACTGGAGCTGATGGATGACAAAAAATCCATTCTTGTGGAGAGAATTAAAAATATAATTATTGAGATGATTCATATTAATAATGAGGTTCCGAAGGTGAATTATTCAAAGTATATCAGTGATCAGCTTAACCTGAATTATACTTACATCTCCAACACTTTTTCAGAAGTTACTGGCACAACTATAGAGCATTTTATCATTTCTCATAAAATTGAGCGGGTAAAAGAATTACTCATGTATAATGAGCTTAATCTCACTGAAATATCCTATCAAATGCATTATAGCAGTGTAGCGCACCTGTCAAACCAATTCAAAAAAGTAACCGGGTTGACTCCAACTTATTTTAAAAAATCGAAGCACAAAAACCGTCTTGCTTTAGAACATGTTTAAGGCCTTTGGTCAAGAGAGAGCTGAAGTACTGACCTCAAGCTTAGTACTTCTATAGAAAGAATCTGGAGATGAAAGTCTTCAGGTTCTTTTTTTATTAAAAAAATTTACTACAGTGTTATAAAAGAAATAGAAAAAACATGTATAAATTGTAAATTTATTCAATTTTAGTGTAAAGATAATAAACTAAGATATCTCTATTTTTTATTCAGGTTATGTAATTAGATTTATACACTGTAAAAAATTTAATTTTGAATTCTAAAACATAAAACACATTATGAAACATTCAATTTTAGTCATAGCACTTAATGCACTTTTAGTGGGCTTGTTTTTCACCTCATGTGACAACCGAAGAGAGAACGTTAGTGATCCCCAGGAAGACGTAACTGATACGAGAGGGGATATAAATCAAACAGTGCAAAATATTGAAACTGAAGTTCAGGAATTCAGATCCGACATCCAGGGAAATGAAGAGAGAATTGCTGACTTACGGGCAGAAATGGAACAACAGGGAGAGAATGTTAGTGAAGAACAACGGCAAAAATTATCCGATTTAGAGGAGAAAAATGAAGAACTAAAAACTAAACTCAACAACTTTGACACCAACAATACCAATGAGAATGACTGGCAGGGTTTTAGAGAAGAGTTTACGCAGGAAATGAATCAGCTTGATGATGAAATTACCAATTTCTTTGCAGCAGATGAAAATGGTGGTACAAGCAGTAATAACTAAATTTTTAAGAGAGCAGACTCGTTTAGAATTCGCTCTTTTCTTTACCCCTACATCAACTCAAAATTATATACTTTATTATGAATAATCTATTATACATTATCGCTGTTCTTTTAGTTATTGGTTGGGCCATTGGATTTATCGGATATTCCGCAGGCGGATTAATCCACATCCTATTAGTTATAGCTGTTATCGCAATACTACTTAATATTATACAAGGCAGGAGAGTTGTTTAACTAATTTAACTACGATTCTAACACCGAATGTTCAATACCAGATGACTGTAAACCGGGTGAATACATGTCTGAATTGGTGTTGAGCTTTCGGCTTTTTTATAATAGTTCATCTGTACTTCTGAAATTATTCACTAAACTCTTTTGAGAGCTGTTTACGATCAATCTTTCCGTTTTTCTTCCTCGGTAGTTTTGTAAAAGACTTCCAGAAGTTCGGAAGCATGTGCCCTGGAACCGTTTTAGAAAGTTGATTTTTAAGAGCAGGTGGAATAACCAAAAAATCCTGTTCGCTTACATAGGCACATCCAAATACTTTTTCGCCTTTCACGCTTACCGGCACTACCGCAAATTCTTTCAAATTTTTAAGGCTTCCGAGCGCTGCTTCAATTTCTTTTAGATCCGTGCGATTAGTTTTCTTTTTCACTTTATAATCTGCCCAGCCATGATAATAGAATATGCCATCCACATTGCAAGAGGCTAAATCACCAGTATAAACAACACGCTCCCACTCTTTATTTTCATTTAGAAACCATTTAAAAGCGATTTTGGAACTCTTTTCATCCTTCCAATACCCCTTACTCAAAGCTTCCCCTGATACGTATAAATCACCAATAAAACCTGTGGGTACAGGTTTAAACTCGCTATTTAATACATGCAATTTTTGGCCAGTACAGGGTTTCCCAATTGGAATTTCCATGCCTGGTTTAAGAGTTTCAGGTATGGAGTAATGTCCAGCTAAAATTGTTTGGTTTGGGCCATATAAGTTTGTGAATGAAGTCTTAGGAAGCTGTTTCAGCCAATAATTCAATGAGCTCATTTGCAGATTTTTACCGTGCCAAAGCAGCCTTTTTAGCCCTGGTAACCCTTGATGCTCAAGCAAATCGAAACGAGCTAAATATGTGAGCATCGAAGTATCTGCGAACCACTGTGTTATATCATTTTCAAGAATAAAGTTGTAGTGCTGAAGCGGATTAATTTCATTCTGAACCGGAGCCAGATAAAGATGTGAACCAGCCGCAAATGTGGTGTAAACATCAAAAACGGATAAGGCGGCAGAAAGTTGAGCAAATCCAGTAATGCGGTCGGCTGGCTTTGGCTGAAAATATTCTAATGCCCACTCAACAATGCTCGCTATATTTTTATGCGTGAAGGTTATTCCCTTAGGATAGTTGCCCTCCCCTGATTCGAAATAAATATAGGCTGGAAAATTTTCATCTCTTACTTTTTGAAAGGGATAATCCGGTTGATGAGATACGTCTTGCTTAGAAAATGCCGGAGATCGTTGATCATTCAATCCACAAATTTGGGTTGACCACCAAATCCAGGGTGCGGAATCAAGATTTTTATTTTGCTGAATGAGGTTTCTGTACTTTGAAATTCCCTGTTGATCAATCACCATAAAAGAAACATCTGAAGCTGATAAAACATGAGCTATACGATTTTCCGGATTAGCAATATCGACAGGTACGGCAATTCCGCCGGCTTTACTTATACCGTGGGTCGCGATAATATTTTCGGGTGAATTGGCTAACAATAGACCGACTCTGTCGCCTTTTTGCAGACCAAATTTTAATAATAACCCGGCAAGTTTATTGCTTTCAGATTCCAGCGAAGCATAAGATAAATGCCCTTCCTCTGACGTGACTGCAATAGTTTCAGGATGTAATTCGGCTTGTATTCGCGCCCAGTCGTAAATCATTAAGTTCGATATTTGAGGGTGAATGTTCAAAAATCTAATCAGCCAGACTTTGGCTTTAGAGAAAAGCAGTACAATTGTTGTGCCAAATCATCAAGAACAGTTCGGGGAAGATAATTGTCCATTACACAGCATCCTCAACTATACTCAACCCCTTTTTTGAATCAATTTTACACTAAACGATTTCACTTTAGTGCATTTTCTTCTCTTCGAAAAACAACTGTCCGCCTTCACACTATAAGTTATCCCTGATTTTGCCTACTGGACTACAGTTCAAGACTTTGGCATACAGCTTGTTTATAAAAAGAGAATTTCACACACCATCATATATGAACATATTCAGACGGATTCAAAAACGCTTAGGTAAACATTCCATAAGAGAACATCTCGCTGGATTTTGGCTTTCCCGTAAATTCACGAAAAGTGGAATCATTGTGGTTTCTGATGGGCGGCCGTTTCCAAAAATCATAAACAGAGGCGGAAAACTCGTTACAGGTAATTGTCAGTTTTATTCGGGTAGTAGGTTAGAAATTGGCCCCAAAGCAATTATAGAAATTGGTACGGGTACTTACATCAACAGGAATTCACTAATTATAGCAGAAGAAAGAGTAAGCATTGGTGAAAACTGCAGGATATCGTGGGATGTAATTATCATGGATTCTGATTTACATCCACTTAATTCGTCTTCTGTCATCAATAAACCTGTTGTTATTGAGAATAATGCCTGGATTGGCTGCCGTTGTATCATTCTCAAAGGAATTACCATCGGGGAGGGAGCGGTTGTTGCTGCCGGTTCTGTAGTAACAAAAGATGTTCCTCCATATACTATATATGGAGGTTCACCCGCACGTTATATCACCGATGTAAAGAATGAAGATTATTCCAAAAAAATGAAGAAAACTATTTCAGCTGTCTGATTAAAACATCGAGTGGAGAATAATTTTTCAGATTAAACCTGACTTTACTGGCACGTTAATTGCACATTCGTTGAAAGCAGCTACAGAACCAAAAATTTAAAGAAGTAAAAAAGAATGATATTGTTAGAAAAGAAAAGTTCTTATCAGATTAAGGGGATAGATGTTGCCCCCTATTCAACAACAGAATTTTTCTACTCCGACATAAGCTTTAATATCAATTCAGCCGGTGCCGTCAAAATTGGAAAAGGAACCTACATCAATAAAAACACTCTGATTATTGCCGAAAAAGAAGTGGTAATTGGAAGAGAGTGCAAAATTTCGTGGGATGTAATCATCATGGATACGGTTATCGGCGGAAAAGCAAGATATCAGCCTGTTGTGATAAACGACAACGTCAGTATCGGCTCCAATTGTGTTATTTTAAAAGAGGTTACTATTGGGGAAGGCGCTATTATTGCCGCAGGTTCTGTAGTTACAAAAGATGTACCCGCTTTCACTATTTATGGGGGCACTCCCGCAAGATATATCGCCGATATCGATCAACCTATTCCTCGTTTTAATTCCTCCTTCAAAAGTTGAGAATTTTTTGTACACCACCTTTCATTTTTTGAGCATTTTTGTAACGCTCCTCTATACACCTTCCCTCTAAAAAAACTGGTTAACCATAGCCTGTTGGCTTACAGAGACTGTTATACAGCCATGGCATGTAAATTGCAAAATCAGCTTTACGAAAGAGACAATTAAAAAGTCAGAGCAGAGGCAATACAAAAGCATGGTTCAGAAAACACTAAAATTTCCGGTTTTAGGAGTCGATATTTCTCCTTATAAAACAGACGAGTTTTTATCTATAATTGATGAACGGCTTCAGGATAAATCGCCCACTTCTCCACCGCTTTTTGTGGTTACCGTTAATCCCGAAATAATTGTGCAGTCAATAATTGATCCGGAATTTCGAAATATTCTCCGGAGCTCGAGTATTAATACCGCAGATGGCGTGGGCATTACCTGGGCTATCGATTTTTTGTATGGGAAAAAGGTGGATCGCATCACAGGTTCTGATTCACTGGAGAAGATTTGTACCATTTGTGCAAAAACCTCCGACTCTGTGTTCTTTTATGGATCCATGCCAGAAATTGCCGGTAAAGCCGCAGAAAAACTCCAAAGCAGAATTAAGAATTTAGAAGTTTCCGGAACTTTCTCACCCAGCCGGTCAGATGTATCTCTTGAGGAATTACCCTTCGATACCCAGTATTATATGAAATCCGCCTCCGTAATTTTTGTAGGATTAGGAGCACCCGCCCAAGAAAAATGGATTCAAAATAACCTGCAAAAGCTTCCGAAATGTAAACTCATAATCGGCATCGGCGGCAGCTTTGATTTTATTGCCGGAGAAGTTAAACGCGCGCCTGCCTGGTTATGCAAAAGTGGTTTGGAATGGCTGTACCGTTTAATGTTGCAACCAGCGCGATGGAGAAGAATGCTTAAGCTCCCGTTGTTCGCTCTTAATGTAATGTTGTTAAAAACCAGTAATCCGAAACAAATGAAACAGGCTGACCCAATTGTGAAGTAATCCTCTTTAAAGCTCCCCTTGCTTCCGTTCCTTCATTTTATATCTAATACGGCTGTACAGAAAATTCAGATATCCTTTTAAACCATTCGTTAGGGTTTTTCCATTTCTAAATAAAATCAATTGCTTTTTTTCTACCTCCACTCTTCTTTTTGAGACTACATAAGCCTTAAGAAGACTATTTCTAAGACTTTTTCTTAGGGATGAAGTCTTTATAACCAATCGCAGGTTTTGATGCACCGCATTAGCAGTTCTAAATTTAAAAGGTTCTGTTCCGCGTAAGAAATCAACTATTTCGAAACCTTCATCAGCAGCTTCTTTTACGATGGAGCTTAGCAGTATATTTCCCGGCCCTGCTTTACTAAAAGGTGATTCCTGATCAAGAGCCCGATGAACCATATATATGTGCTTTTTATACCTGAACATTAAATCTACTGCAATTGCCTTACCGGGATCTTTCACTGGCGCCGCCTTTTTAAGTTGTACCCATCCTTTTTTAAAAAATACGTGCATAATTTCACGCTGGAACTCCAACATTCTCTTTTCCCCAAAAACGCCAGGAAAACCAATCTGATTCCATCGTTTCTGATGTAAATCCACCAGTAGTCCAAAGATTTCCTCAAGTTCACAGGAATTTCCAGCTTCATCAAGATGAAATCCTTTTTCGCTGTCTTCATCTATCATCCGAAGAGCTCTATTATTATTATATCGCGATTTTTTACTTAGGCTGTCCTGATATTCTTCCCAACTCCCATTCAATTTTATTACCGGGCATTTTGAGGATTTTTTTATAGTGAAATTGAGCTCTCTTTTATGCAACTCAGAAATAAACACGTTTAGAATACGGCTGGTTTCGGGAATTTCATCCAACAAAATTTCATCACATTCCTGCACATTCTCTAAATAATCTAAAAGAGAATCTATTACCACCAACTCATATCCTGTTTTAATAATAAAATTGAGGTAGTCAGAATAAGGATGTAAACCTTTCAAATTCTCTCCATCGGGCTGACTTACACTTGAGCCAATGAATCTTAAACAACTGTACACTTCCTTATTGAACACAGTTATAGTATCCCAAAAGAATGGGATTATTGCTAGGAGTTGTCCCGCTTCATTATAAAAAGCTATGATATGCAGCTTCTTTCCGCTGCCGAAATGCTTCCACCATATTTTGTTCCATTCAAATGTCTGGAAGATGGAATAGTCAGCGTTATCCGTTAAATGCTTCCATTCCTCTTCGAGAGCGTGGAAATCATCCTCATTTTGAATAACTTGGACCCTTAATTCATTTCCTGGAGTGTTACTAATACCATTAGAGCTTGCTTCGGCTAATGTTTGTTCTAAATTTTTATCCACAATTAGCCCCCTTTCTATTTAATGGGCTCATATTGTTTAACTTCTTTATTCTTAGAAATTTATAACTTATCAAAATACTTATTACACGTCCTCCTCTCTCCTGGTTCTTTTATTGAGGAACCAATTCTTTAGTGGTTAACACTTCAAATGATTCTTCTATAGATTCTCCAATAACAGTCCAGTCGTACTTTTCCTTTACTAATTGATACCCGTTATCTATCAATCTTTTCTTCAGTTTCTGATTGTTGAAAACTTCAATTACAGCCTCTGCAAATTCTCCTGGGTTATCCCTGATTAGGATATGCTCATCGTCTTCAACTTCAATTCCTTCGCAGCCGATGCTTGTAGAAACCACTGGTTTTTTCATCGACAATGCTTCTAAAACTTTCAGCCGGGTTCCACTTCCCATGTTCAGAGGCACAACAAAAACGCCTGCTTCATCCACATAAGGACGCACATCATCTACAAAACCGGTTATAATAACCGAATCGGATTCATAAGCTTTCAAAATCGGGGGAGGGCCGCTGCCAACTACATAAACCTTTGCCTGCGGGATTATTTTTTTTATGATGGGAAAGATTTCCTCAATAAACCAAATCATGCCGTCATAGTTTGGCACATATTTCATGGCACCTGTAAATACAATCGAAAACGGTTCCTGTTCCGCTTTTTTTGGTTTGAAATAAGAAGTATCTACTCCATTAGGAATCACAAATTGCTTCACACCGGGCGCATCTTTAGCGAAAAGTTCTCCATCGCGCTTTGAAGTTACAAAAAGAGCATTCTGCCGTTTTATAGCCGCTATCTCCTCTTCGTAGCATTTCTCGTACTCATGGCGATAAAAACTTTTCCTTAGCATCGACCAATCCAGTGTGCTCATTCTGCGAAAATTATCGTATTCCACATTATGAGCATCCAGTATGCGTATGGCATCCGTCTGTAAATCAAAATGCCCCATCGAAGAAAATTCCACCTGGAAAATATCGAAATCATTGGCGTCTAAAAGTCCTTGAAGTTTCTGCTCCAGCTCTTTCGATTCTGCCCATCTGTACCAATGGCTATGATTTGATAAATACGAGTAAGCCTGCCGTAACCGGTGGAATTTTTTTGGCTCCCGATACACAAAATTCATTTTCCCTTTCAGTTCAGGGAATGATTTATTGAAATAATCTCGGTCGCCATTTTCACTGAAACCGGCAACTGTCACATCGTGATGCTTACATAAATGCTTTAAAATGTGGAATACCCGCAGAGTACCCCCTGATGTTGGCGGCGTTGGTAACTGGGGGAATACGTGCAATATTTTCATTCTTCAGTTTGAAATAAATAATTTTAATACTTCTCCGGATACCTTCTGATAGTACAATAAATGTGCCAACAACTGATATATCCGGTTTGTTTTTTTTTCTGGAATCAAGCCTGAGTAAATCTTATATGCTCAGTAGCCAATTGTGCAATATTTCTACTTTATTTTTTTTCTTCTTGTGATGGTTATTTCATTTTACCGGCATCTCTCGTAGTTCGAACCCAATGCTTCTCACTCCCTTTTATCCAGGTGGTGATGTATACTTTTAGTTTCCAAAACACATACACCGGTATATACAACACAGATTTATACATCTGCCAGTCAGCGCCTGCAGCCAATAAGCCTATAAACAGATGGAGTAAACCCATAATGGTAACTCCTAACCAGATCCAGGCAAATGTGAGCGGGATGATACCGGTTAACCATAGCCCAAAATTCAACACTAACATTGCTACCACAAACAAGAGTAAATTCACCAGGGGCGGAGTTATTAAATCGATAAAAGTGTCGATATTTTTTAGTGATTTCCTAGTGAAAAAACCTCTAATTAGCTTCGGCGCATATTTTGAGATAACAGGAAACCTGCCTAATTCCCATCGGGTTCGTTGCGACTCCGCATTCTTGGCATTTATCGGCATCTGAGCCCAAAGATTGGCTTCCGGGGCAAAATCAATGTTAATCCCTTTCAGCAATAATGAAAGTCCATATTCAACATCTTCAGTTAACGACCACGCTTGCCAGGGATGTTCTCTCAAAATTTCAGGTGCGAAACACATTCCGTTTCCCCTGAGGCCCATATTAAAACCAAGCACTTTTCGGCCCATTGGTTTTACGTAATTGTACAGCAGAAAACCAATTCGGATTGATTCACTGCTCCAGGCTCCAGGCTGTGGAAGCACAAGGTCGCTGCTTTGGATCACCCTGCTTCCATTTTCCAAATAGTAGTTCATTACTTCCAGGTAATTTCCTGAGATAAGACTGTCAGAATCCAACACGATAACGCCTTCATACTCTTCATCTCCGCTTAACAACTGATCAAAAGCCCATCTTAGAGCATATCCTTTGCCGCGCTTTTCCTTATTGGTTCTTTCGAGCACTTTCGCGCCCAGTTTCCGTGCAATTCGTGCGGTATGATCTGTGCAGTTATCGGCTACTACCACCAAATGATATAAGCTTTTAGGGTACACCAGCCCAAAAAGACTATAAATTGTTTTTGCAATTACCTGCTCTTCATTATGAGCCGGTATCACAATTACAAATTTTCGCTTCTTCTCAGTGTGGAAATTTTTAATGTCTTTCCCCAGCAAAGCCAAAAAGCTTAGCAACATTTGGTAACCAAGCAGCCCACCTCCTATCGCAATTAATATGTATTGAGTAACTTCGTAAATAATCATTGTGTTATCCCTGAAAAACGCGTGATAGTATTACCTCTTCCTTCTATTTTTGAAAATCTTTACGCAACGCCAACTTTACATGCTTATTAAAATCCACAATCCTCATGTCTCAACTTCCAGTGTTTCTATAGGCTGTGTTTTTGTTTTTTGAGGAATCTCTGCTACTTCAAATACCTCTTTGCTAATGTTCTGCACAAATTGCTCCATGCTGTGATATTTTTCTACATATTCGCGTGCGGCAATGCCCATTTCTTCCGCCCACTCAGGATCATTCCAAAGCTTTTGAATGGCATTCCGGAGCGCATTAGGATCTCCCTGTGGTACAAATATTCCAGTCACTCCTTCCTCAATTACATCAACCTGGCCTTCAACCCTGGTGCAAATAACTGCTTTTCCCATGGCCATTGCTTCAAGAATTGCAGTTAATCCATTGTCAGAATCAGTCGGCAACAGCGATACAACTGCAAATCGGCAGCGGCTATACATCTCTCTAAGCTCTTCATAACCTTTTCGTCCCACTTCAATATTCTCCGGCAATTCTTCAATATCATAAAGCCTTTTCACGGTTTCGAATATTTGTCCTCTTGCGGCGCCTACAGCTATGTGGCAGGGAATTTCGAGTGGACGCAGTGCTTCTACAAGAGTGGGATAATCCCGCATTTCCATTCCCACCGAGCAAATCATATCTGTTTTAGCAGGTTTAGGATGCCAAAACCTTTGATCGGTGCCTCTTTTCAGCAATTTGATTTTCTGCGGATCTACCCCAAGCTGATTGATCGCAATCTTTCTTTGAACTGATGACCAAATCAAAATGCGGCTTAAAGCACTTTTTGAATGGCGAAGAAGCCACATTTTTTGCCGGGATTTCTTCTCATACATCGAAGTAATTCTCGATACAATCATCACATGCGGGGTTTTAATGCCCAGATATTTCATCAAAAAAGCGAGAGGCAATCCCACTCTCTCCGATTGTGTAAATATCACATCACACTTTTTATGAAGAACCAATGCTTCGATGATTTGCGCGGCACCGGCAGGAATTAATTTGTAAAACCATCTGCGATAAGCCGGAGTTTTATCATATAAATAACGCTCGTCTATAACATCGGCTGAAAGTGCTTCTTCGAGCATGGAAACTCTGGGGTGTCTGTTTTCTTTTTCGAGAGCCAAAATTTCTTCATCAGACTGTTTATTTAATCCTTTAGATATTATATAGAGCGTTTTCACAAATATAATTTTTAGAGGTTATTGGTAGTGGTGAAATCATATTCTGGGATGGGCGCTTTCTTTTCCGGGCAATGATCTTCTTCCATTTTTCCATTATTCCTCACTTTTCCATAAAGCCATTCCATATATTGAAAAGGCGTTAACAGCCTGAGAAGAAATCCCATTTTATTGGTGTTATAAGTGATTGCGAGCCGCCGGATATCATAGTCGTTTCCGCCAAACCTGGGAGGGCCCGTATACACACCGCATCCGAATTTAAAACCCGCCTGAGCTACAATTGTCTGTACTTTTTTATTCACACTTCCATAGGGATAAGCGAAGCTGATGACCTGCTCTCCAAGCAAAGATTCTATGGTAAGTTTAGCTCCTAAAATTTCCCGCTTAATTTCAGCTGTTGTGAGGAGTGGGAGTTTGGGATGTGTCATGCTATGGGCACCAATTTCAAAACCTTCTGCACGTAAATCCAAAATTTGCTGGTCCGTCATAAGTGAGTTTTTGGCAGATTTTTCATCCCAGTTGGAATATTTCATCTTTCGGTTACCAAGTACAAAAACCACTGCTTTCATGTTAAACTCCCGAAGTAAAGGCAATGCGGTTTCCTTCATATCCGTATGGCCGTCATCAAAAGTCAGAATTATGGGTTTTTTGGGTAGCGTGAGATCACCGTTCAAATACAGCTGATAATCTTCGAGGGTTATAGGCGTGAAATTGAAGGAGTCCAAAAAATGCAGCTGTTGCCTGAAGTCATCCTCAGTAACATCAAAATAAGTAGCGTTTTTCGGCGCATCGTTTTTCACAATCCTGTGATACATCAATACTTTTATATCATGATTTTTAAGAGATGAATTCATGTATTTTTTTCTCCTTTATTCGGCAAAATTGTGTGATTTACGCCTTTTGATATCTTGTTCATTTTTGTAATCATAATGGCAACAAGTGTGCCACCATCTCTCATAAGAAGCTGTTTTGGGTTAAAATCCTTTTTTTCCCTTTCTAATACTGCCTCATCTTTGTTAATGCAATTTCACAAGTATGCGGTTGTAGAAATTGTTCTCACATGGCATGTCTTTTGGTGTAAAAAAACTACTTGATCTACGCTGTCAAAACCTCGCTTTCAACTGGATGATATTCCTTATACCAACTCACAAAACTTCGTATTCCCTCTTGTAAAGTGGTTGATGGCGAGTAGTTGATTGCTTTATATAAATCAGAGGAGTCAGCCCAGGTTTTATGAACATCGCCCGGCTGCATTGGCAGAAAATTCATTTTCGCTTTTTTGCCTACTTCTTCCTGTATAATGTTGATGAACTCCATAAGATGTACCGGCGAATTGTTACCGATATTATACAGCCGATATGGAGCGCTGCTGCTTCCGGGGTCAGGCGCATCCGAATTCCAGTCTGGATTCGGAGTCGGTATCACATTCATAAGTCTGTAAAGTGATTCCACAATGTCATCTATATATGTGAAATCTCTGGCCATCTCTCCTTTGTTGTAGATGTCAATTTCGTCACCTTCCATTATCTTTTTTACGAATTTGAAGTAAGCCATATCCGGCCGGCCCCAGGGACCATAAACGGTGAAAAAACGCAGTCCTGTGGTGGGTAAATCGTACAATTGAGAATAGGCGTGAGCCATCAATTCGTTGGCTTTTTTTGTTGCAGCATACAGCGAAACCGGATGTTCAGCTGTCTCATGCACACTGTAAGGCTGCTTAGTATTAAGGCCGTAAACAGAAGATGAGGAAGCATAAATAAGGTGCCGGATATGATGATCTCGGCAACATTCCAATAAATTGGCGAAACCAACAAGATTGCTGTTTATGTACTCTTCGGGATGGTCTAAAGAATAACGGACACCAGCCTGCGCCGCCATATGATAAACCGTTGCAAAATCGTTTACCAAAAAGAGGTTTTTCATGGCTGATGAATCCGCTATATCAATTTTTTTGAATGAAAACCCGGATTCATAATCGAGTTCTTCAAGCCGGTCTCTTTTTAATTCAGTGCTGTAATAGCTGTTCAAATTATCGAGGCCAATTACCCGGTACCCTTTGCTCAGTAATTTTTTACTTAGATGAAAACCTATAAATCCGGCAGCGCCGGTAACCAATATCTTTTTCATGACTTCTCTCTTTAGTATTTATAGTTGATTTAGCTGTTTAACTTCATTTTCATGCTGTTCCACCGGAAAGAAATGTAACCTGGTAACATTTTTATCAGCCCGTTTTGCGAGTACTGAACCTTTACCAGTCGCGCTTCACGAGACACTCGTTTATAGAGTAATGCTAAAATTCCAGCTGCTTTATTTACTGCCTTTTTTGTTTTTCCGTGGCTGTTTTCCAGTTCAACGCTAAGTTTCCAGTTTTTGAAATCTTCAGTGGTGAAGTCGTACTTATAGCCTTCTTGTCCTCTCAGCAACTCAATGGTGTTTGAGCTTCCATTGATGGCATCTTCTACCGCTTCTACTAAAAGCGTAATTCCCGGCCTGTATTTTGCGGAGTCTCGCGTGTCATCAAAGCCACTTATGTAATCGTAGTAACGGCCATTGTAGCGCAAAAGTAGACGTGCGGCACAAACCCCTTCTTCATCCTTTATCTGCTTGAACCAAAGCCAGCCATTGTCGAAAGAATACCGCACGGTTTCTTTGAAAAAGCTCGTGAAACGTTCATCATAAAACACACCGGGAAATCCGATTTTATTCCAACGCTCTTGATGCAAATCAATCATAGTTTCGACTGCCTTTTCTACTTCAGGCCAGGTAGTGAGTTCATCCATTTCTAAATCACCTTTTGGCTTTAAAGACCGGATTGATTGGCGAAAACGGCGCCGGGCACTCGATTTAACCGATTTGATGTAGCTTTTTAAGGAGGTTTGATCTTTAAGCACTATATATGGACAGGTATCTGAATGCTGCAGGTTCAGGTTCATTCCTGCTTGCTTCAGCTTTGGGTAAAGCGTTTGGATTATATAGCTGTCGTTCCGTGCCTGATGAAATGTTACTACGTTAACATTGAGCTGATTTTGCGAGATAATATTGCATAGCATCTCAGTGATCGTATCGAAATACCCCTCATCAACCAAGATATCGAGGAAATCACTGATCCCATAATCGTCCATGTAACCCCATTGCTCATTAGGGCTTCCGCCACTTCCAATAATTTGCAGCCGTTTTTCTACTTCCATCTTTCCAAAAGAAGAATAGCCTTTATAAAAGGGTGCCAGCCCTACAAGGGTGTTATCATCCCAGATGGTGACTATACAAAGGGACCTCCGTTTATTGCGGCCGAAGTTTCTCCACCAGGCAAGCGCCCATTCGTGAGTCATAAAGATTGTGGCATCGGTGCGTTTGGCTAACTGTTGCCAATGTGAAGCTAATGACTCAAAAGCTTTTTCAGAGTCAACGATCTCCATCTTCAACTCATTATTTTTAGCCGGCCCTTCATTAATCGTTTCGGTTTGCTGGCCGTTAAGAGTTTCTATTTCAAATTCTAAAGGATGCATAATTTCAAGTTTTTAATTTTCTATTCTTTTTTTGTGCTGATTTTTATTTTCTGAACAGGCCACTTCTATTATCCGCACGAAATAATATTCTGTTATTCTCTACTTAACATCATCTTGAGGCCTTGTACTGATGCTATATCTTTTAAAATTCTCATTTCATCTTCATCAAATAATTGTAATAGGAAAAGGCTGCCCAGGTAAATTAGTCCTCCTAAAGCAGCACTTATCATCCAGTAAATGCCGGTGGTATTTAGCAGAATTATAGCCACTAAGGTAATTGCGCCGGCCGCTACCGGTTTGGTGATATACGAAAGCCGGAAGGTTTTCAAAAAGCCATTGGGCAACAGGTATAATGCTGAAGAAAGCATGAATAGCTCAGTTATAAATGTAGCAATTGCCGCTCCAATACCACCATTTAGGTATATTTCCTGGGCGTATGGTATAAGGAAATAATTTGTACCTACATTGAGGAAAATCGCCAGAAAACCAACAATAGCCCAAGCACGCTGGCGATTTGCTGCTCCTAAAATGGCACTTCCAATAATCAGGTCGATATAAATAATGGGAATACTTAGAGCAAATATCTGGAGGATGATAACAGAGCCCGAGTATTCTTCAAGCCCCATAAAAAATTGTATTACATTTTCTGCAAATAGAAATATTAGCAGGCTGGCGGGAACTCCCAGAATAATGATGAGCTTGAGGCTTTTGCTGATTGATTTCTGCAATTTTCCATTTTCATCATCCCAAAGCTTTGAAAAAACGGGGAAAATCACGGCTTTATAAATTAGCGGGAGCATCATCACCATGTCAAAAAAGCGAAATGCTCCGCCATACCAGCCGGTCACCGTTTCTGTGGTGAAAGCGGAAAGCATTACAGCATCTACCCGGTAGTAAATCACGGAAAAAAGCGAGAATAAGAAATAAGGCATTCCAGAACTTAGCAGGCTGAAAACTTTGGAGTCGAATGTGAAAGTGAGGGTTGTAAATTTCGCGTGATAAAAATACATCACGAGCAGATGGAGTAAGGCCCCGAGTGTCATTATGATGGCTACGCCAATCGAATCTGCGCCCAGCAGCAAAGCAAAGACCGCAAAAACCGCTACGAATACCTTTTCAAAAATCATCCCAATAGAAGGATATTCCATTCGCTCAATTCCCTGGAAATAAGCGGTATAGGCTTTGTATCCTCCCTCCCATAACATGCTGATCGCGAATACATAAATAAGAAGGCTAATATGCTCGGAATAACCCATCACATTTATCAGGATGATGATTATGCCAAGGCAAATCACCCATAGTAATATTCTTAAAATCAGGTAACTGCTGAGAACTTTGCCCCCTACTTTTTCTGAGCGGGACACTTCTTTTGGGATCAGGTAAGCGCCGCCAAAGTCGACGAGGAGGCCGAGCATCATTTTGATTGATAGCGCGAGATAAAGTCGGCCGTAATCTTCACTTCCCAAATACCTGGGAAGAAATAATAACAGCAAAAAACCCGTAACCCATGTAACGGCATTTGCGCCAAGCATGATAGAAAAGTTCCTTGCCACTGTTTTTCCGATGCTCGATTTCATGCTTTACCCCGGCTTTTGACATCAGTCTTTTCTAATTCATCGTTTTCTTCTTTGTGAAGCATTTCGACTGTTTTCAATAGCCCCATCAGGCACCCGAGGTAAACCATATTACGATAATAGGTAAGCTGAAGGTCGAAATAGGAAACCACCATTTGATTTATAACCGCAACAATAATAACCAGGCAAACCGCTTTGAGATAGGGATCTTTCAGCAGAGAAAATATTTTCACACCTTTTGCAACAAATGAATTAAAAAAGATCCAGAAGGCCAGAAAACCGACACTTCCCATTTTAACCATCACCCAAAGTATTTCGTTATGCGGGATGTAATCTCTTAGTGGATACCGGATGGCTACCAGGGGAACGGGCTGATCGTAAGCGCGGCCAAATCCGATACCCACAACCGGAGTACGTTGAATGGTATGGGCGAGGTTGTAATTCTCATTTTCGCGATAGAGATTCGAATGATAATCTGCGTAATTATCTTCTATTGTGGGCCTTTCAAAGCCAGACTTCATCATTTGAATAGGACGCCCGGGTCTTCCCTGATTATTCCAAAAAACAGCGACGTACAGAATTAGCACTACCAAGGAAGGAATCCCAATCTTGTAAAGTTTGTGCCTTTGAGTTTCTGGTATCAATACAATAAACACAACCACAGAAACCATCAAAGAAGCATAAGCTGCTCTCCGTAAACCTAAATAATAGCCAAGTAAAAGTGGGAAAAGCAGGATCAAAAGCCAAAAAACTTGCTTGTCTCTGACTTTGAAAAGCAAAAATCCCGCCAGCAGAATAAAAAGCGTAACCATAAAAACGGGATCTTCATGATTGGAAAGTGTGGCTAATCCACCAGTTGTGAACCCAAGGTCGATGAACCGGTAAATAGCCTGGAAGGCCTTCACTGAAATTCCGATGATAAAAATCCAGAATAAGCCTTTTAACTGTTGCCTTGTGCGGATAAGTTGCGGTGTAATGATGTAAATGATGATCAAATAAAACAGGGCTCTTACTTCCCATAAGGCTACCATAAAATCTCCTCCCTTTTGTAAACCGTAGAGGAATGAGAACAGGAAACATCCAAAGAATAATAGAAAAGCTCCCCAAACCGGAAGTCCCCTAAACTCGAAATCCCGTTTTATACCAAGAATCGCAAACATCGATAAAATAATAAACAGCAGGTGCATTTCGATGGGGTTGAAAACCCCACCCTCGTTTGCCGGAATAAAAGAGATTTCTTTTAGGTTTCTGAAGAAATCAATTTGATAGGTAAGGACATTGAATTCGGGAATCTGATATTGGTCAAAAATCAGCACCAGAAATACAAGCAATGAAAGGCTGTGGGCCGGTTTCAGGAAGCTCAGTACCCCGATTCCCACAACGTAAAGAACGACTAAGCTCATTATAAAATCACCCTCGAAATACCAAAGCGTGCCCATAAAAACTCCGCAAATAAACAGCGTAAGCCAAAGAACGATTGAGTTATCGTAGTTGAGCCCTAAAGGCCTGAGGAAAATCTTTTCGTAAAAAGTATTCGAAACAGAAGTACTCATAGTTATTATTTATGGGATGGGTTGTTCCATTTCAAACATCATGAACAGCACAAAGCCAGTGAGAATTAAGGAGAAGAAAGCTGTTGAGAAGTAAGGGACATTTTCTCCTGTACTAAGTTTTGCCCGCATAATCACCAGTACATGAAGCACTAATATTCCAAATAAGGTTAACATACCCTGTCACCTTTCATCGTTAAACCTGTTGAGGATGTAGCCCAGAAATCGCCTTTCATCAATTTGCTTATAGATTCTTTCCAGGTCTTTTTTCTTGGTATTCTTTGTATCGATTACCGTAAGGAGCCCATCTACCTCGTTTACAAAATGGATAGGGAAATCTTCGATAGGGAAAATGGAGCTCATATCAACAATGATAAAATCGAACTCATTTTTTAGCGTAAACAGAATTTCGCGAAGCGCGATAGTATCCTGAATTCCAGGCGTATAGCTGTGAATATTCCCGGCGGTAAGCAAGTACAAGTCTTTAATTTTTGTAGGATTGAGGCATAATTTGTGATGCTGCATGGCTTCCACCATCCCCGGTTTCAGCCTGCCTCCGAAAACCTTATGCAATTCAGGATTTTTGAAGTTCAAATCCACAAGAACGGTTCGCTGCCGGTAAGCCCTTGCTAAAGAAACTGCCATGTTTGCGGCTACTAAAGTTTTACCTTCGCCTTTGTTAGCGCTTGTTACGCCAAGGGCAAGCTTTGGATTGGTATTTCTTGAGGCAAGTTTTGAGAAATTAAAGTTGTTGTAGAATTTCTCTCTTATAATATTTGGATCAACGTATTCTAACTGTTGCTTAGAAACCGTGGTTTGCACTAAAGCGGAATCACCAACAAAAACAGGTTTATAAATACTTGGTGTAGTCTTATTATTTCCGCTTACACCATTTTTCCGTTTAGATATTTTTACGTTTCGTTTAGGCTCTTCCATCACTCAAATATGCAATTATTGGTTTTTCGATTTTAAAATCCTCTTCGGATCGAATCGTGTTATCAAGTACTTCTGCTACAATCACCATACACCCGCCCACCATTATGCCAAGAAAAAGACTGGCTGCTAAAATCATTTTTGTATTCGGGGATGATGGTTCTTCAGCTATTTGCGGAGCATCTAAAACCAGGAAATTTCCGATCGCTCTTTCACTTATTTCACTTGTGAGTTGTGCCTGCTCCAGTTTTATTTTTATATCGTTGTACAACTCTTGATAAACCGCATAGCTCGATTCTTTCGTATTGTTTTGCTGCTCCGCTACATACGATTGTTCCATATTTTCAATGATGAGCGTTCGTTGCTGCGTAAGATCATCACGCTGGCTTATAAGCCGGTTTTTGCGTGATTCCATAGCCGGAGGAATCCGTTTCACAACCTCAACAATTCTCTCTCTCAACGACCGCAACTGCGGGTAGCTATCGGTGTAATTTTGGTCCATTTCATCGTATCGTTCAAGTAATGAGGTAAGCTCTGCACCATATGGAATTTCTTCTAAAGGAAGCCGGTAAAGCGGCTGAACTGTGAACTCATCTGAAGCTTGCTCCTGGAACTGCTTTATATACATCTCTTTGTCTTCTTCCTGATAAACTGCCCAGTCTATGGTTTCTAACTGGCTGTTTACATCTTGAAGCCGTGTGCGTAAGGCTTCGGTATTTACCGGTTGTTCTTTTATTCGTGCAGAGGTAGAACTCACCATTTCACTCCTCTGCTGGTCTATAATGGTTTCGATCTCGGATAGCTTAGTCGTAAAATATTCTACTGATTCCTGCGCTCTTCGATTATCTAATGTTCTTTTGGTTTCGATATAATGACCGGATAGAAATTCTACCGCCTCTTTTGCATGCACTGGATCTTTATCTTCAAAAGTAAGTTCAAAAGAGTCGGATGACCCTGAAGAAGTGCTAATTTGAGCCCTAAGCCCTTCAACAAGTCCCCGGTTTCCTGAGTTGTTTATGTCTTCAGAATTTATGTTCAGCGCATCAATAAGCTTCTCAAGAGTAGACCTGCTGTTTATAAAGTTAGTGAAGGATTCGAGATCATTTGTAGCATTTTGAGATTCGATATCCAGATCTACCTGATAAAGCAGTAAGGGGTTAAAAGCCTCTTCCTGCGGCACTAATATAGTAGTTGAGGATTCATATTTTGGCTCAACAAATTGTAAAGCCCCAAAGCTGAGGGCTATAAATAAGGTGGGAGTTAGCGTAAGAAGAACTTTACGTCTCCTAACTACCCGTTTCATTTCTTGTACAGTTTCTTCTATTGAGTTCACGAGCGTACCTATTGATTAATAATTTTTACTTGAAATCGCGTTTCGTAAAAGGGTTATACAATAGCTGTGCCAAACCATTTTGGCTGCTCCCGAACATTAGTCAAATAAAGCCTTAGAGGGTCTTAAAAGGCTTTTCTGGTAGGTATTTTTCTAAGTATTTGTTCCTCTTTTTTATTCCCCTTCTCTTTTGCAACAAAATTACACATCCTCAAAAACCCATCCTGTGCACTTTCTTCACACGAGGCTTTTGAAATGGTTTTAAGTTTTCAATCAAAATCGAATATTGAAGTTGAAACCTTCTTCTTTGGCAATTAAAGCCACTTTCTAAACCCATTCCGAACCTTGGCACATTTGTTGTATTCCCTAAAAAAACAACGATACAAACACGTGATGAAAAAAATCAAAACTATGATAATGATACATACCATTATAAAACTAAGTGCTGTGTTTCTTCTCTTAACGCTTATATCAGCATGTGGCTCCTCTCGCCAAATTCAGGAAGATAACGCCCGCAGGCATATATCGGAGTCCAATTCGCGCATAGTCCAAGCCGACTCCCTATATAAAATCAGGCCTGGAGATGAAATAGAAATCCTCGTTTGGGAACAGGAGAATTTCAATACAAGCGCTACTGTAGGTAATCAGGGTAATATTTTAATTCCACTAATCGGAGATGTTAAGGTAACGGGGTTTACTCAATCCCAACTAAAACGACATCTCGAAAACCGATTATCAGAATATATAAGGGGTGATGTGAATTTAACCGTTTCCCTGCGGAGCATCGATAATATGGAAGTGTCCGTTTTTGGAAGGGTTGCCGATCCTGATAATTATCAGGTGGTGGATGAAACATCCATTTTCAAAGTTCTCTCGATGGCAGGCGGGCCTTCTGAAGAAGCAAACTTGCGCCGGGTAAAGATTTACCGAAAAACCGGCGATAGAAATTACGATACCATCGATCTCACCTACTATCTCGACAATGGCCGAATGGATGAAGCCGCAATGGTTCTGCCCGGCGATGTGGTATATGTTCCTCAAAGACAAAATGTGGTAAGAGAAATGTCGGATTTCCTTCGCGATGTAGTGCTGCTATTTGGAATTTTTAGAGTGATAAACTGATGAATTACCTAATCAAAAACATCAGCCTTACGATACTTCTGACCCTGTTAATTACCATGGCTTCTCCCGCGGATGTCTTGGCTCAATTAACCGATACCACAGGTTTGGGCAGCGGAATGCGAGGTGCGCCTCATATCTACAAATTTGATACGCGAACTACGGCTTTAGGAGATGCAACCGTTTCGGACCCCACAAATTTATCATCCATAAACATAAATCCCGCTGCACTTTCTTTTATTCACAATTTTGAAGCGATGGAATTTAACACATTCCAAAACTGGAATAATAACCTCCTTTTCGCAAATGTAACCCTTCCTGTTTTTTCATTTCGAAATAACCGGCTTGCAGCCCAGTTTGCTGCTTTTAATAGTGGGTTGGATGCCGCAAATCCTCTGGGCGACAGCCCGCAGCCTGAACCTGATATCAGCATGTATCAGGCAGATTTCGCCTACTCCTTTTCTATGGAGAATACCTTCAGCTTTGGAGTTTTCAACAGTACCACGCTATCCAAAAACGAAGATGCACAATTCTGGACCAACTTTACCACTCTTGGTATGCTATACGCGCCAACTGCCACCCTTAGTTATGGAATCACATTCAGAGGCTTGGGAAGAAGTGTGGTTTACAATATATCCCCAGAAGGAAATACCACTTTAGAAAGCCAAGACCTCCGGGAAATACTGGAGCTCGGCGCTACTATAAAATTTCCGGTTGAAGCTGAAGAAACAGACATCGCCCTCTCGCTTGCAAATGAAAAAAGGTTCGGCCAGCCCGGTATTTGGTATAAGATCGGCTTTGAATTTATAGCCGCATCCGCGGTTGCATTACGAACCGGATTTATTCTGCAGCCAGAGCAAGAACTTTTTTCGCCCCGACTCGGATTTGGACTGATCTCGGATGTAATAGAGTTCAATTACGCGCTCTCTTTTCAGGATCGCATGTATGAACGCTTCCACCAGGTAGGTGTAACCATTAACCTTGATTAATAAAAGCCATGAATTCTTCGCCATCAATAAGCCAGACAGCACTTAAAAAATCTTTGCTAAGTGAGGTTGAGAAATCGTCAAAAAGTATTCTGATGCAGGATATTTTTAATAAGATTTTGACCATCGCAAAGCTGGATACGCATGTTATTGTAATTGGCGAAATAGGTTCTGGAAAAAAGCGGTTGGCTCAAATTATTCATGAAAACAGCTCCAGGGCCAAAGGGCCGTTCTATTCATTTTATTGTGTGGATGTGAACGAGGATGAATACAAGGAGGCTTTTCGGGAACAACTTCACTTAGAAGAAGAGCATTTTATTCTGAAGTACAACGCCATTGAAAAAGCCTGCGATGGTATTTTGTATTTAGATCAGTTTTCTGAACTACCGCCACAACTTATGCTCAGCATCATCCATTCTTACATTAAAGGCAGTGAGCAATTGTACCGGCATAATCAGGAAATTAAGCCGCGTCTCATTATTTCGATGAACCATGAGTCGTATCACAAAGTGCTCTCGCAGCCTGTCTGGAAAACCGTTCTCGATTTGATTGATCCAGTGGTCATTATGGTGCCTCCCCTGCGGGAACGTAAAGAAGATATTCCCGTAATCATCGACTCTTTTTTGAATGAAATCAGGGGCCGTTACAACGATTGGAAAAATCTGGATATATCAGCACAGGCGCTTCGCGAATGTTTTAACTACAACTGGCCAGGAAATATCAGGCAGCTAAAAAATGCTTTGCTTCAGGGCGCTATTCTTTCTTATGGAGAAACTATTGAAAGCCATCACCTGCCATTTTCGATGAGCTGGAAACTTCCCTACGAATTTGAGGGAAATGAATTTTTAAGCTAAAAATGATGACGATCTAAGAGAGGAATTTATGATTATCGGTTTTATTACATCTTTTTTACTGCCTGTTATATTGGCCCTGATGATTACGCCCTGGGTGATTCGCTTCGCTCATAAAATTGGGGCGCTTGATTCCCCCGGAAAAAGAAAAGTCCACAAAGAAATCACTCCCCGCTTAGGTGGGCTTGCCATTTTCTGTAGTGTCATAGTTTCGGTTATAAGTATTTACGCGATTTTCCCGGAATATTTCTCGGGCATTCAGGAAAATATTTTCCCGGTAAGTATTGTTGCGCTCGGTTTTGCTACCATTTTTGTATTGGGTTTTTGGGATGACTTGAAATCACTTAGCCCCGGTGTAAAATTTGGAATACAGTTTTTGATAGCCACTTTAGTGTACTATGCCGGGTTCAAAATTTCCTTCATTACAAATCCTATTGGCGAAGGTATTTTAAATGTAGAGTTGTTTAAATTTCCCCTCACCCTGCTTTGGATTGTCGGAATTACAAACGCTTTCAATCTGATTGACGGTTTGGACGGACTTTCATCTGGAGTTGCCACTATTGCCTGTATCTCCATCTTTACGGTATCCGCACTTTCCGGTCAAATATGGATTGCTGTTCTCGCACTTATTCTTGCCGGTTCTTTGGTAGGATTTTTACGCTACAACTTCCGGCCAGCAAAAATCTTTCTCGGAGATTCCG
The DNA here is from genome assembly GCA_040882225.1 of Balneolaceae bacterium. Taxonomy (GTDB): domain Bacteria; phylum Bacteroidota; class Rhodothermia; order Balneolales; family Balneolaceae; genus Gracilimonas. The sequence continues at coordinate 356,029 of JBBEBR010000014.1, read as the reverse complement.
GGAGTCTTATCATCGGCTTTTCTCTGGCGTTGATGTCCATCCAAAGCGCCACAAAAATGTCTACGGGTTTTGCGCTTCTTTTCCCGTTGCTGGTTTTGGGGCTTCCCATCACCGATACTATTATTTCCATGATCCGGCGGTTTTTGGGAAGTTATCTCCCCAATAAAAATGGCAGTGGCGACTCTTTTCTTCACAATCTGCATGGCATGTTCCGGCCCGACAGTTCCCACATTCATCACCAGTTAATTTCTCTTGGGCTTACGCACCGCAACTCGGTAATCGTGCTTTATATTGTTTCTGCCGTATTTGCCCTTGGTGCATTTTCCATTACACAAATTGAAAGCAAAGGTACCACAATAGCTTTTGGCCTTATTTTTTGCGCCGCTCTTTTCCTGGGAATCAAGAAACTGCAATACCAAGAAATCGCAATTTTCAATAACGGGCTATTAATGCCTTTATATGAGCGATGGATTATCAACCGATCTACTTTTTTGAGTTTGATTGATCTCAGTTTTATCGCGATTGCCTACTGCCTGAGTTACTTTTTGATCTACAGCATCAATCCTGAGATAATCAGTTTTGAGTATTTCAATTACTTGTTAGCCGCCGTGCTTTGTGTTCAGCTTAGCACCTTTTGGCTTACCGGTATTTACAGGGAAACCATCCGGCAGATGGGTATTGGTAACGCTCTGGCGATTACCGCTTCCGTATTTTATGCGGCTTTAGCCACCGCGCTTGTGCTGGTTATTGTTGAAGTGCTACCCCTGGCTTCTACTATTCAGTTTTTGATACTCGATTTCTATTTCTTACTCACTCTTACACTGGGTTTCCGTATTGCATATCGGGCACTCTGCTACTGGTTCAACCGGGAAAAACGTACGGGTGAAAATGTCCTCATTTATGGAGCTAATGATAACGGCACCATGATCTTACATAAAATAAACAACTCTAATTCCAGTAATTTAAAAGTTTTAGGTTTTTTGGATGAAGACCCCGAACTCGAAGGCAAATTAATTAATGGATATCCCATCATCGGGGGGCATTGGCATCTGGGAAAAATCCTCAGAAAAAACAGGGTTGACAGCATTTTCATCTGTGATCAGAACATCAAATCAGAAAATTTCCGGCGGTTAAAAACTCTGGCAAATCACAAGAGAATAAAGATAAAGCGGCTTCAGGTCAGCCTCAAAAACATCAATTCACAAAACGAAAATAAAGAATCGGTTAACGAGTCAGTGATTTCCTACATCTGAGAGATTAACCAACCTATGAACAAAAAAAATTGCATTGATATGAAATTCAAACCATTACTAATAATTTCTTACATGCTGCTTGTTCTTTTCACAGCTGCCTGTGATATGTTTACCAACGATCCCGGGAAAGTTCAAAATGGAAGCGCTGATGTGGCAATAGCAGTAGTAAATGCGCCTTTTTCCGCTACTTTGGGAGAAATGGTAGATATTGATATAAGCTTAGAAAATCGAGGTTCTAAGCCTGTTACTGATGACATCACCATAACTTTTTCTGACGAAACCAACGATTCCACTCTTGCAACTTTCGTTCATTCAGGTGGTCTGACTGTAGATAGTTCGGCAGCAGTATTTCTTCAGTGGGAAGTTAATGGTGAACCTGAAAACAAGAACCTTAGAATTTCTCACGACTTTAGCGACTCAAACACCGAAAATAATACTGCTTCTTTTGCTATTGCGATTAATGATCAGCAGCAAGAAGATATCGCTATAACCCGGTTTAATGTTCCTTCAGAAATCGAACGGGGACAAGCCGCCGAGATCGAATTACGAGTCACAAATACCGGAGTGGATACAATTAATGATGAAGTCTCCATCACTTTAACCAATCTTACAACCGGAGATATCATTGGACAGGAAACTATTGATCCCGGTTTTGAAGCTGGAAGTTCTACCTCCTTTCTTATTCAAATGCCCACCGGATCGCTAAATCCCGGGGAATTTACCATAGAAGCAAGCCACAACTTTGAAGACAACACACCTGATAATAACACCGGCACCCGTTCAATCACCGTCACAGAACCGGATATTCCCGATGAATCTAATATTGGGATTTCATCAATAAATGTTACCACTTCTGCCTCTCAGGGTGAGATTGTAGATATTGAGGTGATTATTGAGAATTCTGGTAATAATGATGTAAACAGCGCCTTTGAGATTACTCTTGTTGATGAAACTGATGGCAACTCTATCGAAACGCAGCAAATTGAAGGCGGAATAAATGCGGGAGAATCAACGGGACGTACTTTTAGCTGGAATACCGAAAATGCTTCTTTAGAAGAGCATACTTTGGTGGTTTCTCATTCTTTTGATGATGGCTCTACAGCAGATAACGCTGCATCTGCAAATATCACCATTACCGAGCCAGAGATCGCAGATATCGGAATTACAGAGTTTAGTGGGCCTTCAGAGATCACACAAGGAGAGGAAGCTAACTTTAGCTTAATTATAGCCAATCAAAGTGATCTAACAGCTGCTTTACAGATCAATATTCGGTTATACAATGCAACTGACGAAGTTCAGCTTCCCTATCAAAATCATATAAACGAAGGATTTGAAGGCGGAGGAGAAAGAACATTTGGAATTAATTGGGACACAGAGGATGCATCGGTTGGGGTGCATATCATCATTGCCCGACACGATTTCGAAGATGGCAACTCCAACAACAACTCCGATACTCTTACGGTAATTGTAAATGCCGAATTAACCATTGAAAATATTGACCCCGATGAAATCGAAAGAGGTGATACAGAAAATGCCACCATAACCGGTACTGGTTTTTTGGAAGGCCTTCAAATACACTTCTCACGAGATGATAATGATGAAAGCAACGGAAGGCCTATCGCCTCCGATATCGAAGTTGTCGATTCGAATACGATCAACTTCACAGTATCAACCAATAGCGGCCGCCAAAGAGGAGATGCGGATTGGGATGTAATAATTACGAATCCCAATGGTGACGTTGCTGTGCTTGCAAACGGATTTACGGTTGAAGATGACTGAGATAGATCAAAAAAACAAAATTACCAAAGAAAAACGCATATAGAAAATGAGAAAAATAGGCATTCTCACAGGTATTTTAATAGCAGCTGTAGCCTGCGATCTGTTCAACAATAATCCCGATCCTGATTCGGATAACTCCTCAGATGAACATCATGATATCGCTATTCATGAAATTAACGTGCCTGATTTTATAGTCACCGGAAGTGAAGCTTCCATCGAAGTTATTCTGGAAAACCAGGGAAATAGCATCTTAAATGATACCATAACCGTTTCAGTACTTGATAAAACAGACAGTGTTTCGGTTGGTAGCCAAGAGGTTAGTGGAATCACCAGAAATGATACTACCGTTCTCTCCTTTCTCTGGAATACAGAAGGATTTTCCAATGGAGAACACACTCTTACTATTTCTCATAATTACGAAGACAACGTTGAAGAAAATAATTCTGAAACCGTAGAGGTCATGATCAATGAACGTGCAGAATTCGATGTGGCTATTTCCCAAATTAACGCCGCCAACTTTGTAACCCAGGGAAATACTCTCGAAGTTGAAGTAGTAGTCCGTAATTCTGGTTTTGAAGATATTACAGGAACCATCGGAATAACTCTTTACGATGAAACCGATGATATCACCATTCGCACTCAAAGTATAAACGGGCTAAACAGGGATGAAGAAAAAGCTGTGGTTTTTGACTGGGAAACTTCAAGTTCGTCTTTAGGCGAACATACGCTCCGGGTTTCTCATAACTACAGCGATAATAATCAGGCAGACAATGCCCGGACTTTCGCGGTTTCGGTAAATGAACAAGTAGAATCCGATATTGCCATCGCCCATGTCTCCACCGCCGATACAGTAATTATAGGTACTGAAGTTGATGTAGAGGTTTTGGTTCAAAATCCCGGAGAAGCTGATATTACAGAGAGTTTCACCGTCACTTTGAATGATGAAAGCAGTGGCTCAACCATCGGCTCTCAGTCTATTCAGAGTTTAAGCTCCGGCGAAGAAACAACCCTCACTTATACCTGGCAAACACGCAATGCAACGGCAGGAGATTATTCTATCACCGCTTCTCATAATTTTGATGATGACAACAGCGGGAATAATAGTCAGTCAACAACCACTTATTTGCGTGATGCCATATTGGATATTGCTATCGGCAAGATTGAAGCCCCTGAAAATGTTCCTGAAGGAGACATCGCTACTATCGAGGTTGAAGTACTGAACCTTGGTGACCTTGATGTTACCGAATCAATCACCGTTCGATTTACGCATCATGGAGCACAAGAAGGCCAACAAACAATTGATAACGGCTTAACCGCAGGCAGTTCTACCCTATTGATATTCAACTGGGATACTGAGGGAGAACAGACAGGCTCTCCTCCTCATCCATTAGTTTTTCAGCATTTTTTCGAAGATGACTTTATGGAAAACAACTCCGATTCCACCAGAATTCAAGTAGATGAACTTTGACAAAATAAATAGCAGCTAAAACCTAAACCACCCATGTTTAATTTCCCCGACTCCAGCAGAAGCATTTACTTAACTTTGGTAATCTTTATACTGGTACCACTGTGTTTTCTTTCTTTGATTCGTGTATTTCCTGAAGCGAAAACACCAGTTGCTCAGGAAGAACTTATTGAACCGAATCCAGACATCTGGGTAACAGCTTATCTTGCAACCTGGCAACATGATGCGGGAACTCCATATTCTAATTGGGGAGCAATAAAAACCAATGAAATCGATTGGGACGCATTTACTCACCTTATTTACTTTGCGTTAAATATTGGTAAAGATGGAAAACCGAGCCATAGTTTTAATCCAGAAAAAAGAAGGAATTTTAACTCCGATCGGTTGAAGGCAATCGTTCCTGCAGCTCACCGAAATAACACTAAAATACTTTTCAGTGTAGGCGGCAGTGGAAACTATGAAGGCTTTAGTTCCTCCATCACCCCGCAAAACAGAACGCAGTTTATAGCCACTATTGTAGAGTTGATTGAGAAGTATGGATTTGATGGCGTTGATCTGGATATGGAGCCCATCCAAAAAAAAGATTACACCAACTTTTATCAGTTTGTTTTAAGCCTTGATGCAGAATTCACCGATGTTATCACCCGGAATGGAGAACGCCCGCTTATCACCATTGCTGCGCTAAAAGGAGAAAGCATATCGAAATTGTACGCGAGTGTTCAGCAGCAAGTAGATCAGATTAACATCATGACTTACGATATGGCTCAAGCTTGGTCGAGCTGGCAGGCATGGCATAATTCTGCTTTATATAGTGAAGGAGTCACTTTTGAGAACACCAATAAAGAAATGTCGAGTATTGAACAGAAAGTTAACATTGCTTTAGAAGCTGGGATAGATCGAAAAAAACTGGGGATTGGCATAGACTTCTATGGCTACATTTGGCATACCATTCACTTGCTTGGAAAATGGGAATCCTGGCCCGCTGAGAATATGTCTATCATGGAAAGATCTGGTGGGGTTCCTTATTCGGAATTATATGAACGCTATAACCTGCGGGAATCTTCGTGGGATGAGCGGGCAAAAACTTCCTATCTCAATAGTGAAAATCCACGCGCATTTGTTTCTTTTGATAATGAGCGTTCGATTCAGCAAAAGGTGCAGTACGCGATTGATGAAGGCCTTGGCGGAGTAATTCTTTGGGAACTTGGCGGCGGCTTTCTCGACAATCATCACTCAGGAGAAAAACACCCTTTATTGCAAGCGGTAAAAACAGTTCGGCAACAATACACTATACAACAGTAGAGGTAGATTATGAGTTTTGATACAATACAATCAATTTTTACTCGAATTATAATCAAATTGAGGAATGGTTACGACCTGATTCGAGATGGCCACTTTGTAATATTTTTTCAAGAGTTTCTTAAACGGATGTACTCAACTTCTCTTTCGGTTGGGTTACGGCGCGATATAAGCACAGATTTTAAAGATCCTGAAGCAAAAGTCCCTATCTCCATTAGAGAACTTAGAAGTACCGACACCGGAATAATTTTGCAGCACGGAGAGTTTTCGAAAACTAATCCCAGACTTGCCGATTATCAAAAAAATTTATCGGAATCAAATCTACCCCAATGCTTTGTAGCTGTTAGCGAAAATGATGATCCGTGTTATATGCAATGGCTAATTGGCCCTGAACATAATAATAAGCTATCAGAAATATTTGGCAACGCTTTTCCACAACTTGAGAAAAATGAAGCTCTTTTAGAAGCCGCGTTCATGAGTCCATCTTACCGTGGAAAACACATTATGCCGGCTGCAATGAGCCGCATTAGCAAGCAAGCCAGAAACTTAGAGGGAATAAGTTATGTGAATACTTTCGTGGATATCCAAAATATTCCATCATTGAAAGGCTGCAAACGAGCCGGGTTTTCTCCTTACCTGTTGCGAAAAGATCATTGGTTTCTATTTCGAAGAGAAATTAGCTTTTCCCAGTTGCCTAAAGATATTCTCGCCCGCTATGAAGCAGTTACAGCTTAATCAGTTAAAGGATTATTCCTTCTCGAAAAATCCCTCACCGGTTTTATCACCGAGTTTACCCGCATCTACCATTTTCACTAATAAAGGTGCTGGGCGATATTTTGGATCTTTAAATCCCTCATAAAGCACATTCAAAATATCGAGGCAAACATCCAGTCCAATGAAATCTGCTAATCTCAAGGGACCCATAGGATGTGCCATCCCGAGCCTCATTACTTCATCCACATGTTTAGCGGTGGCTACTCCTTCTCCCACACAAAAAATAGCTTCGTTAATCATGGGCATCAGAACCCGATTACTCACAAAACCGGGGAAGTCATTTACAGGCACAGGAGTTTTATCGAGAATTCGTGCTGTTTTTTCAGTAACAGAATAAGTTTCTTCACTGGTTTGAAGCCCCCGAACGATCTCTACCAGATTCATCACCGGCACAGGATTAAAGAAGTGCATTCCAATAAATTTTTCTGGCCGCTTTGTTAATCCCGCTAACTTTGTAATGGAAATTGAGGAAGTATTTGATGCTAAAATAGCATGTTCAGGCGCGGCGGAATCAACCTGTTCCCAAACTGATTTTTTGATATCCAGATTTTCAGGAACCGCTTCAATAATCATATCCACATCCTTCACCCCTTTTGAAATATCCAGGTAAACGGAAATACTGTTGAGCGCAGAAATTTTATGCTCTTCCGTGATTTTTTCCTTCTTAATCATGCGGTCCAGATTCTTCTCAATGGTAGCAATAGCACGATCGGCAAATTCCTGTTTCGTTTCTATCAGGTTTACAGGAATGCTGTTTATTGCAAATACCTGCGCAATTCCGTTACCCATTGTACCGCCGCCAATTACTGCTACTTTCTTTACGTCCATGTTCTTTGCTTTATGTTGAATTTGTTGTTCTGAGGGTATGAGTTTTACCAGCTTATTTCAAGCTACAGAAACATGCTAATGTTGATTAAAAATCCTGGAATTGATTTTCAAACAATTCTATTCTTGTCGCTAAAATCAGGTACCTCACCTTTATAACCGAACAGGGTTTTGATGAGTTTCACCTGCCATTCGCTTTGATTTTTTATATACCATTGGTCGGCCGCCCTTCTCGCTCCTAAACTCCAGCTTGGATAAGGGTGAATAGTATCGGAGAATTTTTTGAGCGAAATACCATTTTTCATGGCAAGGGCGTATTCGGAAATCAGCTCCCCGGCATGGGCACCAACAATGGTCGCTCCCAGTATTTTCCCGGATATTTTCTTAGCGAAAACTTTGATCATCCCTATTTCCTGCCCTTCTGCAATGGCACGATCTATTTTAGAATAGGGAAATCGATAGACTTCAAACTTCTTTCCTTCCTCCTGCAACTGCTTTTCAGTTGCACCCACATGCGCCAATTCAGGATCTGTAAAAGTTATCCAAGGCACGTTTTTTGTATCTAACTTTTGAGGAACAAACTTCAGTAAAGCTTTGGTGGCAGAAGTTTTAGCCATATGTTCGCTCATATGCGTGAACTGATATCTGCCCGTCACATCTCCCGCAGCATAGATATGCTTAATATTGGTCCTGCAGTTTTCATTTATGGTGATGCCTTTCTTGCCGTAGCTCACACCTGCTGCCTCTAAATTCAAATCTGAAACATTGGCTTTCCGGCCGGTTGCCAATAAAAGTGCATCACCCTTTATGACAGTTGCATTTCCTTCATCCTCCAAATGCACCGTAATTCCCGAATCATTATTCCGGGTTATTTTCTGAATACTTGCATTCAATTTGAATTTCACTCCTTGCTTTTTTAACTCGTTAAAGAGAATCTCCACTAATTCAGGATCGTCATTTGTCAGAATTCGGTCGGCCATATCCAGTACGGTAACATTACTTCCGAGGCTGTTAAAGGCTTGAGCCATTTCGATTCCTATTGGCCCGCCACCAATAATAATTAAATGCTGAGGCAGCTTTTCTATTTCAAAAAGGCTTTCGTTAGTCAGGTATTCGATAGTTTCCAAACCTTCAATCGGAGGAACCATTGCTTTTGAACCGGTAGCTATGATGAATTTTTTTGAGCTCATTGTCCTTGTTTCGCCGCTTTGCAGATTTATTTGAATGCGGTGTGAATCTTTAAAAGAAGCTTTCCCAAAAATCACATCAACACCCATCTTTTCAAAAATCTCGGGACGGTCAGCTTCTTCGTACACTTTCTTGCGGGTAGCATCCACATGGCGCATTACTTTTTTGAAGTCTATTTCTGGTACGGAATCGGAAATCCCAAATTGGCCGGCCTCTCTTATTTGGCGGGCTATCTTTCCTGCTTTCAGAATTGTTTTGCTTGGAATGCAACCCGTCCAGGTGCAATCTCCACCCAATCGATTAGCTTCCACCATTAAAGTTTTGGCACCAAAGTTTGCCGCAATCCCCGAAGAAGTTAATCCAGCGCTTCCCCCTCCAATCACAATCATATCATAATCGAATTTTGCCATAACTATAAAAATTTATTCCTTGGTCTACCAGAAGAACTATGATACCAGCTTTTCTAAAAAAGATGATACCCATTTTGAAACTGATTTGGTGTATTAGATTTACACAGCATATTTTTTACTTCAGGAATAATTTTCTCTCCTCAAAATAGCTGCCATAAAAAAATATACAGAGAGCGATATAAGCAAGCTTAACAAGAATGGCATGTAACTTGCTTTAACTAAAAATCAGAAAAGGAATTCAAACATTAAAGAAGGGGCGACATATTTATATTTTTGACCACCTTTATCACATAGTTTATGCTATTACCAGAGTTGAGTAGAGATAACACCCACGGAATGGCGCCCTCATCCTATTTTTTCAGAGGATTATATCGTCGAATTACACAGAGAAACCGAAAGAAGGTTTTTGTGCTGGGTTTTCATAAAACCGGAACAACCTCTCTCGCGAAAGCGCTGTTAGTATTAGGTTACCGGGTGTGTGGATTTGTAAACCCAAAGCCGGATTTCACACCATCCACACATACAAAAGCGGAATTATTCAACGAAACCTATAAACCGCTTTTGAATGAATATGACGTGTTCGAAGACACTCCCTGGTTTATTTTTTATAAGGAACTGTTGGAATTATATCCCGATGCGAAGTTTATACTCACTATTCGCCCAACAGAAGCATGGTATAAAAGTGCAGTAAAACATTTTGGCGGCTACGACAGAAAAAGCTACCACTGGATTTACGATGGTGTGGGCGATCCATTGGGAAATAAGGAGCTATATGTGCAGAAGTATAGCCAGCATAACAAAACGATAGTTGAGTATTTCAAAAATGTCAATAAAGACCTCCTGGTAATGAATTTACCCGAAGATTTTAACTGGGATACTTTATGCGGTTTTTTGGGATGTAAAAAACCCTATGGGGAATTTCCTCATGCAAATTCAGCCTCAGACCGAATAACTATAAAGAGAAAAATCATCTACAGAATTAAAAGCAAATACTACAAATGGGACACTTAAACTTTAACACAGCCGAGCCTTTAGCAAGTCAAAGGATTCTGATTTCAATAAATACGAATGAGGTTAATAGAATTTCGCCAATGGATATCGCTGATATTCAGCTTGATTATTTTACAAGCACTTCCATTTCTTTTCAGCAAGATGAACTGATGGAAGCCAGACGCGCTAACCTCAATCTTTTCGTTGAATCTGTTAGGGATGATATTTCGAGTAGGCAAATTTTCATTGAAGGGTTGGAAATGTGAAATTCATTTGGATAATAGTTTATTTCTTTCTTCTATGGTCTTGTGAAACCTCCACTTCAAGTTTTATATCTGTGAATTTGGTTGGGTATAATGCCGATTATCCTAAACAAGCTTTTCTTGTTAATGCCAAAGCAAACACTTTTGAAATTGTTAATTCTGAAAATAATGAAGTGGTTTATGAGAACGGAATAGCTCCGCTAAAACAGCCCGATGAAGCCACCGGAGACAGTATTTCCGTTATAGAGTTTACTGACTTTTCAACACCCGGTAGTTATTTTATTCGTGTAAAAGATTCCCCCCAAATCCATTCTCTCACTTTTAAAATTGATGACGATGTATATAAAAACGTCACCAATACCATCCTGCAAAGTTATTATTACCATCGGTGTGGCACAAAAGTAGATAATGGCGAAGAGTGGAGTTACGAAGTTTGCCACTTGGATGATGCTCCTTTTTACGGCCACCCGGAGATTAGCGGCGACTTTACAGGCGGCTGGCACGATGCCGGCGATTATAACAAGTTCTCAATAAATACCGCGCTAAGTGCCGGTCTGCTTCTTTATTTATATGAGCTTGATTCCGGTACTTTCCAGGATGGAGACTTGAACATCCCCGAAAAAAATAATGGAACCCCCGATTTATTGGATGAAACCCGCTGGGCCCTGGAATGGCTTTTAAAAATGCAGCGACAAGACGGGGCTATTTTCCATAAAATCTCTCAGAAAAAATGGACGGGAGAATATCTTCCTCACCAAGATCCAGAAATAAGATATGTATTTGATGTTAGCAGCAGAGCGACCGCTGGTTTTGCGGCTGTTGCTTCTTTGGGTGCCCGTTTCTTTAAACACTATGATCGGGAGTTTTCTTCCAAACTTTTTAGTGCCGCTTTGAAAGCCTGGGAGTATTTGGAGGAAAATCCTGAGCAAATTCCACGTAACGGGTTTAAAAATCCTCCTGATGTTAGGGGCGGTGAATACAGCGATCCTGATGACAGAGACGAAAGGCTGTGGGCTTCCATTGAGTTATATAAACTTACCAGGCACCAAAAATTCCTCGATTATTTTGTAGATACCTATCGGGAAATGAGATCGGGAGATTTGCCCGTATTAAGTTGGAAAAATTTTCATAGCCTCGCATTCAGCTCTTTTTTGAATAATACATCAGAACAGCATTTATCCCTTAAAAGAGAAATAAGCACCCTTTATTTGACCAATGCTGATTATTTGCTTGAAATCCAACAGGCCAATAATTATTTGAACCTGCTAAGCATTAATGAATATTACTGGGGCTCAAATAGTGTGGGGCTGGCGTATGCTTTTGATCTCATTCAGGCTTATAAAATCACTAATATGGGAAAATATTATGATGCCGCTCTTCACCAATACCATTATGTCCTCGGGCGGAATCCATTCAATATGTCTCAGGTAACGGCTGTAGGAAGTCGATTTTCGGAAAAACCATATCATCAGTTATCTGAAATGGGAGATTTCGGAAAACCCATTCCCGGAATGCTTGTTGGCGGGCCAAATAATCATCTGCATTTAAATGATGAAGTGATCTCACCCTTCCCCGGCAAAAACTATGAAGACCGCTTCAAAAACTACCTTGTTAATGAAACGGCCATCAATTACACCGCGATTCTTGCCTATGTTTCCGGCTACTTTTCGTTTGATTCAGACACCATCGTTTCAGGCGATTGATTCAACTGCGGATAATTCTGTTACCTTGCTTTCTTCCATCTCAACATTACTGAGAGTAGCTTGCACGGAAGCGAGGTGCGCAATCGGAATTCTGAACGGAGAACAAGAAACATAGTTTAAACCAGTTTTGTAAGCGAACGCGATACTTTTCGGGTCTCCACCGTGTTCACCACAAATTCCAATTTTTAAATTCCCCTTAATATTTCGGCCTGCTTCTGTTGCTGTTTGAACCAACAGCCCAACACCGTCTTCATCTAACTCCTGAAATGGATCGTTTTGGAGAATTTCCATATCTAAATACTGCGGCAGGAATTTAACCACGTCATCCCGGCTAAAGCCGAAAGTGAGCTGAGTTAGATCGTTGGTTCCAAAAGAGAAGAAATCAGCCTCTCTCGCTATTTTCCCAGCCAATAAAGCCGCTCTCGGAATTTCAATCATAGTACCTACCTGATATTCAACAGAATCGCCAATTTCACTGAAAACTTCTTCTGCCACCCGGTCTATTATTTTTCGTTGGTGCACAAACTCTTCAACACTTCCAATGAGCGGAATCATAATTTCGGGAAGCACTTCAACGCCTTTCTCCTGTAATTCGCAAGCAGCTTCTATAATTGCACGCGCCTGCATCTCGGTAATTTCCGGATAAGAAATTCCAAGCCTGCATCCGCGATGCCCCAACATCGGGTTATATTCTTTAAGCAGATTTATTTTATCAATAAGCTTCTCTTCACTGATTCCCAAGTCATGGGCTACTTTTTTTATTTCCGCCGGTTCACTTGGCAGAAACTCATGCAAAGGAGGATCGAGAAGACGAATGGTAACGGGCAATCCATCCATTGCTTCAAATATTCCCGCAAAGTCTTCTTTTTGAAATGGAAGTAATTCATCGAGCGCCGTTTTTCGGTCTTCTTCATTTTCAGCCATTATCATTTTTCTTACATAATTGATACGCCCCGGCTTAAAAAACATGTGCTCAGTTCTTGTAAGGCCAATTCCGGCGGCACCGTAACTTCGCGCTACTTCCGCGTCTTCAGGCGTATCGGCATTAGCCCGCACTGCCATAACTTCTTCCTCATAAACCCAGCTAATGAACGTTTTGTAATCAGGGTTGAAGGTAGTTTTCTCCAACTCCTTTTTTCCCAAAATCACATTGCCAGTAGTTCCATCCAGCGAAATCCAATCTCCTTCACTAACCGTGATGTCTCCACTTTTGAAAATATTCCGGTTGTAATCCACCACAATATCGTGGCAGCCGGCCACACATGGTTTTCCCCAGCCGCGCGCAACTACTGCGGCATGGCTTGTCATTCCTCCGCGAGCAGTTAAAATTCCTTCAGCCGAAGCCATCCCACCTACATCTTCCGGGCTTGTTTCAATACGTACTAAAATCACCGCTTCCCCATTCTCTTTAGCTTCTTCTGCTTTTTGGGGATCAAAAACCACTTTGCCAACCGCTGCCCCGGGCGAGGCCGCTAATCCTGTTCCAATTATTTCATCCTCATCGAAAGAATCGGATTTAAACTGTGGATGCAATAGCTGCTCAAGATGCTTCGGTTCTACCAAATCACGGATTGCGGTTTTCCTGTCAACAATACCTTCATTCACTAAATCTACAGCAATCTTCACCGCAGCATGCCCCGTTCTTTTTCCATTACGGGTTTGCAAAATAAAAAGCTGTCCATTTTGAATCGTGAACTCGATATCCTGCATATCCTTGTAATGCTCTTCCAATTGGAGGCAAATATTTTGCAAATCTTCATAAACCCGTGGCTTTTTCATAGCCAAATCCTTTATCAGAATTGGAGTTCTGATTCCAGCCACAACATCTTCTCCCTGGGCATTAATCAGATATTCACCATATAAATCAGCTTCTCCTGTTGAAGGATTCCGAGTGAAGCAAACCCCGGTTCCGCTGTCTTTTCCCATATTGCCAAAAACCATCGCCTGCACAGTTACCGCTGTCCCAATAAGGCCTTTTATGTTATTTATCTTGCGATATTTTACAGCTCTTTCATTATTCCACGATTCAAAAACCGCGTTTATGGCATAGATGAGCTGATCTTTTGGATCCTCAGGAAAATCTTCTCCTGTTTCATTTTTGTAGATTTTCTTAAAGCGGCAACTTAATTCGAGCAGGTCATCGGCGGATAATTCCACATCCTCCTTAACTTGTCGTTCCAGTTTCATGTAATCAATTTCCTGCTCAAAAAGATTATGGCTGATTCCCATCACCACATTTCCAAACATGTCGATAAATCGACGGTAAGAATCATACACAAAACGAGGATTTTCTGTTTTTTTGATGAGGCCTTCAACAACCTTATCGTTCATTCCAAGATTGAGAATGGTATCCATCATCCCCGGCATAGAAACCGCTGCACCTGAACGCACTGAAACCAATAAAGGATTTGCTTCATCCCCGTACTGCTGTCTCATTTCCTTTTCTATATGAAGAATACCGGTATAAACCTGCTCTAATAATCCGGTCGGCCATTCACTTCTGTTTTTCAGAGAGTGTTTACAAGCTTCTGTTGACAGCGTGAAACCGGGAGGAACCGGCACCCCAAGAGAGCACATTTCAGAAAGATTGGCTCCCTTTCCTCCTAAAAGTTTCTTCATTTGCTTGCTTCCCTCTGTTATCGAATTACCAAAACTATATACATACTTTGTTGAACCAGACATGCTAGACCTCTTTTCTCGAATTTATTATTGCTGCCCGATTCCACAACTAATGTATCCTATGTTTTTTTATGAACACCTACTTGGATTCCTTTAAGAAATCGAACGTTTTTATAATTGCAATATTCCGGCATTGATGGTGTAATAAAGGGGAGGTTTTTATTGTAATAAATGTACTTCACCGGCTCCTGCTTTGAAATGGATAAATTTTGTTTAAAAAGTGTAATAGTTTGAAATTGAACACCGTTTTACTGATGGTTTTATGTTAATTTGAATAGCTGATATTTAAGCGGTTTAAAAAATTCCTGTGAGCAACATCAAAAAATATTTTTCTATCTGTTTATTTACAGTTTCTGTTATGGGGCTGTTTTTATCAATGGCTCATTATCATAGTGAGGGCTTGGAATGTTTATATCATGTTGAAGATCAGCATTATACCGAAAATGATTTAGTTTGCCCGGTATGCGGGATAGCTAATTTTACCGAACCCGCCTCAACCCCTTCAGTAAACGAACAGTTATTTTTTGAAAGCTTTCTTGCTGAAGTTGAAAAACTTTTCCTCTCTGCTCAGCCTATACTACAGCATTCAACTCGTGCTCCCCCTTTAGTGGCTTAATTGATCTATCCCCGCCTCCTTTTGAGGTATTTATCTAAAATTATCAAAAAATTAATTCGTTTAAGCCATGAAAAACTCTACGCTATATTCAATATTTAAAACATTTTTCACCATTGTACTTTTAATTTCAGTCGCAGCAGCCTGTTCAAACTCAGCATCCTCCGAAGACGATCACGATGAAGACTTTGACGGATTCCGACTAAAAATGAACGGGACAACAATTGTTGAACAACTACCCGAACAAAGCTTGACCGGAGAAATCGAGCTCGCACCGGGTGAAGAAACAGATCTCATAACAGTCTACTTTCTGAACCATGATGGAGACGAATTCCAGCCTCAAGACAATGAGTATTCTTTAGGATACGAGTTTGATGATGAAGGCATAGTCGAGTTCGAACAACATGCCGAAGATGGAAGATGGAGTTTCCACCTGCATGCCGAAGCTAAAGGAGTCACTGACATGCATATTAAAGTAATGCATGGCGGCCATGATGATTTCACCTCATCAGGTATTCATGTTCATGTTGAAGCAGCTGAATAATTGAAAACACTCCTCTTTATACTGTTTTTGGCAGGAACTTACCCAACGGGTGATGTTCCTTCCAACGACAGCTTTATTTTATCTGGAATTATAACAGATGCAGAGACCGAAGAACCGGTCTCTTTTGCATACGTACATCTCGATGAGTTGAACCGAACAACTGTTGCCGATGCTTCTGGAAACTATGAATTCCGAAATGTACCCAACGGAACTTTTACACTTTCTGCACACCGGATTGGTTATCGAACCCAAAATCAGAAAATAGAAATTGAAGACAGTAGTAAAACTCTCAATATTCAATTACGGCCAACGGTTTTAGGATCACAGTCTATTGATGTAATCGGGGTGGGTGAAAACCTGAAAGGCTCTAATCTTGAGCATGCTTCCAAAAAAGTATTTGGTTCCGACCTTCGTAGAAATTTGGGAACTACTCTATCTCAAACTCTTTCCAATGTAGCCGGTTTTGATGAGCGAAGTATGGGAAGCGCACCCGGCCGGCCTGTAATTCGGGGACTGGGAGATGAACGGGTTATTATTTTGCAAGATGGCGTTCGCTCTGGTGATGTCTCTGCTCAATCTTCCGATCACGCCGTAACCATAGATCCAATTTCAGCACAGGAAGTAGAAATTGCGCGCGGTCCTGCAGCGTTGGCTTATGGTGCGAATGCGATCGGTGGTGTAATAAATGTAGTACGTAATCAAATTGAAACAAGTGTGCCTTCACGCTTTAACGGCAGTTTTACCCTAAATGGTGAAACGGTTAATAAAGGGCTTTCAGGAGCTCTGGATGCGACCATTCCATATAAAGATTTTGCCCTCAGCCTGAACTTAAATGGCCGAACCGCCGATGATATTTCGACACCTTCCGGACAAATAGAGAATACTTACTACCAGTCCACCAACAATGCAGCAGGGTTAAGCTGGGTTCAAAACTGGGGATATATAGGTGGCGCCTTCAGTACCTATTTTAATAACTATGGAATTCCCCCCGATCCTCTTGGCGGCCATGCGGAAGGTGTGGATATTGAAATGGAAAAATTCCAATACGATTTGAAATCAGAGGTTTTATTTAAGGACAGTTTTTTTAAGCTGATTGAAGGAGATTTTTCCATTAAGAACTATTCGCATCAGGAAATTGAAAGTGATGGTATTCCTGGAACTCAATTTGGCCTGATCACAACAAATGCCGAAATAAAAACAAGACATAATTCGCTCGGTTTTTTAGAGAAAGGATCTTTCGGGATTTGGGGTGAGCTTGAAGATTATGCCGTAAGACGAGCAGGAACCCCAGACGCAAACAGTTATAAAATCGCCTCCTATTTAATAGAAGAAGCTGATTTTGGTGACCTGCACCTTGAGGGCGGCCTGCGCTTCGACTGGGTGCTAAACAAACCGGTTGAAGAGGAACCAAATTCTCCAATTGGAAATATCAGGGAGCGATCTTTTCCCGCACTTTCCAGTTCTGTTGCCGCTATTCACAGATTGGGCGGTGGTTTTTCTGTGGGAACAAGCCTGCTTCACTCATTCCGGGCTCCATCACTTGAAGAACTTTACTCAGAAGGACCCCATCTCGCCTCTTATTCCTATGAAGTAGGAAATCCTGAATTAGAACCGGAACGGGGATTAGCAAAAGAGTTATTTGTACGGTATCAATCTGACCGAGCCAATGCCGAAGCTGCTATCTTTCACAACGGCTTCAGTAATTATTTATACGCTCAAAATACAGGGCGCCCAAGCAATAGTAATCCCGATTTAAACGTGTATCAATTTGTTGGAGAAAAGGCTGTTTTATATGGAGCTGAACTTTCAGGCGAATTTCAAATTTTTCGAAATTTTGTAATTGACGCTTCTTTAAGTTACACCTTAGCCGAACGACAAGTTTCTGAGCAAGAACAAGCTGAAACTGGGTTTAATGAAGACACCAGGCCTTTACCACAAATTCCCCCCTTCAAAGCCAACACCTCCCTTCGATACTCAAAAGACGGATTTGAAATTGGTTCCCGATTCCGCTTTTCAGCCGAACAAAATCGAATTGGTGAATTTGAGTCACCCACCGAAAGCTACTCCCTTGTTGATGCCTTCGCACAATACCGGATGAATACAGGAAACTTGCTTCACACCTTCTCTCTCAATGTAAATAATCTCTTGAATGAGGAATATCACAATCATCTTTCCAGGATTAAAGAGATAAGGCCGGAGCCAGGCAGAAACGTAAGTTTGTTGTACCGGGTATTCTTTTAATCCCCTTTCAAAAAATCATAGCCAAAAAAAAACCCTGTAAGGTCAATTACAGAGTCTTATTTTAGGTTTTAAAGTTCCAAGTAAAATGACTTAAGTTAGGGTATGAACTTATAATCTTAGCTCCTTAGAACACATACAAGAGTAAGAAAGCACCCATTTGTTACAAAACAGTTCCAAAAAAAATTATTTTTTCTAACCATTGATATTACTTGATTTACATAAACATTTTTCCTGCTTAATAAAAAGTGATTTGAGAATTTTGAAGATTTAGTAACTTCTTCGAGTATCTATTTCATTGAAACAATAATTCACCCCAAACAATTGACATACGTTAGCTTTTTAGAAAGCCCGATCGGCATTCTCCGAATTTTATCTAATGGAGATGGCATAACAGAGATAAAGTTTATGGATTTCGACGGGCCGGAAGATCCCGACATTCATACCGAATCTGCCAAAACCCAACTCCGGGAATATTTTGAAGGTTATCGAGACAGCTTCAGCCTTTCGCTGCTCCCCAGCGGTACCAAATTTGAACAAACGGTGTGGAATAAACTTCTGGAAATTCCCCAGGGCAGTACTACCTCCTACGGAACAATTGCCAAGAAACTTGGAGACAAAAATTCATCACAGGCAGTAGGCCATGCTAATGGAAAAAACCCGATCGCTGTTGTAATTCCTTGCCACAGGGTGATCGGCTCCGATCAAAAGTTAGTTGGTTATGCCGGCGGATTAGAACGGAAGGAATGGTTATTAAAACATGAAGGCGCACTTCTTATCTAAGGTATTTTGAAGTTCTATTCAATCTTTTCAGTTTTCTATTTTTTACTATTTAAGAACTGCTTAAATAGTACTTTCCATCTCGCCTGTTTCAGATAAACCATTATAAATTTATCCCATGAAAAAAATTCAACTGCTACTCATTTTTGTCTTATTTGCATCCGTTACCGCTGTGGCTCAAATGGCAGAGGCCCCTGCTCGCTCCGAAGGCGATGGGCCGTACGACCGCTTAATTATTCGCGGGGTGAATTTGATTGACGGAACCGGATCTCCGGCAACGGGGCCAGTAGATATTGTGGTGGAAAAGAATAGAATTGCAAGTATTCAAACTGTTGGATATCCCGGCTTGCCGATTCAGGAAAGAAGAAGGCCCAAAGCTGGTGAAAACGATCATGTATTGGAAGCAGAAGGCATGTATCTGCTCCCCGGATTTTTTGATATGCACGCGCACACAGGCGGCGGAGCACAGGGAACCAACCCTGAGTATGTCTACAAACTTTGGCTTGCTCATGGTATTACATCTATAAGAGAACCCGGCTCTTTTAACGGGATGGACTGGACATTGCGCCACAAAGAAATGAGCGCTAAAAATGAAATCACAGCTCCCCGAATTTCTGCATGGGTTGGTTTTGGAATGGGAAATGGCGGTGAAATTACTACTCCTGAAGCCGCCCGAAAGTGGGTGCAAAAAATTAAACGTGATGGAGCCGATGGAATCAAGTTCTTCGGAGCTTCTCCTAAGATTTATGCCGCTGCCATTGATGAAGCCAATAAACAAGGACTGGGAACTATGGCACATCATGCGCAAACTCGTGTGGTTTATAATAACGCGCTGAAGTCTGCACAACTTGGGCTCACTTCCATGACGCACTGGTACGGACTCCCTGAATCTCTTTTTGAGGACAAAATAATTCAGAATTACCCTCTCGATTACAACTATAATAACGAACAGCATCGATTTGAAGGAGGCGGTGAACTTTGGAAGCAAGCTGCCGCTCCGGGTTCTGAAAAATGGAATGCCGTTATGGATGAAATGATAGAGCTCGACTTCACCCTAAACCCCACTTTTACCATTTACGAAGCCAACCGCAATTTGATGGCGCAACGCCGTGCGGAATGGCATGAACTTTATACTCTTCCCTCCCTTTGGGATTTTTACGCGCCCAGTAAAATATCCCACGGCTCGTACTGGCTGAACTGGGGAACGGAGCAGGAAATAGCCTGGAAAGAAAATTTCCGCATTTGGATGCAGTTCGTGAACGAATATAAAAACAAAGGAGGCCGTGTTACTCTTGGCTCGGATGCGGGCTACATCTACAAATTATATGGCTTCGGGTATATCCAGGAAATGGAGATGCTGCGGGAAGCTGGTTTCCATCCTTTAGAAATTTTCCAGTCTGCATCGCTTAAAGCAGCCGAAGTTTTGGGGGTAGATGAAGAACTCGGAACGGTGGAAGTTGGTAAACTTGCCGATTTTGTGATAGTAGATGCCAATCCCCAGGAAAACCTGAAAGTGCTTTTGGGAACAGGAGCCATCTATGTAAATAACGAAAATGAAGCGGTACGTATTGGAGGAATCAAATACACCGTAAAAGATGGAATCGTCTACGATGCCAAACAGCTGCTACAAGATGTAGCTGATATGGTTGAGGAAGCGAAGGCAGAGAAATCATACAAGATTACTCAGCCCGGTTTGGATTACTGATAGCCTCCAGTTTTTACTATCTAATTCAAAATTTATTTAAGGTGGAATGAATTCGGTTGAAATGCTATTTAGCTTTCATCAATAAGCTTTCACGATTTTTTCATTCATGAACAAAGCCTTAAAAATTATATTGTCGGTTATTTTCTCGCTATTCATTCTAATCTTTGTAGCGGGATTAGCGGCTCCCTTTTTTCTGGATGATTACGCCGAAGAAAAGCTCATTGAAGAATTCTCAAATCAAACAGACGACCGCTTCCAACTTGATTTTAGTGACTTGCAGATTGGTTTCTGGAAGGGTTCTCTAACGGTTGATTCTATTGTGATAGCCCCAAAAAATGCTTCCGGTTTCAAAGTTGTAAGTGCAACAAAATTAGTTATTGGAGATATCAGTTGGCTGAGTTTTTGGAATAAGCCAAAACCTGATTTTGGCTCAATATTCATTAAAGAACCTGTTTTTGAACTTTATTCTCGCGACTTCTCCTCCCTTTCCTTCTCAGAGTTCAGTAGTGGCGAAGATTCCGCACAAACTAATTATCCAGACATCGATTTCTCCATTGAAAATGGAACGGTAAAAATTTTATACCCAAAAGGCGGTGAAGAATTTTCACTTGAAAACTTCAATCTCGACCTGCAACAGTTAAATTTGAATGCGATTATTAATAATTCCTCCGACCACTATTTGCGTGATTTTTCCTTTTCTGGTGAAGATTTAACGTATATGATGGAAGATATACTCTATAGTTTTACTATTGATGAATTTGATTTTCAGTCTTCCGCCCAACTCTTTTCCGTCGGGAATTTTGCAATGACTCCCATTCTGCCGAAGTATGAATTTTCTAAAATTCGTAGCCGGCAGTTAGATCGTTACGATGTAGAAGTTGCCGAAATGATGATCAAAGGATTTGAACCGGATTCTCTTTTTTCGGGAATAGTAGAACTGGATTCACTGATCGTTCGAGAAGGGAAAATGGAGATTTTCCGGGATAAGAATAAGCCAAAAGCTCCGGGCATATCCACCAAACCATTAGTTAATGATATGGCCAAAAAAATTCGTTTTCCATTTGCGGTAAATGTTGCCGTCGTTTCGAATTCTTCCATTGTTTACGAAGAACATAAACCGCCTTCCGAAAAATCTGGACATATTTCTTTTGAAGATTTAGAAGCCACTCTTTCAAACTTCAGGTCTGCAACGCACCCTGATTTTAATGAAACGACTCTCACCCTGCATGTGGAAACGTACTTTATGGGTGCATCTCTTCTTAATGTTGATGTCCATTATCCCATTTTTAATGAGGATAACACCCATTATTTGAAAGCTCATCTTGAATCAATCAATCCTCAAGAAGCTTCTGAGATGCTCGAAAATGTGGGATTTGTTCGTGTAGAGGATGGAATAGTGCATGAACTATCTGCAGAAATGGAGCTTAATGAAAATTCGTCTTCCGGTGAAGTAACCCTTCTCTACAGCGATCTTAATGTTTCCATGCTTGATGAAAATGATCCCGATAAAAATGGCATTAAAGAGCAAGTTTCCAATTTCATAGCCAATACATTTGTCATCAAAACCAACAATCTACCTGAAGACCCTCGAATTGGGACTTTTGAATACGAGCGTGATCCTGAAAAGTCCATTTTTGCCTATTGGTGGAAATCCCTTCAGAGCGGTTTGGAAGCTTCTATCCGATAACAGAATCAATGATGAAACGTGTGGGTATATTTTAAAGATTATGTAGAAATCTGCCTTTCTCTATAGATTCAGAAATGCGCTATCTTGATTCCAATTTTCAAATAGATGATCTATGGCAAATCAGCAGCATCCAACATTAGATGATATCCGAAAAGCTCAGTCACGGATAAAACCTTACGCCCACCGGACACCGGTTTTAACAAGTAACAAAGTGAATAAAAAAGTAGGCTGTGAGGTTTTCTTTAAGTGTGAAAATTTTCAGAAAGTGGGCGCTTTCAAATTTAGAGGGGCTTGCAATACGGTTTTTTCTCTTTCTGATGAAGAAGTCGCAAACGGGGTTGCCACACATTCGTCTGGAAATCACGCCCAGGCTTTAGCGCTTGCTGCAAAAATAAAAGGTATTCCGGCTTATGTGGTGATGCCGGAAAACGCTCCCAAAGTGAAAGTTGAAGCTGTGAAAAACTATGGAGCCGAAATCACCTTTTGTGAATCTACTTTAGACGCACGTGAGCATAACCTTCGCAAAGTGGTGGACAGAACTAACGCACATATTGTTCATCCTTATAACGACCAAAGAATAATAGCCGGACAAGCTACGGCTGCTGTAGAGTTGCTTGAAGACTACCCGGACCTGGATATCATTTTAGCACCGGTTGGCGGAGGCGGGCTTTTGAGCGGAACTGCTCTTGCCGTCGAATATATCCATCCTTCAACAAAAGTGATTGGCTGCGAACCATTAGAAGCGGATGATGCCTATCAATCCTTCAAAGCTGGAAAATTGATTCCCGTGCACAATCCTAACACCATCGCTGATGGCTTGAGAACCTCACTCGGTTCCCTGCCTTTTTCCATTATACAAGAGTATGTAGATGATATCGTAACTGTTTCCGAAAGCTCAATAATTTATGCTATGCGTTATGTTTGGGAACGTCTGAATATGATTATCGAACCTTCGTGTGCGGTTCCAATTGCGGCTGTTTTCGATGGAAAAATAGATGTTACTGGTAAAAAAGTAGGCATCATTATTACCGGTGGCAATGTTGATTTAGATAACTTGCCTTGGTAAATCTTCCTTTACAAATTTCATTCAATCGTTGCCGCATTTATGGTTTGAACGCAGCCATAACTATATGATTTCAAATTGGCATCTCATCTATTTCTACACCTTCCCGGCGAAGTATTTCGCTGATTTCTACAACACGAGCATCCCTGTATTCCACCCGCAATACCTTTTCCCAGTCTTCCAGGTCTACATTCCAGTCGTGTACAGAAGGGTGATTATTTAGAATTCCCGAAACCAGATCCACCGCCTCTTTATTTTGCAGGGAAGTTCGAAAAACGCGGATTTTTATTTCAGTTTCCTTCATTTTTTCCCGACTCCATTTCATTTAACAGATTTATAACGGTGTCAAGAGAATGTTCTTCAAAATAACCATTCCAGTATTCCAGTCTTTTCGGGCTCATGACCTTCAGTTTCTTAAGGATCTGATAAGCGAAAGCTACCGAAGATGAAGACCCGGCGGTTATCAGGTTTCCATCTGTCACAGCAAGTTCATCTTTATAATGAGAGGCACCTCTATAATTGGGGCAGGTCATTTTCAGATATTCCAACCCATTGCTGGTATGTTCCACATTATCGAACATACCAGTGCGTGCCATAGCTTCGGTAGCTCCGCAAATGGCAGCCACGGGAACATCTGCTGCTAAAAAACCCCTTGCAAGCTCAAGTACCTGTCCGTGTTCAGGCTCTGGCCAGTTTTCTGCGCCGGGCAGTATCAGCAAAGCGGCATCTTCAGCAGTCACCTCCCGAATGGCGTAATCCGGCATAATGGTTACTCCGCCCATTGTTTTTACCGGGTTTTTATTTAATGCGAAGGTTTTTACTTCGAAATCCTGAGCTTCACTAAAAAACCGCTGCGTATTTAATTCGGCTATGGCCATTCCAATTTCCCAATCGGCCATCGTATTGAGTACGTAGGTATATATCTTTTTCATTTCATTAAAATTTAAGTTTAACGCTCCCAGAAATATGGCGGTTCAATCCCCAGCGTCCTCAGGTACACATATCCCTGCCCGCGATGGTGAATTTCATTATCTACAAAATAAAACAAGTGCCACCAGACTTTACCTTCATATTGTCCGAATGCAACATCGTTTTCCTGCAAACGTCCGGCCGGAATTTGTGGCCAAAATTCATTTATCTGCTCTGTAGTCCAGTCCCAGAGTTTTAGGAGTTCTTCTTTTGTTTTGGGTGAAGTTGGAAGATCTCCTTCAATTTCACTGAAATCTTGCCAGTTGCCGGTTACAACGCCCCGTATGCCGGATGCAGCTATTTTTATCATTTCCATAGCCAGTTCCGAAAAGGGCCTCATGCCGCCTATTGAAAAGGTGAAGAGTTTATCGTCAGGAAAAGCTTCAATCGTGCGGCGGGTAAGCTTTCGGTGTCCCTGCCAATGTTCAAGCAGTTCTTCAGGGGTGATTATAACAGATGCAATGGTTTCTTCTTTCATGGAAATCTATTTTTGTTTACGGGTTTAAGGAATGATATAAACCGGTACTGACAACCCTATGTCAAAGACTCAAAAAAAATTTCCTTTCTTTATGAAATTTTCAAAAAAGTTGTGCAGGAATTCAGGTGAGATTATAGTAAGTAGATATAAACGTCAGCCATTTGGTTTTACAAAAAGGACTATAGTGCTGACGCCATTTCCCTATAATACCTGGAAAATAGTTTCAGGGAGATCACTTCGTCGAATCACAATTTCAACCTAAAGTAATTCATATCCTCCTCGTGATGACAGCCATTAATTTCAGGGTTTACCTGCCCCATTATAGTGCTTGTATATTTCTGCAGCCAGTTCCTTCACTCTCTTTTTTACTTTGGCTGATTTTACCACACGTGTACTGCTTCCCCAAGTTAACAGCCAGCGGGCCAGGTATTCGGGATGTGAAGTCAAAAATGTCATAACAAGCCCGTTTTCCGCTTCTTCTTCCCACGCCCAGCCCATTCTATATTTTTGATCTCCGATGTAGCGAACCATCTTTTCCTCAAACCAAATCGAAACTTCCTCGAGTTCTTTTTCCTTGTGAAGATTACGGTCATGGAACTCTTTTAGAGTATGCCCGGCAGGTGCAGGAAGTTTACTCCCGGTGAGTTTAAACGTCTCAAAACGGTCCAGTCGAAACATCCGGTAATCAGAGCGAAGACGGCACCACCCTGCCAGGTACCAATGATTTCCCATCAGCAGCAAACCCAGCGGCTCAACATCGCGGCGGGTTTGTTCGCGCGAGTATGGCGATGAATAGCAAATCTCGATTACTTCTTTTTTGAAAATGGCATTTTGGAGGGCTGCAAAAATCTGCTCGTCGGGTTGAGGCTGACGCTCGTTGCGGTAATGAAATGCCAGCGTGTGTTCATCCAGGGTTTCAAAATATAACTTCTCGTCCGGGGGAAGGAGCGCCCGGATTTTATCGAGCGCGGAAAGATAAGCTTTGCCCAAATCCAGATGGCTCCATTTCTGCATCAGCCTCTCACCAGCCAGTAAAGAAGCCGCTTCATTCCTGCTGAACATCACCGGCGGAAGATGATAACCTTTTACAATATAATACCCGCTACCCGCTTCCATGCCGATTGGTACGCCGGCTTCCTGAAGAGCCTTTAAATCTCTGTAAACGGTTCGTTCACTGATGTCATATCGTTCAGAAAGTTCCTCAACGGTTACGTGTTTTCTTCCCTGCAGGAAAATAATAAAAGCTGTAAGCCGGTCGATACGGTTCATAATTTATTTTAGCGAGTGGCGAAAAAATCCGGCTATTCAATTACCGAAGTAATCCACCATGTATTGCCGTTGGAATCTTTTACGCCACATGCGCGGCCATATTCTTTGTATGAAAGCTCCATAACGGATGCTGCACCGGCATCTAACGCTTTTTGATAGCTTTCATCAGCAGAATCAACATTTATATATAAACCCGCCGGTTGAGAACTCCATTGTTGATTACTTTCACCCGCCATGATAGTACTGTCTCCTATCACTATCTCCGCATGTACAACTCTTTTATTGTCGTCAAGGTGTTTCATCTTTTCTTCTGCGCCGAACACTTCTTTTGTGAAATCTAAAAATGCTTCTACATCTTTCAGAATCAGGTAAGGCATTACGGTTTGGTAGTAATCAGGATTGTCCATTTTTTTTCAGGGAATTATGTTAAAGTTCAGTCTTCAATAATTAGCTTCTCACAAAAACAATTGAAAGAAAATATTTCATCATTCACAAATAAAACACCATAAACTTACCTTCTTTTTCTGATGTTTACCCTGCTTTGATTCTAATTTTCTTCTACAGCAGGAACTCTGATCATTCCACAAACAATCAGGTTCAGGTTGAATCCTGATAGACAGGACGATATCTTAACGTTCATATCTAATTGTGTAGAAAACCCTTCTAATGAGCAACATTACCAACAAATTCATTTTACTTACTGTGATCAGCAGCGCCCTGTTTCTTGCTGCCTGTACCGAAGAAAATTCCTCTGGAACTGAGACTGAAGACGACCCTGAACAGGTGGATGATAGTAAAGAAGTGCAATGGCCCATAAGTAAAAACAGTAACAACAACAGTGATATTTCCTATGCGCAGTATGGCCCGAGAAGCCTGCCAAGCGGCTATGATTTTCATGCAGGAATAGATCTTCCCGCTGAAACCGGGGCACTTGTCTATCCTGTATTACCTGGAGAAGTAGTTCAAACTAATGAGTGGAATGGAACCAGCACCGGGGCAGGAACTTCAATCACCGTTAAACATTCCGACACACTTGCGAGCAGTTATTTGCATCTTCATTCTATTGAAGTTGAAGTAGGTGATTGGGTAGATAAGGATGATGTTATCGCTACCGTGGGAAGCAGCGGCGCCAGTTATTCACACCTCCATTTGGGTTATTTTGTTGATTTACCAAACCCTGACAGCCGCGATGAACGATATAGTAAAAATCCTCTGGAAATACTTCCTCATAGTGCCCCGGGTGAAATTTCATATACTTTCAAAGACAATGGGGAAATTGTGCTGGATATGCCTTTACAAAGTATGACCGCAAATTCAATTGACCTGATTAGTAGTGATGGCGAAAGTTTAAAAGCCGATTATTACGAAATTGTATCGCTTGGTTCAACGCAAAGAGATCAGCAGGTTCAATCGGGAATTCATTTTTCTGCCGAGAGAAGATCTTCTGACCACATGAGATTCAATCTTACCGTTAAAGCTCAAGACCATAATTTTGTTACTGAACAGATCATCATTAGAAATTTTAATGGGGAAGTAATCTTAGACGCGTCAAAATAAATTGTGATCGCTATTCATCATCTACTGGGTTACAAATTTAGCCGGTGGAGATTTCACTGCTGAAGTCACGGAATCAAATTCCCCATAAAACAAATAACCTTTAGCTTTTTAATCGCGAAAGACACTAAGGGTGTGGAATCGTTTTTCTAAATTGGATTAAGGTTCCGAACTGAAAGATTACGCAAATAAAGTCCACCCCATACCATTAGTCCTAAATACAGCGGGAAAAGCGTATGGCTAAACAACGGACTTTCCATGCGGACATGAGTGGCAATTGCACCTCCAAGATAGCCGGTGAGTAAAATTGCGCCCACTATCGCCGTTCGGGGATAGATGTAAATTATGGTGCAAGTCAGGAGTAAAATGCCTACTCCCACAATTGTTGATT
Organism: Balneolaceae bacterium; assembly: GCA_040882225.1. Taxonomy (GTDB): domain Bacteria; phylum Bacteroidota; class Rhodothermia; order Balneolales; family Balneolaceae; genus Gracilimonas. Next base: position 328,110 of record JBBEBR010000014.1, on the reverse strand, counting down.
CGGGAAAACCGAGGCGGGTCATTTCGGCAATCACCGGTTCCACCGTCATTATTTTGGAGATTCCATCAAAGGCAAAAAAGAGTGCGGCAAGTAAACTTAAAGCCCAACCTGTGCGAATCATGTTTTTGGAAGGATTTTGTACTGGTTCCATTTTTATTGAGTGATGTTGAATAACTACAATTTCATAACTTTATAAAATAAATAAGTTACGTCTTCAGAATCAACTGCTTTTGAAGGTTCAACTTTAAATTTATCTCCTCCTAAATTTTCTATAACCGTATACCATCACCAAGAGTTATTGGTGAGAGATTTAAAAAGATCCTCAGGCCAACTGGGTTCCCCTTCCTCAAACATAACTTTCTCATGTGTTACCACCGACTCGGTTAGAAGTTTGCCGACAAAGTTTACTTCAGAACTTTGTATCTAATGTGAGTCACCACGCTGGTTCCAGTTACCTGAACCGCTTCGAGCTTAAGACCTGGCACCCCGTCAAAAAGTCGTGCGCCCTCACCAACAGTAACAGGGACTATATGCAGCCACAATTCATCAACAAGTCCAGCAGCCAAATACTGATTGACAGTATTTGCTCCTCCCATGACTCTTACATCCCGATCTCCTGCCGCTTCCTTCGCCTTTCTTAAGGCCGATTCAATTCCGTTTGTCACAAAATGGAATATCGTCCCGCCTTCCATTTCTACTGGTGCGCGTTCATTGTGGGAGAGCACAAAAACCGGAGCATGATACGGGGGGTTGTCGCCCCACCATCCTTTCCATTCCGATTTGCCTCTTCTGTCTTTAGGCCCAAACATATTATTGCCCATGATAAATGCGCCCGCATCAAGAATAGCATCTATTTCTTTTTTATGTTTATGCTTTTCCGGCTCAGCAAACATCCAACGATCCAACAAGTCTGAATCGAAATTATCTCCAAATGGTTCTTCAAAGCTTTGATTTTTGCCGGCAGCAAACCCATCAAGAGACACTGCTAATCCACATGTTACTTTTGTTTTTTTCATAGTTAGTGGTTTCTGTTAAAAACTTACTTTTATTTTTATGGCTGTGTGCGAACTTTTCTCAAGATTATAATATAACCTGCTATAACAAAGGCTATGCCCAAAACAACCAGTGCTTCGAAAACGTCAATTCTATCACTTAATATTTTAGTTTTTCAAGGTTTTCTTTGACTCTGAATTTTGCAATTTTGGTTATCAATTCAAATGGGATGGGTTTATCTAAAGGAAATTTAATAGTGCCTTTCGACCCTTCATATTTCGAGAGTTCATTCTCGAATTTCTGATTCAACCCAGGTGTTCTTGGGTTTATTCCAATATGCTTTTTCCACGCCGCATACCAAATCAGCATTCCGTTTAGTTTCAATCCAGGCATTTGATAACTGATTACCTCCTCCGCTTCGGGAACTGCTTTTTGAATGCTTTGCCTGATCTGCTGTAAAATTTCCTGCACGTCTTTTGGGAAAGACTCAATGTAATCCTCTACCGTTTTAAACTTTATTTTTGCCATTTTCCCTTTTATTACCTCATTTTTCCGCCAGTTCTTTGAGTTTTTGAAGCGCTTTTGGCCAAATATCCAGGAACATCTCCTTATGTTCTTCATTTGAATCCATATCAATCAGCACTTCGGTTGCGCCATTTTCTTCTTTGAACGTGTAATTTTCAAGTGCACCGGCCCAACTTTCCACCTCTTCGCTTGACGTATCCTCTTCACCATCCTGAATGATACCGAGGTGCTCAATTGAAATATACTCGAAGGGCCTGTTTTCTTTTATCCGGCTTACCATGCCCCCCACCTTGTCTCCTTCTCCGGGAGCAGTGAATAGTATTTTGCTACCTTCCTTCCAGTCGCCCACATAGTCAGAGCCTGGCATAAATACTTCTGTCCATTGCCGGTAGGTATCTGCTCCAAGCATGGTATCCCAAACCTTTTCCTTAGGTGCGTTTATAGTGATTGAAAAATGCAGCTTTTCCATATTTTCTCCATTAGAGTTTGTTTTATAAAGTGTGGGTTGTTACCCGTCAAATGCTTCCTGCAATTTTTGGATATCCAGTTTTTTCATTTGCATGAAAGCTTTAATAACCCGCTGAACTTTTGCTTCATCCTGATCCTTCATGATACTCTCTAACTGTGAAGGCACAATCTGCCATGAAACACCAAACTGATCTTTCAGCCAGCCACATTGTTCTGCTTTTGGATATGCAGTAAGTTTATTCCAATAGGAATCAATTTCTTCCTGAGATTCACAAACCACCATCAGGGAAATAGCCTCATTGAATGAGAAATCATGTTTAAGGCCACTATCCATTGCGGCTAATAGTTCACCAAACAACTTGAAGTCTGCATACATCACCGCGTCTGCTTTATATTGATCATCATTCTCTCCATAATGAAATACGGAAACAACTTCTGAATCCGGAAATGTTTTTGTGTAGTAATTCATCGCTTCTTCCGCTTTGCCATAATTCTCATTCACAAACATTAAAGAAGGCATGATTTTCTGTTGAGCATTTTCATACAAAATAATCTGCCACGAAACACCATATTTATCCTGAATCCAGCCGTACCATTCGCTAAAAGGATAGGAATCGAGTGGCATCAGAACCTGGCCTCCCACAGAAAGTTCATCCCAATATTTATCTACCTCCTCTTTTGTACCACATGTCACTATGAAAGAAATAGAAGGATTAAAATTGAAAATGGGGCCACCATTAAGTCCTACAAACTGATAGCCAAAGAGATTAAAATCCACCGTCATTACTGACCCGGCATCTTTTCCGTGTATTTCTTTTCCTTCGTCGGTGTAATAAGTCTCGCTTTTAACAGCGGAATCTTTCCCAAAAACGGAGACGTAAAAATCCGCGGCTGCTTTTGCCTGACTATCAAACCACAGATGTGGAATTATTTTTTGTTGTCCCATCGATTTTCTCCTTTTAATATTTAACTGCTTTTATTAATGTGGTTAATTTGAGGGTTTCAGAAAAAGCGTAAACACGACAAGTTCGGGGGGTATTTACGCCATTCTGATGATCATTTTTTAACAGACAGCAGATACTCTTCCAGGCGATCCTGAGAACTTGTTAATCCTTCTACCATTCCCATTTCCAGTACTTTATCCAGATCAGATTTCTCAGAATATTTGGAGTGCGAGATAATGGTAGTTTTTCCATTTTTCTCGATGAATTCAGCCGTCATAATTCCGCCGGGCATTCCCTCACTGATGTTTCCATCTTTATCTGAAAAGTAATCTTCCCAAACAATTTTGTCAGGCTTTTCGATTTCCCGATAAATACCAACGCCCCAAGATTCATCGCCTTCTTTTGGGCCCCGCAAACAGTAGTGCCATCTCCCGCCTACTTTGAAATCAAGTTTGCATTCTTTCATTGGCCACTCCTTTGGGCCCCACCAACGCTTCAGATGTTCACAACTCGAGAAGGCTGCAAAAGCCAGCTCCCTGGGAGCATCAAATTCTCGGCTTATGATCAGCTCTGTTTCTTTTGTTTCTACTTTTATTTTGGGTTCATTCTTCATTGTTTTTCTCCTTTGTTTGAAGTTGTTCCAGATAATCTTCTAATCGGTCAAAACTGGCCTCAAAAAACTTACGGTAGCCTTCCATCCACTCATCAATATCTTTCAAAGGTTCGGGATGAAGGCGGCACGGCCGATATTGTGCCTGCCTGCTGCGTTCAATTAAATTCGCTTTTTCCAGAACCTTCAGGTGCTTGGTAATGGCGGGCATAGTCATGTCAAAAGGCTCCGCTAAATCTGAAACTGTCTTTTCTCCAGTTGTAAGGCTCGCTAATATAGCTCTGCGAGTAGGGTCTGCTAATGCAGCAAATGTATTGCTTAATGAATCTATCGACATGAGTTCTGTATTTAACCAAGATGTTAATTAACTAAATGGTAAAATAATTTCTAATAATAGTCAAGAGCTTTTGAATTTTTTAAAAAAAAGGAGAATTCCGAATCAAAAAGAATTAAACGGGAAGGAAGGTTTATCTAAGTGGCAGACTGGAATATGATCTACCACAGGAAAAAAAAACAGAGGTTAAACATCAAAAAAAATGGCTTAATCCTGTTCATTTTGATCAAGAAAATACTGAACATATTTTTCGATGGATTCATCAATTTTCTTAATGTGGGTAACTATTTGTGTCAATACGCTTTTCATTGTACTGGTAAAATTGAATTTACCGCTAATACCCTTCTGGTTTAATTTTGTTGCAAAAAGAAAACTATGCAGCAGAATAAATGGATAAGATATTCCCGCACTTGAAGGACTTTGATGACAATAAATTTAACTTTAAATGATTCTCTAAATTTTTAAAAAGCGGCGTTCCTTCACCTAAAGCAACAGGATTCACAATTAACCGATATTCATCTATCAGGCCATTTTTGATAAACGAAGAGGCAATATCTGCGCCCGCAAATAACACTATATCTTTCCCCGGCTGTTGCTTTATCTCTTCCATTTCTTCCCTCACAAACTCCTTAATCAACCTGGAATTCCAGCTCACATTTTTAAGATTTCTGGAAAAAATAATTTTCGGTGTTTCATTCATTCTATCCGCAAAATCACCTGTTTCTGATGGCCAGTATTTAATCATCAATTCGTAAGATTTCCGGCCATAAATAAAAGTATCCACGGTGTCGAAGAAACTCATCATATACGCATTCATTTCTTCATCCCAGTTGTGCCAGTTAATATCTTCGCCGGGAGTCTCTATAAAACCGTCCACCGAAACCATCATAGACAAAATTATTTTTCTCATTTGTCCTCTTTTTGCTCCAGCACATAGGTAATCATTTCCTTTATTTTCGGATTCTTGAATCCGTTAAAGTGATAGATATCACAAAAAGCATAGGTTTTATCATTGCCGGGCATTTTCATTATTCCATTAACAGCAGCTGATTTCCCATGAGTGATTATATTTTCGATGTTCAGCTCATAGGGTTCATCGCTTGCCATTTTTTCCATCGCTTTGGTGAAATCGTCCTTTCCCTGAAGTGAGAAATCGCCATGCACCGTCCAGCGAATATCATCTGTAACATTTTGGAGAATGAATTCTATATCGCTTTTGGCAAAAGCATCATTAATTTTCTTTAGGAACTTTGCTTTTTCAGTCATTTTCTTAGCATTTATTGTTGGGGTTTATACGAGGTCTTCCGCTATATAACCAAAACTCTGCACAATCTTTTTGACGCCATCTTCATCTACTTCAAAGATTGAATTTTCCACTCTGAGCACTTTGTCACAGTCTTCAAGATCAATGCTTACAACACTTTTACTATACTGCCTGTTGATCGCGTCGATGAGGATTCTGGCTTTTATTTTGTCATTTACATTGGTTTTATAAACTTTGATTGTTGCCACTTTAAGTTTCCTGAAGAATTGATAACACATTTCCGGCGGGATCTTCGAACCAGGCGATATCCGGCCCCATTCCGGCTTCCAATCCTCGCAATACTCCCTTTTCATCTTGGGGAAGATTTTTATCTTGGTAATGCAGAAACTCTACTCCTTTATTAGACAGAGAATCCATTGTCTTGTCCACATCATCAACAATAAAATTTAAGACGGTGAAGGTGGCAGGTTTATGGTCTTCCTTGGGATAAAGGAATACATGATTACCTTTCGCGAGTAAAAGCCAAAATCCCATCCCTTCCTCTTCTCGTATTTCTAAACCAAGTTTTTTGGTGTAAAAATCTTTTGCCTTTTCGAGATCATCAACTGAATAGCCGCTGAATGATTTGGTATAACTAAACATTTTGTTGCCTCTTCAATTTAAGTTGATTAATTCTGCAAATGATATTTAAGCATTACTGCTATAAATCCATCTATAGATACTATTTGTGCGAAAATTATTTTTCCCATTTTGGAATTGGTTGCCTTTCTAATCGTATTCATCGTGAAGTCTCCACCATTCATAAGGTTTGGTTTGAGGATAGCCTTCGGGAGAATCTTCCCAGAGTTCTTGACGGCCAAACGGTGTCAAATCAAGATACGACCAGTTGCTTCCAAGATATTCCACACCACGTCCTGTTGTGAAATAGGTATGAAATATCTTTTTATGATCTTTTAAAAATACATTCACCCCAAAACCTGACGTAATTCCAAAGTCGGGATTAAAATCACTTTCAGCTACAGAAAACCATGGGATATCCCAACCCATACGCTTTTTGAATGCTTCTATTTCATCGACCGGAGCACGTGAAACCAACACAAGCGTTGTATCACGAGCATGTAAATGAGCTAAATGGCCAATATTATCAACTACCATAGAACATCCCGAACAGGGCGATTTATCAGCCGGTTTTAGCATGTGGTGGTAAACGATTAATTGCCGCCGCCCCTCAAATAAATCAATTAAACTTTCTTTTCCTTCAGTACCTTCAAATTCATACTCCTTTTGAACCTCTACCATGGATAGTTTTCGACGTTCGGCATTAAGTTGATCCCTTTGCCGGGTGAATTCTTTTTCTTTTTCAAGAAAAGCAGAGTATTCCTCAAGCCATTTTTCTTTGGATATTATCTTAGGACGATTGGATTTTTGTGTTTTCATATCTATCAATCAAAGTGTGTTGGACAGATTTTAATTACTTCTACAATTTCATAAAAACAAGTTAATATTATGTTGGGCATAAATGACATTCTTAGGGGGTGTTTGTGACATTGAAATTGAATAAATTCTATAAACAAAATCACTTTAAACCATGCTAACCAATAAATTCAATCCTCGTCCCTTAAGAAAAATATCCATTCTTGTTTTTGAAGATGCCATTTTATCTGCTGTTTCCGGAGCTTTGGAAATACTAAGCGGTACCAACCGATTTTTACAAGATTCAGGTAAACCTCCTGTTTTTGAAGTAGAATTGGTAAGCGAAAAGCTGAAAAATATTCAGCTTCAGTTTCCGGTTCAGTTTATTTGCGATAAAACAATCGATGAAGTAACACAAACGGATTTAATCATTGTTCCATCGTTCATTGGAGGGCCTGAAATTGCATCAGAGAAAAACAAAAAAGTGGTGGATTGGATTAGGAAGATGCATCAAAATGGAACAGAAGTAGCGAGTTTATGCAGGGGAAGCTACTTTTTAGCTGAAGCTGGTGTTCTTTCTGGAAGATCCTGTACATCCCATTGGAGAGCTATTGAAGATATGCAGCATCGTTATCCCAAAATAAAAATGTTGCCAGATGTTGTAATCACCGATCAGGATGGCGTTTACACAAGCGGCGGTGCATTTTCTTCCATTCACCTGGTGTTATACCTGGTAGAAAAATTCTGCGGAAGAGAACTAAGCATACAAATCAGTAAGCTTTTTTCTATTGATTTGGATCGTGTGAGTCAGGCGCATTTTGCCGTATTTAAAGGACAACGTGAACATGATGATGATGAGATTCTAAAGGCTCAAAGTTTCATCGAACAAAATTATCAAAATCAGATTTCAGTGGAAGCAATTGCTGGTCAAACTCACATGAGCAAACGCAATTTCATCAGGCGATTTAAAAAAGCTACACATAATACACCACTTGAATATCTGCAACGGGTGAAAGTAGAGGCCGCTAAAAAGGCGCTCGAAAAAAATGTACAGAATATAGGTTCACTGATGTATGACGTTGGCTATAATGACGCAAAAACATTCCGGTCGGTCTTTAAAAGAACCACCGGATTAACACCCCAGGATTATCGAAAAAAATACAGCCGGGAAATTGTCTGAGTCTCGATATTCAATTTCCAAAGCTGAAACAATTGTCCTGATTCAATCGTCTAAATTGAAAATTTAAGGCAATGAAAAACCAAAGTTCCCACAAACACCGCTCCTTCAAAAACGACCTTGATAAAGATTCTGATTTTGATCTTGATACTTATCTTGAGGAGCAAAGTAGTCAGAATAATGCTGGCAAAATTGAACCAGATGTTCATGATAATACACGCTTCTTCAAAAATACCCTGCTGACTTTCGCCGTAATTTTAGCCTCCGTGTTATGGTATTTTGATTGGAGTCCGGCACAAGCTTGGGCAGGCATCTTTGGCGATACCAATGATAACGTAACTGTAGGTTCAAATACAGTTGCGCCGAATATCGGGGTAAATATTCCAAGTATTGAAATACCACGCATTCCGACAATTCCTACATTTCCATTTTCTGAAGGCGGTACTCAGGCAGCAGATTTAAACATGAGTATGACCGAATATCTTACTGAGTTGAAAGAGTTAGGGTTTTTGGAAAATCAGGTCTCCACATTTTCAGCCCGACAGCTTTATAACTCGAATATTCCGATTACTTATTTAGAGGAATTGAACGAAGCGGGTTATTTAGCTGATCTTTCTTTTGTACACATCACGAATTATTATCAGAGTCAGGTACCCATTTCTTATCTCGATCAGGTTAGAGAAGCTGGATTTTACGATGATTTATCGTTCGTAGATATCACCAATTACTATCAGCATAATGTTCCAATGCAGTATTTAAAGGAACTGGATGATGCTGGTTATTTGGTTGATCTTTCCTTTGTTCATGTTACCAACTATTACCAAGCTGGAGTTACCACTGAGTTTTTAGATCAACTGAAAGAGACGGGACTTTATGATGATTTGAACTTCCTGGATGTTGTAGACCTGTATAAATCAGAACAAGAAAATTAGATTCGAACACCATTATGAAATCAACATACAAAAATAGAAAAGATCAGGATTTCGATCTCGATCAATACCTGGAAGAACAAGGCCGGGAGTTTCAAACAAGCCAACATGAACCTGAGCAGGTTTCTTCAAAATTTTCACGCAATGCAGCTGCACTTTTTATTTTTTTTGTGATTCCGTTGGTCTGGATTATGGGATGGAGCCCGCTCTCACCATTTAGTTCAACTTCCCCCACAACAGTTGCTGGGCCTGGAGTAACTCAGGGCCTTCCAACGATTCCTGTCCCACCACCTTCTCCCCCTACACTTTCATCTGATCAGGTGAGTTCCGGATATGCAGATTATCTTGCACAAATCGAACAAGCCGGTCTTGGCGATTATTATTCCAGCTCAGGTTATCTTGGGCTTTATAGTAGTAACGTAGATATCAGCTATCTTGAGCAATTAGCGGCCGCCGGATACCTTGATGATTTTTCGTATTCAGCCGTAATTGGGTTGTATAGTGGTGGTGTCACTCTTGAATACCTACAGGTTTTAGATGAAGGAGGATTTTTGAATACTTATTCTTACTCGGGGATCATCGGCCTTTATAATGGCGGAGTAACAACAGATTATCTGAATGAATTGAACAGGAATGGGTTTTTGGAAACTTACTCTTATTCCGGAATTATTGGTTTGTATAACGGCGGCGTTACTTTGGATTATTTGAATGCTTTGAATGATGCTGGTTTTATAGAAACCTATTCTTATTCAGGAGTAATCGGATTATATAATGGCGGTGTACCTGTAGAGTTCCTCCAGATATTAAGCGATCGTAACCTGTTAGACGACATGAGTTACTCTGAAGTTATCAGCGCATATCATGCCGATAATTGAAATAGTTTTGAATCAGGATTTTCGGGATTTAGGGATTAGCAGGATTTTTATAAGGAGTTTCCAAAATATCCGTGCCCCGATATTCAAATGATTTGCTCGAATCCTGAAGATTCATCCAAATCGCGAAATTGCAGTTCGTATAAGTGACTGTAAAGACCTTTTTGCTCAATCAACTCAACGTGTGTTCCTTCCTCAATTATTTCACCTTCATTCAAAACTAAAATTCTATCGGCGTGCTGAACGGTTGAAAGACGATGGGCAATCACAAAAGTAGTTCTGTTTTTCATCAGGCGATATAATGCTTCCTGCACCTGCGCTTCAGATTCAGAATCGAGAGAAGAAGTGGCTTCATCCAATAACAGGATTGCCGGATTACGAAGAATCGCACGGGCAATAGCTAATCGCTGGCGCTGGCCTCCACTTAATTTCACCCCCTTTTCTCCAATCCTGGAGTCGTAGCCAAATTCTGTTTCCATGATGAATTCATGAGCATTGGCATCTTTTGCGGCTTGAATGATCTCCGTATCCGTAGCCTCCAGCTTGCCATACAAAATGTTTTCTTTGATGGTGGTTCCAAATAAATGCACTTCCTGCGGTACAATGGAAATATGCTCTCTCAATGATTTGATCTGAACTTCCTGAACATTTAAACCATCAACAAGAATCCTGCCTTCTTGCGGATCATAAAACCGGGGAATCAAATTCAGCAAAGTGGTTTTTCCCGCCCCGCTTGGGCCAACAAGGGCTATGGTTTTTCCCGCTTCGGCATCAAAAGTGATCCCTTTTAGAATTTCTCTTCCATCATCGTAACTGAAATGTAAATCCTGCACGGAAACCTCACCCTTGATATGAGGAACATCAACAGCATTTGGTTGGTCTTCAATTTCAGGCACTTCCTCTACCAGTTCGAAAATCCTCTCGGAAGCTCCAGCGGCGGTATTCACAGCCGTATATAACCGGGATGTTTGACTGATGGATCGCGAGATATTTAGGGCATAGATAATAAAGGCCACCAAATCGCCGGCAGTTAACCGGCCGGCCAGCACTTCCTGTCCACCGTACCAAAAAATGATTACGAGCGTACTCATGAACATGATTCCAACTCCCGCCCAGAATAACTGGGTCAATACCATTTTCCGCCGGGCAGTTTTGAACAGCTTTTCTACCGCATCCTGATACCGACTTACTTCATAATCTTCCCGAACAAAAGCCTTTACCAGCCGAACGGCTCCAAGAGCATCTTCAGCTACAGCAGTTGAATCGGCTAATTCATCCTGAATTCCCCTGGAAAGCACGCGAATCTTTTGGCCAAAATAACGGGTTGCGATCGTCACAAAAGGCACGGTGACAAAAATGACCATACTCAACCGCCAGTTCAACACTACCATCAGAGAAACAGAACCGATGAGTGAAAAAGTGATGGTTAGCAGTTGGGGCAGCGAATCGGTGAGAGCCGTCCGGATTGAACCGACATCGTTAGTAAGCCGCGAGGTAATTTCACCCAAACGACGTTCAGCAAAAAACTTGAAGCCAAGGCGATGCAAATGTTCATATACATTCTTGCGAAGATCGGTAATAACCCGCTCTCCTACCCATTCCAGATGATAATTTCCGAAGAAAGAAAAAGCCGCCTGCAGTACAAATAGAATAAGTAGGCCGATGGCTAAAAGATTCAGGAGCTCACTATTGCCAGCTTCAAAAACGGCATCTAATAATTCTCTCAAGCCTAAGGGAACGGTAAGCCAAATTCCTGAAGCAATAAGTACAGAAATCGTAGCCGCATAAAACCGCGTACGATAAGGTTTACTTAAGGCGAATATTTGACGTAATGTTTTCCAAAGTGATTTTACCGACCGCTGCTCTTTTTCTTCTGATTTAGCCATAGGTGGAATATAAGTTTGTTAATGGTGTAATTGTTAATTGAAATTTCTTTTTACCTCCCTCGTGCAAGCATCCTTTTGTGCTCTCTTTTTTCCTATGGAATCCTGTATTCAGTAGAAGATGAACTCGTTAGCTATCCCCTGAATGTCAAAACCATTTAATTCTGCATAACAACAACAGTTCTGATTTTTCATTAAATTTTATAAGCAATTAAGAATTGGCTCGTTTAAAGAATATATTTTATTGGGGTAAAACAGTTCTAAAACATATTTAAACAGTGAGGTAATACCATGAATACAGCAGATATAAATACAAAACTTATTGACAGCTACCTCTCTTTGTTAAAAAACATGAGTAAGCAAAACAAACTTTATCTTATTTCACAGCTCACAAGAACTGTAAAAACAGATTTAGAACAAGAAGAGACTAATTTTTATAATGCTTTTGGTGGTTGGGATGAGAGCGAAAGTGCCGAAGAATTGATTGACATTATCAAGGAATCCAGAACTTTTAACAAAACAATTGAAGAGTTTTGAATCAGTACCTGCTGGATACAAATATTTGCATTTACTTCATCAAGGGGTTGTACGAGCTAAAATCAAAAATTGAAGAGGTTAGCCCAGAAAATTGTTTCGTTTCTGAAATTACACTTGCCGAATTAAAGTATGGAGTTGCAAAAAGTCAGGCCAAAAAGAATAACCAACAAGCTCTGGAAAACTTTTTATCTGGTATTCAGATTCTTCCGATTTTTCCGGCACTTGATATTTATGCTTCAGAAAAAGCTCGTCTTCAAAAATCTGGTAATATTATTGACGATTTTGATCTGTTGATTGGAGCTACTGCTGTTTCGTTCGACTTAGTGATGGTCACGAATAACACGAATCACTTCAACCGGATCAAGGATATTAACCTGGAAGATTGGTCCACCGAGACTTAACTATCCCTGCCTAGCGCAAGCGCCCGCTTTTAGCTCTTTCCTGAATATTCATACCATAACACAATAAGAAACAATCTGCTGTTTGTTTTATTGAATGAATTGAAATATTATCAAGGCACTTAGTGCGGATTGTAAAATTTGCTCAATAACCTGTTATAGGGCTCTATTCAGTATTTAGTACTTCAACTGTCCTAACTTTTTAACTACCCTCTCGTAAAGCCCTCTTGTATCTACGCTATTTTAGAAATAGAATGAATAAAATCTGCAGGAAAAGCAGAAATCACCTGAATAGCGTTGGTGTTAAATATAATTCATAATCACCCTCCCACAATTGATCGGAATAATAGCTGCATTTGCCACCTCATGGTTACTTCTTTACGTAGTCGAAAAAAAAAGTATTCTGGCTTTAGGTTTTTTGCCAATTGTTAAAAGATTGAAACAGTTCTTAATTGGATTTCTGATTACAGGAATACTCTGTGTGCTTGTTCAATGTTTAGAAGCATTTCTAAAATCATCTTCCTGGGTCTTGAATGAAGATATTACGGGAGGGATTATTTTAAAATCTTTTTGGTGGGACCTAAGATCTGTATTAACAGAAGAATTAATTTTTCGTGGTGCTTTACTCTATATTCTCATCCAAAAAATTGGCTCGAGAAAAAGCATTTTGATTTCCGCTATTACATTCGGGATTTATCATTGGTTCTCTTACGGAGTATTAGGAAATCTTATTGCCATGATTTTAGTATTCATTGGAACTGGGCTGATGGGATACGCTTGGGCCTGGGCATTTTCGAAAACCAAATCTATAATGCTTCCTTTTGGACTTCATTTAGGATGGAATTTCATTTACAACACCATATTTTCAAAAGGACCTTTAGGAGAATTAGTATTAGTTTCACAAGGTGGAACTGAATTAACAAATTGGGCTTCTCTATTGAACTTTACCTCTGGTTTGGTAATCGTCCCAATATTAGTGTTAATCTATGTAAGATATTTTGTGCAAGAAGAATCGGCACTGAAAACAGTGAAAGAATAAAACTATGCCGATCATTTTAAAAAAGCGAAGATATCATAAAATCAAAAGTATAAATACAAAATATAGATCGGTAACAAACTGAAAAGTACGTACCTGCCTAACGCAAGCGCCCGCTTGTGCCCTCTTTTTTCCTTTGGAACTCCTGTATTCAGTTGAAGTTGGTCTCATTAGCTATTACCTGGATTTCAAAACCACTAATATGCATAACACTATAAGAAACAATCCGCTGTTTGTTTTATTGAATGAATTGAAATATAATCCGGCAGTTATTGGGGATTTTGAAATCTGCTTAATTGCTTGTTATACTCCTTTCCCTATTGTTCGTTTTAAATGTGATTTAGATTAACTACATTTAAGTATGTCTGAAAAAGAACTCATAAAGCAACTCAAGAAACTTCCATCTGAAGCTCAACAAGAAGCGGCGGATTTTGTCGAATTTTTATCTAAAAAATATCTTCAGCAATCAGATGAAACTGATCCATCAAAGAAAAAATCTATTTTAGAGAGCTCCTTTCGGGGGATGTGGAAAGATCGGGAAGACATGCAAGACAGTACAAAATGGGTTCGAGAACTTAGAAAAAGCCGTTTTTCTGACTAATAGACTTTATGGCTCAACTTGCAATTATTGACACAGACATTCTTATCGACTTTAGCCTGGATAGGACTGATGCAATTCAAACAATGGCTATTCTTGAAGATAAATTTTTACTTAGCATCAGCGTTATTACTGCTATGGAATTGTATTCCGGATGTAGAAGCAAAAAGGATTTGAAGAAAGTGGATGAATTAATTTCAGATATTCACATAGAATTTGTTACGAAATCAATCTCCAAAACAGCACTTGACCTGATGAAGAAATTCAGGTCGAGTCATGGTGTGGAGATAAATGATATGCTGATTGCCGCAACTTCTTTAAGTTTGGAAGCAAAAATGATTAGTAAAAATCAGAAGCACTATAAATTTTTATCTGGCATTGAGCTTCTTGAATATCCATTGAGCGGAGTATAACAAGCCGCATCAACTGGGGACGCGGACGGAGCTTCGGATTTCCAGTGTTGCTTGTTTTAAATTTTTAACCGTTTATTAACTCATAATCTCTACGCCCGCCTGTCCCTTTGGGATTATGCACAGGGTCGTTATACGGCTTAAGATAAACTTCAGCAACAAAATTGGGGGTGTAACATGACACAATATATTGACGGATTTATTCTTCCGGTTCCACGAATTCACTTGAGCGAATACAAAAGTGTGGCTGAAAAAGTAGCTGAAATTTGGAAAGAATATGGTGCACTTGCTTACTTCGAGTATGTCGGAGAAGATTTAAAATTGGAAGGCACACGTTCTTTCGTTGAAGTAGTGGATTTGAAAGAAGATGAAGTAATTGTATTTGGATGGGTTTTGTTTCCTTCAAAAGAGACTCGTGATTTAGCAAACAAACAAGTTCCCAACGACCAAAGGATGGCTGAATTAGTTGCCCCATTAACCGATTCTAAAAGATTAATTTTTGATGCTGAGCGGATATTGTATGGAGGCTTCCGGTCGTTCGTTCAATCATCCAAATCATCCAGTCAGAGCGCCGTTTAGTTCAAGTTAGAAGTGCAACAATCATTTGTATTATTTCATAGCATTCTTTAGGGGTTTTGTAGTGGTGTTTTTTGCGGGGCCGGTTGTTTAATATTTCGGCAATGTGGCAAAGTAAAATTCTACTCCCGTGCGCTTCTCAACCGAAGGCCGTTATAAATCGAAAAGCACCTAAACTGGGGCCGTGGACGTGCCGTTGGTTTCCGGAGTTGCTTGTTTTGAAATTCTAGCCGTTAATAACCTCCGCAAGCCGCTTATCCGCCAGACCGTTATACTGCTTTAGTTGCAATAATCATCTTTTCTGTATAGTTTTATTTTGAAACCAAATTAAACTCACTAACTATGCCTACAAATATCACAATCCGGAATATCCCCGATGAAGTGTATGCAAAAATTAAAAAAAAGGCCGACCTGCATCACCGAAGTATTAACAGTGAAGTGATCGTTTATTTGAAAAAGTTAGTCCAAAGTAATCGTCGAGATCCTGATCAAATTATAACTCGTGCCAAAAAACTTAAACAAAAAGCGAAAGGCACTCTTTCTATAGAAGAAATTCAACAAGCCATTGATCAAGGGCGTCCATGATTGTCGTCGATACTAATGTGATTGCCAGCATGTGGGTGCCAAACGATATGGATGAATGGGTTTATAAAGTACTTAAGAAAGATGATGATTGGGTTGCCCCTCTTCTCTGGCGATCTGAATTCAGAAATGTATTATCGATATATCTCCGGAAGGGTATTTTAGAATTATCGGTTGCCTTGCAGGCAATAGAAGAAGCCGAACTAATGGCTGCCAATGAATTCGAAGTAAACTCCACACAGGTTATGAGTCTTGTTTCAGATTCTTCATGTTCGGCATATGATTGTGAATTCGTAGCATTAGCTGACGATTTAAATGTGCCATTAGTAACATTTGACAAAAAGATTCTCCGTGAATTTCCTAACATCGCTATCAAGCCTAAAGAGTTTGTTTCATAAGCTAATAAAAGAAGCATCAGAATAAAGTAAATGAAGGAGCGAATTAGATGCCTTTAATACATTAGGAAGTATTTAAAATAGTACAAGCGTTTTTTGACCTTAATCTCGCGCAAGCGTCCGCTTGCGCCCACTTAAAAAAATTTAATCGTAACTCCACAGGTTTTTTTCTCGTCAATTCACTATCTATAGAAAAATAAAACTATACACCTTGGACTATGGATGGCGAACTATTAACCTGGCTGTTTCTGATCGGCGGAATTGTGCTGATGGTTCTGGAAGCTTTGATTCCGGGAGGCGTTGCTTTTCTTTTAGGAATTAGTGGTCTTGCAGTTGGCGCTCTTCGGTTTTTTGGATTTTTGGAAGATCCCTTCATAGCAACCTTTACCTGGTTATTCACCTCTACCGCACTTACCATTTTGATTCGGCCTTTTTTGCGAAAATATTTTCCTGCGGAAACTTCTTTCAAATATGCAGATGAGGATTATGAAGCGATGGATCAAATAGTAGAAGTAATTGAACCCTTAAATGATGAAGATAACAGCGGGAGAATTCGTTTCCAGGGAATTTCCTGGCAAGCCCGCACTCTTGAGGGAGAAATTCCCGCCGGTGTTCAGGTTCGTATAAAATACCGCGACAATACCACCTGGATTGTGGAGCCTGTTGGAATTATTGACTCTCAAGAAAATAAACTTAAAGAACCCAAAACAAACTGATATGTGGACCACTCTTTTAATCACCGTTGTAGTATTGTATTTCATTTTAACACGCCTTTTCCAAATAGTTGAAATGCGTGAAGAAGTAATTCAGGAACGGCTGGGCAAGTTCAAAAAAACACTAAAACCGGGATTTCATTTCTTAATCCCTTTTGTTGACCGGCCAGCTTATAGCCAGGAAATGCGTGAACAAGTTTTAGATGTTCCCAGCCAAACGTGTATCACAAACGATAATATTGAGGTGGCTGTTGATGGCCTCGTATATTTAAAAGTGATGGATTCTCATAAAGCCAGCTATGGCATTTCCAATTACCAAGCGGCGGCTGTGAACCTTGCACAAACTACCATGCGGAGCGAAATCGGAAAAATCACTCTTGATGATACGTTTTCAGAACGGGAAATGATGAATGAAAATATAGTCCGTGAGATTGATAAAGCCGCCGATCCCTGGGGGATCAAAGTTTTACGGTATGAAATAAAAAACATCCGGCCTTCCAATGAAATTGTTGATACCATGGAGCGCCAAATGGAAGCTGAAAGAGAAAAACGTGCCGAGATAACCAACTCAGAAGGCCACCGGCAAGCTCGTATTTTTGAATCCGAAGGAGAGCAACAAAGTCAGGTTTTGGTTTCTGAAGCTCAGCGTCAACGACGAATCAATGAGGCTAAAGGCCGGGCTAAGGAAATTGAACTGGTTGCTACAGCTACCGCGAAAGGCCTCCGAAGAGTAGCCGAGGCTATTGAACGTCCGGGCGGAGAACTCGCTGTAAAAACCAAACTGGTAGAACAATACATAAAACAGTTTGGGAAAATTATCAAAAACTCAAACGTCTCGGTGTTACCAACCGAAACCGCAAATTTAAAAACGTTTTTTGAAGGAGTTGGCACCATCAGCAATCACACAAAAAATACATCCAAAACTATGGGAGATAAATAACCATGGGAATCATTGAAACAATCAGCCAAATATTATTAGGACTATTCTCTGTTTATGTGATGTTCAAATTCATACAGGCTTTGAGATTGGTGCCCAATCAGTTCGCCTATATCGTAGAGAGGCTTGGAAATTACCACAAGACGCTGGGGCCTGGTTTCCATGCTCTTATTCCTTTCATCGACAAAGTGGTTTATAAGCAGGATCTTCGCGAAGAAACCATAGAGGTTGAGCCGCAGGAATGCTTCACCAAAGATAATGTGAAAGTGGAAGTTGACGGGGTTATTTATATCAGTGTGATGGATCCGGTGAATGCCAGCTATGGAGTCACAAATTATCGATATGCCGCTGTCCAGCTTGCTCAAACTACTACCCGATCTGTGTTGGGAACAATGGAACTGGATCAAACTTTTGAAGATCGTGCCAAAATGAGCATGGAAGTAGTGAAAGTATTAAGTGAAATGGAAAATGCCTGGGGAATAAAAGTTCACCGTTATGAAATCAAAAATATCCTAACGCCCCGAACAGTCCAAAAAGCAATGGAACGACAAATGACCGCAGAACGGGATCGGAGAGCAATCATCGCAAAATCTGAAGGGGTAAAAGGATCTAAAGTGAACGATGCCCAGGGTGTGAGAGCTGAAATTGTAAATATTTCTGAAGCAGAAATGCAACGACGCATAAATGAAGCAGAAGGTATGGCGCAGGAAATTGAAGCGATTGCAGAAGCAACGGCGAGTTCCATAGAACAAATCGCAGATGCGCTATCTCAACCAAGAGGCACTGAAGCCATGCAGCTACAACTTTCGGAAAAATATCTGGATGTTCTGTCTGGCTTGGGAAGAAGCGAAAACAGTATCATTCTCCCTAAAGATATTTCAAACTACGATGCATTGATGGAAGGCTTATCTTTAGAAGGACTCACCATTAAAAAAAGTTAGAACGTGGAATCAATATCCGAGGTAAGACTGTCCTTCTTGAAGGGAAATTATTCCATCTTTGGTTGTGAATTTGATGGGTATGGAAATATAGCCACCGCCTTTTTTCGTTTTTTTCACAACAAAATGCAGGTGTGGGCCCGAAGCATAACCCGTAGCTCCTGAAAATCCGATCAGCTGCCCCATTCTCACCTTTTGTCCAATCTCCACATCTACGCCATTTTTCATTAAGTGCGAATAATCTGCAAAAGTACCATCATCATGCAGAATGGTAATATAATTGGCGTATTCCATGTATTGCACTAAGGAGCCCCCGCGATCATTGCTTTCCTCTAAAGCCACCACGACTCCTCCCCTTGCTGCATAAATCTCATCACTAAGAGATAAGCTAAAATCCAGAGAATATCTTAGATCACCTTTATGAGAATAAGCGCCCTCAAAGCCTTGAGATAACCGGTATTCTTTTCCTTTTTTGAAGGGAAGACGATAAGCAAAACTATCATCATGCTTTGCAAAAATGCTGCCCATATAATACTTGTAGGTGGTTTCGTAATTCCAACCATTGGCAATATCGCTAAACTTCAGATCAAGGATATTCTCGTTATCCATAGAATTTAGCACTCCTGTATAAGGCAGGTATCTTGTTGGTTCAAGATTTTCGGTATCGAAATCAACTTCGATGGTAACCGGGAATATGTTATTGTTTTTGGCAAAGATTTTTAGCCGGTCAGAATGTTCAACCCGATATACATTTACAGCAGCTGGCTCTTGCTTTATTACAAATGAGAAAATAAATAATATGAGCCAAAACAATTTCATAGCTGATTCTTATTATTCTTGAGAACCGCATCTGCTTCAATCTCAATCAACAACTCAGGATGAATTATCCGGCTTACTTCCAACAATGAAGCTGCTGGATCTATCCCTTCGAAAAACTCTTTATGAGCTTTCGCAAAAGCTTTCCACTCATCAATATTGGTGATGAAAGCACGCGTTCGAACTACGTCTTTCAGAGAGGCCCCTGCCTTTTCTAAAGCTTTTTCTATGTTTTTGATGCATTGGCGAGATTGAGCATACATGTCTCCAATACCTATTATTTCCCCGTTTTCACCAATTGCGGTAGTTCCTGAAACATAGATATGATTTCCGGCTATTACCGCACGGCTGTATGCCACCTTGGTTTCCCATTCAGCACCAGATTTTATCTTTTTGAAATTGTTAGTGGCCATCCTTGAAGGATTTTTCATTTCGAAACAGGCTAATCTTTTTTGTAATGAGTGAGAATATCAAAAATATCTAAAAAATAACATTAGGAAGTGATTTTAAAATCACCCTCACTGCTACTTCATTCATTTCACATTTCTTTTCCTGTTCCGGATATAATCCTCAAAAATATAGCCGCCAAGGTCATTTAATGACGCAAAATAGGCTTTGCCTTTATTTGCTTCCGTCAGCTCCCTTACAAAACTCTGCAAATAAGGGTCTTGCGCAATCATAAATGTTGTTATGCTGATTTGATCTCTCCGGCATTTCACAGCTTCATCTAAGACCTTGTTTACTATTTTCCGATCTAACCCAAAACTGTTTTTGTATAACTGTCCATTTTCAATCATGCAGGATGGTTTACCGTCTGTAATCATAAAAATCTGTTTGTTGGCAAACTTTTTACGCTGCAAAATATGCCTCGCTACTTCAAGAGCTTGCTTTGTATTGGTGTGATATGGCCCAACTTTTAGGTATGGAAGATCGTCCACCGAAATCTGCCATGCTTCATTTCCGAAGGCCACAATATCCAGAGAATCTTTGGCATAATTATTCATGATGAGTTCTGATAATGCCATCGCAACTTTTTTAGCTGGTGTTATGCGATCTTCACCATACAAGATCATAGAATGGCTGAGGTCTATTAACAAAACCGTTGCAACAGAAGTATGATGATCTGTTTCATATACCTCAAGGTCATCTTCATGCAAATCAAAAGCGTCAATTGAACTATGATCGAGCATATTTAACATTGTATTTACGCTGTTAATTTGTCCAATATCGCTTCCCTGTTTCCACTTTCTGGTTTCAGGCTGTCGTTCGAGGCCTCTGCCGGTATGGGGAGATTTATGGGCTCCCGGCCCGCCTTTCTCCAGATTTCTAAAAACCTCTTCAAGTGACCGTTTCCGTAGGCTACGTTCAGTTTTTTTGGTGATAATCATTGTGTTAGTTTGATCATCCGGTGCAATATAGCCCCTCTCACGCAACTCATCGATGAAATCAGAAAGGCCATAGCCATCTTCAAACTGATCCGTGATTCCATACTCATTATCTAAGTCAGTTAACCATTTAAGAGCCTGTGACACATCACCACTCGCTATAGTTAGCAGCTGCTGAAATAAATCCCACAGAGTATCAAAAGGAGATTTCCCCTGATTGTTAGCAAATCGCTCGTCCCATTCGAAGTACTTGAAATGCATAAATTATCTTTTGTTTAACCAAATAACATGTTTCCGATTTCAGTTCCATTATACAAGAAAAGTATTTTATAACTGAATATATTAACGCACTATTTCAACTCACCAATATGCATGGAGCAAACAAATCGGCTAATATTTGAGCAGCAATTATGGAGCGAAGGCTTTCAAAAAGTAATGGGCCTTGATGAAGTTGGACGCGGCTGTTTGGCTGGGCCTGTTGTTGCCGCCGGTGTAATTTTTGAGCCCGGAACCAATATCCCCGAAATAAGAGACAGCAAAGCTTTATCCCTTGCTGAAAGGTTGGAACTGAGCGAAATCATCAAAGAAAAAGCTTTATTCTGGACGGTCAAAGAAGGAAGCATTGAAGAGGTAAACCGCCTGAATATACTTTGGGCATCCATAGAAACGATGACTAAATGTGTAGCCGCTGCAGATTCTGCGCCCGATTATTTGTTAGTTGATGGAAATCGATACACCACCTCACTTATTCCCTATACTTGCTTAATTAAGGGTGATGACCGCTCAATGACGATTGGCGCGGCATCTATATTAGCAAAAGTTTACCGAGACAAATACATGCAGCAGCTGCATAAAGAATTTCCCATGTTTGGCTGGGATTCCAACGTTGGTTACCCAACTCAAGTTCACCGCAAAGCTTTAAAAAAGTATGGTTACACTTCTTACCACCGGGATACTTTTCGACTGGGAACAAAAAAGAAATACAGCAAAAGCTAAATTGAATATTTTCCCACCACTTTAGCGGTAGATGCTAAATTCACGCTTATAAAGATCCATGTTCAGGCAAATGGCTAACATCAAGGTGTTGGTTAAAAAGGCCGAACCTCCGTAACTAATAAAGGGAAGTGGCAATCCAATTACGGGAAGTAATCCGGTTGCGCTGCCTACATTTATAAAAAAGTGCACAAAAAATACGGCTGTAACACTCACCGTTACAAGTTGCGCAAAAGGATGTTTATGGCTGCCCGCCATAGTCAGCATTCTTACAAATAAGAAAAGAAATGTTAGTACCACCAATGCCGCCCCAATAAACCCGAATTCTTCTCCAATCACACAAAACACAAAATCAGTATGATGTTCGGGAAGGAAACGCAACTGAGTTTGTGTACCCTCTAAGAAACCTTTGCCAGCAATACCGCCAGAACCTATAGCTGTTTTAGCTTGAATTACATTCCATCCCGCCCCGGTTGGATCAAATGCTGGATTGGTAAAGGCTGCAATTCGTGCTATTTGGTGTGGTTGTAATAACTGGGAAATCGCGAGTTGAACCCCTGTCATAGTAAGCACACCTGTTATAAAAGAAGTAAGGGTAAGCCAGATTCTTCGTTGTAAAATAAAAGTCAATCCAGAAAAAACGACCACCGCTATTGCTCCCATATACCACTCCACAATTGTGAGATATACAATTATAGCCGGTGAAATAATGAAAAGTGAAACACCGTACGGCAAACCAGACCAAAAAAGCATTACCGGAATTAGCGTCATGAATATTATGGAGGTACCAAGGTCATTTTGCATCAAAACAAGCACAGCAGGTATCAAAATTAACAGAACTGCTGTTAGAGCATACCGTATATTTTCGGCAGAAATATCCCTGCGGCTGGTAAGATAATTTGCGGTGGCAAGAATGGTGGCTATCTTCATTAGCTCACTCGTTTGCAGGTTAGCCGGGCCTAAACGCAGCCAGCTTTTAGCACCATTTACTTCGGTTCCAAATATCAAGGTTAATATCATTAAAAGAATACCTATTACATAGAAAGCATAGGAAAGCTGTATAAAGGTACGCGGCGAAATGAATTGAATAACGATGAGCAGCATCATTGAAAGTGTTACCGCTACCACCTGCTTGAAAAAATTATTCTGGATGTATTCGGGGAGAAATTGAGATACCGGCCCCTGCGTAGCACTATATATAGCGAATAAGCCAATGGTGGAAAGCAGCACCCAGGCAAAAACGATAGACCAATTAAATTCTCTATAATTATTCAATGCCCCTCTTCTCCGAGTCGGTAGGCTGTGATACAAAATTTATGACATGGTTATAAATATATGAGCGGGATATTTCCCCTTTCAGATATTTTTCAATTACTAAAGAAGCAACGGGGGCCGCTGATACTGAACCATACCCTCCATTCTCAATTAACACAGTTACTACAATCTGTGGATTATTATAGGGAGCAAATGAAGTAAACCAACCATGGTCGCGGCCGTGAGGATTCTGCGCGGTTCCCGTTTTACCCGCTACTTCAATATCTGAGATATTTGCATACCAGCGCCCGCTTCCTTCAGTAACTACCCCTCTCATTCCTTTTTTCACGGTCTCTAAATACCAATCCTTTACCCAGTCAATTTTTTCAACTTTCACTGGATATTTCTCTAAAATTTCTCCTGATTTCCGCACAGCCTGTACAATATGAGGTTGTATCTTATACCCCCCATTCGCAATACTGCTTGTCATCTGTGCAACCTGTAGCGGCGATACAGATACCATTCCCTGCCCTACTCCAAAATTTATGATATCACCAATACCCCATTTTTTTACACCTAAACGGCTGTTCAAATAGGTGCTGTCAGGAATTATGCCTCTGTTGGCGCTGGGTAAATCAATGTTGGTGGGAACACCCAGTCCGAAATCTTTAACGAGCGCGCTCCATTCATCTAATCTTCCCTGGGTGGCAATTTTATCCATCAAAGAAAAGAAATAAGTATTACTTGAATAGGTAATGGCCTTTTCAAGATTGTATTCTCCAACCTCGGCAACATCACGATATGCACGCCCACGAATATAAGCGCCACTATTGTATACTATCGTATTCGGGTTCACAAGGTCCATGTGCATTCCAATAATCCCCATCAGCGGCTTAAATGTGGAACCGGGAGGTTGTCTCCCCGATATAGCACGATTGTATAACGGACTTGTACTGTCAGCATTTATGCTTTGCCAGTAATCTCTGTCTAAACGACCTGCAAGCCGGCTTAAATCGTATTCTGGAGAACTTACCAATGCAAGAATAGCTCCGGTATTTGGATCCATAGCAACAACCGCACCTAATTTACCTTCCATTAGCTCTTCTGCAAAAATTTGAAGGTCAGAATCAATCGTACTGATAATATCATCTCCCTGTATTGGAGACTGACCAATTCTCTCGTGCTGGTAATCACCAAGAATTTGCCCCAAAGCGTTAACTCTGTGATACTGCAAGCCTAACTCGCCATTCAAGTTGCTTTGATAGATCATTTCAAGGCCACTTTTCCCAATTCTATCGCCGAGGCGCATAGTTGGAATAGCCTCATATTCTACCTTATTCGCTTCCCGGAGATATCCTAAAATATGGGCGGCTTTCATTTTTGTGGGATAATGTCTCTTACTTTCGATTTGATGCCCTATTCCCGGGAGACGCCAAATATTTTCCTGGATATTTGAAAATGTTGCAAAATCTATTTCAGTAAAAAGCCTTGAGGTACGATTCCAAGAATACTTTTGTGCTTCATCAACCCGTACGGTAACCACACTGTCTTCTATCCCAAGAAGTGTAGCCAGGTATGGAATATTATCTCTGTTAAAATTTGCGGGAGTTACCGTAATCGAGTAGATGGGTTCATTATCTACAATCAGCTTTCCATTTCGGTCATAAATTAATCCCCGTGCGGCATTAACATATTCCTGGCGAACCGAATTTTTTTCACCCAATGCAGCATAAATCTCATATTGTGTAACCTGAAGATAAAATACCCTTCCTAATACGATAAGCGACATTCCACACATAATTACCTGGAGTATCCTTATTGAAGTTCGGGTACGATTTGCAGAACCTGTTGCCATTAATTATTGGTTACCTTTGAAAATGAAAAACAATCCACTTAATGCTGCGGTGTATAAACTATTTCCAATTAAAAAAATTATGGGCATAAATCCAGAAGCATAAGCGTCAATAAAGCTGCTTAAACTTAGAAAAATGCCATTATGTATGAAAGAAGCTATAAAAACAACTATCATGACCTGCCAAAGCAGCAACCTGCTTTCCGAGCGCCTGCGCAAAAAATTGTATGTAAAAAATAACAACAACGTTTTGGTGAACATATGTAATCCCCAAAAATCGAAAAGCGCATCCTGAACTAAACCTAAAGCAGCCGCAAAAAGAACGATGTTTATTCTGTCATATTTCAATGCAAGCCATAACAGGTAAATCAGCAGCGGGTCGGGAGAAGCACCAAAAAAACTCAGGTGCTGAAAAATTACTACTTCAAGAAATATGAAGAATAAACCAATCAGAAAGTCTCTCAGGATAGCTGCGTTCATTCAAAAAACTCGTCGTAGTTTTGTTTCAGTTTAGCGATGTTAGAATCTGGACGAAATTCAATTACAAAACCTTTGTCAATCTCAGATAAAATAACAAACGGCTCAATGTAAATACGCTGGGTCTCCCTGCCTTCTTCAGCTTCGGTTCGTGTTACTTTACCAATGGGAATTCCCGGTGGATATTGGTTACTGAATCCCGAAGTTTCGATAACAAAACCTGTATCTACCGGTATGGTTTGGGGAACAAAATTCATAACTAACTCGTTATTCGCTTCGCCGCTCCAGCTAACAATTCCATTTGCCTGGTTCTCCTGAACACGGGCACTTACCCGGAATAAAGAATTATAAAAAGGCATTACCTGGGAGTAATAACTTGCCGTGTGCACAATTTTTCCAATCAAGCCGTCGGATGTAACAAGTGGCATTCCAACTATCAGGCTATCGGATGTACCGGCATTAATAGTAATAAAATTATTTATTCCTGAAATTTCCTTAGCAACAATCAAAACCGGCTGCAGGTTGAACTCGCTTCTGTCTTCATAACCCAGCATTTCCCGAAGCCGGCCATTCTCCTGCTCAATAGATCTTAAACGGCTAAGTTCATCCTGCAACAAAATATTTTGCCGCTGTAAATAGGTATTGGTATTCAGTGCCTGACGATATACACGAATGTTTGCGAGGGGTTCTTCGAGCAGGCTTAAAGCAGTGATCGATATTTGACGCAGGGAATTTATTCCGCCCTGATATCTGTTCACCATTAATGAAAAAGCGACAAGAAGTAATAGAGCGGTTACAATGTAATCTTTAGCATCACTTAATTTGAATGATCTAAATCGCATTCATTTTCCAGGCGTTAGGAAATTACCGGGCGGTAATATTCAAGATTTTCGAGTATAGCACCTGTTCCACGAACAACTGCGGTAAGTGGATCTTCAGCTATATGAACAGGTAAGTCTGTTGTTTCCATTATCAGCTTATCCAGGTTTTTCAGCAATGCGCCACCACCTGTAAGCATAATTCCCCGATCTAAAATATCAGCAGAAAGCTCGGGAGGCGTTTGCTCCAGAGATTTGGTGATAGATTCTACAATAGTATTTACTGATTCAGCTATCGCTTCTCGGGCATCACGCGATGTGATATGTCGTGTACGAGGAACTCCGTTCACTAAATCCCTGCCTTTGGTTATCATCTCCAGCTCTTCATCAAGAGGTGCGGCTGAACCGATCTCACATTTAATTTTTTCCGCTGTTCGCTCCCCAATTAACAGGTTATGATTTCTGCGAAAATAGTTGATGATGTCGTCATTAAGCTCATCCCCACCTAAACGTACCGACTGCGCATATACAATCCCTGAAAGAGCTATAACTGCGATTTCTGTTGTTCCACCACCAATATCAACAATCATGCTGCCTACTGGTTCGTGCACATCAAGGCCAATACCAATCGCCGCTGCCATCGGTTCATCCACAAGATAAACTTCCTTTGCTCCCGCATGTTCGGCGCTGTCGCGAACGGCACGCCGTTCAACTTCAGTAATACCACTTGGCACACAAATAACCATTTGACGGGTAGTTGAGTACCATTTCATTTTTACTTTTTTGATCATCCCACGAATCATCTGCTCAGCTACTTCAAAATCAGCAATTACCCCATCACGGAGCGGGCGAACGGTTCTGATTTTACTGTGCGTTTTTTCATGCATGAGCCGGGCTTCATGGCCTGTAGCTACAGGGATGTTCTGTAAATTCAGAGCAACAATCGAAGGTTCATCTAATACGATGCCTTCGCCACGAGAATAGATAAGGGTATTTGCGGTGCCTAAATCTATGGCTATATCGGTGTACATAAAATCCAAAAAACCTTTTTTCTTTTGATTCTTGGCTACTTCTGAGGACTTACCACCTTGGGATTCTGACATTTGCACTTTTTAAATAATTAACAGTTGTGGGCATAAAATTCGATGAGGAAAATACAATATTGATATTCTATTTGCGAATGTATATAGGACGAATATTTACTACAATCAAAATTAATGTTTGAAGTGGCGTTTTCCCGTAAAAATCATAGCCATTTTAAACTCATTTGCTTTCTCAATTACCTCTTCATCCCGAACACTACCTCCCGGTTGAATGATTGCTTTTGCACCAGCTTTAGCCGCCGCTTCCACTCCATCCGCAAAGGGGAAAAAAGCGTCGGAGGCGAGGGCTGATTCCGCTAAATCCAATCCCTCTTTTTTGGCTTTATCCACGGCTATTTCGGAGGAGTCAATCCTGCTGGTTTGTCCCGAACCAATTCCAAGTGTTCGGCCTTCTTTTGCATAAACAATGGCATTCGATTTTACATGCCGCACAACTTTCCACGCGAATAAAAGGTCGCTCATTTCTTCCGGGGATGGCTGCCGTTTTGTAACAACTTTAAAAGAATCTGGACTGGCCGGCGTTAAATCTGCGTCTTGGCGCAAAGCTCCACCAAATATTGATCTGAATGAAAATGCTTCTACGTCACTAACCGCTCTTTTGATCCTTATTAATCGCCGGTTTTTTTTCTGCGTTAATAAATTCACCGCTTCTTCACTGTATTCCGGAGCAATAATAATCTCCGTAAAAATTTCGTCTATAGCTTTTGCCGTTTCTAAATCAAGAGTTTTGTTCACCACAACAATCCCTCCAAAAGGAGAAACTGTATCGGTGCTAAAGGCTTTTTTATACGCATCAGCAAGCGAATCAGAAAGGCCAACTCCACAAGGAATGGTATGTTTGATGATGGCGCACGCGGCTTTTGAATCTTGAAAATCGGAGATGATGTTAAGAGCGGCATCCACATCAAGATAATTATTATAGCTCAGTTGCTTGCCATGAAAACAATCAATGATTTGATCCTGATTTCCATAAACTGCTGCCTTTTGATGAGGATTTTCACCATATCTCAATTCCTGAGAAAGCGGAAGTGAAATATTCAGTTGCTTCGGCGGCTCTTCTTCGGTTAGCTTCATAAAATAGTTGGCAATGGCCGAATCATAATCTGCCGTATGTGTAAAAGCGTCTTTGGCCAATTTTTGTCGGCTGTCAAAAGAAATGCCCATATCTTGTTTCAGCTCATTAATAAAATCCTGGTATTGATCGGAAGAACTGAGAACACAAACATGCGCAAAATTCTTGGCTGCCGCACGAATCATAGTTGGCCCGCCAATATCAATAAATTCGGTAGCTTCGGCCGGGCTAACTTCCCCCGCTATTTTATTTTTAAAGGGATATAAATTCACAACCACCAACTCTATGGGTTCTATTCCCAGCTCTTCAAGTTCTTCAACATCAGGCTGATGAGAAGTGCGAGCTAATATTCCACCGTGAACCATCGGGTGAAGAGTCTTTACCCTGCCGTCAAGACATTCTTTAAAACCTGTAACTTCAGAAACATCTTTTACGGGGATTCCCTCTTCCGCAATTACTTTGGCGGTTCCACCCGTTGAGATGATTTCAACGCCAGATTCGTGCAAAGCTTTTGCAAGTACCGTGAGGCTGGATTTGTCAGAAACTGAAAGCAGCGCTCGTTTAATCTTGAGTGGTTTTGTCGGCAGGTTAGCAAGTGGTTTTAAAGACACAGTTAAAATTTAAAAGGTTGATAGGTATTGTTTAAGTACTTGCGGCAACAATTTGTGTTCCTGTTTTAGTACGCGATTTGCGAGATCAGCGGGGGTATCATTTTCGTGCACCTCAACTTTTGCCTGAGCCAAAATCGGCCCTTCATCAAAATCGTCTGTCACAAGATGAACCGTGCATCCCGATTCCTTGTCTCCCGCCTTAATAACCGCTTCGTGTACTTTGATGCCATAAAATCCTTTTCCTCCATATTTTGGAAGAAGAGCGGGATGAATATTCAATATTCTTTTAGAATACTTCCGGACAATAACAGAAGGAATTTTCTTTAAATATCCAGCCAAAACTATTACATCCGTCTTCCATTCGGTAAGCTGTTGAAGTAGATTGTTACTGTATTCTTCTTCTGATAAAAAATCGGCGGGATTTAAAACAAGAACCGGGATATCAAATTTTTTGGCTCTCTCAATGGATTGAATTCCGCTTTTATTAGTTGCCAAACCCGCGATTCTGGCGTCAAGCTTGCCACTATTTACAGCGTCGATAATTGATTGAAAGTTTGTGCCCGATCCTGAGGCAAAAACAACGATATTCTTCAAAAGAGCGATGGATTTTTGCGTTACCGATATGCGCCACAAAGATACATAATCTTTTTTTGGGATGAAGAGATTTCTTAACCCGGCGGACTGTTGGTCTTGGCAAGATCTCGCCGAAATATCTGGTAATTATTGAAACTCCAGCTTACCTGTGTAATGGTAATTTTGATAATGGTTGCGATTGGAATCGCGATAAGCATTCCCAAAATACCAGCGGTTTCGGCTCCAATCAGAATAATGAAAAGTATGGCCACTGGATGCATATCTGCAGAACGGGAAAAGAGCATGGGCTGGAACACGATATTATCCAGCATTTGAACTACAAAAATGGCAAGAATACAGGCGGCCACCATCGAGAAATTTCCCGTTTCAATGATGGAAACTATTACCGACAAGAAATACCCGATTATTGGCCCGAAGTAAGGAATGGTATTGGCCAGGCCAACAGCAATTCCAACAGAAAGTGCATTATCTAATCCGGCTACATTCAGTGTGAACCACGATGTTGCAGCTACCAAAAAACTCTGAAGTAAAACACTTCTGAAATAAAGTCCAAGGCGCTTTTCGATTTTATCTAAAACGGTGAGCGTAGTTTCGAAATATTTATTGGGAACCATACGGAGAAGGTCGCGCCGAATTTTGCTGCCATCCTTCAGGAAAAAGAATGCAGCGAAAGGGACCACTAAAACTGCTGAGAATATGTTCGTAAAAATATCAAGCGCGTTACTTACCACACCCGAAAGTTGATTCACATTAAAAAGCTCATTAACAACACCGGTAACATTTTCTTCAAGGAATCTTGGAGGAAGGAAATCAAATTTAGCCGTTAACTGATTCTCTACTTTGATGGCAATTTGCCGGATATTTTCGATGCTTAACTGTGCGGTCAATTCTGCCATCTGGTTGGCGATAATTGGAATCACACTTGTGGAAATGAACACCAGAATCAGGATAACGGTAGCTAAAATGAGTGTTATGCCAAATGTTCTGTTGAGGCCGAGAGCCTGTAACCTGTTCGCGAATGGATCGAGAATATAGCTTAGAATCATAGCTAAAACGAGAAAGGCAACCAGCGTAGAATAGTTATACAGAATAAGCAGGATAACAGCTACTGCCGTTAAGCCAAGTCCAAAGCGTACAACCCGTTCAAGAGTGATGTTTTTCATTTTTCGAGTGAATCTAAGAGTTCATTCAGGTGTTTCAGAATACTGGTTGAATCGTAGCCTTTTCTCATCAAAAAATCGAATACTTTCTTTCTTCTTTTTTGGGCCGGTTCGCGTTGAAATCTTTTCCTCTTCTTTAGAACCAGTTTTTGTAAGCTGTCTTTGATTTCATCACTCCCAAACACTTTGCTTGCTACTTCTTCCGCAACATTTTTTGAAATCCCTTTCTTTGCCAACTCTGTCTTTATTTTATACGGCCCCCAATCATTGAACTCAAATTTGTCAGTGGCATATTTTAGCGCAAACTTCGAGTCGTTGATATATTCTTTTTGCTCAAATTCGTCTAAAATTTCATCAATAAAATCGCCAGACAATCCTTTTTTATAGGCTTTGGTTTTGAGTTCTTTTCGGGAATGGTCTCGCCGGGTAAGAATGCGAAACATATATTCTCTTGCCGCCCATTTTTCTTCAGCTTCAAGAATTTCGTGAAAAAAAGAAGGCGTTATTTTAACGCCTTTATAAATATTAAATTTTGTGAGTACAGAGTCAGAAACCCCAATTAGAAACTCATCTTGTACAAAAAGAGAAAAACGGCTTTTGTTTTTCTTCTGAACCTGAATCCCTGAAACCGTAGCCGGAAGAAGCGTTAAAGCCTCTTCCGAATATCGGCGGTCATTTTCAGCTTGTGGCTTCAACGGTTCCGTTTTTCTTTGCTTTATCCTTTTCTTTCTCTTCCTCTTTCTGAGGTTCTATCTCTTCTCCCCTGAGCTTAGCTCGCACTATAGCTTCAACCTTATCGCAAAGCGCTTCATCTTCTTCCAGGAATTGCAGAGCCGCATCGGCGCCCTGCCCAATGGGTTCGCCATCGTAGCGGAACCAGCTTCCACGCTTCTCAATTACATCGTATTCAACAGCCAAATCAAGAATCTCAGAGATTTTCGAAATGCCTTTGCCATACATAATATTAAACTCAACCACTTTAAAAGGTGGCGCCACTTTATTCTTGGCAACCTTCACCTTGGTACGGTTACCAATTACTTCATCTCCTTTTTTGATTGCCCCAATGCGCCGGATATCTAACCGAACAGATGCATAAAATTTAAGCGCCCGTCCACCGGTAGTAGTTTCAGGATTTCCAAACATCACCCCAATTTTCTCGCGAACCTGATTAATGAAAATACATGAAGTTCGGCTCTTATTAATAATACCGGTAATTTTTCTCATCGCCTGCGACATCAACCTTGCCTGAAGGCCCATGTGCGAATCTCCCATTTCACCTTCAAGTTCAGCGCGTGGCACAAGTGCGGCTACCGAATCAATCACAATTACATCCAAAGCGCCGGAACGGATTAAGGTTTCCGTAATTTCCAGTGCCTGCTCTCCACTGTCGGGCTGTGAAACAAGCAACTCATCCACATTTATACCCAAGGCTTTTGCATATCGCGGATCAAAAGCGTGCTCGGCATCAATAAAAGCAGCATAACCGCCATTTTTCTGCGCCTGTGCTATAACCTGAAGCGCC
Organism: Balneolaceae bacterium; assembly: GCA_040882225.1. Lineage (GTDB taxonomy): Bacteria > Bacteroidota > Rhodothermia > Balneolales > Balneolaceae > Gracilimonas. Next base: position 295,921 of record JBBEBR010000014.1, on the reverse strand, counting down.
AAAGTTGTTTTACCACTGGCTTCCGGGCCATAAATCTCGGTTACACGTCCTCGCGGAATTCCCTGAACGCCAAGTGCATAATCTACCATAATAGAACCGGTAGAAATTACATCAATATCCTGGGCAACATTTGCTCCCAATTTCATGATGGTTCCTTTGCCGTGCGTTTTTTCAATTTGCCCAACGGCAATATCGAGGGCTTTTAGTCTGTCGTTTGAGTCGGCCATTTTTATTCCTTTTTTTGAATTTGTTTAGACAAATATAATATCCCGCAGTGTCAATCCGTGTCACGTGTTATGATGTTGCAATATATGTTCGATATATGTAATTGACAAATGCTTCTACAATTATAATTTGAAGTTTATATGTTTTACACATGTAAGAGCATCCCCAAATCAATTCCTTACAAAAAAATTATTTTATTTCAGAAATCGCTTTTTCCAGCTCATCAACCACCTTTTCGATTTGAGCGGTGGTAGTATATGGTGCAGGGCCAAGCCTGAGAATTTCTCCTCTGGCATCAGTAAAGATTTCCTTTTCCAATAAACTCGCACGAATGTCTCGTGCGTGCGGAGATGTCAGCGATAAAAACCCGCCGTTCTTTTCAACGGGCTCATTATGTGTGAGTTTTATGTTGCGCGGATTGAAGTTTTTAGATTCAAACAATTCACGCAACAGAGAAACCTGGGCAGAATATTGCTTTCGCAATCTGGTTGGGCTGAGTTCCTGTTCCCGGAAAAATTCTACCACTTTCGCGGCTCGAAATTGTGAGGAAGGATCGTAGGTGCCACTCGCGAAGCGCTGATCGGAATAATCGTACTGAACCGGGGCATTTGTCCGCGGATCGTCAAGTGTGCTGAATGAGGCAAACCAACCGGTAATAGCCGGTCGATATTCACAATCTTTTGGAAACCGCAAGAAGCAGTTCGCTTCTCCCCATTGCAGGTATTTATAGCCTCCAATCAAAATAAAACAATCTTCGAGGCCGGCTTCGCGAATAGAAAGCGGCACTACATTTGTGCCATGATAATCATCAATTAAAACCGGAATTCCCTTTGCCTTAGCCGCTGCCGCAATTTCGGTTAAATGGGTATTTATGAGGGAAGTCTCAAAGTACACGCGCGACAGCATTACAGCGGAAGTGCGCTCATCCATTTGGCTGATTATCCGTCCGGCAAAATCTTCATCAAGATGTGCGGGAACCTGAACAAACTCCAGGCCTTCTTCTTCCAGGCGATGCAGCTGACGAAACAGAGAATGAAACTCGCCATCGGTGGAAATAACTTTTGGCTTATTTTTCAAATCCAGGCTCGACATCCAGCTAACAAATAAAAAATGGGTGTTTTCTTCACGGCAATACAAGCCATCGGGATCATCATAAAAAGCGCGTAGATAATTTCGGAGAATCTCGGTTTTCTCGAAAGCGGCCTCCCATTTCTGATCTACTTTTTCGGCAGAAACATGGAAATATTCAGCCTGACCTTCGAGCGCAACATCGGGCCAGGCCTGATGAGAATGTCCCGTGAAAAGCAGTCGTTCAGAAACCCTAAAAAGTGAATAATGAGGAATTAGTTTTTTAGCTAATAAATCAATTTCAGACATATACCTTTTTTTGAATGAATTTGAACTTAACCATTTTTGGGGTGCGATACACAGATCTGACAGGTTTTTAAAACCTGTCAGATCTGCTGCATAAGCTATAAAATTACATCACCCAAACAAGTAACCAAACTAAAAGTGATTGGCTTAAAAAAAGGTAAATTTGTTTGGCACAGGTTTTTATTTACTTCCCATTCTTTCTTTTGTTTTTTTTCGCTGACTCCAATATCCGGATAATCATGGAAGCTCATTGCGAATATCTTTTTTGGCTTCATTCCAGTCGATATAGGTTTCCTTTCTCTCTTTTACCAAATCTCTTCGCCGAGCAAGCTCCTCTCCATGCCATTCAGGAGGAGCATAATTGGGAGAATTGGAAAGATTAGTCCATAACTTTTCCATTAACTCAATCTTCTCAGCAATATTTAATTTATCTATAGCAAGTGGCGTATTCATATGATTGAAATTATGATGTTTGAAATATTTGCAAAAACTATTTTATGGATTATCAAACAAAACCAGATCAAAAGCAGACCTGACAGGTTTTAGAAACCTGTCAGGTCTGCTGATTTCTTCCCTTTCTTCCCTTTCTTCCCTTTCGCCATCAACGGCATGGTGTATTCATTTTTACTCGTTACGAAGGTCCTCCTTCGTAATGAAGTCTTGGAAGCTGGAGCTTCCCGTGCAAAGAAAGACTGGAAGCTGTAGCTTCCATGATGGCGTCACAAAGCCGGAGCTTTGTGACGAGGGTAAACCATAGCTTTGCTATCAATCTTCTTCTTCTAACTCCCCTTCCGGCAATTCCAAAGCCTGTACAGATTGAACAGCATTTCCAGCGATGCCTTTAATGGAACCGTACATGTCAATGGTATTTGCCGTCACTTTATCTATTTGCTTTTCTCGCTCCTTCCATATCCGTTGCATAGATCGTTTTTCACTATCAAGTGCGGTCTTCATAGATGAAAACCCTTCAACAATTGCTTCTACTTGCATTCGAAAAGTTGTGCTGGTCAGGAAGTCATAAAGCATGTGCATTTTATCACCCTTGTTCTCCTGCGAAGTGACGGCTGTACTCAATTTAATAACCGATTCACGCAATACAGCACAAAGCCCTTTAAATTCTTCATAACTGCAAACCCATACACCATCCATAATGCCCAGACGGTCAAAACCCGCAGGCATGGCTTCGGTAACTAATACGCCAACATCTGCACACTTATCTCGCATATCGGCTTTGAATTTCTCAATCCAACCGTTTTGAAAATCCTTTGTTCTTTTGCTCTCATAATAGATTCTCCCACAGTTTTGCCGTGTTCGGGTATTTACAATATGAATACAATCGCCACCTCTTGCGCCTTTTTTTATTTCTTCAATAATGTCTAAAGGAAATTGCACCATCAGCCATTCTTCAATGGCCAGTTCCTGCACTTCTCCCTGCAACTGGATGGAGCCTTGTTCCTGCTTGCGCTTCATTTCTTCGGTAAGCTTTTTCTGATCTTCCAGTTGCTTTTGAAGCTCTTTAAATTTCAATTCATTCTTATCTTCTTCCGCTTTCCTGATCTTTTCTTTTTCCTGACCCAGTAACTCATTAAGCTTTTTTTGTGCCTCTGCCTCAATTGATTCTTTCAGTTCAGATTTTTCTCTTTTCAGTTTTTCAATTTCGGCTTTGGTACGGTTCAGTTCTTTGATTTGCTCCGACTTCTCATTGAGTTCATTTTGTAATGCCTCAAATTGTTCCGATTGCTCTTCTGCGAGTTTGGCTTTGAGTTTATGTTCAATGGCTTTCCGTTGTTCCTTCAGTTGTTTTTCAAGCTTTTCCTCGAACAGCTCATTTTCCTGCTTCTTTTTCAACTCAAAAGCTTCTTTTTCACTTTTCAGCTTTTCTTCCTGATCAGAAACTTTCTTTTTCTCATCTGCCAGTTGAGAATGGTATTTCTGCTTGATTTCCTCTTCCAGTTGATGCGCAAGTATGTCCTGAACATCAATGGATGTACCGCAGTTGGGGCATTTTATTTGAGCTTGTTTATTCACATTATTGAATTCTTTGCTGAGTAAAATTTGGAGGATAAATATTTTGATGAGCATATTTCCCCTTGGAATCTGAGACTATATATTCATCAAATATATACTGAGGGACATCATAGTATTCATAGATATTTCCATTTTTGAACTCTATTCTTAAAACTGCTTGATCTAGATCATATCCAGCAGCGGCGTGATTAGAAGAGCTGACGGGTATCATTTCCATATTATTTCCTTTTAGTTATCGGTTTTTGTTCTCTTATTGCTTTAACCACTACTTTATAATCATTTTTATCTGGCTCAAACTTATTCAGCCATGATTCGACTAATCTTGGATCATTACTTGAAGGTCTAGGTTCCACCAACTCAATCCTTACTCTTGATGGTATATTGATTGCTTCTCCTACTATTATCGCTTCACCAACTCTAAGGGATGGCAATAATTCTATTAAACTATTCATGTTGTTGGGAGCTGCGGATTGCACAGTACCTTTATCTCCACTGTTAGTCAACCTTAAAGCGATGAATGTTCCAACTTGCGCTAGTATTGTTTCCGATATTTCTGATGGCCTTTGTGTTACTACCATAGCACCTACACCGAATTTTCTGCCTTCTTTGAATATTTTTTCAACTGCTTTTCGCGCATAACCATATATATGATTACTGCGCTCGGACTTTGGCAAATAGGAATGAGCCTCTTCATAAACCATTAAGACTGGTCTGTTTCTACCAGTATATGATTCAAACCTACCCCAGTACATTGAATCATAAATTAATCTTGTTATTAATCCAACAGATATATCAATCAACTCAAACGGTACTCCGCTTAAATCAAGAATAGATAAACGATTTGGATGGTCAATCCAACTTCTAAACAAATGGTCAATATCGTTTGGGCTTTCAGCATCGAAGTAGTCGGATGGGTCAAACATAAATTTGTATCGGCTATCCTTCAATCTTGAAAGAATTTTAGCTTCATAGGAATACATTGTTTCATCCTTACTTTTAAACGGTGCTTGACCTCCTGGACCATATGGTTTGAAAGTTGCAGGAATAAGTTTTTCTGGATTTCCTTCGTTGATTAACTCTTCAGTTGCTTTTGTTTGGTCTTCTTTTTTTGCAACCGAATATGATGCAGTTACTTCTCTATTAAAGTCATGCCAAAGCTGCTTTATATCAAATGGAATTGGTGAATCGGCAGTTATGTAATTTTCATCAACTGCACCGGCTTTAAGTTTGACGGCGTTTGACTTTTTAAGCTCTATAATTTTTTCCCTTAACCTTTTATCAGCAGGTTGTTCTTGTCCTTCTGGACGACCGACTAAGAAAAAAGAAAGTTCATCAAAGGTCATTGTCCAAAACGGAATGGTTAAAGGGTCTTTTTCACCGTTAATTTTGAAGACACTTGAACAGTCGGAAAACGCAGAAGAGTATTCCCCATGTGTGTCTACCAATATTATACGAGAGCTCTGATATTCAACCAATATGCGCTTTATGATATTTGCTGTTGTATTTGACTTTCCACTACCTGTGGAACCAAGTATTGCAGAGTGACGCAATACGAGATTGTGGATATCTATGTAGACAGGAAGGTTTTCAGATGAGGCGTGCCTGCCAATTTCAATAAATCCATTGCTTTTCTCTCCATAAATTGATTTTAAATCATCCTCTGTGACAATGTGAACTTGATCATTGATTGTTGGAAAAGTTCCGACACCTTTTTCAAAATTAGCATTGCCTAATTTCTCTCCAATTAACTGTACTTGTAGAAACCTTGCTCCGTAATTTGGTTCGTATTCCGATAGTTCAATGGAGAGGGGCGAATTACTTACTGATGAGACGAGACCATAAAGAGTTAAACTGCCTATTGGAAATTTTACAAAAGTTCCAATTTGTCCAATCTTATACAGTCTACCTGCAATTATAGGAGCAGCAGAAGGAATTTCTTTTGCAATTTCCACTTCAACGTTTCCGCTGTTTACATTATTAACCTTTCCTAAATATGTGATGTTTTGCTTCACTTATTCTATTCTTTATTTTTCATACCAGAACATAAAATGAGAAAGTTAACTAACTGCTTAAAATCTCCAAGAGTCATCTTTTCTTTTTCTTTGTCCCAAAACTGAGTTAAAATTTCCCCGTCCTTATTGAAATTCCAATTGGCACATATGCCTGATATTGAAGCTCTGGAAGGTCCTAACATTGAGAAATTAGGAGGATTTTTCCCTTCGGCGACTAACTTATCAATAGGAGAATCTTCAAAAAACAACCCGATGACATGAAGTCGGCTATTCTGATTCAAGCCATTAAATATCACTTCATTAATATGGTCATCTGAAAATGAATAACCGCTTATTAGAAATATTCCTTCTCCAACTAATAAAAATTCCTTTAGCCTATCAAAATAACTTGTGAAAGGTTGTTTTCTTGACGACTCATATTTGTCTTTTGAAGGGTAAATCACTAATTCTGATTCGGGAAACTTCTCTTTAGCACCTGCACCCAGTCTTATCACACGATCCGAGTTCCCATTTGCTCCCTCCTTCCAAAACCAGCCAAGAGAACCATGAAGTTTCCAAAGACGAATCCAAGAAACTGGTGGTCTATCATAACTAGAGGTACCATCTAAAGTTTCATGAGCAAAAAAGGGTTCATGAGAGCCTATGAATCCATCAAAAAAGGGAATAAATAAATGTTCCAACGATTTTTCTATTATTAGATCATAGTTCGTTGTAAATATCTCCTTCGGATAATCTCTTGATAACCAGTTAAGCCAACCAATAAATTTATGAGCAACTTTGATTTCAGCTTTGCTTTCTTCCTCAGAAATAATTTTATAAATCTCGTTACAAATTGATTTGTCGAGTGATTTCACATCTTCACCTGTTAGTGAATCAAATGACTTATCTTCTTTATCGCTCGTCACTTGTCGAATTAGTCTAATATGGTTCAGTATTGCCTCAATATGCTGTTCGCTTTCATTGAGTTGACTTTTAACTTTTTTTAGTTTTGGCAAAAGAACATTACCAATATTTTTCTCAACTTGTTTTGTTAATCCAGATATATCTGAAATCCCCATTGATTTTGATGTTCCAGCACCAAATAAAAAACCGATTCTCTTAGAATAAGATAACTGATTTCGAATCTCAGTTAATTCTCTTAATGGGTCATGCTTAAAATTTTCCATTTTTTTATATTTTTTCAAATTCCAATTCCGGCAAACTCTCCACAATCTCCACCGACTGTACACTCACATTAATTACACTCAGCAGCAAATCTAAAATATATCGTGGATTACCTACTTCATCTGCCCAATCGTTGGGGTCATTTTTGATGCCGCTCTTTTTATCGGTTTTGACTCGGTAACGATCCAAGATCCATTCAATAGCTGATTTGCCATTCACTACATATTCATAGGCTTTGGGAGGAATGTTTGAAATGACAATTTTGCTATTATAAATGATGGTGTCTTTTTGGTCTTTCTTTGGGAAACGCATTTTTTGGACACGATAATCGTCCAGACCTGTCAGGTTTTCAGAAACCTGACAGGTCTCGCAAGCAGGAACTTCTTCATAATTAATATGCAACTCTGCCAAAGCCCGGCCTGCTTTGCTGAACTTCCAGAAATCCCGAACATCTTCTACCAAGGGAATTCGGGGCAGCATTTTCTTTAGATCATTGGCAAAAGCCGTGCGATAATCCGGGCTATGCAAAATGCCATAGACATAGTAGAAAATGTCTTCCTTGCTTACATTTTTACCGTAAACTTTCTTTGCCCGCTCCAATATAAAATCCGAAACTCCATCTCTGCGGATATACTCACTTTCTCCAGTAGCATCAAAAAGACTGGGATTGTTTAATTCTTGCTCTTCGTAATAGTAGAGAGGAAAACACTGAGTACCTGAATCTAAACAATTCAAGTCAGGGATCAGGTTAGTTATTATGGCAGTATTTTCTTTACTACCACCCAATCCTGAAACACAAATCATCAAATTCTCAACTTTTGAATTGGGAAAGGCTTTGGGTATTTGATAAACCATATCATTTAGCTCTTTCGCAAAGTAAAGATGCTGTTTAATAAAAGGCCTATATAAACCAGTAACAATAGAATTGTTTTGAAATACAATTTTATTATTTCTTTTTAAATCATTTTTTAAACCTCTATTCCAAGTAACTTTTGTAGTTTTGAAATCCAGAAACTCCTCAAGTTTAAGGGAAACATTTATCTTTTTTGAGGTATGAAATTCTATTCGTTGGTTCTCATAAAAGTCAATAAAATCAATAATTGTTTCTTTCAATTGTTCAAGAGATGAGTTGTAACAATATGCATCGCGAGCAGTTGCTAACCCTCTACTATAAAATGGATTAAAGAATGATTTTTTTGCATCGCTTCCTTTATCACCAATAGGGATAAACGTCTCAAATACATCATTTCGTTGATTCAACCAATCCCCGTGCTCATTCGGTTTCAATATGGTCCATTTCATTTCCTTATTACCCACAGACTTGAACTTTCTTACAATGGTCAATTTTTCCTGTTGGCTTAAATAATCCCCAATGTCGTGGTAATGAATGGTGGCTTTCTTGTTGGTGGCTTTAGGGTTCTTCACCAAAAGTGTAATGGAAATAGGAGTTCGTGAACCCGAGCCAAATATTTTACCCCCTTCTTTGCGACTTAATTCACCACTGGTACGTTGATTTCCCCGTAAGTTAAATATCCAAATACTTGAAAATTCTTTTTCAATGGCTTTTCTAAATCCATCATGTGAATTATTGTCAATCCAACCACCATCTGTCACAAATGAAACAATTCCACCATGGTTAGAATCAATACGATCAGTACTCCAGCGAAATGCTTTCAGATAAGAATTGTAAAGGGAGTTTTTGTTTGTTGCATCCGTCAATTTTGCGTAAGTATTTGCAATACGTGTATCTAATTTTTCATATTTCTGATTCTGCGCATTATCATTTGCACTTTGTTGACCTACAGAATATGGAGGATTTCCCATAATCACTCGCAAAGGTGCTTTCTTTTGGCGTTCTACACGGGCTGAGTTTTGGGGAAACATTTCGGTGAAAAGCTTTTGGCTGTCGTCCGTTTCGCCTAATTGGAAGGTATCGGTTAGTACAATGCCTTCGAAAGGTTCATATTCCCTTTTCTCCCCCATCTGGTCGTGATAAGCGTTTTCAATATTTACGGCAGCTATGTAATACGCTAAGAGTACAATTTCATTGGCGTGGAGTTCGTGTTGGTATTTTCGGGCAAGATCTTTGCCATCTATCAATCCACTTTGTAGCAAACGGGTAATGAAAGTTCCGGTTCCGGTAAAGGGATCAAGTACATGAATGTTTTCGTCCGAAATGCTGCGGCCAAATTCCTGCTTCAAAACATCATTCACCGAATGGATAATGAAATCCACTACTTCAACAGGGGTATAAACAATGCCCAACTGCTCCACCATTTTCGGGAAAGCGGTTTTAAAGAACTTGTCGTACAATTCAATAATGATACGTTGTTTTCCTTCGGCATTATCAATGCCTTCTGCCCGCTTGCGCACCGAGTCATAGAACTTTTGCAACGTCACCGATTCTTCTGCAAGCGATTTGCCTTCCAAGGCATCCAACATCCCCTGCATAGCGGTTGACACGGCATTGCTTTTTACAAAGGAATAACCTTCGAACAAGGCTTCGAAAATCGGCTTGGTAATGATGTGCTGGGCCAACATATCAATGGCCTGTGATTCGGAAATACTTGGATTGATGTTATTCTGCAATCCGGCCAGAAAATTATCAAAAGCCTTGCGTTGGTCAGTTTTGGTTTCAATCAGGTGTTTGATGCGTTCAATCTGGCGGTCGGCAATCTGGGCAACATCTTTTGCCCATTGCTCCCAATATCTGCGGTCGCCCACTTTTTGCACCATTCGGGCAAATACCACGGATTGCAATTGCTCAAACTGCATAGCCATTTGGCGGTTAATGTCCTTGGTGGTTTCGAAGGCTGTTCCATCTTCATTTACCTCAAAGGGATTACCATCACCGTCAAAAGAAAATTCAGGTCGTCCCACCAATATATTATTGGGTTTCTTCCTGTTCAGTTCCAATTTGTTGACCGTGGCATTAAAACGGTCGTCATGGGCACGGAGTGCATTTAGCACCGTCCACACCACTTTGTATCGTTCGTTATCGTCAAGGGCTTTGTCGGCTTCCACATCAGCCGGCACTACTACGGGAATCACAATGTACCCGTACTTTTTACCCGGAGACCTGCGCATTACCCGTCCAACCGATTGCACCACATCTACCTGAGAATTTCGGGCAGAAAGAAACAGTACGGAATCTAAAGACGGTACGTCCACCCCTTCGCTGAGTACCCGTACATTAGTAATGATTCGACATTCATTGTCTTCGGTTTCCTCTTTGAGCCAAGAGAGCATTTGGTCACGCTCGGGAGCGGCCATAGTGCCATCCATGTGCTGAGAAGCTACACTAACCATTTGTTCCTTTTTTTCGACAGGAAGTGAGCTTAGGTAGGCATCTGTGGCAGTGTTGTAGGTTGCAGTAATTTTCTTGGAAGTAGCAATGTTCGCGCAAAAAGCTACCGCACGTTTCATAGGTAAAGGATCGGCTTCTTTGGTACTGCCATCATCACCTAAAAATTGTTTGGAAAGCGCATTGATACAGCCAATGAGTTTAGAAGCATCATCTGAATTGATCTCAGACTCTCCATCGGCAATCATCCGCTGCACGGCTGGGGGAACATCCTTATCATTCAGAGTTAGAATCAGCACCTTGTAATCGGTGAGCAAATCCCGTTCAACCGCTTCACCAAAACCAATGCGATACATTTCTTCACCATATAAAGCAGGATCGTCCATAGAGCAAAGAATGGCTTCCGCCTGTGCGGCTTTGCTTTTGGTGTTGTCGTCATAAAGTCGCGGCGTAGCGGTCATATAAAGCCGCTTTTTTGATTTGATGAAATCCGCATCATGTACCTTAGTAAAAGCTGACTCATCTTCTCCTGCCAAAGAAACACCTGTAGTGCGATGTGCTTCATCACAAATTATAAGGTCAAATTCAGGAAAGTCATTTTTTTGCAAAACTTTTTGGGCTCGGGCTATTACATCAATTGATTGATAAGTAGAGAATACCACCGTCATTCCCGGGCGATTTGCCTTTTTTATTTGCTCAAATTGGTGCAAAATGTAATTAGAATCTGTAGAAGCCGGAAAAGCCAAATCCACAACACTGAATGAATCAGAATCTTCATTTTTCTTTTTCTGTTTAGTGATGTCTGGATCCGAACAAATTGCAATGGCGTTGATGGGTTCGTTTGCATCTGCACTCCATTCACGTAATGTTTGTCCAAGTAAAGCAATGGAAGGAACGAGAAAAAGAATAAGCCCTTTACCGTCTGTTTCATTTTCTGCTATGCGGAGGGCATTAAATGTTTTTCCTGTACCGCAAGCCATGATGAGTTTTCCACGGTCATGCGATTTAAAATGTTCGTGGGTTTTTTCAAGGGCTTCTTTCTGATGTAGACGAAGGGTTTTTTTGGGAGTTCTGGCAGCTTCTCCGTGTATACCTTCTTCCAGTCTGTTCCAATCAACAGGTGATTCGATCAAATCAAATAAATTGATTCGGGTTACAGGTGGATTTTGGTTTCGGATAGCCTGCTCTGCGTTGCTACCCCATTTATTGGTAGTAGAAATCCATAGTCGCTGTGCAAAACGAGTGGTTTGCATCTGTTCGTTTTTAAACTCTCTGCTGGAAGTTGAAAGAAAGCTATCAACGGCAGGCTTGTCAATCCTTGCATCTTCCTGAAAACATTTACACTGAATTGCCCAATAATCGCCTTCGTGAGTTAAGGCGACCAAGTCAATTCCTGTGTCACCACCACCCAATTCGATTTTGCCCGGAAATTCATTCCACATCCAAACATTTTTGAATTTAAAGGCATATTTCGGGTCGGTTTGCAAATATGCTTGTATGAGCCTTTCGAAGCGATCACCTTTGTCTCGCTCTGAAAAAGCAATTTTACGGTATTTGTCTAAAATTTTTTTAAAGCTCATTCTAATTTTTTGCTTTAAGTTAAGCTGTTCTTATTACTCTAAATTTCCCCGATTACCGGTTTAAAATATTATACCGATAAGAGCTCCTTCGCTGCCGAAATGTAGTTAAAATTATGACTAAGCGAAGACTTAATGAGATAGCCTATAAAACTTGTTTTTGAGGTAGATGCTTGGGAGTTGTTTGATCCAGTTAGTGTCTCTGTTTTGTAGCCTTTAAATGCTTTTACTTTTATATCCCAAAGCCCGAATCGCTATCCTTTCATAAGTTGCTGTAACTGCTTTTCTGTTCCCGATTATGATATAGTGGGTTTTGATTTAAATAGCAGGCCTAAAAACTACAGACCTGACAGGTTTGGAAAATCCAGAAACCTATTTTCATCTACTTTGCAGTAATGTAATGGACAAGAGTTAAATGTTATAGAAAATCTAAGCTTAAAAAGATGATAAAGAGATAAGTGAAATTGAATCAGGTCTAATTGGGAAAAAAGGTTTAAAACCTTTGGAGATATTCTAAAGATAAAATTAAAGAAAACCTGATTATTCGAATAGTTCAAGAGTTAAGAAAAAAAAGGGTTCCTCGTCTTTTTATCCCCTATTCACGCACAACCACTCTCAAAACAGGTTTACAAAAGGTATAGTTGATTTACAAAATTATTGTAAAAACAACAATTAATATGAAATGAGTTATGACAATTGCAATACGTTTACAGTTGTAGTTGCGAAATGTAAGTATGCCCATATGATACCATAAAGCTTGATTTTATTGAATATTTAGACATATCCTTTCCCAAATCAGGTTGTGGATAATGTGTGGAAAAGTATTAAGTGAACTTTCATTTTTTTCTTGCCGTGTATCAATCTCACGTCTATATTATCTCTGTACATAAGGTATATGTGTGTTCTTTGATTTTACTGACACTTTTGAACGTGATTAGCCATCTTTTGATATGGTTCATTTAGCACTTACGAGTAGTGGTTTCTCGATGAGTCTTTGACTTTTTCGCAGGTACCGCGGGATTCGCATTGAGAACTGAACCGTTCCCTGAGGGAATTAACAGGTACTGATTTGCATCCAAGCAGATCCGTTAAAGAACAAACAGGTTCTCATTCGAAGATAAACAGATCTCTGAAGGAACCAACAGATACTGACTGGGAGCTAAACAGATCCTCGCAGGTGCTAACGAGATTCTATTGAGAACCAAACAGATCCTTTAGGAAGCAAACAGGATCTTATTTGGAACGAATAGATTCTGATTAGAGCGGTAAAGAATATCCGGTTTAAATCTCCGGCCGGTATATAAAATCGGAGCACCCATAACGAACCATATAAATCAAATGGCACGTTTACGTAAAACACGTTCAAAACCACTGGAAACCGCAGAAATGCGACATAACGCTCTCATAAACATTGATGAAAACCTGGAATTAGGACCAGGCTTCTCGATGCAAAGCTATAACGACCTAATCACCTATGCCCAGGAGGAGCTGAATAGATACAATTCTATGATAGCTAATCTTGATCAACAGCGTGATAAGATTGTGAGGCTGGAGCGCGAGCTAAACGACGCAAACGAGCGCGTTTTCAAAGGCATCATCTTAAATTATGGGAGAGATTCCATTGAGTACGAGATGGTGGGCGGCGTTAGAAAAAGCGAAGCACATAATTCTTCTAAACCTCATGTTACTCATAACCCCGGGCAGTACCTTGAGAATGGTGAACAAGAAGATAGCCAGGGAACTGGTGAATCATAAAAAAGGACCTGAAAAAACTTTATCAAAGCTTTAATCAGATCCTCCGACATATCTAAGGCCTGCATGTTAGGAGCATGCAGGTTTTTTATTTCCTTACGTTTCGAAAGTAAATAACAAATGACAACTATTACAAAAAGAATCTATTCTTAGATGAAGATTTTACAAATCTATTACAAAGATTTATATTGTTATTACTAAACTTACATAAATAATCACCCATTGAATACTATGCCCGTCCAGCCTATAACAGGTAATATTTGCTTTCCTATAGAGACGCTGCCTCAAATTTTATCTCATTCCAGCTTAGCAGGTCTGTAGTTTTTCCTCGTCCCGAAGCAGATGTTGATGCACTTTACTCGTTACGAAGGTCCTCCTTCGTAATGAAGTCTTGGAAGCTCCAGCTTCCCGTGGAAAGAAAGACTGGAAGCTGGAGCTTCCACGATGGCGTCACAAAGCCGGAGCTTTGTGACGAGGTGTAACCATAATTCAAACTCTGGCTTATGAATTAGAAATTATCTTAAAGCCCAGCTCTTTAAAGCCATCGGGGAAGAATAAAAAAGGTTGTTACTATGATTTGCCTCAGGTGTGAAAGTGTGAACTACGTTTTCAACCATTCTGCCATCTAATAAGTTAGTTATGGCACTATATGCCTTTCTCATTTTGTCATTTTCTTCGGTTCCAAGACTCATGAAAATGAATGGTTTTTCTTTTCTAATTGAAGAATAGAACGTTTGTGTCTTTTCTAATATGATTGAGTCATCTCTCCAAAAAGCCGGACTAAAGCAAAATAAAGCATCGAATAATTCCGGTTGTTCAAGGTATGCGTAGAAGGTGAAAAGACCTGCGCGTGAATGCCCGGTTAGCATTCGATATTTATTTACCGGGTACTTCGACTCAATGAACGGAATTACTTCATTTGAAATAAAATTCAGAAATTCATCTCCTTTGCCAAAGACTTCTCCATCGGTGTCTTGAAGAATATAATGTGGTGTTAAATCTCGGTTTCGATCAATGTTGGGAATTCCAACAATAATCATTTTTTCCACGATTTCGGCTCGATTTAAAGTTTTAGCAATACTGGCAATACGAAAATCTTGAGATGATCCGTCTAAAACATACATAACTGGATAGCTTTGAGAAGGGTCGTATTCAACAGGAAGATGAATTAAAAGTTCACGTTTTTCCGCTAAAATTCTTGAATCTATCTCTTCTTGTATATCGGCCACCGGTTCGTCCATTTCTACAATAAACTTGAAGACATGAAAGACAGATATAGTTGTTATAACTATGGCTATTAGTGCTGTCAAAACTATTTTTTTCATTTTTTAAGGAATTATCTTATGTGATTGAATTCCATCAAAATAATCTCAAATAAAGCTTTAATGCACCGACATTTATGCGTCGTTTATATGACATATGCTAAAACAGCTTAGAAAATAATAGGGATAAAAGAATAAATGTTAGTTTGTTTATTCTTTAATTGTATTGCGTTTTTAATAATAACAAATATGTTACCAAAAAGTAGTAGAACATACACCAACAGAGCAAATGGGATACGACCAACTACAAATTCACCCATGATTTTGTAGTGTGCAAGATGGCTTAGAACAACGATGATTAAAGTAAGTAGTGTCCAAAGTATTTGAAAACTAATAATCCGCTTCCCTTTTTCATTTATCAACGGGTTATTGTGATTAAATTTCCATAAGATTACCGGAAGCAATATGTTAAAAAAGGGTATTAATATACCTGCAAATGCTGAAGAATTTATTAGGCTGATTTTTGATAAATAACTCTCATTTAAAATGTCATCCGAATAAATATTATGTTCAATACATAATTCCTCAAGATCTATTTCTAATGCATCGGCTATGGCTTTTAAAGTGTAAGGTCTTGGAGTAACTAAATTATTTTCAATTCTTTGTATTGTTCTCAAAGAGATACCGGAATGTTCTGCAAGCAATTCCTGAGAATATCCACGATTTTTCCGTTTAGTGCTAAGTTTCTCACCAAGGTTCATATTATCATATTTTTCAACAACAGCTGCTTTCATAATTTTTATTTGAGATTCATTTAAGCCCATAAATTAAAAATAGATCCTATATATCATATTAGGAAACACTCCAGACCTGACAGGTTTTTAAAACCTGTCAGGTCTGGAGGTTAAGCTTTTTTCCAACTCAAAATTTCCTACTCTAAGTAATGAAAGATCAACGAAAAAAATTTAAAGGATCTCCAAAAAGGTTTCATCCCAAAGGCCTTACTATTTTGTATGAAGACTATGATATCATTGTGGTTGAAAAAATTCATGGCTTGTTAACCGTCGAAAACGACAAAGAAAGGGTAAATACCGTTGCTGCTTTGCTCAATGAGTATGTCCGAAAGGGAAATCCTAAATCAAAAAAGAGCGTGTTTATTGTACACAGGTTAGATAAAGACACCTCAGGAATTTTAATTTTTGCCAAGAACGAACCATCGAAAAAATACTTGCAGGAAAATTGGAAGAAAGCAACCAAAACCTATTACACCGTTATAAATGGACAAATTGAAAAGAAGGAAGATGTGCTAAGCTCCTATCTTACACAGAATGCGATATATCGGGTATATTCAGTAGATGATTCAAAAGCCGGTAAACTTTCGAAAACAGAATACAAGGTTCTTAAAGAATCGGATAAGTATAGTTTGATTGAGGTGAATCTTTTAACAGGCCGCAAAAATCAAATTCGTGTCCATTTTTCCGAAGCAGGTCACCCTGTTGTTGGCGATAAAATGTATGGAGAGAAAGAAAAAGGCATTAGGCGACTTTGTCTACATGCAGCAACACTTTCAATAAATCATCCGGTTACCAAAGAACGAATGACTTTTGAAACCAAGATTCCGGCCTATTTCAATTCATTGCTGAAATAAAGAATGGTAATCCGGGGTCTATTATAATACCAATACCATAGCTGCCAGGGTTTATTCCCCGCTATCACTAATCGCCCATTTGATAGTTGGTTCAATCCATTCTTTTAAAGGTTTGAATAAAAATCCGTGTCTCATACCCGTGTTCAATTCTATTTCCTTAAAACGCTTGATTTCACAGCTTGAAGTCTCATTTCGTTCTAAGGCCGAAACTCCGAAGGGGTCAGTTTTTTCATAGATAGTTAGGATGTTACCACAAAAATTAATTTCGGGTATATTTTGAACATCACTGTTCCTGAAACTTGCGATAAAAACAAAATTCAAGTCAGGATTATTCGCCAAAGTAGAAACGTATTGGGCGATATATCCTCCTTTTGAAGTTCCAACGATTGTTATATTTCCCGGTTCGGTTCCGCTTTTTATTAAGCTGTCAATTTGATGTACAATTCCGATTGCATATTCTCTCGCATTAACGTTTCCGTTTCTTATTTCGCTGATAACTTTTAGTCCGCTTTTTTCAAATTCGGCAATAATCTCATTGTATTCAGTCCGCCCGTATTCGGGATGCAATTCATTCAATTCGTGTTCTTCTAAAAATCGATTGTGAAGGAAGAAAATATACCGGTCATCATCTTTTGTTCCGTACGCAAATAAAAACGACCAAAGAAGAATTACAATAGTGGAAATTATTTTCATTGATTTTCGAATCGATAAAGCAATGTAATGGCAAAACCTCTATACCAAGAAGAAACAGAACTATTACCACTTCTATAGGGAGTTATGGAATGGTTTACCTTGACCTCAGTATTTATAGGAATTGTTGAAAATTGATATCCAATTCCAACTGTATATGATATCTTAAGTGAGTTTGCACGTTGAGGAACATCATATTCACTCTCAAATAAAAGCTCTTTTTCGTTAGTCTCTGAATTAAGTATATGTACTTGGCTTGTACTGTTAGAATAGCCAATTTTTTTATACAGTTTTGGCCCTGTTATCAGATACATAGGGGAAGAAGTGTGAAGCTTGTATTTCAGCAAAACCGGAAGGCCAATATAGTAGGTAATGGGTTGTCCAATCATGGAGTAAAAGGCGGTAGTTTCTGAATAACCTTCCGGTGAATTATCTGCAACCAGTATTTTGGATGAGGAATTCTGAAAATTATACTTGAACAATAAAAACTCGACACCAGTTTGAAGAGACAGATTTTTCGATAATTTGGATGATAAATAGGCGTGAATTTGATTCCCATAATCATACTGGATTAGGTCATTAAGTGACGCAAGATCAGAATCATAGTGTAAGGTGCTATAATTTAGTGAAGCACCAATTTGGATGTCATCAAAGAAAGGGCTTTGCGCTTGTAAAGTTTGCGGTTTCAACATAGAGCCAGCTAAAAATATTCCAACAATAAAAAGAATGCGATGTGACATGTATGATCTAACTCAAATTTGCATAACGGGCGGTGCGCAAAGTCTTGTCCCGAGAATTGGGGGACGGCGCAGAGATTATAAATTACACTAGAAAACTACTCCGAAATCTAGTTATGAATAGAAGAAGCAGAATTTACATCAGATATCAAAGTTAAAAGCTGAGTTCGATTCTAAAATCTGTTAAAATAAACGGATGGTAGCACTCTAAGCAACCTCGAAGCGCCTGAAAGTCCTGCGAGCGTTGCGCCCTGGCAAGGCCATGCCTTTGGCAGAACGCTTCGAGAGCCTTCGGACGCTCGCAGGTTCTCCAAAATAAGCTTGTTCACTTCTGAAAGTGATTTTTAAGAATCGAACTCAGGTTTAAAAGCTAAACTGATATATTTTCCACTATACCACTGATCCGGGTGTAGGCAGAGTCGGTAAACCTGTACATATTCTTCCATCTCAGACCTGACAGGTTTTAAAAACCTGTCAGGTCTGAGATGGAAGAATTTTGTAAGGAATTTCATTTTCGTAGCTCTTATAAAGAAAATGAATTAATTAATAGCCATGTCTAAATCGAAAATACAATTACAGCCGGGTAAAGTATATCACATCTGGTCTCATGCAAATGGTGATGAAAACCTCTTTCGCAACAGAGAAAACTATAACTACTTTTTGGAGAAGTATATTTACTATATACATCCCATTGCTGATACATTTGCTTATTGCCTGATGCCTAATCATTTTCATTTAATGGTAAGGTTGAAAGAAGAAACGGTGGTCTTGAAACACCTGAAAAAGCGACAAAATGAAACAACATCTAATGGCCGTGCAGACCTGGCAGGTGTTAGAAACCTGTCAGGCCTGATATCCAAGCAGTTCAGTAACCTCTTTAATAGTTATACAAAATCATTTAATAAATCTCATAACAGAAAAGGTTCTCTTTTCAAGCGGCCATTCAACCGCAAAAGTATTAATTCGCAAACTTACTATACCCACCTAATTGCCTATATCCATAATAATCCTGTCCATCATGGATTTGTTGATCATCCGGCGGATTGGCCATTTAGTAGTTGGCATGCTTATGTTTTAGACAAAGCAACTAACATTTCTAAAGAGGAAGCACAAAATTGGTTTAATGATGATTTTGATGCTATTCATGCAGAGCTTAATCATAAAAATTATATGCCAGTTTTAGAATAAATAGTCTTTCAAAGAAAGACCTGACAGGTTTTTGAAACCTGTCAGGTCTGGAGGTTAAAGGCTGAGCATGTATACATCTTACTAAAACAAAAAAAACCAGACTACTAAAAGTAATCTGGCTTTTAAACTAATATAAGTGGAGGTGCGGGGAGTTGAACCCCGGTCCGAATCGGTAAACCTGCAAATATCTACATGTTTAGTTGCTGATTTAAATTTCGCCTGAAGCCTAGCCCAACAACTAAGCGACTTCAAACTATTCTGTTTTAGTTTCACAACAAGGCGACAGAAAGCACCTTGAAGCTATCCTATCTTGTATGACGTTCAGTCTGGCAATGACAGGCACTTAACCAGAGGAACGGCGAAGCAGTTTAAGCTGCTAAGCGGTATGAGTAATTATTGTCAATTACTTTTGTTCCATAATGGATATTATTACGAGTATCCATTGGACATTCTCGACATGCAACTTGCGATTGTACTCAACCCGTCGAATCCGAAACACCCCCAATACGTCAATGAACTATTCTAAAGATACGAAATGTTGAATCCAATATCAGTTTTTTGGATGAATTGGAAATTCCTTTATACTTGCTGATTAACCTCTTAAAACCCTTTTTATTATGAAATTTGGCAGCGTAAAGCATCCTGAAAATATTGATTTCACTTTACCCGAAGATCACCCGGACACTCTTAAAGTGCTAAACAATGCCGGCGGGAATTCCACAGACATTTATGTAGGCTGCGCCAAATGGAATAAACAAGATTTAAAAGGGTTCTATCCGCGCGGAACTAAAGACGAACTGGAGTATTATTCCCGACAGTTTAATTCCATTGAACTGAATGCCACGCATTACCGGATTTTCAGCCCTGATCAGGTTTTCGGGTGGAAAGAAAAAACTCCTGATAATTTTAAATTCTTCCCGAAAATTGTAAACAGCATAAGCCATTACAAACGCCTGAAGGGTGTTGAATCTGTTACCGAAGAATACTGCCACAGCATCAGATCTTTTGAAGAAAAACTGGAAATGGTTTTTCTTCAGCTTCGCGATGACTTCAAACCCAAAGACTTTGACCGTGTTCAGCAGTTTATTGAACTTTGGCCGAATGATATTCCGCTCGCGATTGAACTTCGGCATACTGACTGGTTTAATGATGAAGCTGTTGCCAATCAGATTTATCAGCTGTTTGAAGAAAATAATATCGCAAATATCATCACCGATACCGCCGGGCGGCGTGATTTACTGCATATGCGCCTGACCTCACCCGTTGCTTTTATCCGCTATGTGGGAGCGAATCATGAAAGCGACTACACCCGCCTTGACAACTGGGTGGAACGGATTAAATTCTGGAAAGAACAAGGATTACGAAAGTTGTACTTCTTTGTGCATCAGAATGTGGAAAAAGAATCTCCCCTGCTTTCGGCTTATTTCATAAGAAAAATAAATAACGATTTGGGTTTAGATCTAAACATTCCGGAATCAGCAGCGTAGGTGGCCACTTTATACAAACGTTTAGCAAAGATAGAAGGTTCTTAGAAGACATTATTCTTCTTTAGGAAATATCACCCCTCAAAAAAACCAAGATACATTCTTATTTCCTTCAAACATGCTATCTAATTTACATCTAACTTAGAAGCAAAAGAGATGCGCTCAATTTATCAGAAGATTATTCAAAACATGACTCGCATTTTAGTTATTTCTCTTTCAATCGTCCTTTTCGCTTCAATTTCCGCGCTTGCCCAAAATTCTTCTGTGAGTGGTTATATCAAAGATGCGGAAACCGGCGAAACGTTAATCAGTGCCAATATTGCCCTTCAGGAAAACAACAAAGGCACTGCTTCAAACACATTGGGATACTACTCCATCACCAACATCACGCCGGGAACGTACACATTGCTATGCTCCTATATCGGCTACGAATTATTCAGGGAAGAAATCACTCTTGAAGCCGGAGAAAATCTTCGACTGGATGTAGAATTAGTTTCCAAAAATCTTCAGCTCGATGAAATTGAAGTCCGCTCCCGGGCCGAGGAAGAAGAACAACGAAATATTGGAACCGCACAGGTAAACACAGAACTCATCAAAGACCTCCCTTCCGTTTTTGAAGCTGATGTTTTCCGCTCCGTTCAGCTTTTGCCCGGTGTTAAAGCCGCTTCCGATTTTTCAAGCGGATTATACATCCGTGGAGGAAGCCCGGATCAAACCCTGATTTTGTTAGACAGAACCACCGTCTATAACCCGAGCCATTTCTTTGGCTTTTTCTCCACTTTTAATCCCGATGCCATCAAAGATGTCCGTTTATATAAGGGCGGATATCCCGCTGAATTTGGGGGCCGGCTTGGATCGGTTCTCACCATTTACAACAAGGACGGAAACCGCAATCAGGCCTCGGGTTCGGTAACCGCGGGATTATTAGCTTCACGGGTTTCTGTGGAAGGCCCTTACAGCAAAGGTTCCTGGATGTTGGCCGCCCGGCGTTCCACGCTGGAACCCTTACTCGCTGCACTGCGAATGAATAATGAGGGCATTCCCGAAGAATTCTATTTCTATGATTTTAATGGCAAGGTAAATTTTGACGCTTCTCAAAATGACAGATTCTCCCTCGCATTTTACGCCGGCAAAGATAAAGTTTTATTCCCTTTTGGTGATGACGCTCAATTCGATCTCGATTATGGAAATCAAACATTGAGTGGCAACTGGACACATATTTTTTCGGAGAATTTATTCACAAATTTTGTGGTAACCGGTTCACGATACTTCAACTTTCCAAAACTGGAATTTGCGGGCACAACTTTTGAGCGGGCAAATAACATCTACGATTTCTCCGCTAAATGGGATCTTGAATATATCACCGGTAACAACCACGAGTTTTCCGCCGGAATTTGGACGGGCGTTACCACTCTTAAAGTTAACGACCGTTTTGATGATGAAGACACCTTTGGGAGCCGCATTCATAACCGATACGCATCCGTTTATGTACAGGATGACTGGCGCCCTTCCGAAAAATGGAAAATTACTCCGGGTCTGCGTTTTAATTATTTTTCTGATGGTGAATATTTCAAGCTCGAACCACGGCTTGCTTTCGAATTCATACCAAATGCACGTATTCGCTTGCAAACCGCCTATGGCCGTTATAATCAGTTTCTCACACTTATTTCAAATGAAGCTTTTTCCGGGAATGATGTTTGGCTTACTTCAGCCAAAGGAGTTTCCCCGGCCTATGGCGATCAGTTCGTAGTAGGCGCTAAAACCATTCCCTTCAAGGATTATGGTTTAGATATTGAAGTTTATTACCGAACCATGAATGACCTTTTTGAACTGGATCCTTTTTTGCCTGATATAGCCGGATTAGCCTATGCCGACCTCTTCCGCATTGGGGAAGGTTCCGCCTATGGATTGGAAGTTTTTTTTGAAAAACGTGCAGGCAGATATACCGGATTTATTGGCTATACACTTGGTTATACCTGGCGAAAATTTCCCGGATATAATCTCGAAGTGAATGATGGTGAGAAAACAGCACGGTTTTATCCTCCAAAATACGACCGTCGGCACGACATTAATTTCGTAAACAGCTACAGGTTTAACAGACGGTGGAAAGCGACGGCATCCTTCAGTTTCGCAAGCGGACAGGCTTATACCCAGGTTTTAGGCAGATACACGACCACTAATTTACCCTGGAGCAATGGCCGGCAGCACGTTTTTACGGTTGGTAAAGTCAACGCTTCCCGATTGCCTGCCTATCATCGTTTCGATATTTCCTTTTCCAGAGAAGGCCGTTTTTTCAATATTGGAGATGCCGAACTTCAGCTTCAGATCATCAACTTGTATTCCCGCAGAAATGTCTGGTTCTACAGCTTTGATTTTGACGCCAATCCGGTTGAACGAAGCGAAGTAAACATGCTGCCTCTCTTACCCTCAATTTCTTATACCGTAAATTTCTAAGCATTATGAGAACCTTTTTAATAAACCTGCTCCTTTTTTGTACCGTTATTGTTTCTTGTGATGTTTATCCACAGGATGATTACGAAGAGCTTTACGTGGTGGAATCTTACCTCATTGAGGGGCGTGAACTTCCCGGAATCAATATTTCAACTACCGCCCCTGCAAACGCTTTTTATACTTTTGAAGATGTAGCTGTAGAAGACGCCGTCGTAGAGATTCGTTTAATGAGTGATGAAAACCCGAACGAGGTTGAGCAAGTATTTCCTTACACCATCACAAATCCAGGGCGATATAGTTCCACTATTTCTCACTTCGTACAGCCACTGCGTACTTATGAGTTATATATCACTTTTCCGAATTCTGACGAAGAAATTTCTGCTCAGACCATCGTTCCCGAAACATTTCAAATAATGGAGGGCGTGCAAGATTCTGTTGTTTACCAGGGAAGCGTCCAGCTTGAAATTACGGTGAGTGAAAGTTTTTATCCCGGCAGACAAAACATATTTATTTTCAATTCGATCAGCCTTTCTCCCACAATCGAAAATCTTACTCCTTTTTACTATGGTTTTTTCGAGGATAGTGATGGAACTCCCGATGATTTAATACTGCTCGCCAATAATAATTCGGGGATAATTAACGAAGGTAATTTTGAGATTAACCCCGATGGTTCCTTCACTATAAAATACCCGTGGATTGGCTTTTCTTTTTTTGGAGACAATCTTTTGGTGGCAAATACCATTGACGATAATGTGTACGATTATGTGCGTTCACAATCTGTTCAGTTAGGTGGTTCTTCCCTCTCGCCTGGCGAAATTCAAAATGTAATTCACAATATCCGGGGAGCGGTTGGAGTTTTTGGCGCTATAGCCTCCGATACCGTAACTACCTATGTGAAACGCCCGATTAACCCGTAAAATCTACTGGTTGTAATCGGATTCATGCCCTTATCTATTGGCTGTTTCTTTGAGTACTAATGTTACATGGTTCAAAACTCTCTTGTGCACATTCTCTACTACTGCACAGGTTAAGAGTTAAAAAATTCAGCGCATCCAAAATCAGAAATGAATTACGGGATAAATAATTAGAGATACTTCAATTTCCCGCTCGTGGGTTGTATGAAGTATTATGGTTCCTCAATCATAAAAATTATAAAAATCTCCTCCCCCTATAGCTTGGCATATTTGTTGTTTTAATGAA
Source organism: Balneolaceae bacterium (assembly GCA_040882225.1). GTDB lineage: Bacteria > Bacteroidota > Rhodothermia > Balneolales > Balneolaceae > Gracilimonas. The sequence continues at coordinate 271,825 of JBBEBR010000014.1, read as the reverse complement.
GCTAACAAAGCTTAAATCCTCTAAAGCGAATTGGGTTTAATCGTTTTCAAGCATCATTATTTAGAATTTTTATTGCCCATATATGATTCGAAATCTTCTGTACTCAGTTGTTGTCGTCCTTATGTTTTCAGGATTTAGTAAGGCCCAAAATAATGCCAGTTTAGATGGATATATCACAGATGCGAAAACCGGTGACAGCCTTATTAGCGCAAATATCGCATTCCAAAATACCAAGAAAGGAACTTCTTCCGATATACGGGGATATTTCACTATTCAAAATATAAACCCGGGAGTTGACACGTTGGTCTTCACCTATATCGGGTACGAAGAATTCAGAATAGTTATAAATCTGAATAAAGGAGAAAAACGTACGCTGGAGATTGAACTAATCCCGCAAAACCTGGAACTCGAAGATATTGTAGTTCAATCTCAGGCTGGCCGGAAAAGGCAAAATGAAATAGAAATGGTTGAGGTTAGCATTGCTTTCATCCTAAACCTGCCTGCGGTTGTAGAGTCGGATGTGTTTCGAGCTGTTCAGCTGCTGCCGGGCATAAAAGCTTCTTCCGATTTTTCGAGTGGGCTGTATATTCGTGGCGGAAGTCCAGATCAAACACTGATTTTATTTGATAATACCCCGATTTATAATCCCCATCATTTTTTTGGATTTCTTTCCACTTTCAATCCCGATGCCATCGAAAATGTGCGGTTATATAAAGGCGGATATCCCGCAGAATATGGCGGCCGGCTTGGTTCTGTGCTTCTCATCAACAACAAAAAAGGAAACGCAGAAAAAGCATCGGGTAGCATTACCGCTGGCTTTCTGGCTTCACGAATCGCTCTTGACGGCCCTTTCAAAAATGGTTCCTGGATGCTTGCGGCAAGGCATTCAACTCTGGACCCGCTGCTTAAAATGCTCCGGAAGGAAAACGACAGCATTCCCAATGAATTTTACTTTCTTGATGTAAATGGAAGAATCAGCTTCGAGCCTTCAACAAAAGACGAATTCTCCCTGGCTTTTTATTCGGGTAAAGATCAGGTGCGATTTCCTTTTGAAGATTACGCTGAATTTCACCTCGATTATGGCAATCAAATCCTGAGCAGTAACTGGAAACACACATTCTCTGATAAAGCTTTTTTCGATTTTTCAATTTCAGCGGCTCAATATTTTAACCAATCTGAATTCCACCTTACCGGTACAAATTTTGAAAGGGAAAATCATATCGAGGATTATTCGGCAAAATGGAATCTCGAATATGCCGCAAAGCATAACCAGTATTTATCAATGGGAGTTTGGGCGGGGATTTCCTCCCTGAAATTACAGGACAATTTATATGGAACGGATAATTTTGCAAATCGCCTTGAGAGCAAATATGCATCCGTTTATATGCAAAACGAATGGATGCCTTCGAAGAAGTGGAGAATCACACCCGGGCTAAGATTCAACTACCATTCAAATGGAGATTATATCCGTTTAGAGCCGAGGTGGTCTTTTGAATTTATTCCTGCCAAACGCTTTAGATTATTAGCATCTTTTGGGCATTACAATCAGTTCTTGACCCTCAATTCTAATGAGGCTTTTTCCGGCTTTGATGTTTGGCTTTCTGCAGCTGAAGGCGTTCCGCCCTCTTCAGGAAATCAGGTTGTTTTTAGCGTTAATACCATCCCCTTCGAAGGATACAATTTCAACATTGAAACGTACTATCGAACGATGTCGGATCTTTTTGAACTGGATCCTTTTATTCCGGATGTATCGGGATTGGCATATGAAGATTTATTTCGAACCGGGGAAGGTTACGCTTATGGGTTAGAAGTTTTTTTCGAGAAACAAGCCGGAAAATTGTCAGGGTTTATTGGATACACGCTGGGCAATACCTGGCGTAAATTTCCAGGTTTTAATACAGGATCTGATGGGGAAGCACGCTTTTATCCACCAAAATATGACCGCCGTCACGATCTAAAGGTTACCGCAAGTTATCAATTTGCATCTCGCTGGAGAATGGGAGCTTCCTTCAGTTATGCCTCCGGGCAAGCATATACAGAAGCTTTAGGCCGGTACCTGATAAGTGATTTACCCTGGACAAACGAAAGAAGTAATGTAGTTACTGTTGGTAAAGTTAATGCCTCACGCCTGCCAGCCTATCACACCTTAGATTTATCAATCTCTCGCAGCGGAGAGTTATTCAACCGGGTGGATTCTGAATTTCAGCTTCAACTGATTAATGTTTATTCCCGTAGAAACGTGTGGTTCTATAACTATTATTTCAAACCTAACCCTGCCGAACGGGCTGAAATTTATATGCTTCCTTTTCTTCCTTCAATTTCATTCACATTAAACTTCTAAGTATGAAATACGCTCTGATCATATTTCAAATTCTCCTTCTTTCATTACAATCTTGTGAAGATTATGCGCAGGATAGCTACGAGGAGCAATTTATCGTTGAAGCTTATCTTGTTGCCGGGCGGCCGCTCCCAAATGTCAGCCTTTTTAAGACGGTAATCGCCGATGAGAAATTCAATTATGGGCAAGACAGTTATGGAGTAAATAATGCTGAAGTTGAAATTCGCCTTCTTTCCACAGGGCCTTTTAGCGAAATTGAAACTGTTTATTCTTTTGGATTTGAATCCAAGGGAAGATATTCCACCAGTAATGTACATGAAGTACTACCCTTGAGAACTTATGAACTACGGATACAATTTCCGGATACCGAAGACTCAATTATGGCCCATACCACTGTTCCCGACACTTTCAGTATCCATCCTGATTTGCCCGATTCTATTGTCTATCAATCCCCCGAAAGACTTCAAATCACCCTGGGCGTCAGTAAATATCCTGACCGCCAAAGCATATTTATTTTGAATGCCCTTGGCTTGAACCCTAAAGAAAGTATGCTCACTCCGTTTTATCAGGAAGTTTTCGAAAGCAAGGGAAAAGATCCGCGAGATCTCGGACTTTTTGCCAATAACAGCACGGGAATAATCAATGAAGGTAGTTTTGTGAAAAATGAAGATGGCTCCGTAAGGATTGAATATCCCTGGAGCGGGTTTTCATATTTCGAGGACAACCTTTTGGTGGCGAACGCAATTGATGACAACCTATATGATTTTGTACGATCTCAAACCGTACAGTTGGGAGGTTCTTCTCTTTCTCCGGGAGAAATTCAAAATGTAATTTATAATATCGAGGGCGGAATTGGCGTGTTTGGTGCTTTAGCTACCGATACAGCGGCTATTTATCTGAAACGTAATTAGTAAGAGTATCGAAGGGTAAAAAACCAGTTATTTAAGCTTGTAAGACTTCCTCTAAAATTCGTTATCGCACTAATCCCCGACTTATGGTCTGCTTTAAATCCGAAATACAAATCTTGGTTGGTAGAATAGCTTTTCATAACAGATTTGTTTTGAGCTGGAACCACATAATTCTGCGCTAATGGACTGATATCGCTTATTTCAGGATATACTTTCCTTTTCACTTCATCATAATTGAACTGCCCCCTTATATTGGAACCGCCCCAAATGCTAAAATTATCCGAGAGCGCAAAAGAAGCGTATAAAGGCACAAGAATTCCTCCGGAATGTTTCCCATTTTCCTCTCTGATTTGGATAAAATTTTCTAAAACTGAAGTACTAATCGCACTGTATTCGTAGAAAGGGTTGAACCCGGTAAACAGTGTAAAATCATCCTCTTTTAAAGTGATTGCATATCCTAAAGAAATTCGTCCACGATAAAAATTATCCTCAGCATTAATCAGTTCATTTTCGGCTGTTTCTTCACTAATAATCGGATCTTCAGAATCGATTGTATTAATTGTTCTGTTTCTTCGATAAATGTCCGCATCATATTCACCAAAACTATACAGTGCCTGGGCGTTAGCGAAAAAAAAGTCTTTTCCCAGCCAGTTAAGCCTGAAATTTTTATACCCTTCATACCTCAAAAGAACCGGTCCTGCCTCACTATTATCCACCTGATCATGATTAGCTATGGTAGTGCGGTTTGTTGTAGAATTTATCCATCTTTCTTCTCTTAGTTCTTCTATGTTTGTTTGATTCTTTAAAATAAAGGATGCTTCGTAGGTGTTTTTTTGCACAAACAACCTGTGTTTGCTGTCGTTCCCATTATTCCATCTGTAGAACTCGAGCCCCGCAACAACCTGTTGATTTACATTTTGAGTAAATCTGTCATCTAAAGCAGCTCTTGTAGTATTATTTCTTCTGTATAAAGTGTCTTCCCTAAATACTTCATAATTATCTCCGCGAGTATATAGTCTGAATTCTTCTTTTTTATCTGTGTCCTGATAGAATCCTCCAAAAATCCCGACTGCAACAGCTGTTTCTGGTGTTGAACCAAAAACCTTCAGAAGCCTGAACTCTGCCCTGTTCGTATTTCTTTTTTGTAACCCTTCTACAGAATCAGAAAGATATTGATTTCTGTAAGTGGTGCTATTACCGGATGTCTGTGTGGTTGCATCTACACTCAACTCTGAATTCCCATACTCGTTTTCATTGAACTCTGTATTTCCACCTAAAGAGATAAACCATTTCCCTGAATTAGTAGGTACTAAGGTTGAAATATTTTTGTTAGTATACCTTCCTGCACGTATGCCGCTGGCAACAAAAGCATTTGGGTGCGAAAGCGCGCGGGCTGGATTGAAGTTCACCCGTTGTATTTCATCATCAACTAAAAACAAAAAGTCATCAGGTACGCTCAACTCGTAAGCCGTTTCAAAAGCTTCTTCCTGAAAAGCTGAGTGCTGTATATATGAACCGGATTGAGCAAGTAGGTTTCCCGAAAAAGTGATTACAAAAAAGAGAAAGATGAAATTTTTCACGAAATTGTATCTTATTAAAATGTGGTTTCTATAGTACTTATATTTTCTGTAAATAATTTATCAAATAACTATTCCTGCAATGTTTATGCGCCAAACCATTCTCTACGTATTATTCGGATCTGTTTTGTTGTGCAGTCCAATCGAAGCCTATGCTCAGTCTATCGGGGAATTTGAAATCGCACGAGCAAAATACAGAGGCGGCGGTGATTGGTATAACGATCCTTCCGCGCTTCAAAACCTGATCCGCTTCACTAAAGAAAATGTGCCAATCAATATCTCAGATTCTTACAAGGACGTTTCCCTTGGCAGCGCAGAATTGCACACCTACCCTTTTCTATTTTTAACAGGCCATGGAAATATCACCTTAAACTCAGCGGAGGTCCGTAACCTTAGGGAGTACCTCGAAAACGGCGGTTTTTTATATATAGATGATGATTATGGTATAGATGAGTTTATTCGTCCGGCTATGAAAGAGGTTTTTCCTGATGAAGATTTTGTGGAGCTTCCTTTCAATCATTCTATTTACAGCCAGGTTTTTGAATTCTCCAGCGGGTTGCCAAAAATTCATGAGCACGATAATGAAGCACCCAAAGGATATGGAATTTACAGAGACGGGAAGTTGGTAGTTTTTTATTCTGTGGAATCAAATTTAGGAGATGGCTGGGCCGACGCTGAAATCCACGATAACCCCGCGGATATCCGACAAAAAGCCCTCCAAATGGGAGCCAATATTTTGATTTATGCCCTAACCCAAAATTAAAGCCACCCCATTCAAATCAACGCCATCAGTTGTCTCTGTAAAATCAGTGAAATCACCGTAATCTGTGTAATCAGTGATCCCTGTTCCTCATCTTATAATTGAACCCCCCATCACTAACCTGTTCTTTTGGCGCGTTTTCCGGGTCAGGATATAAATCATCAGGATCCGTGCTGTCTCTTCGGGTAAGCTTCGACTTTATCTCTTTCTGCTTTTTAATCAGTTCCAGTTTCTCATCGCCCGAAGCTTGTCCAATTTTTGCAGAAAGCTCATTCAGTTTTCGCTTATAAAAGCTGATTTCAAAGGTACGAATAGTGCTTTTCGCTGAACGATATGGATTTTTATCAGGCTCATACTTTTGCCCCACTTTTTCAGCATGGCGCTCACTTGCCGAATACTGCTCTAATAACACATCTCCCGCCAGCCTTGGAAAGGGTTCCGGTTTCCCCGTATAAGCCTTAATCGAAATTTCTTCCTCATTTTTATACCGCTCAACGATATCCATAAAAAACATCCGTAATTCTTCGTCCTCAAATAAACGGTCGTTAGTGATTGAGCAGATAAATTCCACCATATCACGGCCGTACGTGATCATTAGGCGAATTAGTTCTTTCTCGTAATGTGGCTTCTTTTTTGTTTGGGGTGATGGCGGCTGAGGCTTAAATCCGGGAACATCATCTTCTGGAAAAGGGACTTCGGCATCCGGCCTGTTTTCTCCCCGCTCTTCCTGAACACGTTGCCTTACCTCCTCTCTTTTTTGGGAGCGATTATCCTCAAGCCGTTTTGCATTCAACACCCGCTCCAGTTCCAGGAATAAATCACGGTCGGTTCCGCGGCGAAATTTCTGCGTTTTCTGATGCAGATGCTGCACATACACTTGCCTCTGAATCTCGTCCGGAATATGAGCAATGGCTTCCAGTATCTCTGAAATTACTTTTTTCTGCTCCACAGGTTTTTCCAGCCGCTGTTCTTCTTCCGCTTTTTGCAGCAAAAAATTCACGAAATCACCGGCTTCCTCTTTCTTCAACTCCTCAAAAGATTCTTTCCCAAACTGCTTCACAAAAGAATCCGGATCCTGCCCTTCGGGCAATTCAAGCAACTGCACTTCCATGCCTTCCTGCAGCGCAATATTGATTCCGCGCTTCATAGCCGTTTGTCCGGCACTGTCGGAATCATAAATCATTATAATTCGCTCGCCATACCGGTGAAGAATCTTCATCTGTCCGGGAGTAAGAGAAGTTCCACTGCTTGCAACCACATTCCCGATTCCATGCTCCATCAGAGTAATAACATCGGTGTATCCTTCCACTAAAATTACTTCTTTATGCTTCCGGATTTCATTCCGAGCAAAATTCACCCCATACACCACTTCGCTTTTATTATACACTTTAGTTTGTGCAGAATTGATGTATTTCGCGGTCTTTTCATTCCCCAAAACACGTCCCGCAAAAGCGATAACCTTGCCCGTAGGATTGAAAATTGGGAACATCAGCCTGCCCCGGAAAGTGTCGTAGAAACCGTCTCCACGGTTACTTCTCTTTATCAGATCCGCCTCAATCAAATACTCTTCGGCAACTCCGACATTTTTGGCGGCTTTAAAAAGATCTTCACCGCCAGACGGAGCGTAGCCTAATCCATATTTTTTAAAAACCGCAGCACTGTACCCTCTTCCTTCTAAATATTTAAGCGCTTTTTCGGCGTCGGGATTTTCAATCAGGTTACGATAGAAATAAACGCCCGCAAACTTCAGGGCGTGATAAATACCTTCCCGAAGCTGAGTAGTTTCGCTCGGTTCTTCATTTTCATCTTCTGGAATGAAAACTCCATAGCGCTCGGCAAGCTGACGAATGGATTCCACAAATCCAATCCCTTCCTGATCCATCACAAATTTAAACACATCGCCGGATTCACCACAGCCAAAACATTTAAAAATTCCCAACTTTGGTGTAACATTAAAAGAAGGCGTTTTTTCATTATGATAAGGACACAGCCCGGTGTATCCGCTCCCCGAACGTTTGAGTTTTACGTAGTCCGAAACCACCTCCACAATATCAGCGGCTGCCCGGACCTCCTCTTTTTTCTCGTCACTTATCATAAAACAATGATAACAATTTTGGGGATGAAGTAAGGATGGAATTCAAAGTTTGTTACAGTATTTGCAAGTACTCCACCACCGTCATTGCGAGGAGCCCGGAATGCAGTTCAAGATAACCAAGCTCGCCGACGGGGCAATCTCCCTGAATTCGCTTAAAAAGCTTATCAAGGAGTTTGCTTCGCCGATGTATCTCTTCCCCCATCAAATTCAAAAGCTCCTCGCAATGACTATCCATGCTACTTAACCCATCCTACACTGTCTTTGCGAGGAGCCCGAAATGTATTTCAAGATTACCCTGCTTCCCGACGCGGCAATCTCCCTGAATTCGCTCATAATCTTAATCAAGGAGTTTGCTTCGTCGAAATACACCTTCCCATTACAGAAATCAAAATCTCCTCGCAATGACGACACCAAAATCACAAATAAAGCAATTTCAATTCCCTTCCTTTCATGCTATATTCCCGACCCCAATTTTAATCATCATCAAATTATTGAAATGAGCGTATTAGTAGGAAAAGATACCCGCCTGATTGTACAGGGATTTACAGGAAGCGAAGGGACCTTCCATGCCGAACAAATGATAGAGTACGGCACCAATGTAGTGGGCGGAGTAACCCCGGGAAAAGGCGGCCAGAAACATTTAGATCGCCGTGTTTTTAACACGGTAGCTGAGGCTGTGGATCAGGAAAAAGCCAATACTTCCATTATTTTTGTACCCCCGGCTTTTGCAGGAGATGCCATTACGGAAGCAGCTTTTGCAGGCATCAAAGTTATTATTTGTATCACCGAAGGCATTCCCGTTAAGGATATGATTATAGCCCGACAGATTGTAAAAAGCCGTGGAGCTACATTGGTTGGGCCTAATTGTCCTGGCGTAATTACTCCCGGAGAAGCCAAAGTTGGAATTATGCCCGGCAGTATATTCACTCCCGGAAAAGTGGGCGTTATTTCCCGTTCAGGAACACTTACCTACGAAGCAGTTGATCAGCTCACAAAAGAAGGGCTGGGACAAAGTACAGCCATTGGAATTGGCGGAGACCCAATCATAGGAACTACACATCTTGATGCTGTTAAATTACTTCAGGACGATCCAAATACCGATTCCATTGTGCTTATTGGTGAGATTGGCGGAACCGCTGAAGAAGAAGCCGCAGCTTACATCAAAGAACATGTAACAAAACCTGTTGTAGCCTTTATCGCGGGAAGTACAGCTCCTCCCGGCCGACGAATGGGGCATGCAGGCGCTATTATTTCCGGTGGAAAAGGAACCGCTCAGGAGAAAAAGAAAGCATTGGCAGCCGCGGGAATTACCGTGGTAGAAAGTCCGGCAGAAATAGGAATTACCCTAAAAAACCTACTTGAAACTGCTTAGACTTTAAAACTTGTTTTAGCTATACTATAAGCCACTCAAAAAAAGAGTGGCTTTTTTTTTTCGGTAAAATACAGGGGACAAATGTCTGATTTCTTATTAGGGATATCGGTTACTTTATTTGTGATGATTTTTTTGAACCACAAGTATGGGATCTTTAAATCTAAACCAAAAAAAGTGTTAATTTGGGTAGCGGTAGTTGCGCTTATTCTGAGTTTGGTTTTTAGCCTTGAAGATATAGTTCGGGGAGTTAAGGATGGTATGGACTTCGGAATTGAAAATACTAATACATTACGCACATGAAATTACTGATCATCCTTCTTTCTTTTATCTCAGGAAGTTTTTTATTCCTTTCAACAAATGAAGTGGAAAAACCGGATATCATTTCTAAAGAAGAGTGGGGAGGTAAAGCTTTAACGGGTGAGATTGAAAAGCATGAAATCACGCACATCACCATTCACCATGCAGGTGTCGAGTTTTTAGAGGATAAAAATCCTTACGAATACATGCGAAACTTGCAGACCTTTAGCCAGATTGATAAAAAATGGATTGATATCCCCTATCATTTCACAATCGATTTAGAAGGAAAGATTTTTGAAAACCGGCCACTTGAATATCCTGGCGACACCAATACAGAGTATGACCCTACAGGTCACGCGCTCATCAATGTTGTGGGAAATTATGAAATTCAAAAGATTAAACCGGTTCAGATTGATGCCATCGTACACCTTAGCGCCTGGATTGCCAGCGAATATGAAATTCCGGTAGACTCTATTGCCAGTCATAAAGATTACTCCGCACAAACCGTTTGCCCGGGCAAAGACCTCTATAAATATTTTGAGGATGGAACCATCAAGAAAGAAATTGAAACCTTACTAAGGGATTGATCAAATAATGGTTCCGTCAGGAATCACAGTTCCCTTGCTCACAATTACGACTCCATCGCGCACATAATGATATTTATGGTCGCCGTCTTCGAGATGCTTCCCCCCCACAATGCGTACATCATTCCCAATGGCAACATTTTTATCAATTATCGCATTGCTGATATAGCAACGCTGCCCTACTCCCCAAGCTGGTTTTTCAGCTGATGCGCTTTCCACAACCGAACGATCCTGAAAGTAGTCGTTCCCCATCAAGATTGAATACTCCACCGTTGATCCTTTCCCAATCCTTGACCTAATCCCAATAACAGACCGAACTATGCGGCTTGCCTCAATGATACATCCTTCTGCCATTAGCGCGTGCTCAAGTGTAGTGCCCATAAGTTTTGATGCGGGAAGTAAACGAGCGCGTGTATAAACGAAATTCTCATTATCGTAGAGGTTGAAATCAGGGATGGTATCGGCTAAAGCAAGGTTGGCTTCAAAGAAAGAATCGATAGTTCCGATATCCGTCCAATAACCGCCAAATTCATAACTGCACACTTTCTGTCCACCGGTCACACATTTTGGAATAAGTTCCTTACCGAAATCCGTAGCATCGGGGTTATCATCAAATAGCTTTTTAAGTACACTTCTGTTGAATATGTAAATCCCCATCGAGGCAAGGTAATCTTTGCCTTCGCTGCTATACGGTTCAGGAACTTTCGACTTCCATTTGTCCAGCTCTTCCGCTGAGGGTTTTTCCACAAAACTTTCGATGATTCCCTCACCATTTGTTTTCATAATCCCGAAACCTGTAGCATCGGCAGCCTTTACGGGAATGGTGGCAACTGTTAAATCCGCGTTATTTTCTTTGTGACGTTGTAATAACTTGCGATAATCCATTTGATAAAGCTGATCGCCGGATAAAATCAGAACATGCTCATAATCATGATTCTCCATATGATGTACCGATTGCTTTACCGCATCGGCTGTACCCTGAAACCAATCCTGACTATCGGGTGTCTGTTCTGCTGCTAAAATGTCTACAAAACCGCTGCTGAACACATCAAAATTATACGTGTTTTTGATGTGACGATTTAAGGAAGCGGAATTAAATTGGGTTAACACATAAATCCTACGAATTCCGGCATTCAAACAATTTGAAATGGGAATATCCACCAAACGATATTTTCCTCCCACAGGAACTGCTGGTTTCGAACGATGATCGGTAAGCGGAAACAGCCGTGTACCCCTGCCTCCTCCTAAAATTACAGCAATAACTGAGCTTTTCATATTTCCTCTATTTTTGGTTTAAAGCTTTATACATTTTTAAATACTCACGGGCCGAGCGGCTCCAGGAAAAATCGAGCTTCATGACGGTGTTACTAACTTTCCCGAATTTTTTTTGGGTGAAAAATAAATCTACGGCACGATCGATTGCGGCAGACGCTTCTTCTAAACTGAAGTCTTTGAAAATAATTCCATAACCGCCCGGCTCCGAAATATCACGCACGCTGTCCTTAAGTCCTCCTACTCCGCGAACAATCGGCACAGTTCCATATCTCATGGCAAACATTTGGTTGAGCCCGCAAGGTTCAACACGGGAAGGCATCAGAATAAAATTGGAGCCTGCATAAATTTGATGCGCCAGTTTTTCGTTGTATTCCAGAGTGGCATCAAAATAACCAATATGATCGTTTTGCATGCGCGAAAAGATTTGGTGCAGCTGAGGATCTCCCGTTCCCAATAAAATGAAATTCACTTCTTTTCCTGAATGGATATACTCCTTGAAAAGATCAGGAAGTAAGTCAGCCCCTTTTTCGCGAACCAGCCTTCCTATAAAAGCAATAGTTGGGAACTCAGGATTCAACCCAAATTCCTCACACAAAAATTCTTTGTTCTTCTGCTTTCCAGTCTTCCTGTTTTTTGTGGTGAAATTGAATTCCAGCAATTCATCTGTTTCAGGATCCCAAACCTCAGTATCAATTCCGTTGATAATCCCGGTAGATTTTTGCCTCTCCTGCCGGAAAAGTGACTCAAGCCCGCTGCTTTCCTCGGCCAATTCATCCATATAACTCTGAGAAACAGTGGTGATTTTCCAAGCGCATTTCAACGCGGATGCCAACGAATTCAACTCCCCGTTCCATTCCAGCAACCCAATATTCTTGATGTTAAAAGCGGGCAGCTGCTTATAATTATCGAGAGCGTATTGGCCGTGATATTCCGCATTATGAACGGTTGTAACGGCAGGAATTCCAGATAACTCTCGGTAGCGATTGCACTGTGCCATCATAAAAGGAAGCAATCCGGTGTGGTGGTCGTGACAGTGCAAAATATCCGGTTTATTTTTTTGGTGCTTTACCCATTCGAGCGCCGCAATCTGGAATCCCAAAAAGCGTTCGAATTCATCCCAATACCCGTGCCCCGACCAGGGATCAATATAAATACCGGGCCTGTCGAAGCGGCCGGGAATATCAATCACAAAAAAAGGATATCCCAGATTGTTCTCCTTCAGCTTCTGAACGGAGAAAGAAACTTTATCCAAACCCATCAAAAACGAGCTTTCATAAACCACTTCAAATTTTTTGGAAGAGAGCCAATGATTGCCATACTTTGGGATTAACACTTCGCAATGTTCTCCGAGCTTGTTTAAATATTTTGGCAGTGAACCCACCACATCTGCAAGACCGCCTACTTTTGCCGCTGGAAAACATTCAGCACTAATATGAAGTATGTGCATCTTTTACTGAAACCTATTATGTTTAATTTCGTTGTTCGGGGCAATGACTAATTGCATATATAAGTAATAAGGAATCTTTGGGCATCTTGCAAAGAAATACAGGTCATTCTTCCACTCTTTTTAATTAATTAACACTGAGGCAATTATGGCAGTTATTAAAGTGAATAACATCAAAAAAGCATTTGGGAAAACTGTTGCTGTAAATGATGTGAATTTCGAAGTTGAAAAAGGGCGCATATTCGGGTTGCTCGGGCCTAATGGTGCTGGTAAAACTACCACCATCCGAATGATCAATTATATTCTTACGCCCGATTCGGGTAATATTACCATAAATGGAATTGAAGCGAGTCCTGAGACGCAAACCATGATTGGCTATATGCCGGAAGAGCGGGGCCTTTATAAAAAAATGAAGGTAATGGATCAGCTGTTATATTTGACCCAGCTAAAAGGGTTGAAATCACAAGAAGCAAAAAAAGCTATTGATTACTGGCTTGAGCGATTTGGCGCTTCCGACTGGAAAAAGAAGGAAGTGGGTGAACTGTCAAAAGGGATGTCGCAAAAAATACAGTTTATAGCCACCATCGCTCACGATCCTGATATTTACATCTTTGATGAGCCTTTCAGTGGACTTGATCCCATCAACAGTGAAACTTTGAAAGAAATCATTATTGAGTTAAAAGATCAGGGCAAAACCATTCTTTTCTCAACACACCGCATGGAACAAGTGGAGCAAATGTGTGATGATATCTGCCTTTTCAACAATGGAGAAGCGGTATTACAGGGGAAACTCCGGGAGATAAAATCATCGTTCGGAAATAACACCATCAATCTTGAGTTTGAAGGCGATGGATCATTTTTGGATAAACTCACTGATGTACGCATCAATAACCGGTCTACAAACTTTGCTGAGATCAGGGTGCTGAATGGCCAAAGTATGCAGGATATTTTGAAGCTTGCGATGGAACATGCAGAAATTCACAAATTTGAACGCATTGAACCATCTTTAAACGAAATTTTCATTTCCACGGTCGGGGAAGATAACATCAAAAAAGCGGAGCTTGGATTATCATGAGTTTTCAAAAAATATTTTTAGTACTTAAAAGAGAATATCTCACAAAAGTAAAAAGTAAGTCGTTCATTATTTCAACCGCTCTTACGCCTCTGGCTTTAGTTGCTTTTCTTGCCATTATTGTTTTCATCAGTATTTCGGATTCGGATGTAGAAAAGCAGATCGGAATTTTAGATAACACCGGAGTACTTTATGAAAGGCTGCAAGAAGCCAATGAAGCCCGCTATTTTGATGTAAGTAACGTGCCAACAGATTCACTCAGATCGCAGGTTTTAGCAGGCGAAATGGATGGTTTCATTATTCTTGATGATGCGGTTATCATGGATTCGAAATCACCGGTGCTGATGCATGGCGGCAGTGGCGGCTTATCTTTTATCAGCGCGGTTCGCTCTGATTTACGTGATGCAGTTCGGGAAGAACGCCTTTCCCGCGAAAATGTGTCCTCTGAAATTCGAAATATTTTTGAAACCCGAACAGGCCTGGAAGCCATAAAACTTACCGCTGAGGGTGAAGAAAAAGACAATACCCTTTTCGCATCCGCATTGGGTTTCGTACTTGGCCTCCTCATTTTTATGGGGATTTTCATCTACGGATCAATTCTGATGAGAAGCGTTCTTGAGGAAAAGACGAACCGGATTGTGGAGGTTATCGCATCATCTATTAAGCCTATTGAGTTAATGTTCGGGAAGCTTTTTGGCATTCTTGCCATGGCCGTTACGCAGTTTGGTATCTGGATATTATTCTACATCGGCCTTTCCATTGCCGCCGCTCCTATCGCAACTTTGATTATGGACGCACAAATGGAAAGTTTACCTGAAGGAGCCGCAGAAGCAGCCGCATCTTCTTTCGACCCGGCTTCACTCAATCAAATGATTGTTGATCCTTCTGTATTTGTGTATTTCTTTATTTTCTTCTTCCTCGGATTTCTGATTTACAGCGCTGTTTTCGCCGCAATTGGCGCAGCCGTTGAAACAGAGCAGGACACGCAGCAATTTATGATTCCTGTCGCTATTCCGATTTTCATAGGGTATTTCCTGAACACAAAAGTGATCGAAAGCCCGGACGGAGCATTGGCTGTGTTTTCATCGCTGTTCCCTCTAACCGCCCCCATTAATATGATATCGCGGATTGCTTCTACTTCTGTTCCTTTTTGGGAAATAGCCGTTTCGATCATTTTAATGGTGGTGACTTTCCTCGGGATTATCTGGCTGGCGGCTAAAATATACCGTGTTGGTATTCTGATGTACGGCAAAAAGCCTACTTTCTCTGAACTGGCAAAATGGGTGAAGCAAGGCTAAGAATAATCACTGAAAAAGAATTTGATTCCAGGATTAGAGCCTGGTTAAAATTGACTAAAGACTCCTCAACAATTCCTGGATTTTATGTAAAACTCTTGGATCGAATTCTTCTTTTTCTCTTGATTTTAAAATTTCCTGGGCGGCATCATTGGAAATTCTGTTGATTGCTTGAAAAGACAAATACCGGATTCTTGGATCACGATCTGAGGACAAACTATGTAACGTTGTTTGCCAATATTCTCCATTATTCTGATAATTCAGAAGCAAATCTAAAGCCTCTTTTCTGATGGAATAAGGAAATCTTTCACTTAAAAAGCGATCAGCCGCTTCAAAAGATCTACCGGTTGTATCTTCTTTCGCAGCAAATCGAAGCGCCTTCAAAGATTTTACTCCTGTTGAGTCAGAGTTTTCAAGCCTGTTGGCCAGAGAAATCATCTCACCGCTGTTAGCAATTTGGCTATATGTTTTTAATGCTGTGTGAAACAGAGTATCCGATTCCGCCTGAACAGCCCGGTTCTGAACGGTGTACTTCACCTCCTCATTCCCCTCATAATTAGATAATGCTTTGACCGCCGCAATTTGAACTACTTCGCTATCTGATCTTAGCGCGGCTAAAAAAGTTTGCTCTGTACCGGATGAACCGCCAATAATTACGCCGAGTGTTTCTAATAACGCGGCTCTTACTTCTGAATCCTCTTCTCCCCTTAAAATATCCCGTAAAGCCAATTGCAGGTCGGGGTTTTCAGAATACTTCATCAAACCTTTAGCGGCTTTCGTCCTGTTTTCAGCATCTGTGCTTCGAAGCTGATTTATCAGGAAAATAAATGGCTTTTGTTCATTCAGCTGAACACGGGAGCCGTCTTTTGGCTGAAGAGTCACATACTCTACAGAGGTAGAAATATCTACATTAATAGTATCCTGAACGCCGGTAAAACTTATTTCGGAAGTGGTAGTATCTGAAAAACCAATCTCGGTAACTTCGACACCAGCCAATGTTTCCAAAGGATTTTCTTCAGCCTCGAAAATCAACTGAAGTGTGGAATTAGCCTCATCAAAAATATATTCCACTGAGTACACAGAATTCTCGCCTGTTCCGTCGCTGCTGCTTTCTTCCTGAGAAAGTGAATCCCAATAAAAACCGGTATCCTGATACCAATAATCCGCATAATCACTCCAGTGAGTAACTCCTTTGAAGTTTTTCACTAAATCGGGTAAAGACTGTTCTACCGTATTTTTCAGAAATGATTCGCTTGAATTTTCATAGCCGGTTTCCCAATAATTCCAGGCACTGATTGAGTGGAGAGAATCAGTATTATTAAGTTGTTCTGTATCTGAATTTCTTAACAGAGATGCTTTCAAAAACTCATAATTCATCGCGTTTTCGGTTTCGTCCAGGTATCGATGATGTTGCCCAAACCACTGTTCCGCAATTCCACGGCGCAGTTGAGTTGCCAAAGAACCCAGATTCTGATAGAGATAAATTACGCCGGCTCCGGTCTGCCGTTCATCCCATTTATGATCGGGAAGTACCACAATATTCAACGCCTCGAAGGGATATTCAAAAGAGAGATTCCGCTCAATTTCTTTGAGTGACGAAACCGCTATACGAAGCAAACCATCGGCAACTTCTTTCATCAAAATTAATTCTCCCGCAAAAACAGAAATATCTTTGATACCAGAAATGGCTTCACGTTTCACAAATTTACCTACCGCAATTGAAATTCCCGTTACCGGAATTGGAACTTCTGACTTCCATTGCACCTTCTTTTCGTCGGTGGAAAGAATTTCATCCCCAATAAATTTTCCATTAAAAACCGCCTCCATTTCTGCCGGAATGGTAAGGAAAGCTTCTACCGTACTTTCAACTTCGGGATGATCAAAAACAGGAAACCAATGGTGATTGGATTTCGGCTGTAAGGAAGTCCAAAGATGGCCATTTGCGTCGGTATGGATTCCATAAGAAGAATTACTTTGCCAGGTAATATGAAATTGACTTTTCTCTCCCATTCCTAAAGTATCCTCTAACTGAATGATGAGTGAGTCGCCCGAAACACGATATTCCAGTTGCCGGTCTCCAATTGTGATGCTCTGAATTTCAAAATCAGAAGTATGTAAAACCACTTCGTTGAGTTCGTCTCTTCGGGATTTTATTTCATATCGCCCGATACCTTTAATCAATGCTTCAGAAGGCTCGATAGTGAGATTCAGCATCAGATGTTCTAATTGAAATGGTAATTCGGGATAAGGTTCATACGCAGTTTCTTCGGGGTGATTATCCTGCGCAAAAACCGTACAGGTAAATAGGAAAAGGAGTAAAAATGCGCTGACTGATTTCATTTTAAATGTGCTTCAAAAATTTTCTTTACTTCAGGGAATAATTTCTTGTTGGTTGAATAACCATTCCCGGAATGTATGGTTTGGACGCCGTGAATATCACTAAAAACTCCACCGGCTTCCTGAACAACAGGTAAAAGTGCGGCAGCATCCCAAATACTTAATTCGGGATCGTACATTAAGTCGGCGCGACCAGTAGCCACCATCATATGGCCGTAAGCATCGCCCCAGGTTCTGTGGAGTTTTGTTTTTCCTAAAAGTTCTTCGAATAAATTCTGATGCCTTTCTTCCTGAAACCGGTAAATGTCAGTGACTAAAAATGAAGCTTCATCCAAAGTTTCGGTATCACGGACTTTACATGCCTTGCCATTTAAGGTAGCACCATGGCCAATTGCAGCTGCGCACAATTCCTCAAGGGCGGGCGCATAGATAATTCCTACTTTGGGCTCGTTATCAATTAAAACGCCTATCAATGTGGTGTAAAAAGGAATTCCGTGAATAAAAGACTTTGTTCCATCGATAGGATCTAAAACCCATTGAACATTGCTGCCTTCATTAACGCGTTCATATTCTTCACCAATAATTCCATGATCGGGAAATCGTTTTGAAATTTCCTGACGCAAAATTTGCTCTGTTTCGCGATCGGCTATGGTCACCGGAGAGTTATCAGATTTGCTGATAATTTCTACATCCTTCTTAAAATATTTTAAAGTGTGATGGCCGCCAATTTTAGCAATATCGGTTGCGGCTTCTAATAATTGTTGTATCATTTATACTAATCTTCATCAAAAATTTAAATTCTTCGGCTACTTTTAAAGAAACTATGAGTATGAGCAAGGTTCTTCAAAAAATATTAATTCCAGCTTTATGTACAGTACCAATTCTCGCTTCTGCACAGACTGGAAAAGTACAACTAAGTAATGAGAGTAATTTAAGCATTAATGGAAAATCTAATGTGAACGAATTCCGCTGTCGATACGATCATGAACTTCAGCGGGATTTACTTCAGTACTCTTATCGTTATTCGGATGGTTCCATTCGATTAGAAGGCCTTACGCTTTCGCTGGAAGTTGATGAATTTGATTGCGGTAGAAAGGGAATTAACCGGGACTTCCGAAATACATTGCTGTATGAAAAGTACCCTTTCATCCACATTACCTTAAATGAACTGGTATTGGGTGAAGAATCTGATGTTGTGCCTACAGAAGCGTTGGTTACAATCACCATTGCCGGTGTAAAAAGGGTATATACCGTGCCGTTGAATGACTTTTCGAGCAGCGAAGAACTTATTCTGGTTGGGGGAAATAAAATCCTGAATATGAGTGATTTCGGTCTCACTCCTCCCTCTCCTCTTATGGGACTTATAAAAGTAAGTGATGAACTGGATATCGTTTTTGATTTAGTCATCACTCAAAATTAAAAAAGCCACTCTTCTAAACAGCTTTTATCACACTATTTTTCATTAAAAAATAATACTTCAAAAAAAAAGGCGGACTTTTCAGGGCTCGCCTTTTCCTATGAGGTCGGTACTATTAGAAGCTAATCACTGCTTCTAACATGATTCCGCTAAACTCACCTTCGTTAAAGATACTGCCGGGTGCAAAGCCATCATACGATTGTTTAACAAATTCTACCTTAGTTAGAATATTTTGGGTCATGAACCAGCCACCACCGATGTTGAATCTGGTAATGTCTACATCTTCTCCGGCATTTGTTTCGCCTGTTACCAGGTTGTATCGTCCGCCAATATAGATTGACTCATCGGCTCCAAATCGGTACAACATTTCAGCAGCGTATTGGTTGAATGTTCTGCTTAGTGGCTCTGCTTCAGCTTTACCAGAAGCATTTTCGAATACACCGTAGAATTCAAATCCCTGGAATTTCACGAATGGGTTGATCATGATGGATGTCAGCTCATTATTGAAAGCAGGATTGAAACGTCCGGTTCTGAAATCGCCTGATCCACCGGGAACAGTTAACACATTGTAGTATCGTGCACCGGCACGGTCGCCTGTGTATAAATAAGCACTTGCTGTTTCAGAAGCAGTGTAGATTGAGCCGGTAAGGCGCACTCTCAAATCTTCGTTTATCTGGCTGTCATATCCAATCTTTCCAACAATAGATGGCTTTGTGGTTGGTGAGCCAGCTGCTGGCTGAATAACACTTTGGTTCAATTTTCCATTAGTAACACCCAGCATTGCAAGCAAGCCGTTGCTTTGATAGTATACTTCACCACCAACTTCTGTGGTAAACGAATCCATGATAAAGTTGCCAACGAATGGGTTGAAAATAGCCTGGCCGTTGTCGCTTCTTCTGAAGTGGTTATCACCGTAGTTAATTTCCATGTGTCCTACTTTGATAGTCACTTTGTCCATTAAGTCTGCCATAAAATCTTCTTCAATGAAATCAAGCTTATCAATTTGCATATACCCACTTTTCACATAGGGCTCTGGATGATGGCGTGATGATAAGTAGGTACGCAAGTGCATTCTTACCCCATCATATAATTGAGCATCAATATCGAAGTTAGAAGTGGCAAGGTTAAAATTACTGCCAATTTCACCCAAGGGAACAGCACCGCTATTTTCGTGAGTAAGAGCCTGGAATTGAAGAGTGTTAGCTCCGCCAATTCGCACCTTTAAGCCGTCAAATTCTATGTCGGTAGTTTTTGGAGCTTCAAATACATTAAGCCCGGTTTTATCGGGAGTTCTGAAATATTGCAGATCCCGATCAGACTGAGCGTAAACTGAACCTGCACCCAGAATAATCGCAAGTAAAAGGATTGAGGTAAATTTTATTGATTTCATGACCTTAAAGGTTTGATTATTGTTTGATTGGTTGAATTAATTTATTGGGCAAATTTGGTATCGAATTTCACTTTGATTTCATCACCGGCTCTTATAGTACCAAGCATGGCAGATGGTGGGCTGACGTTGTATTCTGTCATAATTACCGGCTGATTTCCCTGGAATTTTACAGAACCGTCGGCCAAAACTTCATAAGCAACTTCCATACGTATTTTGTTGGTTGTACCAGCAATGGATAGGTCACCGTTTGCAGTTAGGGTATCAGAATTTATCTCGGAAATTTCAGTCAGGTTGAATTCAATATAGGGGAACTTTTTTTGGTTCAATGCTCCATAAGTTTTTTTATCCATACCACTTTTTCCGCTTTTGATGGATTCTACTTCTACAATAAATTTTAGATTGTCTACAGAAACGAGTTTTCCATCTTCTATTTTGATGCTTGCCTCCCCCTTATAGGTTTCTGCTATAGATTCCCAGTCATGTACAGTGGATGTACCGGTTATAGCAACCTCACTTTCATTTTGAACTAAAGTATAGTTTTGGGCAAAAATGATTGTTGTACTCAGCAACATTATCAGGGTAAGTACTAAACTTTTCATAACCACCTCATATTTATTTTTTAGAGTTATTCGTATAACTCATTACAAAGAAACCACAGATTAGTGAAGAAATAATGAAGAATGTTCTCTCGTATTTTACTTTCTCCCACTTATTACCTTGGAGTAATTTATTTCATTTAAGAAATAGATTTTATAGTCCTTAAATATGTATAACCTACAGTAATAAATCATACAAACAGCTCGCTGTGCTTGAGAAAAGGGCTGTTTCTATTTACCGGATTTGCTAAAATTCATCCCGAAATAAATGTGATACTTTCTTCCGAGTGCTTATTTTCATCCTTCAAATTTGTAATGAATATCATCAATGAGCGAAACGAAATTATTTTCCCATATTGCCAAACAGTTAAATTTCAACCCAAAACAAATAAGCACCGTTTCCGCATTTTTGGATGATGGTGCCACCGTTCCATTCCTTGCGCGGTATAGAAAAGAAGCCACCGATGGGCTCGATGAGGAGCAAATCCGTGCCGTTCGAGACGCCCTTGAATTACAGCGTACTTTGGAAGCCCGAAAAGCTACCATCCTAAAAAGCATTAAAGAACAGGAGAAACTGACGCCTGAATTAGAAGCGCAAATATTAGCTTGTACAGACCTCAAAACTTTGGAGGATTTATACCTCCCTTACAAGCAAAAGCGAAAAACCCGCGGAGATAAAGCCAAAGAAAAAGGCCTCGAACCACTCGCTGAGCTCATCTGGAAACAGGAAACGGAGCAAGGAAATCCGGAAGAATTCGCCGGGAAATTTATCAATCCCGAAAAAGAAGTACATACAGCTGAGGATGCTTTTGCCAGTGCCACCGATATTGTGGCGGAATGGATTAACGAGAATCTTGAAGTTCGGGAGAAATTACGGGAGATATTTTCGGAGCATGCTAACATCAGTACAAAGAAAAATCCTGCCGTAAAAGAGCGCACAAATTTTGAAGATTATTACGAGTTCTCCTATAAAGCGAGCAAGTTAAAGCCCTACCAGATTTTAGCGATTAACCGCGGTGAACGTGAGAACGTGTTGTTTGTGAATACGGAGATTTGGGAAGAACGAACGCTGGAGAATATCGATGATATTGTGATCAGCAACGAACTCAGCATTTTTACAGAGCATTTGCAGGATTCTGTTGAAGACGCCTATAAACGGCTTCTTTTCCCTTCTATGGAGCGGGAATTGCGGAATGAACTCACTGATCGCGCTGATGCTCATGCCATAGAAACCTTTGCCACCAACCTTTCGAATTTGTTGATGCAGCCGCCGCTGGAGAAAAAAGTGATTATGGGAATTGATCCCGCGTTTCGTTCGGGTTGTAAAGTTGCCGTGGTTGATCATACCGGAAAATACCTGGAGGGAACCACTGTTTATCCCACTCCGCCCCAAAATAAAGTAGCGGAAGCGGAAAAAATAATCGGTGCTTTGATTGATAAATATGGAGTTTCACTTATCGCAATTGGGAATGGAACTGCCAGCCGGGAAACGGAGCAAATAATTGCGGATTATCTGCAAAAGAGAAAAGAGCTTCATCCCAAAGAAGAGCTTTTTTATTTGATTGTGAATGAAGCCGGTGCTTCGGTTTATTCCGCTTCAACCATTGCCCGTGAAGAATTTCCTGATCTTGATGCCGCCCAGCGTGGAAATATTTCCATTGCACGTCGGGTTCAGGATCCGTTAGCCGAGCTGGTGAAAATTGATCCCAAATCTATTGGTGTTGGTTTGTATCAGCATGATGTTAACCAAAATCAGTTGGCTGGTAAACTGGATGATGTGGTGGAAAGTTGCGTGAATGAAGTTGGGGTGAACTTGAATACAGCCAGTGCTCCACTGCTATCGCATATTTCGGGATTGAGTAAAAAAGTAGCGCAAAACATCGTGAAGTTTCGGGAAGAAAAAGGCGTTTTTATGGATCGCGAGCAAATTAAAAGCATTGATGGCGTTGGTGATTTTCGTTTCCAGCAGGCAGCAGGATTTATGCGTATTCCCGATTCCAAGAATTCTTTGGATAATACCGCCATTCACCCCGAAAGCTATGAAGCCGCGGAAAAACTCTGCAATTTGTTTGGCATTGATTTGGACAACCTTTCCTCACAAAAAGAAAAAATTGCTCAAAAACTGGATAACATTAATTTGAAGGAAGTAGCTGGGCAAATTGGCATCGGTGTTCCTACGCTTGAACTGATTATCGAGAACCTGCAAAAGCCGGGACGTGACCCTCGGGAGTCATTGCAAAAGCCGCTGCTCCGAACCGATGTGATGGAAATGAAAGATTTGAAAGAAGGCCAAAAACTGGAAGGTACGGTTCGTAATGTGGTCGATTTTGGTGCTTTTGTGGATATCGGCGTAAAACAGGATGGGCTACTTCACATCTCCAATATGGCCGAAAACAAAAAAATTGAAGATCCGCACGAAGTAGTTGGGGTTGGTGATATTATTAAGGTGGAGATTATTACGCTGGATTTGGAGAGGGGCAGGATAGGGTTGAAATTGGATCACTGATTGGTGTGATTTCGGTGATTTCGCTGATGTCATCTCTGGCGATACATCCCAATCAGTCCTTCTGAGGCTACTGCCGAAGAATCTGAGTAATTTTGAGTACAGATTACGTGATTTCACTGTTCAAGAATCATTCTTTAATTTTATCTTGAATCCTAAATAAAACCTCTCCTCTATTTCCCTATCTTTGAACTTTTCAACAATCTTAAGAACAGATGGATAAAACTCAGCAGCTCGAAAAGCAATTTCATTTTCAGGTTTATAACCGATTTCCGGTAACATTAGAACGCGGTGAAGGTGCCCTGGTTTGGGATACCGATGGTAATGAATATATTGACGCGCTCGGTGGAATCGCGGTAAATAATCTCGGGCATTGCCACCCAAAAGTTGTTGAAGCAATTCGGGAGCAAGCGGGAAAACTCATTCATACTTCGAATTTCTATTACACGGAAGCGCAAAGCCTTTTTGTAGAAAAACTGGTCAAAGTTTCGGGGTTGGACCGTGTATTTTTGTGCAACAGTGGTGTGGAAGCCATGGAAGCCTGCGTAAAACTGGCTCGGAAATATGGCCATTCGAAAGGAAAAGATGGAAAAATAATCTCGCTCAGCCAGGGATTTCACGGCCGTTCGGTTACTACAATCGGAATGGGGATGCCGGGCTACCAACAGGGATTTGAACCTATGCCTGCCGGATTCGACCAAGTTCCCTTTAACGATTTTGAAACTCTGCAAAAAACCGTAGATAAAAATACGCTCGCCATCGTTTTCGAGATTGTACAGGGAAACAGCGGCGTTCATGTAGCTGAGGCGGAATTCTTAAAGAAAACCCGGGCATTATGTAATGAGCTCGACATCCTACTTATCCTGGACGAAGTACAAACCGGCGTAGGCCGCACCGGAAAATTTTATGCCTATCAGCATTTTGGCATTTTGCCGGATGTTGTTGCTTCTGCAAAGGCTTTGGCCGGTGGAATTCCGATCGGCGCTGTAATGGCAAAAGAGAGCGTGGCCTCGGTGCTGGGATTTGGTCAACACGGAACAACATTTGGTGGAAATCCTTTTGCCTGCGCAGTTGGCCTTGCCACTCTTCAGGCTATTGAAGATGAAGGAATTTTAGAGCAATCTGCCGAAAAAGGTGCTCACATGATGAAGCTTTTAAAAGAGAAAACCGCCGGAAATTCAGCCGTTATAGATATTCGCGGACTCGGAATGATGATCGGTGTGGAGCTTGATAAACCTGCACGTCCCGTAGTGGATAAAATGTTTGAGCATAAAGTACTGTCAAATGCCGCTTCGGGGAATGTAATACGGCTTGTCCCTCCTCTTGTTATGACCAAAGCTCAAATCGAGAGAGTTGTGGATGTTCTTGTGGAGAGTTTGGGAGATTGAGTTATTTGGTTATTGAGAAATTAGGTTCTGAATCCTGAGTTCTTAACCTTTAATTTTGAATTTTGAATTCTCCCTCTAAAAATTCTCCTTCAACACCTTTTTAACCTCCTCAGCATCCTCATCTCCTGCCTGAAAATGAAACGTTGCCCGAATAGTTGTGGGGCCAAATTGCGTCATGTAAACGCCTTTTTCCTGTAGTTTCGAAATCGCAGAAGAAGCATTCTCTGAAAGAGTTTCAAATAACAAAATATTGGTACATACACCTTTCAGATCTACCGAAAGCCTATGACATTCAGTGATAGTATCAGCCACTTCTCTTGCCCTGCGATGATCTTCTTTCAGCAACGGCCAGTGATTTTCGATGGCATAATCGGCGGCAGCGGCAAGGAGTCCGGCCTGACGCATTCCCCCTCCCCACATTTTTCGCAGCCGGCGGGCTTTGGTAATTTTCTCTTCCGATGAAAGTAGCATAGAACCAACGGGCGCTCCCAATCCTTTAGAAAAACAAACAGAAATGGTATCAGCAATCTCCCCGAAAAATTGAGGTTCAATCCCGGTTTCGGTAATAGCATTCCAGATGCGGGCGCCATCAAGGTGAACAAACAAATCATTTGAATCCGCAAATTTCTTGATCGCGCGCAATTCTTCTTTATAGTAGCAATCACCACCGCCTTTATTTGTGGAATTTTCGAGGCACACAACTTTTGTCCGTGGTTCCCAGTCGTACTTTCCGCGAATCATATCCTGCAAAAGTTCTACAGAAAGTTTTCCATTTTTCCCTTTCAAAGGATGAACCTGAACGCCTGATAAAAAGGAAGCTCCACCGGTTTCATAATTAAAAATATGCCCCTTCTCCTCAATAAGAATTTCATCCCCGGCTTCTGTTAACACGTTGATTCCCAACTGATTACTCATCGTTCCGCTTGGAACAAAAAGTCCGGCTTCCATCCCAAACATTTTTGCTACTTTATCCTGGAAAGCATTCAGGGTTGGATCCTCCCCAAAAACATCGTCTCCGGTTTCAGCCACTATCATGGCTTGCAGCATTTTGGGGGTTGGGCGTGTTACGGTGTCGCTTCGTAAATCTATCATAGAAACATTTTGCTTTTTCATTAGCTTGGAATATAATCAATACCTGAAGTTTCCTTAATTAATCCTCATTCAACTTGTGAAAAATTTATTAAAGTTCTTGTCGCACTTCCATCCCTTGTCCTGTTTCTGGAGGTATTTTTAAGTGAACGTTGAGGCTAAATACGACATCATCATTGCGGGGGGAGGATTATCGGGACTCAGCCTTGCCTGGTATTTAGCGAAAGGCGGTTATAGGGGGCGGGTTTTAGTCGTTGATTCCGTTTTTGCTCCGGTAAATGACAAAACCTGGTGTTTTTGGGCAAAACAGGAACCTCCTTTTAAGGAAATTATCTACAAAAAATGGAAAAAAACGTGGGTTTCAGTCCTTGATTACAAAACATTTCAGTACCTGAATGAATACACATACTACTGTATACGCAGCGGTGATTTTCGGGAATATGTGCTTAGAGAGCTTAGAAAACATCAGAATTTTGACCTGCTTGAAGAGAGCATTTCCGATTTTTCATCCAACAAAAGTAAAGCGGCTTTACTGACCAAATCCGGAGATACGTATCTCGCGAATTATATTTTTCAAAGTGCGTTGAAGCCGAAAAACCTGGATACTTCCAAAATTAAATATCCACTTATTCAGCATTTTCTTGGATGGGAAATTCAAACTTTCGAGCCTGCTTTTGATCCGGAAACCTTCACCATCATGGATTTTGACAACGAGTTCAGCTCCGGGGTTGGATTTATGTATGGGCTGCCTTATAGTCAACATTCCATGTTATTGGAATTCACTGTGTTTTCCGGTAGTCCTTTGGAAAAGAAAGAGTACAAGCAGAAAATCGAGAAATACCTTTACTATCAATATGGACTCGACAAAAGTGATTACGAAATCCGCAGAATAGAATTTGGGATGATTCCGATGGAAGACCGCCCATACCTGCCTTATTATGAAAACAATATCATCAATTTAGGATCGGTTGGCGGACAGACAAAACCGAGTACGGGCTATACTTTCACTCGCATTCAGGACTACACACAAAAACTTGCCGATGCCTTGATTTTAGGAGAAGAGCCACCGCTACCACAGCAGTCGAAGTTCCGATTTCGATACTACGATTTACTGCTCCTCCACATTCTCTCCAACTCAACGGACGAAAGCCTGAACGTATTCCGCTCACTTTTTAAGAACAACAGGCTCGATGAAATCTTCCGGTTTTTGGGTGAGGAATCTAATTTCCGTCAGGATATTAAAATTATGAGCTCTGTCCCTTACATCCCATTTTTTAAAGCTATTCTTGATAACATTCGCTTGCGATAATAAAAGTTATGAAAGCAGCGAAACTAGGGATTGCAACCCCTTGTTCAGGAAATACAGCTAAAATAAATCGCGCTGTACTAAATAAATCTGCTTAAAAATGCCACCGCTGCCGTTTCAGCCCTTAGCCTGTATTCGCCAAGAGAAACAAGTTCGCCGCCATTCTGCTTAACTAACTCCACCTCACGATCCGAAAATCCTCCCTCCGGCCCCACCAGCAATAGCATGTTATCTTTGAGAGTTTTTGAACTTTCTGAATTCAAATCTTCACTTATTTTCTCGTGAGCCATCAGTACCTCAAATTCAGGATAAGATTTTAGTACATCTTCCAAAGATTTATGCAGCAGCACTTTCGGCAGCCAACTCCGCAAGCTTTGTTTCATTGCGCTCATGGCAATCGTTTCGAGGCGATCAACCCGAACATTGGTTTTCTCGGTGTGATCAGAATTAAAGAGCACAATTTCTGAAGCGCCTAATTCCACCGCTTTTTCCAAGGCGAATTCAAGCCGGTCTCTTTTCTTGATGATTCCCATCGCTAAAATCAGGTGTGGCTTGGATTCAGGTACTTCTTTTTTCTCTTTGATGGAGGCTGTAACAGAATCCTTGTTTATGGATGTAACAATTCCTGTATATCGCTTCCCTTCTCCATCAGTTGCATGAATTTCATCCCCATTTCTAAGGCGCAAAACCTTTGCGGCATGTTGAGCTTCTTGTCCTTTAAGTTCAAAAATATCGCCTGTTACACGATTTGATTCTACAAAAAAAATATTCATGACGAACTGCTTTTTTTGTAATAAGCACCGGGTTCAAATTCAGTATCACCGGTTTCGAGCACCATTTCAACATAGGGAATACATAAGCCACAACTGTTACTGCAATAATTTTCGGCCTGTAATTCTTTGACGGTGGAATAGCCTTTCTCTTCCGCATGCTTTTTTACTTCAGAAAATTCTTTGTTGTGGCAAATACACTTGTTAACTAAAAAACGACTCATGGTTGTTTGAAATGCTTCCCAAGTTTTAACTCTTGTCCCTGATAATTACTCTCGATTTCTTCACCATAAATAAAGTCCGGAAGCTCGGCATTGGGTTCAAACTGCATACTGAAAAGCGTTTGGCCGTCTTCAATCATAAAAGGAACATCGTGAGAACGAACCTCCAAAACGGCCCGGGCTCCTTTATCCTCAATAGTTCCGCCAAAACCGCTATCGAAAAAACCTGCATAATGTGTGCGAAGTTCACCGGAGCCGGTGTCGTAAGCCATCATTTCGCAAGCAAGATGAGCAGGAATCCGTATCCGCTCTTTGGATGCGAAAATATAAAAAGCTTCCGGTTCTAAAATCAGTTGATTGCTTTGCCGCGCGTAAATAGGCTCCCAAAATTCATCAATTTCGTAGTGATTCACCTTTTCCAGGTCAATGTAATTATTGTGCTTTCGTGCTTTATAGCCAATCACATCGCCAGCCTTTCCTTTCAAGTGTACACTCATAAATAATCCCTGTTTCACTTTAATCTTCTCCATGGAAACCGGCTTTACATCTTCATCAAATAACAAGGGATCGGAAGCATGAATTCGCAACAAATCCTGATCAGATAAAACTTCAAAACCATGACGAACCCGCAGTTGGTTTAGACGATGTCCGGTTCTTACTTTTATGGAGAATGATTTTGGGACAACTTCCAGGTACAGGTTTCCCTTATAACCGGCTGTAATTTCTTCGAACCGATGAGAGTAATCGGTGATAACACGGGTAAAAACATCCAGGCGTCCGGTAGAACTTTTAGGATTAGCCTTTGCTGTCAAATTTTCTTCGGTAGAAAGCCTGAATTCCTCCTCCTTCAAATTCCCATTAAACAACCCTTTTTGTATTGAATTTGTGGATGTAGGCAGGTTCAGCTTTTCAAGCAATGGAATAATGTACACGCAGTTTTGTTCGAGTACAGCACCCTCTTTCAAAGAGACCGAATATGGTTCCAGTTTTTCAAGTTTATCCTGAACGGTTTCGTTTTCGGGCAGAAAGCTGCAACGTACGCGATAGGCAACTTCTCCAAGGCGGAGATCGATAGAGTTTGGCTGAAACTGATTTTCCTGAATAGGATAATTGGAATCAGAGGAGATAATGCCCAGCTCGTGAAGCAATTTTAATTTTTGAACCGGTAAAATTCCTTTTGTTCGGAGCTGAACTTGTTTCGAAATCTGAGACATGGGATAATTAGTGCTTGTTTTCATCCGAAGATATTGAAGCTAAACCTTCGAACAAAGCGAGGATTGAATTCTCTGACAATAGGATATAAAAAAAGCCGGCAATAATTCATTACCGGCTTCTTTATAATCTTTAAAGATAAATCAGACTTTTGCTACCGATTCGGCGAGTAGCGTGAGCTTGTTGTTATTCACTTCAACAAAACCACCGGAGATATTATAACTTGCATCTCCGTCTGCTTTTCGAACCAAAACGGTTCCTTCATCAAGTGTGGAAACGATGGGAGCGTGATGAGCTTTCACTTCAAAACTTCCCAGACTTCCCGGCATTTTCACCCCGGTAACTTCTCCTTCAAAAAGAGAACCTTCCGGTGTTAATATTTGCGCTGTAAATGTACTCATGATTTTATCTTTTAAGCGGCTTCTTCGGATTCAGCCAAAAGTTTCTCGCCTTTTTCTATGGCTTCATCAATTCCGCCAACCATATAAAATGCGCTTTCCGGAAGATGATCAAGTTCACCATTAAGTATCATTTTGAAACCCTTGATGGAATCTTCAATCTTCACATATTTACCAGGAGCACCAGTAAATTGCTCAGCTACAAAGAAAGGCTGACTTAAGAAACGCTGCACACGCCGGGCGCGGCTAACGGTTAATTTATCTTCATCAGAAAGTTCGTCCATCCCAAGAATGGCGATGATATCCTGAAGGTCTTTGTAATTTTGGAGCAATCGTGTAATCTGATTAGCCACTGCATAATGCTCTTTTCCAACAACCAAAGGATCGAGAATGGTTGAGGAGGAATCGAGTGGATCAACCGCAGGATAAATTCCAATCTGTGTTAGCGCACGGCTTAAAACAGTAGTTGCGTCAAGGTGAGTAAATGTGGTTGCGGGAGCAGGGTCAGTCAAATCATCGGCAGGTACATAAACAGCCTGAACCGAGGTGATAGAACCATCTTTTGTTGAAGTAATTCGTTCCTGCAAATCACCCATTTCGGATGCGAGAGTAGGCTGATAACCTACCGCTGAAGGCATACGTCCCAATAAAGCTGATACTTCAGAACCGGCCTGAGTAAATCGGAAAATGTTGTCAATAAATAAAAGGATGTCTCTGGAAACTTCATCACGGAAGTATTCGGCAACCGTTAGTCCTGATAGTGCAACACGTGCACGTGCACCCGGAGGTTCGTTCATCTGTCCAAAAACCAGTGTAGCCTGAGATTCTTTAAGTTTACTTTGGTCAACTTTGGAAAGATCCCAGTTTCCTTCTTCCATCGATTTTTTAAACTCATCACCATAGTTAATAATACCGGATTCGATAAACTCACGAAGAAGGTCATTTCCTTCACGGGTACGCTCACCAACACCGGCAAATACTGAAAGTCCACCGTGCTGCTTGGCGATGTTGTTAATCAATTCCTGAATCAGAACTGTTTTACCTACACCGGCACCACCGAATAATCCGATTTTACCACCTTTGGCATAAGGGCAAAGCAGGTCTACCACTTTAATGCCTGTTTCCAGCATTTCGGTAGAAGTTGCAAGCTGATCAAAATCAGGTGCTGAACGGTGAATTGGATAAGATTTTTTACCCTCAGGAGCAGGGATTCCGTCAATGGAAGCACCCACAACATTAAAAAGGCGTCCGCGAATGTCTTCTCCAACAGGCATTGAGATAGCCTTGCCGGTATCCGTTACGTCCATTCCCCGAACCAGTCCATCGGTAGAGTCCATCGCGATAGTACGCACACGATTCTCTCCAAGGTGTTGGGCCACTTCAAGAGTTAGAATTGATCCGTCTGCCGTTTTAATTTCAAGGGCGTTGAGAACGGCGGGGGTTTTACTTTCTGAAAAATCAACATCAACTACAGGCCCGATAACCTGTGCAATAGTTCCTTTATTCATGTGCTAAATCGCGATTTTAATTAGTTTTTCTTTGATGAAATTGTGGTCAAAGTATGCACTCCTGCAAAGGCTGACAAAGATAGGGAGATAGACTTAGAGAGGCAATGGAAAACTCTACAAATATTTTGGTTGTTAGGTTGATTATTACATATCGGATCAGCCCCGGTCTCGATCTGACGGATTACCCGTCTGATCGATGGATTGGGCTTGGGTGGTGGAATTAAACAAACGGTCAGACGGGCTTTAAGCCGTCAGACCGTGGGGAGCATACAACTTTGTCGAGATCTGGGTTTGGTGGTATCTTCAGATACTCTCAAAAAACCTACAAAACCCCCTACTTCTTATTAGTAAGTCCGAGCTTAAAATTTTATCTTAAGTTCTTGATTAAGCCACGCCAAAAACGTGGTTTGTTTTATTGCATCATCCGGTAAGTAAAGGTGACAACAATCACCTTTTTTTATAGCAGAAACCCTCAATTTATAATTTTGCACCCATTGGAAACTGAATTTTCAGAGCGCTCGGTTAGTATTGACATCCTTATCAATTTTGATGAAAACCAGGTTTTAGATTATACCCTGGCTGACGAGCTTGAAACGCGCGAACGTGCTCAGGTCAGAGAATATGTGCAAAACATCCTTCGTAAAAGAAGTTATCTCGATTTTTTGATCGACCATTTCTCAAGCGTAAAAGTTGATGGAATGAAACCGAGGCTAAAAAATATCCTGCGCCTTGCCATTTATGATATGCTGTTCATGGACAGCACTCCTGATTATGCCGCTATCAATGAAGCGGTTGAAATCGCCAAATATACATTGGGCGGAAAAACCGGCGATTTGGTAAACGCGATCATGCGAAATCTTCAGCGGGATATCGATAACCTTCCAAAACCGGCTTTTGAAGACCGGAATAAGTTAGTTGCCACTACTTTTTCTCATCCGGAATGGATGGTGGAAAGATGGAGAAAACGGTTCGGTGAAAAAGAAGCGTTCAAATTGATGCAAGCCAACAATTCCCGCCCGAGTTACTATGTTCGGGTAAATACCTTGCGCACCAAACCCGAGAATTTTGAGCTGCGCATGGAAAAAATGGATATTGAATTTGAGGAAAGTGAGTGGCTGCCACATTACTATAAAGTGAGCTCGGTGCAGCCTTTTATTCAAAAAGGATTACTTGCCAAAGGAGTTTGCCTGGTACAGGATATAGCCGCAGGTTTTGCACCTACCATATTAGATCCTCAGCCGGATGAAAAGATTTATGATCTTTGCGCGGCTCCGGGAACAAAATCCATTATGATGTCCGATTTAATGCAGGGCGAAGGCGAGATTGTTTCCGTTGATATTTCCTCCCCACGGCTGGAAAAACTTGCTGAAAGCGCCATGAATTATGGAGCTGAGAATATTAAAATCCGCAGGGCTGATGTACTTGAAGTTTCACTTCCTCTTGCCGATGGCGTCTTGCTTGATGCCCCTTGTACCGGAACCGGTGTGTTAAGCAAACGTGCCGATATTCGCTGGAAAAGAGATGAAGAAGGACTTAAAAATGCTGTGGAGCTTCAGGAGCAACTGCTCGAAGAGGCTGCAAATATGGTGAAGCGAGGTGGGCGTTTAGTTTACAGTACGTGTTCTCTGGAACCGGAAGAAAACATGGAACAGATTAATAAATTCCTTAAGAAAATGGATAATTTTGTTCTGGAACCCCTTGAAGATTACCTGCCGGAAGAAGTATTGGCCGAAGGCGGAAAAGCATATCAGACTTTCCCGCACATACACGGCTGCGACGGACATTTTGGGGTACTGCTGAAACGAGTGAAGTAATTTGGGAGAATTCAGAATTCAGAATACTGGATTCAGAATTCTGAATTCATATTAAAAGGATTACAGAATTAATTTGCCTTCCAAAAATTTGCAATAGAGAAGAAGAAAAAGTCACTCCAAATTACGTGTAACAGTGAAATAACGTCCTACATATTCATTGTTTGGATGTTCAAGAAGGCTTTTGTCATCCACATCCCATCGCAGCTCTCCGTTGTACCATATTTTAGTAACAAAAATTGAATTACTACTCGGACTTGGTCTTCTATATTGGGTTTTAATGGTGTCCAATGAATTATTCTCAAACTCAAGATATGTAATATATGTAATAGCAGTATCAAGACCTTCAATCGTATTAGGGCTTATGTGCATGAAATATCGGTCAAACAATTTTTCTTCTGTTACTACTGAAAATTTCTTGGGATGATCGAGGTGGTTTTCATATTGCTTTACCATTTCCCCATTAATTAAATAATAAAGATCCGTGTTTCCTTCGGTAATGGCGTTGGGGTGAGCCGGATCTAACAAATCGTTTTCATCCTGATCGACATAAGCTATAGTAAACCCGGTTTCTATAACGGTACCAGGCTCACTATCTGTAGAACATCCATAAGTCATAAGTGCTAAAATTAATAATGCGCTTCTCATTTTAAACATGGCTTTCCTCTATTAAGTATTAAGGTTCTATATTTATAATTACTTTACTCTTATAATCATAATCCGAGCTTCCAGGGTGAAAGTTGTTAAAGGCGTAAAAACCATTATAGCTTCCCGTCCATCCCCAATTCATATGAAAGGAAAGATAGGTATCTCCGTATGGGCATAATGTTCCTGACCGATATCCATCACTCACCCAAGCATGTCCTTCTCCTTTTACAGGAAATCCTAAAACATAATCTTTTTCATATCCAGTAAATATAACAGGGAGTCCATCATTTAAATCGTCTCGTACATCATTATAATTATTGGTGCCAGCATAGCCAATTTGAGTGGCACTATTATATCCAAATGTATTTCTAAGTGCTGGTACTATATCATCTTCAGAAGCTCCTGAAGCATCACACCCCCAATCCATTCCCACTACTGTACCTGCATCATACATCAACTCTGAAATGGTATTACTTCCAGAAGTATTTGGCATGGAATTCCAGTTATACCAGTTGTATGGAGATTCATGATAGCGAATAACCTGAGCCATTGCGGTAGCAACACACCCAGCAAGAGCTCTGCCATTAGTATTATTACAGCTCATGTAAGGAGCATAGTTATTATACCCATAACCTTGCCCCCATTCGGTTTGCATCAGTGGCCCTACTGTTGTACTTGTTGGTGTACATGTTGGGTCATCCGGTGGTGGTATTATATAATTTGGATTATCTGAATTTAAAATAACATCCCAACCTAAATCTGAATCATTGGTTCCTTTTCCTTTTACCTCTCTCATATGTTCTACTTTTAAAACTTGCATTTGTAACCACAGAGCTAAACCACCTGGAATTGCATTATCTAATTTTTTAGGTAAAAAATTTGTTTCTGAAAATGCTAAAACAGGAAAAATTGATTTATCTCCTGAAATAACAGTAAAACCTCCATCTCTATAATTAATTAAATGCAAAGCAGCTTTTTGTTGATCATCTTTTAATGTAAGTATATTTTCTACCCTCTTTAACGCTCCCTGTTTTGCAACTTTTTTATTCACTAAAAGATTCGAATGTTCAAAATTGAAATCATTTGCAAAAACTTCAGCAGCATGAACGGCTAACTCTTCTGTTACAATGGTACCTGAATTTTGAAATTTCTCAACAATTTCCGTTTCGCTTATCCCCGAATTAGAAATTTGTTTTTCTGAACAACCCCAAAATAGAAGAGCAATGAATGTACTTTGAATTAGTAGCTTTAATTTCATAATTATCAATTAATTTAGATTAACTATTACTTCTAAATATTAATAAAACTTGTTAAAACCAAATTAATCTTAATACAATTTTTTAGACATTATTTCTTCCCAGTTTAATTCCTGCATGTGCTTACATTTTTCTTTCCTCTTAAGCAATAGTATTAAAAACATCCCCCACTCCGTGCACCTCAGTGCCCTCTGTGGTTAAAAAAAAATTGTAGTTTTGAGCAAAGAAATTCCCGCACAATATAATTCTTCTCAAGTAGAAGATATTTGAAAAGGTTGATTATTGAGTTATTTTTAAATACAGATTAAGTAACGTTTTTCAAGTTACTATTAAATAAATTTAAAGAGTTATGAAATGTTTAGCTTTTTTATTCACCTTATTTTTCATTGGATGTAGTAATGTAACAAGTCCAAATGAGGCTTCCCTTGATTCCCAAATCCAACCGGGTGTTTACAAATTACAAGCGGAACAAACTTTGATCGGTAATGATCAATATTCACATGCAGTAGCTAATGAAAATGGATATCTGTTCAAAAACATACATTTTCTTGAAGGTTATAGCCTTCATATGGAAATAAAATCTGATATTGTTTCAGAAAACGGATATGCAGAAGCAAAATATTCTGTTTCAGGACAAAAGTTAGTAGTCAACATTAAGCAGACTACAACCACTTATTATGATAAGGATAGTTCGTTAACTTTTGATTCATACAATCTGGTTGATGAAAACTATACTGAAACAGTAGAAATGGGATCAACCTCCTATACCTTTGAAGGGCCTGGGCTTATTCTTCGCAAAAATATCACAGACTCACAAGATTTGGATAAAGACGATGATACATCTGAAGTGGTACAAGTTATAGAATATTATAGATATTCAGAGCCAAATTGAGTGACCTGTAAGGCTTCCTTTTTAGCTGCTTCAGTAATCCCATTCTTATAATTTAAGATCAGTTTATTTTCAGTGCATTAATTACTGAGCTGATAGGTTAAACCAATTCCTACATCATAAGAAACTTCATAACCTGTCTGTCCAGATTCAGCGCATAGAAATAATACAGTTTAATTCCTGTATGTACTTCCAATTTTCTTATCTTTTCAGCTTTACAGAATTCAAATAAAATTGAGAATTAAATCCCCCACACCGTGCACCTCAGTGCCCTCTGTGGTTAAAAAAATATTGTAGTTTTGAGTAAAGAAATTCCCGCACAATATGATTCTTCTCAGGTAGAAGATAAATGGTATGACTACTGGATGGAAAACAACTACTTCCATTCCACTCCTGATGACCGTGAGCCTTACACCATTGTAATTCCTCCTCCCAATGTTACCGGTGTGTTGCATATGGGGCACATGCTCAACAATACCATTCAGGATGTACTGGTTCGCCGCGCGCGAATGCAGGGCTATAACGCCTGCTGGGTTCCCGGAACCGACCACGCCTCTATTGCAACCGAAGCCAAAGTAGTGCGGAAACTGCGCGAAGAAGGCATCAAGAAAAGTGATCTTTCGCGGGATGAATTTATGGAGCACGCCTGGGAATGGACCCACAAACATGGGGGAATCATTCTGGAACAGCTAAAAAAACTTGGTGCGAGCTGCGACTGGGACCGCACCTCCTTTACCATGGATGAGAAGTACTCCGAAAGCGTAATTGATACCTTTATTGATCTTTACGAGAAGGGAAAAATTTACCGTGGTGCCCGGATGATTAACTGGGATCCTGCCGCAAAAACAGCTTTGAGCGATGAAGAGGTTATTCATAAGGAAATAAATTCCAAGCTCTATCACATTCGCTATAAAATTGTTGGGGAAGATGATTTTGTAACCATCGCAACTACCCGGCCGGAAACGATTTTAGGTGACACCGCCATCTGCATCAACCCAAAAGATGAGCGGTATTCGCACCTGCATGGGAAAAAAGCGATAGTTCCTTTAGTAAATCGTGAGGTGCCGATTATTCTGGATGATTATGTAGATATGGAATTCGGAACCGGATGTTTGAAGGTGACTCCTGCCCATGATGTAAATGATTATGATCTCGGTGAAAGGCACGGGCTGGAAATCATCAATATGATGAATGAAGACGGGACGATTAGTGAAGCCGGAGAATTGTACATCGGCAAAGATCGTTTTGCCGTGCGGAAAGAAATTTCTAAAGATCTGGAAGAAGCCGGCCATTTGGTGAAAACCGAAGATTACAAAAACAAAGTTGGCTATTCTGAGCGAACCGATGCGGTAATCGAACCACGTCTTTCGCTACAATGGTGGGTTTCTATGAAAGAATTGAGTGAACCCGCACTTGAAAATGTAATGAACGACAGTATTCAATTTCACCCCGCAAAATTTAAAAACACCTATCGCCACTGGATGGAGAATGTGCGTG
This sequence comes from Balneolaceae bacterium, assembly GCA_040882225.1. Classification (GTDB taxonomy): domain Bacteria; phylum Bacteroidota; class Rhodothermia; order Balneolales; family Balneolaceae; genus Gracilimonas. The sequence continues at coordinate 234,572 of JBBEBR010000014.1, read as the reverse complement.
ACTGGTGTATTAGCAGACAGCTTTGGTGGGGGCATCGAATTCCGGCTTGGTATAACGAGGATGGGGATTTTGTTGTAGCCAAGACTGAAACCGAAGCCGAAACCAAATTCAAAATTCAAAATTCAAAATTTAGCAATTTAAAGCAGGACGTAGATGTGCTGGATACCTGGTTCTCCTCCTGGTTGTGGCCTATTTCGGTTTTTGATGGATTTTATGAAGAAGACGAGGTTGATTATTACTACCCTACCAACGATTTGGTGACTGCGCCCGAAATTATGTTCTTCTGGGTTGCCCGGATGATTATTGCCGGTTACGAATATCGTGGCGAAAAACCCTTCAAAAATGTTTACTACACCGGAATTGTGCGTGATAAACAAGGCCGGAAAATGAGCAAAAGCCTTGGGAATTCACCCGAACCGCTTGAGCTGATTAAAAAATATGGAGCAGATGGAATTCGCATGGGAATGTTGTTTGCAACTCCCGCCGGAAACGATCTCCCTTTCGATGAAAACCTCTGCGAGCAAGGCCGGAATTTCTCCAATAAAATCTGGAACGCCTTCCGCTTCCTTACTATGAATATGGAAGAAGGCGTGGAGTATAAACCAACACTGAAGATCAATAAAGAAGATCTTTCAGATCGCTGGATGGCAGCGAAAATCCAGGAGACTATAAAAGGAGTAAACACAGATTTTGACGCTTATAAGTTAAACGACGCCCTCAAGAAAGTGTATTCTCTTATTTGGGATGATTTCTGCGACTGGTACATAGAATTGGCGAAACCGGATACTTACGGTGACAAAATTGCGGTAGAAAAAATGAATACCGCACTTGGATTTTTTGAGCAATTGATGAAAATGCTGCATCCTTTTATGCCTTTTATTAGTGAAGAAATTTGGCAACATATTCAGGACAGAAAACCTGAAGAGGCTTTACTCATATCTGAATGGCCTGAGGTTGATGCGACCTTAATAAACCCCTACGACATAAACCTTTTTGGTGATTTACAGCAAGTAATATCGGCCCTTAGAAATATTCGCGCCGAAGTAAATGTCTCTCACAAAGAAGAACTTGATGTATTTATTAAAACCAAAGACTCCGATTTTGCTAATCAGCTGCTTGAGAATCGTCGGGTTTTAGAGAAACTTCAAAGTTTAAAATCATTAAAAATTTCCACCGAAGTTGAAAAGCCAAAAGTATATTCATCGGCAATGGTAGAAGGAAATGAGATTTATGTACCTCTTGAAGGATTGGTAGATTTCGAAAAAGAACGTGAGCGTATTCAAAAAGAAATCGAGCGGCTTGAGGGCTTCTTGAAAGGGATAGAAGGTAAATTATCCAACACAGGTTTTGTGAATAACGCCCCTGCCAATGTGGTGGAAATGGAAGAAAAGAAGAAATCCGACACGCAAGAAAGCCTTGCTAAACTTAGAGAACAATTGAAAGATTTCGCTGACTAAAAAGCATTTCCTGAAAGTAATTATTTGGCCGTATATCCTCCGTCTACGTATTTCTACTATTACTTCGGAGAAAACTCTTTTAAATTAACGTGGAGTCTTCATGATTGGTTAATCAAACTTTATCCCTTCATCAGCTAAATTATTTCTATGCATCTCTTTAAGGAAGAAATAATTTATGCTCTCATCTCCAAATTTTCTTTGGTATAATTTTTCTCCATCGAAATAGTAGGGCTTAAATTTATGTTCACTCATTATTCCAAAAAGTATATTTGCTGTACTACCTTCAGTATCAGGATTCTCGGATATTTCGATGAGCCAGGGAGCATCTTTTGTTTTCAAAAATTTATCTGCCCCTTTGATAACTGAGAGTTCATGCCCTTCAACATCACATTTAACAAGAGAAATTTTACGTACGCTTTCTCCAAAAAGAGAATCTATCGTCTCTGTTGCGACTCTGTGTGTTTTATAACCTGGATTCTCGGTTGCTTCTAAACTCGCTCGGTAGTAATTATAAACACCGGATTGAATAGGAATTTCTATTTGAGTTTCTCCTACTTGATCAGATATGGCTATACAATATGCTTTTACATTTCTGAGATTAAAGTATTTAATATTTTCTTTTAGTACAGAATAGGTAAAAGGAACGGGTTCAAAACTTAATGTCTCTTTGGAAAAAGGTGCAAGATACTTTGTATAAAGCCCTATATTTGCACCAATATCAATAAATGAACTTTCCTGATTTACCAATTTTTTGGCGATGATTAAATCGGTTTGAGATTTGATCTCATGGGACTCTAAGATTTTACGGTACTTCTTCTTTTTATAAAGGTCGAATAAAAAGCCGGGCGTTAACTGCTGAATAATACGTTTAATCATGTATATCACTCGCTAAAATATCGAGATTATAATTCTATAGAAATTCGAGCAATCCAGTTTAATGCTCGTTCTTTTAAAACTTTTTTAGTTTCTATTATCTTTATCCGTTTCTCAAGAATTTTCGCACTAATCAGTTCTTCAACGAGAAGAGTCCTCACAAAGCTAATGTCCTTTTCACGGTAAGCAATAAGCTTGGAAGCAGCTAAATCATGAGCCTCAATACACCAACCAATGTTATTCTCATCCATGTAATCCTGAACTTTATTGGTGCGCTCTTTCCAACCTTCAGGTAATGAAGCTGTTTCAATTGACACCCCATGAACATAAAACCCATGAGTATGGTGAAAAGGAGAATTCTCTCCTAAAGCCCCGTCAATTTTATCAACAGCCTCGGGTTTATTTTTTGGAGAGGCATCAACCTCGATAGAACGAGTTAGCTTTTCATCTGCCTGAGGAAACTGACCTACATATAGCTTGTGAGCCAAAAATGTATAACTCGTTATCTCCTGAAACCTTACAAGCTGATCGAATAGCATGCTCCAATTGTTCCCTGTTCATTTATTTGACCATGGATTTAAATTCTTTTCTGTCAGCTTCGGTTAAAACCGGCCAGAAAGGTAACGATTGACGTAATCGTGTGGAATGTTCAGAATCTGATTGCAAGAACTTTTTCAAACGCTGGAAGGACATGCTTTCAAGCAACCTGTACCATTCCTTCAATTCGTTTCTCACTCCTGATTTTTCAGCTTGAATCTTTCCCTTTAGGTAAGATTTAGTTCTCTCTATTGCTTCAGGATGTGTTTTTAGAAAATCGATCCATAAATCGGCATCACTCAACGAACGTTTATCCAAATCCTGGTGAGAATTTACTCTTTGATTGCCCGTTCCCTCTTCTTCCAAAAGATGAATTGGATCGACACCCCAGATCATCATTTTATCGGGCTCAATAATCAGATATTTGTCAGCGGATGTAACCCCTCTCACCTCAATGGTCACATCAAAATCCCTTTCGATATTTTCCTTTATAAGCTGTTTCTTATAATTATCGGTCAACTCATTTATTCTTTTCACTTGATCATAAATTGCAATTTGTAGTGAATCGCCATAATCATCTATTCTCTTTGCAACCTTACCATATAGCCATACAGACGATGGTTTTACCTTAAGTTCATCTATAATTTTTTTAAGTTTCTCTAAAAGATTCTCGTATTTGTTTTTCTCCGTCTGAAATAGCTCAGTAAGTACAGGAATTAATGGATGTTCCTTGCGTACAATAATCAGTTGTGATCTCCCACTACCCTCCTGCTGGATAACACCGGTCTTAAGTAATCTGGATATTACTTTATGTACTCCTGGAACCGATAAGCCTGTTCGCTTGGAGATTTCACTGGCACTCATCCCCCAGCCTGTCTCCACTAATATTCTTAACAATTGGATATTAGCCGGATAACCTAAAATTTGGTCCAGAGGATTTCTTAAATAACTATCCGGCTTACTCGTTGGCCTCATAACTACTGTTGTTATTAATAAACAGTAGTTAATATATATAAACAATAGTTAAATTACCAAATGAACCGATGTAATAGAATTCTTTTGCACCCGAACTCTTATGTATAGATAGTAGCTCATTCTCCTCCATTAAAAAAAAAGGACAAACCAGCATTACTGATTTGTCCTTCATTTTAAGCTCCCCGGGTAGGGATCGAACCTACGACCCAGCGGTTAACAGCCGCTTGCTCTGCCTCTGAGCTACCGAGGATTCTGGGTTTGTTCATTTCTGAACAGGCGACAAATATAAAAACTTTGAAGCCCTACAATCAACAATTTTCTTCATTATTTGTAGAAAATTTTTTCCAATACTAATCCTTTTGCAGGGGCGGTAAAAGCGTGTGTTTTTGTCTCTGGATTTTCCAGTATATCCTGAAATTCCAGCACGCTTAACTTACCTTCAGCAACTTTAACCATTGTGCCAACTAAACGCCGAACCATATTCCTTAAAAACCTATTGGCTCGTATGCGAAATATAATTACCTCCCCCCCAATCTCAATTTCCGACAACTGAATTTCACAAAGTGTGGTGAAATTATCTTCGTTGAACTTAGAAAAACCGGCGAAGTCAAATTCACCATTTAATAATTGTGAGCATTCCTCCAGTTTCTGAATATTTATTTCGTTTCTCAATTGCCATGAATATCGGTTCATCAAAGGCATGGGGCGTTGGGTGATTGTATATTCATACTCACGGCTGAGAGCATCAAACCGAGCATGAAAACCGGCCTCAACTTTTTCCATTTTTGTGACCTGAACTTCATCTCCGATAATCCCATTTACCCCGTACATCAGTTTCTGTTGATCAACTTCATCAGGAAGTTCTACATGTGCAACCTGCCCACGGGCATGAACGCCAGCATCGGTTCTGCCCTGTCCAATCAAATCTATTCTTTGTTGCAGGATTTGTTGAAAGGCATCTTCAAGTACCTTTTCTACAGTGACAGCTTCAGGCTGAATTTGCCATCCCGAAAAATTAGTTCCGTCATATTCTATGGTAAGTTTGTATTTTTGCATCGGAAATTGAATACTATCTCAGGTTATCCTGTTAGCTTAAAGGCTGATATACTTTGAACAAGGTAGCTACGAATATTTATAAACACCATCCAACAAAATGCGCATAGAATTAGACATCAAACTCGGTTTCAAAAATGTAATGATACGGCCAAAACGTTCAACCCTGAAATCGAGAGCACAAGTATCACTCGAACGTTCTTTTAAATTTATGCATGCCGAGAAAGACTGGACCGGCGTTCCAATTATGGCTGCAAATATGGATACTGTAGGGACTTTCGAAATGGCGAAATCCCTTAAAAAACACCAGCTTTTCACTGTTATTCATAAACATTACAGCATTGATGAATGGGCTTCTTTTCTGAATTCTGCAGAGGATGAAATTTATGAACATATTGCCATCAGCACCGGAACCAGCCCGGAAGATTCTGTGAAACTGGATACCATTATAAGCAGTTTTCCAAAGCTTTGGTTTATTTGTATTGATGTGGCCAATGGTTACTCCGAGCATTTCGTGAGATTTGTAAAGCAAACCAGAAGCCGGCATCCTGAAAAAGTAATCATAGCCGGAAATGTAGTAACCGGAGAAATGGTGGAAGAACTTTTATTGGCTGGCGCGGATATTATCAAAGTCGGTATCGGGCCGGGATCAGTCTGTACAACGAGATTGAAAACCGGCGTTGGATTCCCACAACTCTCCGCCATTATCGAGTGCGCGGATGCAGCGCATGGCCTGGGCGGGCAGATTATCTCTGATGGCGGCTGTAAATCTCCCGGAGATGTAGCCAAAGCTTTCGGTGGCGGTGCAGATTTTGTAATGCTCGGTGGAATGTTTGCAGGACATGATGAAAGCGGTGGAGAACTCATCGAAGAAAATGGCAAAAAGTTCAAATTGTTCTATGGAATGAGTTCCGAAACTGCCATGGAAAAATATTCGGGAGGAGTAGCCGAATATCGCGCTTCTGAGGGTAAAACAGTAAGAACGGAATACAAAGGCCCGGTTTCCGATACTGTGCAGGATATTCTTGGCGGAGTGCGTTCTACTTGTACCTATGTTGGAGCGATCAAGCTAAAAGAGCTTACCAAGCGCACCACATTTATTCGTGTACAGGAACAGCTGAATGAAATGTTTGATGATTAAATATTCTCTGTGAAGCTATCCCATTGGGCTGTTTGGATGACAAGCATCATTGAATCAAAAATTAAATCGCAGGTTTGCCATAACACCCGGTTCACCATATTCATTTAGGTAGGAAAAACTCGCTTCGGGTGCATTTTCCCAAAGATTCCGAGCCTGCACAAAAGCGCTAACTCCACTCACAACCCGGTTTACGACCATTAAAGCGACAAGTGTTGGAAGCTGTCCACGGTTTTTATCCACTCGCTCGCGGGCATCCTGATATTGAGTCCGTAAATCCCTGCTCTTCCAGTTCCAGTTAAATTCTGCTGTTTCAGGATATATCTGATTCCAGTTTCGCAGCTGCAACTGTGAATCATTGTACGTTTTCAGGTTATCGTAATTACCCACAGCAATTTCATATTCACGGGATTTGCCTTCCATATTTGCACCGGCATTACTCCTTGCAAAGGTGTAGAAATCATTCTCAAGGTAATTTGCGCGGGTTTTCAACCCAAAATAGGAAAGGATTAGAACCGCATCGGAAGCAAGATGATATTTGCCCCGGTTCCAATTGTTGTTATCGTTGTAATAATGTCCCCAGCCCGGAACTGCCAAAGAACGTAAAAAAGCTCCTCTTGGGGATGGAATATCCTCATCAGCGGAGGAATTCTGAGCTTCAGCATTTGAGGAAAAACAGACCGCAAAAAAAAGCATGAACACCAGAAAATGAACATTGAATGCTAAACTATCTCTGTTTCTGAAATTTATTTTCATGCTTTTTCTGCCCTTGCTGTTAAAATCTTACTCGTTGTTCTTTCTTTTTTCCCGGCTCCAGTGTCGGAAAATTGAAACGCTAAATCCCGCCATCAAAATAAACGTTCCTGCCCAAACTACGGAAATAAATGGCTTCTCATCCGCAATGATCAAAACCCATTCTTCGCCATATTCTTCTTCCAATCCGGTAATTGTAAGCTCAATATTATTTTCTGTGGGATTAATTCGGGTGAATTGAAAACTTAATTCATGCTCAGCAATTTCAGATGGCGGAGAATAAATAAAGCTTTTTCCATCCTCAGCATAAACGGCAAATAAAGGTTCAATGGTAAATATCTGGTTACTCGCGGGATGAATAACTTCCACCTCTGCCCTTACTCCAATGCTGGTATTTGGCGGAAGGTCGGCGCTGTCTGTTTTGGCGTAATTCACGAATCGAATCTTAAATTTACCTACATCAATGGTTTGCCCTGGATTGAATAAAATTTTCTGGGCTTGATTCTCTTGCCCGTCTTCCTGTTCATCGCCTGATGCCGGCTGCATCACTTGCTTACGCTCCTCCAACCGATCGTTGCGCTCCTGTACGTAAGCACTTCCCCCTACGTATAAATATATGTCGCTAAATAAACCAGTTCTTACATCGGGGTCTACCGACCATTGAATATTGTCCTCCGTGGAGGAAGTAAGCATCGGATAAACCTCTGGATTCATATAAAAAGCGGATCCACCATCAAGGGGTTCAAACTTAATTTTATACGTTTGCTGACCGCGTCTTACGCTGTTATCCAACTCGTAACCTTCATAAGTAACCGTATATTCGTTGTTGATGACTACCGGCTCATTCAAATTCAGAGAAAGCATTTCCTCTTTTTGCGTTACCGTGAATCCTTGCTCATCCGTAATTTCTCCACGTTCAACCGCCGCGTTATAATTAGCTGTTCTTTGATCCACCAGTGGAGAATTATATGCGGATGAAGCTAAAATCCCAATCAAAAGCGTGCCAAAACCAATGTGGGTTAACGCTCCACCCGTAAGTCTGGGTTTCTGAACCGCCAGACGAATTAAAACCCAGCCGTTCCCAATCACCGCAAAAAACCCAACAAACAGGTATATCATGTAGTAGAAATTTCGGACGTCACCAATCATAATGGTTGCAATGGTAATCACGCTTGTCGCCAACAGAGGATACGTTAAATCGGCAGCCAGACTCTCGGCATCATACTTTTTCCAGAACAAAAACTGCCCAATCACTGTGAATACAGCCATTATCATCACGATTGGCATACTCCAGTCGTTATAAAAACTAATTTCCGGCGGGGTGGGATTTGCCACGAATAGCTTTCCAACAATAGGCGAACTTGTTCCTAAAATGATTACCAATCCTAAAATGAGCAGCAACATTGAACCGGTTACGGTCATAAATTCCCGGCTCAAAATATTAGATTCTTTTTGGGGTGATGGGAGTTCTTTATACCTCCATAAAAACATTCCGATACCAAGGCCTGTTATCACCAGCATAAAAGCCAGTAACTGATTATATAAGCCTAAATCCACAAAACTGTGCACGGAAGAATCCGCTAAAATGCCGGAGCGGGTTAAGAAGGTTTCATAAACTACAGCTACATAAGCAAGGATCGCCAAGAGAATAGAAGATTTTTGAGCGATGGAACTTTTGCGTTGAATAATCATGGAGTGAATTCCCGCCGTGCCAATTAGCCAGGGAACGAGCGAGGCGTTTTCAACAGGATCCCAGGCCCAAAATCCCCCAAAAGAAAGCGTTACATACGCCCAATATCCGCCTAAAAAGATTGCGGTTAATAATGCTACGTTAGCCGAAAGTGTCCAGGGAAGAGCCGGGTTTACCCATTCGTTATACTTTCTTTTCCAGAGGGCCGCCATCGCAAAACAGTACGGAATGGTCATCATTGAAAATCCCACAAAAAGAATAGGTGGGTGAATCATCATCCAGGGGCTTTTTAGCAGATCGTTTAAGCCACTTCCATCTGCGGGTACAAAATCAGGGTTTGCACGCAGGAAAGGCGCGTTTGGCATTTCTTCCGCAATAGTCCGGAATGGAGATGCTCCGAGTTTAAAAGCTCCCAAATCCCATCCTAATAACATGGACAGAAGAAAAACCTGGGTCAACATCAAAAAGAAAAGTACGGCGGCTTTATAGGGTTTGCGGGTCCATTTCATCAATCCAAAACCGAAAAATGCGGAAAAGAAAATCCACAGCATAAAGCTGCCTTCCTGACCGCCATAAAAAGCGGACCAAAGATACCGAGGGTTCAAATCAAGGCTGGAATAGTTGAACACATAGTAATACTGAAACTGATGCTGAAAAAGCAGATAAACTAAAATTGCAGAAGCGAGAACCAGAAATAGTGTTTTAAGGCCAAACAGCCAATTGCCAATTCTGAAGTAGCGGTCGTTGTCGCGGCTTGCAGACAGGAAGTAAAAAATCGCAGAGAGTATAGCGACTACAAAAGTAGCGGAAATAAAGATTTTGCCAAATATTCCTAACATAATTTAACCGCGAATAATCTTTGAAATGCCATTTAAAATCAGCCTTCAGATGCCTTTGTAAATTGCCCGGGATCGGCATCATTGTATTTTGAAGGACATTTCATCAGCATTTCGTTTGCATAGAAAACATCCCCTCGCATCTCACCAATTACAACCAAGCGATCTGCCTGTTCAAAGTTATTTGGTTTTGCTTTAGGGTATATCACTTTTTTGGAATTTCCGGCTTCATCTTTCATATAAAAAGTAAACTGCCGGGTTTCTCGCGAGAAATTAGCCTCTTTCTCTTTATCCCAGGTGCCGGGAATATGAGCATTGCCCATTTCAGCGGCGGTTTCAAAGGTTGTATAGGAGCTGATACTTTCCCCGAAATTGTACATCAGCATGGAGGTAAATCCAACAATGGCCACTATTCCTAAAATTAACTTTGGCTTCATAATCTTCAGGATGATTTAATTTGATCTTCGAGTTCGCTTACTTTTTTATCTACACGAATAAGGAAAAATAAAAGCACAGCCCAAATAATGAGGCTGACACCTAATACTACAAAAATAAGGTCGTTGGATGACATAAACTGAACAAATGCGCCAACCTCTTCTCCCCCCGCAGCCCCACTCCATTTGTCGGAATAAGTTTGCGTGAGTGTGTCAACGGCGGCGAGTGAATCTTCTTGCATTGATTTTTAAATCTTTGATAATTTACGAATTCTCTACTTTGTATTGAACACTTTTGTAGCGGATTAGGATATCATAAATCCAATATCCCAAAGCTATAAATCCCAACATTGCCGGGTATAAAATATAGCGTAAAACATCCGCGGTTATTTCACTAAAAGCGGGATTTCCCTCCGCCCCGGGATGCAGACTCGTTAACTGCCGTGGCACCACATACAGTAAAAACGGTATCGTTGTAACTGCGAAAATATTATAAACCGCCGATAGTTTGGCTCGTTTTTCTTCATCATCAAAAGCGGAACGGAGCACGAAATAGGCCACGTATATCATCATTGCCAATGCGGCAAGATTCATCTTTGGTTCGGCGAATGTCCACCACGATCCCCATGTAAATCGGGCCCAAAGCGAGCCAGTTAGTAATCCACAAATCCCAAAGGCTACGCCAACATTCGCCGCCGATGATGCCTTTATATCCTTCTGCATGTCGGGGGAATTCAAATAACTAATGCTATACCAAAAACTGAGTAAAAACATCGCAAACATGGCCATCCACATAGGGACATGAAAGAAGATATTTCGAGCTGTTTCCTCGAGAATGGGAATCTTGGGAATATTTATCAAAAATCCACTAATGATGACAATTGTCATCCAGGCGGCTACAACATATTTCCAGGTTTTCAAAAGAATCTGATTTATTAAAGGCGAATTGTTAGCTAACCCTCTCCAAACGGTTTTCCCTTTTTGGGGATGATTTTTTCAGCCGTTAATATACAAATTTTGGCACTATTATAAGGCCTGAAAAGGTAAAGGGATGTTTAGATTTACCTCTGATTTCAGCATCAAAACTCTTGAGCCAAAATCTTCTTCTTTTATTTTGAAGTTCTGATTGACTCACCATTAATATCTTCACTCCGCTAATCTGAAGCAGTACTTTCCTGAACGGGCTCGACAATTATTGGGGTTTAATTAAAAAATCTATTGAAGCACTAATCTCTAAGCGATATTTTCCCTTATGGATGCACAAGAAAAAACCATTACCCTCACCCCTTCCTGGAAAATATTTTTCTGGAGTTACTTTTTTGGAATTTTACTCATTCCATTATTATTAGGAATCATTTTGCTATGGTATACAATCAGAAAGCATCGCAGCATTTCTTATATCGTCTCTGACCGGGTAATTACCATTGTTGAAGGCGGCTTTTCCCAAAATATAGATATAGCAAATATTAGAAAGGTGGAAACCGGTGCGGTGCGTTTTGGTGTAGGCTCAATTATCCTAAAAACAAACAGCCGTGAAGCGGAACTTATTGGCCTTGAAAACCCCGATCAGCTGCGGAAACTTATTGAAATTACAATTGAGGCGGAGCTACAAAGAATTGAAGGTGAGAGACAAACAAAGCCGGCTGAACCAAAATTTACTCCCGGAACTATGGATCGCATAGACTATCTAACAGGCTTGTGGCAGCAGGGATTAATTAGTGAAGAAGATTACGAGAACGAACGGAAGAATTTTGAATCTTCCTGATTGAGTTTCCTACTGATCGGATATAAAAAAAAGCCAAACCTTAATAGGGTTCGGCTTTTAAATTTTTCGGAAGTCGGTAAAATTATTAGTTGAAAATACCGAGTTCCTGCATCACTGGGTCAGTGATATCATATTTAGACTGATACTCATCCGAAGCATACAAAATAATAAGATCACCGCTTGAAGTAGTTGTATTCAGTACATAGCTAAGATTCATTTGATTTGCCACTGCATCAATAGCAGTACCAATTTGTGTAAACAGAGGCCCTAACAGTTCTTCTCTTTTTTGCTGTAGTTCCTGTTCTGCCTGCTGTTGTGCATTGGCTAATTCTTGCTGCAATTGTCCGAGCCTTTCCTGTTCTCTGCGGTTAGCGTCTTCAGAAATAACACCGGCTTTCTGCTCATATGTACTCACTTCATTCTGAAATTCACGCTCTTTTTGGGTTAATTCAGATTGCTTGCGTTCTGCAAAGTTTTGTAACCGCTGTTGAATCGCCTTCATTTCTGGCATTTTAGCTAAAACAGCTTGAGGATTTACATATCCTATTTTTACCTCTTCTTGGGCTTTGGCAACATCTGCTGCCGATAATGTAATAAAGAGGGATAGTATTAGTAGGCTTAGTTTCTTCATTAGAGTTATTTTTTCTCGATTTACTATGATTATTGTAGTTTTGCTAAAATTTTGTTCGTGATTTCTAAATTCTCACTGCTTGCGAAAAAGATAATGGCATCACCGTTAGAAGTACCTTCGTTGAGAACCATGTCGAGCCCCATTTCTTTAGCTACTTCTTCCATAGCGGTGTTCATTCGTTCAATGATGGGCCTCATTAGTTCATTTCGCTTTTGGCGAACTTCATTAAGAATCCCTTCCCTGTCTTCTTCAAACTGCTGATTTAACTGCATCAGTTCTTCTTCCTTAGTGCTTCTTTCTTGTTCTGAAAGTGCGGCCATACCTGATTCATAAGAAGAAAAAATTTGCTGTAATTCAGCGGCTCTTTCTCCGAGTTCTTTATCCCGCTCGGTTATGAGCTCTTCTACCTGCTGGTTTATTTCATCCACTTCAGATAACTGGCTTAGAACTTTAGCGGGATTAGTGTACCCAATTTTTACTTGTGAAAATGCCTCTTGAAAAGAGAATACACTCAAGAACAAAAGAATTATTGCAAATTTTTTACTCATATCTGCTTTTTAGATTTAGTTGGTTAGTATAAAGCTTTTTTAAAATAAAATGTTATCAGTCTTCATCAATTTCTATGCCCAGCTCTGTGAGTATATCGTTGGTTATATCCCATTCGTTACGAGCGTATACCATGTAAATATCTCCTGAACGATCGAATACAAAATCCAGATTTTTTCTCTGAGCTACTGCCCTTACAGCCGTAAATACCTGCCTTTGAATAGGCTCTAACAGTTCGCGTTGCCTGCTAAAGTATTCCCCATCAGGGCCAAATTTCTGAGCCAGGTACGTATCTTTTTGATTTTTAACCTGCGTGATTTCTTGTTTTTTCTGATTACGAATTTCTTCGGTGTATAGTATTTCTTTCGCTTTGAAATCTTCTTCCATTTCGGCAATTTTTTTCTCAAGCCGCCTTACTTCTTCTTTCCAGCCAGTGCTTAATAGGTCTAACTGCTGCTTAACGCCATCGTATTCCGGTATTTCCGCCAATACATCGTCAGATTCATAGAAACCAAAGGTTTGATTCTGAGCATAAGATACATCAAACAGCATCACACCCAGAAGTAACACTATACTTGTTATTTTTGTATTCATTAGAATGGAGCCCCAATGTTAAATAAGAATTCCCAATTCCCCGGCTGTATATCTCTGCCGGTACCCACTACATCTACACCATCAAATCTGTAACCGTAGCTTAAATCAATTAACCCTAAAATAGGCAGGTACAAGCGAACACCAAAACCGGCTGACCTTTTTACACTAAATGGATCAAAATGCTCAAAATCCTCATAAGAATTTCCGGCATCAACAAAAGAATAAGGAATTATCTGAACCTGCTCGTTCGCCACAGCAGGATAGCGCAGCTCTAAAGAGTATTTACTAAAGAGCCTTCCTCCAACTTTACGCCCATCAACAATGGGTGCGATACTTTCCTGTGTTCCGCCGGGATATCCTCTAAGGTCGATATTATCATAAAGGAAACTTTGGCGCTGCTGAAGCTGAGTACCACCCACAAGGAAGCGTTTTAACTCACTTCTTTTATCTTGGGTGAAGTAGCCGATATAACCATAATCTACCTGACTGGTCATTACCAACTTATCAACTATGGGCACATGATATTGATAGGATGTTCTGAATTTGTAATACTCAGAAAAACCGGGCAATGGCGGTGCAACTTCAGCAGACAAACTAAATTTAGAACCTGAGTTTGGTGAAATTGGATTATCAAGTGAATTCCGCTCTAAAACTTGCTGAATAGTGAAAAGACTCGAAGTTCCTTCCGCAAGAAACGAGGTATTACCAACTACATCATATAGCTGATATCCGACAACAGTTCTTTGCGAGAAATAATCGTCTGGAAAACGTAACATTTTACCGATTGAAACTGAACTTGAGAAAAGCTCATTCTTCTCATTGCTGCCTCTGTAATTGATAAAGTCGTAGGAAACATTGAATCCCACAGAAGTTGGGCGTCCTCTAAACCAAGGTTCTCTGAAACCAAAGCTATAACTTTGATAACCCTGACCGGTTACCTGTACTCCCAAAGAAACTTCCTGTCCATCACCAGAAGGAATTGGATTCCACCCGCCATCTTCAAAAGCGCGTGCGATGGAAAAGTTGTTGAAATTAAGACGTGCTGATAAAATCACCCCAATAGTTGGACCGCCATAGCCACCGGAAAATTCAAAGTTACTGGTGCTCTTGGTGTCATCTAAATTGTAGGTAATCCCAACGGTTTTCTCTGATTGGTTCGGAGCAAGCTGTGGATCAATAGAAGCTGGATCAAAAAATCCAAGGGTTCCAAGTTCCCTTATAGTTCTTATGATAGCTTGACGACTATAAGTAGACCCTGGAATTGTGCGAAGAGTTCTGCGAACTACATCATCATGCGTACGGGTATTTCCGGTAAAATCTACCTGGTCGATGGTTGCGATTTCATCCTCATAAATATCGAAATGTAAATCCAGGGAGTCTTCCGCTACTTTCTTTACAGAAGGATCTAACTGAAAAAAGAGATAGCCAATATCATGATACAGGCTCATAATATCTGTGTTATTCTTGTTGATGGAAGTGTTTTCCTCATATTTCCCCTGATCGAAAACATCTCCTTTTTGAAAGCCAAGAGAAGTGGTTAGGTTTTGATCAGAGTAAACGGTGTTGCCATCCCAGGTTATATTTCGAATTTTGTACTGAGGGCCTTCCACAATATTAACTTCAACCCGAACGCCGGTTTTATCGTCTTTATAGTTATAGGTATACACACTGTCATCCAGAATTCTTACGTCGGCAAAACCATTGTTTCTGTAAAAAGTAAGAATCTTCTCTTTTCCTTCTTCAAAGTCTTCTTGCTTGAAAACTTTCTTGCCAAAAATCTTCCACCAGGCGTCCTGTTTCAACGGCTTAATTCTTTTACGAAGGCTTTTATCGGAAAACTGCTCGTTGCCATTAAAGGAGATATCCTTCACTTCAAACCTGTGGCCGGGATCGATGTCAAAAACTACTCGCACACGATCTTCAACCTCTTCAACTTCTTCCGTTCTTACTTCAACATTTGTCTGCCAATAGCCTTTTTGCTTATAAAATCGCCGTATGGTGTTTTTTGCCTGCCCAATATTTGCTTCTGTAATTGCTGTTCCCGGAAGTAAAGTAATCAGATCATTAAGATCTCTGCGCTGCGACCTTTTGATATTCTCAATTTTGTAATCATAAATCCGCGGCTGCTCAACAACCTCAATCATAAAACTGATGGTACTGCCTGATTTTGAGGTCACATAAATGTTAATATCAGAAAACAAACCTGAACGGTACAATCGCTCGATGGCGTCTTTAATATCATCGCCCGGATAAACAATAGTAGATCCTTCGGTTAGTGTACTTGCGTTTATAATAAACTGAGTGCGTGTATTCACATTACCCTCCACACTAACTTCCGCTATCTGATATTCCTGCGGAGTTTCTGCGGTAGGATCTGTGATCTCAATATCCTGTGTGAAAGCAAGTTGCGGGATAAACCCAATTCCAGTTGTCAATAAGGTAGCTAATAAAAATCGTTTCAAAAGTAAGTACACGCCTCTTTGTTGATGCTTAAGATTTTTTGTTAAAAAAACGAGATGAGAATGAATTTTCGTCTTTGGAAGATCCGATTTTTCCAAATCTGCGATCTCTTTCGTGAAAAGAGCGTATGGCTTCATAAAGTTCATCCCTTCTGAAATCGGGCCAGTACGTTTCTGTAATATATAATTCTGAATAGGCTAATTGCCATAGTAAAAAATTACTGATTCGATATTCTCCACTGGTTCTGATAATTAAATCAGGATCGGGTACATCAGCAGTCGATAAATGGTCGCTTATCATTTGATCGTTTATAAGAGAAGGATCTAAACGGCCTTCTTTTACATGCCCGGCAATTTTCTTTACGGCTTCGGTAATATCCCATCTTCCCGAATAACTCAAAGCCAGACAAAGCTCCAGACGATCGTTTGCACTTGTAAGTTCTATAGCTTCTTTAAGTTCATCCTGACAATCCTGCGGAAAACGATCCATTTGCCCGATGGTAGCTAATCGAATATTATTGCGGTTCAGGTTATCGGCTTCTTTTCTGAGAGAGGAAACAAGCAGCCTCATTAATCCGCGCACTTCGGCAGAAGGCCGGCCCCAGTTTTCTGTAGAAAAAGCATACAAGGTGAGATATTTAACTCCTAACTGCGCACATGATTCGGTGATATCACGCACAGAATCGACACCAACTTTATGCCCATGCAACCGAATGCTGCCTTTACTCTTAGCCCATCTCCCATTTCCGTCCATAATGATGGCGATATGTAATGGGATTTCACCCGACTGCTTCACAATTTCTTGCTTCTGCTTATCTTCGTCGGTTTGAATTTTATTTGTTAGAGTTAACTCTTTCAAGTGATTTTTTGGCTGAATTTCAAGCTTCGAAAATTAGAGTTTTATGCGTCGGATATCAAGGTAAATTAATCCTTAGTGCTTTAGATTTTGATCTACTGAAATCATTTCCAAAAGTGCCAAGGTTGCTTCCCCGCCTTTGTTCCCTTTTTCGCCAGAACGCTCCAGTGCCTGTTTAACATTATCAGTTGTAAGAACTCCAAAGGCTATTGGTTTATTATGTTTCAATATAAGATCGGTGATTCCCCTGTTTACGGCGTCACAAACGTATTCGAAGTGAGGAGTTCCTCCCCGAATCACCACACCTAAAGCAATTACTCCATCCAGTTCCCTATGCTCCAGAAGTTTTTGCACAGTTAAAGGAATTTCATAAGAACCCGGACATCGCACTACGGTTATATCTTCTTCCGAAACCCCATTTCCTTTCAAAACAGAAAGAGAGCCTTCTAACATTTTTTCGGTAATCATAGAGTTCCATCTCGAAACCACGATTCCCACTTTCACTTTTCCTGGATGTGTACCGCCCTCAATAAATTCTATTCCCATGTTAGTTTTTAATTACTGAAAGTTTTTTACGTTGATCTGTCATTCTCTTCATTTTTTCCACATGCTTATAGGCGATGGTAACCACACCAAGATTAGTATATCCTGCATCCAAGCCTACATGGCTGTCACTTCCTCCGGTCATTAGCAGAGCATTATTTTCGCAAAACTCTGAGTACTTTTTTTGAAGGGTAAAATTATGGCTGGGATGAATACATTCCAACCCGTCAATACCGGCATCTACAAATTCCTTTAGTTCATCAGCGGAATACATTTTCCCGGGATGCGCAACAATACAGGCTCCACCAGCGCTTTTGATGATGTCTATCACTTCCTTAAAATCAGGATACGTATTTTTTATTGAACCGAGTTTTTGGTTGCTCAGGTACCGCATAAAAGCCTCCTTAGTATTATGCACATATCCTTTTTGCTTTAGTACACGCGCAAGATGCGGCCGCCCGATATTTGCGCCATTGGCTTCAGCCCAAACCTCAGAATACTCTACATCAACCCCTGTTTTATTGATGGTGTGAATGATACCCTTGATTCGTTCTTTGCGCGCTCTTTTTTGGTGAACTAAAAATTCACTTAAAATGGTAGCTTGCGGATCGAAATAATAAGCAAGAATATGTGCTTCTTTATCTCCTAAAGTTGCTGTGATTTCCACTCCGGGAATGAGTTCTATTTCCGCTTTCAGGGCTTCTTCTTCGGCTTCAAAATATCCTTTGAAAGTATCGTGATCCGTTATTGAAAGGCTCACCAGTTTTTTTTCTTTAGCCAGCTGAACAGCTTCTTTGGGGTGAAGCTTGCCATCAGAGCATACCGTATGAATATGTAAATCAGCTTTAGAAAGCATCTTATTGCCCCGACAGCAATTTGGCCATTTCTTCTTTTTGGGTGATAAAATTCAATGCCTCTATAACTTCCGCATCCAATTCAAGACTGGCCTCAATTCTTCCCGTTTGTCCTTCATATCGTGATACAAGCTCCAAAAATAACGCGTCCCGAATCTGCTTTTCCCTTTCTTTATACTGCATTTCTTTTTCTTTGCTGATGAAGCTC
This sequence comes from Balneolaceae bacterium, assembly GCA_040882225.1. Classification (GTDB taxonomy): domain Bacteria; phylum Bacteroidota; class Rhodothermia; order Balneolales; family Balneolaceae; genus Gracilimonas. Next base: position 216,370 of record JBBEBR010000014.1, on the reverse strand, counting down.
CTTAACGCTTCCACTTCCTTACTACCGCCTTCGGTTCCGGACAACTGCTTTTCGAGCTCTTCAAGAGTTCTTTCGGCATCAGTTCTATAACTAAAATGGTGTTTGTCAATGTATCGGTTGAACTCTTCAAGAACTTCATCAGGCAAACTTTCCACATTAAAATTATCATTCGTGGCTTCAAATTCCGTCGCAAAATTAAAATACATGCCTTGTTGCAAAAGAGCGGTTTCCAGCAAGCTCATACCCTCAGCGCTACTTTCTACGTCAGGTTCAATTCCACGGCCTTCATAAACAATACGCCCGTTCCTGGTTTGGAATTCGTTTTCGGAAGAGTCTGAATTTACCGTTCCGGAATTTCTTCCCTGATGAGTGTACTTAATAGATTGAATACTTCTGCCACTTGGAATATAATATCTGGATATGGTGATTTTCAGGGAGGTATTATAAGGCAGCGGTTTCACAATCTGTACCAACCCTTTTCCAAAACTTTGTTCCCCAAGGATAAGCGCTCGATCCAAATCTTGTAAAGTACCAGCAACAACCTCTGAGGCACTTGCACTGCCACCATTCATTAAAACAACCAAAGGTTTTTCGAACAGTACGGGCTCCCGGGTGGCAAAAATCTGGTTGTATTCAGCGAGTCTCCCACGCGTTTCAACCACCGTCATCCCCGGCTCAATGAATTTATCTATGATACCCACTGCTTCTTGTAAAATTCCACCTGGATTATCACGAAGATCTAAAACCAAACCCTGCAAATCGGCTTGTTCCGAAAGCTCCACAATTGCGGTTCTAATCTCATCTGCCGACTTATTGCCAAACTGGCTAAGACGAATGTAACCGGTGTTTTTCTCTTTTCCGATTAAACCGGAATACGACACATTCGTAATTTCAATGCGCTCGCGTTTGAGCTTAAAATCCAGCGTCTGATTAATCCCAAACCTCTCAATAGTTACGGTAACCTCAGAGCCTGATTCCCCCGCAGTTAAGGTGCTTACTTCTTCGGGTTGCAAATTCTCCGTAGAAATTCCATCCACGGCAACAATCACATCGCCTGCACGGATTCCGGCTTTTGCGGCGGGCCCGCCATCAACCGGAGCAACCACCACAATTTTTCCATCACGATAACCGGCGTCAATTCCTACTCCGGCGTAATTACCCCGTGAAAAGATTTCCGCCTGCTCATTTTGAGACTCATTGAACATCACCGTGTAAGGATCCAGAGTTTCGAGCATGGCGTCCATTCCATTGCGCATCAAAACTTCCGGATCTACTTCATCCACATATTCAAGAGAAACGCTTTCATAAGCTTTACTGAAAATGCTAAAGTTTTTTTTTATCAGGAAGTAGATGTCTGTTTGTTGCGCGGCTATCCCCACGGATGCAAGCACCAGAAAAATTGCCGCCAAACCTATTTTATACTTCCTTCTCTTCATCTTTACTCAGCGCTTACACGCAGGGTTTGCCCTACATAAATTCTGTTTCCTGTGATGTTATTCAAACTTCGAAGTTCACTTAATTTCAACCCGAAGCTATCAGCAATCTCGCTAAGAGTATCGTTGCGGCGTACGGTATAAGTTGTTTGCCCGCTGTTGGTAGAGGTAGCTGATGCGATAAATACATTTTGCCCGCTACGTTGTTTGCGTTCAATCTCCTGCTTTTCCGCATAGCTCAGGGTGTTCACTTTTTCATAGTGACTTTTCCTGTTGTTAGGAACATGAACCGTTAAATTCTGACCTACCCGTATTGAATTACCAATACCATTCCAGGTTCGGATTTCCCACGCCCTTACATCATACCATTCTGCAATATGTCCTATCGTATCGCCGGTTTTCACCTTGTATTTAACGGTTGAGGTATTTGCCGGAGCCGTTACCTTAGTTGATGTTCGAGCAGGTACGGTATTTTTTTGTTGATTAGTAGGCTGATTCGCAGATAGTTGGGTTGCACTGCCTTTAGGAAGAGGAATTACAATTTTCTGTCCGGGATATATGGTGTTCGACAGGTTATCATTTGAGCCATAAATACCTGCAACAGTAGTTCCGTACTTTCGGGCTATCAAACCAATCGATTCACCACTACGAACGGTGTGCATGGTAATATTTTGGCTGCGGCTTTCTTTGGGAATGCTTTCATAGTTCACCAAAAAAACGGCCTTAACTTCGGCAGGTAACTTCAGGGGATATTTTCCACCAGGAGGTGTAGCCCAACGTAAAAGCTCGGGATTATAATCCTTAAGCTCCTCCGTAGAAATACCGGCCGCTTTTGCTAAATCTTGTAATTCCATCAAACCATCCACCTCAGCAACTTCATAACTATAAGGCGTGCCTTCATATTTGTCCTGAAATCCAAATTCCTCTGGATTCATCCCAATCATAGTAGTAGCTATAAAACCGGGGATATATCCTCTCGTTTCTCTCGGTAAATATGGATATGCCGCCCAGTAATCTTTCACTCCACCTGCCCTGCTTATGGCACGTTTTAGTCCTCTTGGGCTAATATTATAACCCGCCATGGCTAAATGCCAGTCACCCCAAATATTATGTAAATCTTTTAGATGACGTGCGGCCGCACGGGTGGCTTTTTCTGGATCCTGGCGTTCATCTACCCACCAGTTTGCTTCCAAACCATAAACTGAACCGGTTGCGCGGATAAACTGCCACATACCAACTGCGGCAGCCCAACTCTTTGCGGTAGGATTTAGCCCACTCTCAATAAAAGCCAAATAAGTTAATTCCTCTGGAACACCTTCTTCTTTAAAAATTTTGCGCATCATTGGCTGGTACTTCACCGCACGGGTAAGCCATGATTCCATCACCTCGGGCCGGCGAAGTGTGTAATACACTAAATGCCGGTTTACAAACTCATTCTGTATAAGGGGCACCTGAGTTTTTTGAATATTCAGGTCTTCCGGGAACTTATAATCGCTTTCCATCCAGCTGTCATCATCCGAAAATAATTCTTCCTGAATAGCAAAAATTTCACCTTCTACTTCAATCCCAACTTCACTAACACCGTAAAACTGTCGATACTCAGAAATTACCGAGCGATATAATTCTGCAAATCTGCGATCAGCGTTTATTTCAGGGAAATCATCCAACAGGTTCTGTGTAGCAGCAAGAGCGTTGTTGATTTGAGTTTCAGCTTCCAGTGGATCATCATTTACCTGTGCCTCAAGCGCTAATATTTGAATGCGATATACATCAGAAATACGGCTTAAAATATCTTTCTGAAAACTATCTAACTCTTGAAGTGCAGGTTGTTGTGTTGCAAATCCACCATCCGGATTTCCAAGCATGGGGCTGTTATAATGGAGTAGCCTTAACGGCATGTCATTAAGGTCGATTGTGGAGGTGCTGTCCTGGGCTAAAAGGCTCGTCGAAAAAAAGACATAACAAGTAATAGCAATAACTGATAGCTGTAACTTCTTTAGCATATTTTTGAAGATGATTTTTTATTTGTTTTGAAAGTACTAATAATTGGATATAACTCTGTAATAAATCTCTTGACTGGCGGGTAACGAATTTCGTTACTTTTTAGCGCCTGCTTTTTTGATTTTTTTCAGATTAAAGCTTTTTTTCCTGCCCTGTCCATTGTTGCGCTAAAGGCCATCTTCTGCCAATCCCGAAAGCTTTCGAAGAAACTTTGAATCCCGGAGGAGCCTGATTTCTTTTATATTCGTTCAAATCAACCAATTTTAGAGTTTGATCTACAATTTGCTCTTCATGGCCTTGTTCAATTATTTCTACCCGTGAAAGCTGCTCTTCAATATAAAGTTTTAAAATAGCGTCTAAGGTTTCGTAATCAGGTAAAGAATCAGAATCTTTTTGGTCAGGCCGTAATTCTGCGCTTGGCGCTTTTGTCAAAATTGAACCGGGAATCACCTCTTTCTGATAATAATTCTCGTTCAGCCACCGGCTGATTGTGTACACTTCCGTTTTGTAAACATCAGAAATCACAGAAATTCCACCAGCCATATCACCATATAGAGTACAATATCCCACTGCCATTTCAGATTTATTTCCGGTATTCAGAAGGATGTATCCAAACTTATTGGCTATCGCCATCAGTAAATTTCCGCGTGACCGGCTTTGCAGATTTTCTTCAGCTACATTGAATTCTGTGCCTTTAAAAACCGGTTCAAGACTCTCCAAAAACGTCTCATAAATTTCTATAATAGGAATTTCAAGCAACTTAATGCCCAAATTATCAGCCAGTTCCTGGGAATCACTTACACTTCCTTCTGAAGAAAATTCCGAGGGCATAGTAACCGCAATCACATTTTCTGCCCCCAAAGCTTCAACTGCGATCGTACAAACTAACGCCGAATCAATTCCTCCGCTCAACCCTAAAATCACCTTATCAGCAGCTTTCGTTTTCTTCAGATAATCCCTAACACCAAGCACAAGTGCTTCAAAAATCAGCTGCTCTTTAACGGGTTCCGGTAACACTTCTTTTTGGGGTGATGCAGGTTCTACGCCACCATTCTTCTCATCAAAAAAAACATCCAGAATATCTGGTGCAAACCTCTGAGAACGGGCTTTAACCTCTCCAGAACCATCAATGGCAAGCGAATCACCATCGAAAATCAACTCAGTTTGCCCCCCCACCTGATTCACATAAAAAAGTGGTAATCCTAATTCTTTTGCGTGCTGTTGAAGCATCTTTCTGCGGGAAACCGGACTATTTTTTGTAAACGGAGAAGCCGAGATATTTAGAATAGCTTTCGCTCCTTTTTTTGTTAAAATTTCCGCCGGATTTCTTTCGTAAATATGATACTGAATATCGCTGCTGTTGTACCAGATATCTTCACAAACTGTAATACCGAAAGGGAAACCATGTATCATCACCGGTTCAAATTCGGCGCCCGGTTCAAAATAGCGGAGATCATCAAATACGTCGTAAGTTGGCAGAAGTGATTTATGAATCAGGCCAATTTCCTTTCCATTTTGTGCGACAATAGCTGAGTTAAAGCATTTTCGCCCTTTTCCACCTATGTTTTCGGTAACCGTTCCAAAAACAACCACTGTTTTGCCTGTAGATTTGATGATCTCCGAGTTTAGCTGGTAAATCATTTCCCGAAAAATTTTCCGCTCAAGTAAATCCATGGGAGGGTAACCGCTGGTAATCAATTCAGGAAGCATCAAAATATCGATACCGTCTTTTTCTGCAACGGAAACTGCATCAAGAATTAGCTTCTTATTACCAGATAAATCCCCAATAATGGGGTTTAGTTGTTGAAGGCGTATCTGCACTTTTTTTAATAGATTTGGTTCGGCTCAAAGATAAAGGAATTCCCTAAAGAGATAAGCTTTTTTTCTGAATGTCAGCCCAAAGTTTTCCTGTCTGTCCCTTTTGGTAGCATACTTGGGAAGGATCTTGTCTTTGGTGGAACGTGGGCTTATCCAACCTGGCAAATATTTCAGCCTCAGATTCTTCGGGGATACCCTCAGAGGACTTGTTTGGGGAGCTCTGAGGCTTTATGGCTATTTACCACCAAGGTCTTCCTGAGCATACCTGCGAAGGATCTTGTCTTTGATGGAACGGGTGCTGAATTCCCACTTGGTAACCATTTCACGCTTAGATTCTTCGGGGGTACCCTCAGAAGGACTTGCGCCTTGCACCTTAAGCCTTGCATCTACTTACCCCACATAAACCGTCTTCACATTCACAAACTCCCGGATTCCATATTTCCCCAGTTCCCTTCCGTAGCCTGATTCCTTCACGCCCCCAAAAGGCAATCTCGGATCAGACCGCACAAAATCATTCACAAAACAACAGCCTGCTTCCAGCTTATTTGCCGCTATTTCTTCTCCCTTTTTCTGATCTCCGGTAAATACAGCCGCTCCCAAACCAAATTTAGTATCGTTTGCGACTTTTATGGCTTCGTCTTCATCCTTTACTTTGATGATGGCGGCAACCGGGCCAAAAAGCTCATCATCATAGGCGGGCATACCGGGTTTTACATCCACCAAAACGGTAGCGGGATAAAAAGCTCCTTTTCCTTCCGGAATTTTACCACCTAACTTTAGAGTAGCACCCTTTTCTAAACTTTCCTGAACTTGTTCATGCAGTCCGTCCCGTAAATCTTCTCGTGCCTGCGGACCAATATCAATTCCTCCTTCGAAAGGATCGCCAACTTTTTTGGCTTTCATCAACTCAATGAATTTTTCCACAAACTCATCATATACATCCTCCACCACTATAAATCGTTTAGCGGCTATACAACTTTGTCCGCTGTTAATGAGTCTTGAGGTCACACAAGCTTCTGCAGCATTTGAAATATCCGCATCTTTTAAAATCACATAGGCGTCGCTTCCTCCGAGTTCGAGCACGGTTTTTTTAACCTTTTCTCCGGCTTGAGAGGCTACCGCTTTTCCTGCTTTCGTACTTCCGGTGAGAGTTACCGCAGCTATTCCATCGTGTTGAATCACAGGTTTTAGCTTATCCGAGGGCATTAATATAGTTCGGAATAAATCTTTTGGAATCCCTGCGGAGTGAATGAGTTCTTCCGTTTTTAAAGCACATCCTGTGGAATTTTCGGAGTGTTTTAAGATAATCGCATTTCCGGCCATCAATCCCGGTGCCGCAAATCTGAAAAGCTGCCAAAGCGGAAAATTCCAAGGCATAATGGAAAGCACCACGCCCAGAGGTTTAAAAGTGACATAACTTTTTGATGCTTCTGTTTCCACATCCTCATCAGCTAAAAAATCCGCGGCTTTCTCGGCATAATATTCACAAACCCACGCGCATTTCTCAACTTCGCTTACTCCCTGTTTTAGAGGCTTTCCCATTTCTTCGGCCATTATTCGGCTTAGCTCCTCTTTTTGAGATCTTAACCCCTCGGCGATTTTACGCAAGTAATCAGCTCTTTCTTCAAAGCTTTTCGGTCTCCATTCTTCCTGCGCTTCCTGAGCTTTTTTGATGATGCCATCCACCTCCTCAAAACTCATGGCTTCATATTTTTTGATGATTTCGCCGGTAGATGGATTTATTGTTTTCATAATCGCAGATTAGTAGGATTTCATTGATTCCATTGATTTGCATAACAATATAGTGATCTGGAATCATTTCTGATTTTGGGCGGAAATTCTGACTCCTTACTCTTATTGTCATCAAAATGATACAAGCCCCTCATTTGTCATCCCGAATCGCGCGCACATCTGTTGAGGTAAATACCGTTGAACGAGAGGGATCTCACATTCTATTTTAATACCACTTTACCGAACTTGAGATCTTTCGCGTTCTGCTGGAAAATCCTTCGTTACTTTCAACGCGCTCAAGATGACAAAGAAGAGAAGTTTCGCATTTTTCATCCTCCCAGACTCAATCAACGAGTCCTCCTCCTTTAGGAGGAGACAGAGGAGGTGCTTTCACAAAGGCCCCCATTTGTCATCCCGAATCGCGCGTACATCTGTTGAGGTGAATACCGCTGAACGAGAGGGATCTCACATTCTATTTTAATGCCACTTGGCTGAACTTGAGATCTTTCGCGTTCTGCTGGAAAATCCTTCGCTACCTACCACGCGCTCAAGATGACAAAGAAGTAAAGTTTGGCATTTTTCATCCTCCCAGACTCAATCAACGAGTCCTCCTCCTTTAGGAGGAGACAGAGGAGGTGCTTTCACAAAGGCCTCATTTGTCATCCCGAATCGCCCACATAGTATTGATGGAATACCGTTGAACGAGAGGGATCTCACATGCTTTTTAATTAAAAATTTTAGATTCAAAATTTAAAATTATTTCCCGATTGCAGTATTTTGGATCCTTCGCTACCTACCACGCGCTCAAGATGACAAAGGCCTAATTCAAAAATCAACATTCAAAATTTCTTCCATAATCGCATCCAGCACTTCATCCAGCAATTCATCATCAATTATAAGCGGCGGAGCGAGGCGGATGAGCGTATCGGAGTGAAGGGTCCATCCCAATAAAATTCCTTTTTCGAAGCACTCTTCCACTACTTTCTGAGTCAGTTTTTTGCTTTCCAGCTGCAATCCCAGCATCGCTCCCATTCCGCGGACTTCCACAATCCCCTTCCCTTTTAACCGGGATTTAACCTTTTCCTCTATCTCTTTTGCCCTGCTTAAATAATTGCCATTCAACAATTCGGTCAGATTCGCAAAGGCTGCGGCGGCGCTTACCGGATGGCCGCCAAATGTGGTGACATGATTTAACGGCGGATCATATTTGAAGGCCTGAAAAATCTCCGAAGAGGAAACAAAAGCGCCCATCGGCATTCCTCCTGCCATGGCTTTTGCCAAACAAAGGATATCAGGCACCACGCCATAATGTTCGAAAGCGAAAAGCTTACCCGTTCTGCCGAAACCGCTTTGGATTTCATCAAAAATCAGAAGAGCGCCGGCTTCATCACACTTTTGGCGGACTTTCTGCAACCATTCTTTTTTTGCGGGGATGATGCCGCCCTCGCCCTGAATCGGCTCCATAATCACTGCCGCAGTTTTGGAATCGATTTGCTCCAAACCGTCATCCAAGTTGAAATCCAGGAAATGCACATCCGGTAACAAAGGCAAATATGGATCACGGTAAACATCCCGGCCCGTTACGCTCAAAGAACCATGAGTATCGCCATGATAGCTGTTTTTGAAGGCCACCAGCTTAGTCCTGCCTGTGCTCTTCTTAGCGAGTTTTAGCGCACCTTCTGTGGCCTCGGTTCCGCTGTTCACAAAATAAACCTGATTCAATTTTTCGGGCAATTGTGCGGTCAGTAACTCCGCGAATTCCACCTGTGGCTTTTGCACAAATTCACCATACACCATCACATGCAGATGTTTATCGATCTGTGCCTTTATGGCTTCAATTACCTTGGGATGTCGGTGGCCAAGACTGCTAACGGCTATTCCCGAAATAAAATCGATGTAGCGTTTTCCATCAGTGGTAAAAATGAAAGGCCCTTCCGCGTGACTGATTTCCAGTCCGATGGGCGCATCACTTGTTTGTGCTACAAATTTTAGAAATTGTTCTTTCAATGGCGGCTGTTTTGAATTTGAGGAAAGATATAGCCACTAAAGGATGGATGCATAGGTTTTATCTGAATCATTTTATTGAACAGTTTCATTATAATTATGAGCTTATAAGAAATCGTAATTCATATTAGTTTTGAATTATATACATTCACCGGAAGATGAAATGTTCATCGTTGATTTGTTAGGCACCTAAAATTAAATCGGGGTTTAAATTCATGGAATATTCAGATGATGGTCAATACAATAAATGGTACGACAATAAGGTAGTTGTTGGGCTTTTAATATTCTTCTTCTTTCCTGTCGGTATTTATGCCTTATGGAAATCCCAAACCATTTCTAAAGGTTGGAAAGTTGGTTGGTCATTAATTATTGGTTTTTTGGTTATAGGTGTATGGAATAGTGATGACCCACACAATAAACAGGCTGTCCAATCAGCCATTAATGAAGCTGAAATTAGTCCAAAAAACTCAAAACTTGGAGTTTCATACAATCAAGTAATGGATTATTTATCAACAGATTTTGAATTGGAAGAATCTTCAACCTATAGTGGTGAGCAAAGATATATGGGCACTTCTTCCAACGGTGTCTCAATGCTTGAAATAATCGGTGATAAAGAAAATATTTCAAAGACTACCATTCTTGTCGGTTTTTCAAACAATCAAACAGCAAATACTGAAAATTTGGATTATTTTTTAAGATTTATACGAGCCATATTCCCAAATTCGAAAGATGCAGCAGATTGGGCTGTGAATGCTTTAATTAAAATCAGGAATTCGCCCAATCAACCTTTAGAAAGTTATATTAATGATAAAAAAATTAGTTTAACTAACTATGGCGGTCTTATAACTACTACAGTAGAACCACGAAATTGATATAATATGGTAATAGAAAATTGGCTTGGTGAAAATGTAGGAATTTGTCAAAGTAAAGGTGGAGTTTACGCGTTTCAAAATCCTTACGATAATTTAGTTCGTGGCGACGTAAATCCATGGCCATCTTCTGAAATTGTACAAAAACTATATAAAAGTATTCACCAAAATAAATTTATCAATGAAGAATTAGAAGTATTAACTTCAACATTAAGTTATTATTCCGATTTGCAATCTATTCATAGTGAAGATGCAATCACTTGGAGTATTTTTGGAACAGCTTCTTATTTACCAGCGGAAGACCGAAATAAATTCGTTCATGATTTTTTGAATTTATCAGGTTTAAATCCATTTGCTGTCAAACATTCTGAAATCTCTTTGTGGAGACGTGTACCTCACCCTGAAACTTTAGTTCCTGGTGGTCCAGAAATTGATTTTTTAATCCAAACAAGTGATACTCTCGTTTTGGGTGAAGCTAAGTGGAAATCTTCAATTGGCATAAGACAAGGTAAAAATAAAGATCGCAACCAAATTCAATTAAGATTGGATTTTTTGAATAACTATGGAGAAAAAATATATCCAGGTATTAAGAATTTTGTAGTTGTTGAATTAAATCTATCTAATCATTTAACAGAAATAAAAGAAATGGGAAATGTTAAATACTCTAGTATTTCATGGGAACAGGTTTGTCAATTGACTTCTCATAAGTATCATGAAGAACTACAATTATACCTTTCTTGGAAGAAACAATATTCTCAAAATGTCTAACAAGCGCATCAACTGGGGATGCGGACGAGGTTTCGATTCCAGAGTTGCTTGTTATGAGATTTTAGCCGTTTATCAATCCATAATCTCCGCTTGTTATACCTTCACAGAACAATTTCGTTGCATGGATACCGTCAATCCATTAGCTTAAAGAATGATCAAATCATTGAAGACAAAGCAACGTCAGACTTGTTTCATGGGATTTCAAGTAGCAAGGTTCGTAGGCTGCCAACTCAACTTCTTGATTCAGCCATTTACAAACTGGATATACTGAATGCGGCGACCTCTTTAGATGATTTACGGTCACCTCCAGGTAACAGGTTAGAGCATTGCGTGGAGACTATAAAGAATATCATAGTATTCGGATTAATGCACAGTGGAGAATCGTCTTCCGTTGGCAAGATTCCAATGCTTTTGATGTTACCATTGTTGACTATCACTAAAAGGTAAACACCATGATTCCCCAAAACCGAGTTACCAGACATCCCGGAACTATCCTGCTGAAGGAATATCTTGAACCTATGGATCTAACACAGAAAGAGTTAGCGGATCATCTGGATATTCCCATTCAACGTATTAATGAAATTGTACGAGGGAAAAGAGGTATTTCCTCGGATACAGCCTGGTTGCTATCCAAAGCATTAAATACGTCTCCCGAGTTCTGGCTAAATCTGCAATCGATGTACGATTTATCCTCTCATCGCCCAAGCAAAGAAATAGCCGCGCTAAAAACAGTTCAGGCATAATAAGCGCATCAACCGGGGACGCGCGGACGTGCCGTTGGTTTCCTGTGTTGCTTGTTTTAAAATTTTAGTGGTTTATTCTGGGATTATGTACTGGGTCGTTAGATGTACAACTTCAATCCTTATAAATCTTTAATGGCAATTGGGTTGCTATCTGATCGAAGTCTTTATCATTATGCAGCAGCTCCACTTCATGGTCGATGCACCAGCTTGCAATGAGCATATCTATGGTTTTGCGAATGGTTAAACCTTTTGATCTTAGGTAACGAAAATTAGATGCCGCTTTTATTGCCAGTAATTTCCCTCCGAGATGAACGCAGTCTAAGGGATCAAGAGCTTGTTTGGCTAATCTGAACTCTTTGTCGCTATCAAAACCTTGTAGAATTTCAGTAAGAATAATATCTCCCACAAGAACTAAATGCTCCGAAAGGATTCGGTCGAGACATTCGGTTTGTTTGTTTTCTAAACCGTTGAAATAATCAATCCATACGCTGGTATCTACTAAAATCACTTCTCGTCAGTCCTCATGTCCTCTAAATCGCCTTTCCAGTCTAACTTTCCGCGCAATTCTTTGATCTTTTCTTGTTTTTTGCGCTGCACTAACAATTTCAAGCCTTCTTCCACAGCATCTTTTTTCGTTTTCAATCCACTCACTTTCAAGGCTTCATCCATCAATTCGTCATCAATCACTACATTCGTTCTCATAATTTTACTGATTTAGATCATGTGTAATTTTTATCAATTTATACACACAACTTGTAAAACCCAAACGTATTGATCACTGGTGCCCGCCTCTCTTCCGACAATTACCCACTACAATAATGCTTCTCACTTCCAGTTCTCTTAAGTATTAATTAGATTCAGGTAAACTAAATACTTCTTCTATGATTACTGACATTAAAGAGATCGAAAATTCCGCCCTAAATCTTGACCGAAAGAGTAAAGCTCGTCTGGCTGACAAATTATTGCAAAGCATTCATGGTAAGATTGATTCCGAAATAGAACAGGCCTGGATTGATGAAGTTCAAAAAAGGAAAGAGTCTCTTAAATCTGGTAAAGCTTCCCTCCACTCGGCTACTGATGTTCTAAAAGAAGCCAGAGAACGTCTTCAGAAATGACCATTAAGTTTCATTCAGCAGCCAAAAAAGAATTTTTTGAAACTTCCGAATATTACGAAGAACAGGTTGTTGGCCTTGGTGACTTTTTCATGGGCATTATTATGCTTGCCAAAACAGAAATTCTACTCAAAATTTGTTATTTTACTGACATGGAAAAAAAGAAAAATATCGAGGCAATTTCACGAAAAGCTATGAAGTCTCAACGAGCTTCTTTTCGGATTGAAGGTATTCATATTCCTAAAAAAAGAGCAGATCAAATCCGTCGTGAGGTCGTTCAGGAATTCAAGCACAACTCTACTCTTCCAGCTTCCTGAATAATTCGATCATTAACTTATAATTCTTTTCTGCTGCAGATTGAACGGGCTTTAATATACTCTGGCATTCTCTCCTCCGTAAATTTTAGCCGTTTATTGACTCATAGTCCTCACACAGTATCACAGAGCCCCCTCCAAAGTGCGAATCACTAATGCCGAAATGATAAACATCACAAAGCAAAAGGAAGCAAAGAATTTCACTTTCATCACTTTTCCGTATTCCTGTGGTTTGCCTTCCAGTTTCCAAATGATAAAGCTGATTAGGAAAAATGCAATCAGGGTGATGTTCCCGAATATCCGGGCAAGTATTTCATCAACGTGAGATAGGCCAAGGGTAATCAGTATGGAGCCCGCGATAAAGAGTATGGTAAACAGCCATTTTACTCCTTTTAACCCAAAACGGATAGCGAAGGTGCGGTCTCCCCTTTGCTGATCCTCCTCCCTTTGGTACACCTGTGATGCGGGGTATAAACTCAGCACAATGCAAGCAACTCCGAAGGCGATAAAATCCTCCAAAAAAGTAATGGGATAACCACCGGCTGCTAAAAATCCAAGGAAAAATGAATTTGTGCCTGTGCTAATTCCTATTGCGGCCAAACTCAGAATGGGTTTTCCTTTCCAGCGGGCGAGCGGAGTAGAATACAGCCAAAAGAACAACATGCTGAGCCCATAAATTAGCGCGTAATTCCAGTTCACCGTTAAAGCCCATCCCAGTCCTGTGAATTGCAAAATCAATGATGCCGGCCACATCCAGCGGTTCATTTTTGGGGGTGATTTCAATCCTCCAATGGGGCCCTCGTCTTTATCCCACCAGGAATTATAGGCCGTTGCACCTCCAAAAAGCAGCACATGTACATTCAGAAATTGCAGCCAAAATTGTGTCTGGTTGATCTCATCCACAAAAAGCGCCCCCAATAAATATCCTCCCGAAAGGATGAAAAACTGATAATGCAGGCGCAGGTGGATGAGGAAGTTCTTTATTTGATTAAACCGGGGATTCAATAATTCTAAATTAAAGATTCAAGATTAAAAATTTTAAGATGATGTGATGAAGGAATCTAATCTAAAATTTTGAATTTTGAATTTCCCTTCCTCATAATCCTTATCTTTTTTCCATGCTTTTAGAAACTGAATACAAGACAGAAAAAATCATCCTCTCTGAAAAAGACTGGCTTCACCAAAAGCAAGCGCACGAGCAGCGCGTGGACGAATTGTTGAATGATTATCTCGCCGCACGTTCCCGGCACGAGAAAAACCCGGTAATGGATTTCTTGTTTGAATATTACGCTTTCCGTCCGGCGAATCTCAGGCGCTGGTCTCCGGGATTGGGAATTGAGCTGGAGTTCTCAGATCCCGAACACTTACCCGAAATAAGTGAGCTTATAATAACTGATAGATTCGCTTTTGTTGATCCAACGCTTTTCCCGGAAAAACGATTTTCTTCTTTAGAATGGATGCTGGGTTTGCTTGAAAAATCTCAGTCTAAGCGGCCATCTTTTGGCTGTTTTGGAATGCATGAATGGGCGATGGTGTATAGATCGCAGAAACCGCGCCACGATCAAATTCCAATGCGCATGGAGCCGGATGAATTGGCTGAATTTGTGGAATCCCGTCCCCTGCTTTGCACGCATTATGACGCTTTCCGGTTTTTCACTCCCGAAGCCGAACCCATGAATCGCTTCGAACTTTCCCGCCAGAAATTCCAGGATATGGAACAGCCGGGCTGTATTCATTCCAACATGGATTTATACAAATGGGCTTTCAAACTATATCCATGGATTCCAAGCGAGTTAATTTTAAAAGCTTTTGAACTGGCCTGTGAAGCAAGGGAAATTGACATGAAGGCGAGTCCCTATGATTTGCGTGAACAAGGCCTAAAACCCATCAAAATAGAAACCGAAGAAGGACGGATTGAATACCGGAAAAAGCAGGAAGAAATCTTTCAAAAAGGAATTCCGGTAAGAGAACGACTGATTGGCGAATATCGGAATCTGCTAAAGGAAATTGAACACGGATAACGCGGATTGTGCGAATAGTCACTGAAGTATTAATCACCCAGATTAGAAATCCTGATAATCCCTCAATCTTAAAAATCTTGGTTCAACACCTCATTTAACCTCATTTACAGAATTATCCTGATGCTCTTGATCTTTAAGATTTCTCGCAGAGGATCGCGGAGTTTGGCGCTGAGTTTCGCAAAGGTTGACCGTATAAAATCTGCTAGGAAATTGAACGCGGATTGTGCGGATGGTCTCGGAAAGTATTTATCAAGATGAATTAGAAATCTTGGCAATCCTTAAATCCTGAAAATCATAATTCTACAGAGAAGAAAAAATCAATCTGGCAGAGAAATTTTTCCCAGGTGAACTTTGCGTTTTTCAGTTCCGGGAATCAGGAAACCCTCACCCGCCAAACATTCATTTGCAAATAAAGCCATTATCGCGGATTCTTTGGCATCCGGTGAAACTCCGAGCTCCTCAAATTCCTTAAACTCAGCATTTGGCATCCTGCTTTTCAATCCGTTCATTAGCGCTGTATTATGAACGCCCCCTCCGCTTACATAGCATTCGAAGTTCTCCTCCCCGGCAATTTCATCCACAGCACGCGACACACTGTAAATGGTAATCGCGGTAAGTGTTGCCAGTAAATCTTCATGACTCAATTCAATTTGATGCCCTTTCATCAGGTCTTCGATGTAAGCAAGTTTAAAATCTTCCTGTCCGGTTGTTTTTGGGAAAGATTTTCTAAAATATGGCTCCAGCAAAGCGTATTTCAGTAATTCGGAATGGACATTTCCTTTCGCGGCCACTTTTCCGCCTTCATCATATGGCCTTGAAAAGTATTTTATCATGGCTTCATTCATGAGCGTATTTGCAGGGCCGGTGTCGCTTGTTTTTGTTTCTTTTTTGCTTTCTTTGGATGGCAGCCAGGTAAAATTCGCTATTCCTCCCAAATTCAGCAGCATTCTGTTTTTATTTGGTGATCGAAACATTACCTCATCAAAAATCCCTGCAAGTGGCGCACCTTCTCCTCCGGCGGCGGTATGTTTCTGTCGGAAATCGGAGATAGTGATGATTCCCGACCTGTGAGCGATATGATCGGCATCAACCATTTGAAAGGTGCTGTTTGGAAATTTTTTATCCTCGGATGGTGCATGAAAAACCGTTTGACCATGGCTCGCTATTAAATCCACCTCTTCTTTGCTGAAATTCCATTTATTCAATTTTCCCAACACCCAATCGCCATATAAAAAGCCAAGTTCGGAATTCAGAATCGTTAATTCTTTGGTGTCAGTTTGCGCTTTGGATTGAACGGCGCTCAACCGGCTCCTCAATGCCGGGGAATATTCCACCGTTTCAAAATTCAACACTTCAATATTAGTTTCTTCTCCACTACCGGAAATTTTGCACAAAGCGATATCGAGGCCGTCGAGCGAAGTGCCCGACATCAACCCGATAATAAGGCGCTCCGGTTTTTGTGCGATCTCAAAGAGTTTGGTTAGCTGTTGGTTCATGGCTTGAGTATTTTTGCAAAAAATGAAACTAAGTAAAAATGAGCGAACCTACCGAATCCGAATTACAGGCTTTTGACGAAGATGTCGAATTTCTTATCAAAACACTTCAGGAAAGTTTTGAGTCAACTGATGTAAAATCTTATATCGATGAGCATAATGACATTCTTTATGTGAAACTGGAAGGGTTAAATGATTACAGCGAAGATGAAATCGAGGAAATAGCCGGACCTATTCTTGAAGAGCTGGATATGGATTTTGAGGAGATTATTCTGCTGCCTTTGTAGGTTTTTCGAGACCGGGAGGTCCGGTTTAGCATTCCCAACCGAGACGTTGGGAACCGGAATGAAATTGATTCTCATTATACATTGAAATAGGTTTTATTTACTTCTATCTTAGCCGCCCTTCGATATTCTTATCTGTAAATGGAGAGGTGCCAGAGTGGTCGAACGGGCTCGCCTGGAAAGCGAGTGTATCCGCAAGGATACCAAGGGTTCGAATCCCTTCCTCTCCGCCATTTATAAAAGCATCCGCAAGAATACCAAGAGTTCTGGCATAGCCATCCCCACGGGAGAATCCCTTCCTCTCCGCCATTTATCTGAATCAGGATTTTCAGGATTGAAAAATTAGCAGGATTATTTTTTTATTACCTATCTTTCCTTTAAAAACCGATCCTAAAACTATTTTTCACATATGTCCTAACCGGACTTCCATCGTCTTTTGCCGCACGGAATCTCCATTTCCCAGCAGCTTCAAGCACAGCTTCCATTAATCCGTAGCCGATCTCGTTTACGACCTCATAGGAATCACCATTATAAAGCCGCATTTCAGAAATAAATACTTCTTCAACTTCTCCGGCTTTTCCAACCAAAAAACTAACAATAAGCTCCGCCTTTATATTTTGCCGTTTTACCGCTTCGGGAGTCGTTGGCTCTACGATTCTTAAAATACCCACGCGCTGATCAGGGCTTCCCACAATTCCTTCATTATTTCCCACTCGGCCAATATCATTCTCAATTTGGACTGGATTATTCGTGAAAATATCATCTATATCCGGGAAGTCAATCTCTTCTTCTATTATCTCATCATCGGGCACAGGAACCGGTGTCTGTGGTTTTGGGGGTGATGCCGGCGCTGAACTTTGGCGGGTTACAATTACATCTTCAACAAATATCTCCTCGCTTTGCGTCTCATAAATATTCTCTCTTGGCTGCTCATCGATGGCTGGCCACAAATGTAGAATAGCGATAAGAAGAAGCTGCGAACAAATCAGTGAGAACATGAACCGATGTTCGTGCTCAAAATCGTTATAAAATTTGTCGAGATATTTCTTTATCAAAATTTTTGATTTCCATTAACTCATTCCACATAAGCTTATGAGTATAGATTTTTAATGCGCGAGTATCTTCAAAATTGTCAGGATCAATTGGATCTAACACTTTTAGTTTAAAATTTACTCGGGGATTAAGGGGTATTGGTCCCGGAGGCATTGCTTCATGGCCGCCGTTAATGATCATAGGTTGTAGTTTAAAGCCATATTCTTTCGCCAACACAAATGGCCCGTTTTTAAACGATTTGAGAACGCCATCCATTGTGCGTGTACCTTCAGGGAATATCATAACCGGAACGCCATCTTTTATCGGCTGAACCAGGTTTTCAAGCATTTTCAAAGCCGTTTTACTTTTTCGATTGATGGTCATCTGTCCGGTTAACCAGACCATCCAACCCATAATCGGTATATATGCCATACTCCGTTTCACAACCCATTTCATCTTCCAGGGCAGATGAAAAATCACCGGCATGTCCAGAAAGCTCTGATGATTCGCTACAAAAATTGTCGGCTCGTTTGGATTATATTTTTCGACTCCCTCCATTTCAATTTTCCAGCCGGGACTGGCTTTCATCATACATCTTGCCATAATGGAAAGAGTGAAATTTGGGGCTTTCCTGTATTTATCAAAGGGCAAAGTGAGTATGAAAACGGTCAAAATCAGTACAAAAAAAACCAGAAACAGCAACCAGAAATATACTATCACAAAACCGCTAAATAATTTCCTGATCATTTCTTGATACTTAAAAGTGCTCTCCTGACAAAGCCATGGTGCTTCTTTAATAGTTCCTTTGACTGTTGCACATTCAAATTTCCCAAGGCCATAAGTAAAGCCGTTTTTACATGTCCGCCGGCTTCCTTTAGTAAAATCTCTGCTTGCTCATAATCCACACCACTAAAAATCATTATGACGCGCTTTGCTCTTTCAACCAGTTTTTTATTGGAAAGCATCAGGTCTACCATTACGTTTTCATACACTTTTCCCTGACGAATCATCGCGCCTGTGGTTATCATATTCAGCACGAGTTTTTGAGCGGTTCCGCTTTTCATACGCGTGCTTCCCATCACCACTTCCGGGCCAACGGGTACATCGATGAGGTAATCAACATCTATATCAATTTGATTGGCGGGAACGGTGGTTACTAAAATAGTTTTGCAATTTCGGCGGGTAGCTTCTTTCAAAGCACCGTGCACATACGGAGTTCTTCCGCTTGCAGCCAAGCCACACACCACATCAGGTGCGGCGATATTGGCTTCATCTACAGCCTGTGCTCCCGTTTCTTCGGAATCTTCAGCACCTTCTTTTGCCGCATACATTGCGTCTTTGCCACCGGCAATAAATCCCTGTACTTGCTCTGGAGGCACACCAAATGTGGGCGGACATTCAGCCGCGTCCAACACTCCGAGCCTGCCACTTGTACCGGCCCCGAAATAGAGCAGACGTCCGCCAAGGCTGAATGCATCGCTCACCATTTCAATGACATCAGAAATTACATCCAGTTTCTTTTCTACCTGTACAGCCACTTTCTGATCTTCCAGGTTGATAAGCCGGGCAATTTCCTTCGAATCTGCCAAATCCACTTCCATCGTGTTTGGATTACGGCGCTCCGTATCGAGCTTTTCCAGTTTTGTAAATAATTTTTTGTTCTCAGTCTCAGAATTCAATGTTTTTCTTTTAAATCTTTTGTCTTCTATTTTTCCACCATAAGCTACGGCCGGGGTTTTCTCCCATCGTCACTGATGCTGTTTCTCCGTTTTCGGAGGTTTTCAATAATGCGGCTGCTAATGCAACTTTTTCATGTGGAATCTTTTCTTGCATGGCTTCCGGTGTAAAATGGTCTTGCACAAAATGAGTATCATATTTCGCTTCAATAAAGGCGGGATGATTTAGCGTAAACTCACAAAATGGGATCGTGGTTTTGCATCCTGAAATTTCATATTCGTTTAAGGCTCGCAGCATTTTTCGGCGAGCTTCCTCCCTGTTAATCCCATGCACGGTCAGCTTCGAAATCATCGGGTCATAATTTATGGTGATTTCCTGCCCTTCTTCCACGCCAGAATCAACCCGAATTCCTGAACCTGTAGGAACGCGATGTTTGTGTAATAAACCCGTACTTGGTAAGAAATTTTCTGTGGGATCTTCCGCATAAATACGGCATTCTATCGCATGCCCTGTAATGGAAAGATCTTCTTGTTTGAAGGGCAGTTTTTTCCCTTCAGCAACCAAAATTTGAGCGGCTACCAAATCCACGCCCGAAATCATTTCCGTAACCGGATGCTCAACCTGAAGCCTTGTATTCATCTCCAGAAAGTAGAAATTCATATGCTTATCCACTAAAAACTCAATAGTACCCGCACCTACGTAATCACAAGCTTTTGCGGCTTTAATTGCGGCCTCAGCCATTTTTGCCCGTAATTCGGGGGTCAAAAGTGCGCACGGTGCTTCTTCAATCACTTTTTGATGCCTTCGCTGAATGGAGCATTCCCGATCAAAAACATGCACCACGTTTCCATGCGTATCAGCCATAATCTGAAATTCCACATGCCGGGGTTCCTCAAGATATTTTTCGATGTAGATGCGATCATCTCCAAAGGCGTTCTTCGCTTCCGACTTTGCCGCTTTAATGCTCGCTTCAAATTCCTCTTTTTTGTGAACGATTCTCATCCCTTTGCCGCCACCACCGGCTGCCGCTTTTACCAAAATGGGATATCCAATATCGTCGGCTACACGCCGGGCTTCTTCTATGTCTTTGAGTTCGCTTTGTAAACCCGGGGGTGTCGGGATATTTTCTTTTGTCACCAATTCCCGCGCTTTTGTTTTGTCGCCCATTAAAGTAATGGCTTTAGGCTCGGGCCCGATAAAAATGATTTTCTCTTTTTTACATCGCTCTGCGAAAGAAGCATTTTCGCTCAAAAAACCATATCCCGGATGAATAGCATCAGCTCCGGTTTTTTTAGCTGCATCAATGATTTTATCGATCACAAGGTAACTTTCGGAAGAGGCGGCTTCTCCAATAAATACAGATTCGTCGGCATGGAGTACGTGAGGTGAAAAAGCATCGGGGCGAGAATAAACAGCCACCGTTTTTATGCCGGCTTCTTTGCAGGAATGAATTACTCTGAGCGCGATTTCGCCCCGGTTAGCAATAAGAACTTTCTTGATTTCAGCCATAACTAAAGATCGTGATTTTTCTTAATGATAGGGCTTTACAAGAAGATTCTCCAAGCAGATTTTCAAATCATCCGGTGTGTCTCAGCTCCAGAAGAACACGGGGAAGAATGGAAAGTTTTTCACTGTAATTAAGGTAAGCGCGGTTTTCGAAAACATTATAATCATTCTCCTCAATTTTGTTGAGAATGCGGCTATAATTATGTCGGGCTAAATAAACGGGCAACCGGCTGTCTCTGGAAAGCATATTAATTCCTAAATCCGCTTTTTCGTAATAAGATCGGGCGCGTTTAATTTGGTACTTCATCAAGTTCTTGAACTTGGAATCGAGTTTATGAGACATCAAATCAGTCTCTGAAATTTGGAATTTATTGAGGTCCTCTTCAGGTAAATAAATTCTGCCTTTAGCCAAATCTTCCCCCACATCACGGAGTATGTTTGTAAGTTGCATTGCAATTCCAAGATCAACGGCATAATCAAGTGCATCACTTTCTACATATCCAAAAACTTCACTGGTCATTAATCCTACAACTGAAGCCACTTTATAGGAATAATCATACAATTCATTGAAGTCTTTGTACCTATTTTTAATGAGGTCCATTTTCACCCCTTCCAAAAGTAAAAAGGGCAGTTCCATAGAGATATTATAGTTTCTGAGCGTATCGGAAAAAGCAGTTAGAATGGGATCATTCACTACTTTGCCATTATAGACATCAATAATTCGTTGTTTGAAAACTTCCAGTTTTTCATCTACATCTTCTACGGTGATGGACTTATTCAGAATCAAATCTTCGGCTTCATCCACTAAATCGTCTAAGTAACGGCAAAGGCCATAAATGGCAAAAATCCCTCTTTGCTTATCGTTTGGCAAAAATCGGGAAGCCATATAAAAAGTTTTTGCGTGCTTTTTGGTAATAAACCTACAGTGGGAATATGCTACTTTTAAATCATCGTCTTTCAAATCTTCAATCACGGAGTAATGAAAAGACGTTCTCTCATACAGAGCACGCAGCAC
The DNA here is from genome assembly GCA_040882225.1 of Balneolaceae bacterium. Lineage (GTDB taxonomy): Bacteria > Bacteroidota > Rhodothermia > Balneolales > Balneolaceae > Gracilimonas. The sequence goes on along the minus strand of JBBEBR010000014.1, from coordinate 194,549 downwards.
AGAATATGGAAGCTGTAATAGACTGGTCATTTCCCGCTTATGTTTTGTTTATACAAGCATAATCTTAAATGTGTAATAAAAAGTTCCACAACAGAAATAAAAATTTCCCGCTCATAACATTTTGGGAAGAAGATGTTTATAATGCTGTCTCAATAGCATGTGAATCTTAAAAGGAATCATTAAATTCTATGCTTTAATTGCTGTACTTCTAATTAATTTAGGTGAAATGAATAAGAGAATTACAATTTATGAGGTTGCTAAAAAAGCTGAGGTTGCTATATCAACGGTCTCAAGAGTGTTGAACAACTCTCCGAATGTGTCGGAAGTGACCAAATTAAAAGTACAGAAAGTTATAAAGGAACTGAATTTCCGGCCGCAGGTTAGTGCGCGAAAGCTTGCGAGTAAAGAGCCTCAAATGTTAGCCATTGCTGTGCCTTCTTTCACAACTCCATATTTTAATGAGGTGCTAAAAGGGGTTAAGGATGAAATCAAAAAAATGGATCTTGATATCATCATGTATAACACGGGTTCCAAAGATCCCGAAGAAGGCGTTCGTAATTTCTTCGATCGCGGAACGGCCGACGCCGTAATTCTTCTTTCCATTGAGGTCGGAGACGAACTTCATGAACTCCTGCAAGCAACTCAAACTCCCGCCGTACTTGTAAACACTTATCACCCCGCTTATAATTATTATATGCTTAACGATTATAAAGGCGGATATTTAGCGGGAGAACATCTTGTTAAGCAAGGTTTTCAGTCTATGGGAATGATTACCGCAGTTGTTGGTTCCAAAGCATCAGCTAACCGTTTGCGGGGTTTCCGTGATGCCATGGATAATTACAAGATTCCGATTAATGACGAGTTTTTCATCAGTGGCGATAGTACCAAACACGGTGGATTCACGGAAGAATCCGGCTTCGAAGCCATTTACAAATTCGAAAAATTGGGCCGTTTTCCCGAAGCTATTTTTTGCTCAAACGATACACAGGCGGTTGGCGCAATTTACGCACTTTCAAAATTAGGGATGAAAGTTCCTGATGATATCGCCATCATGGGTTACGACAATATTAAACTTAGCAAATACCTTGATCTAACCACTCTTGATCAAAAAATGTATACCATTGGGTTGAAAGCAACCAACCGGCTATCAGAAATAATATCACGCCCTGAAGATACCCGGTTAGACCAAACTACAATCGATCCGGTACTTATTGAACGCGGCTCTACCCTCAAAAAGAAGAAAAAGTGAAAGCAGAGATTAGTAATAAAGAAGCTCTCGATAACTGTATAACCGCCACTTCTAACCCTGATTTTCCGCCCCCATATAAGGGAAAAGTACGCGAGGTTTATGAGCTGGGAAATGCGAAACTCGGAATTGTGGTGACAGATCGGATTTCCGCTTTTGATTTTATAATGAAACAAGCCATCCCTTTCAAAGGACAAATCCTGAATCAATTAGCGGCTTTTTCATTTGATAAGGTGAAGGATATTGTGCCCACTCATATTATTGGTGTTCCTCATCCCAATGTTACCATCGCCAAAAAATGTAGTCCAGTACCTATTGAAGTGGTAATTCGTGGATATTTAACCGGCCATGCATGGAGAACTTATAAATCCGGTTTGCGGGAATTATGCGGAGTTCCTTTGCCTGAAGGAATGAAGGAACACGACCGTTTTCCCACGCCTATTCTTACTCCTGCTACAAAGGCAACTGAAGGGCATGACGAAGATATTTCGGAGAAGGAAATTATCTCACGTAAAATTGTAGAACCCGAGCTGTGGAGTAAGATTAAAGAAACGGCTTTTGCTTTGTTTGAAAGAGGTTCTAAAGTAGCTGCAGAACAAGGACTTATTTTAGTCGACACAAAATATGAATTCGGATTATTCGAGGGTGAACTCACTCTTATTGATGAAGTTCATACCACCGATTCATCCCGTTATTTTTACCTTGAAGGCTATGAGGAAAGGCAGGCTAACGCTGAGCCGCAAAAACAACTTTCAAAAGAATTCCTGCGCGAATGGCTGATGGAACATAATTTTCAGGGCTTAGAAAGACAAACTCTCCCCGATCTTCCCGATGAATTCAGAATGGAAGTTTTTCATCGTTATAAAGAACTTTATGAGATGCTTACCGGAAAAGAATTCAAGCCGGTTTTAGAAAAGGATTTTGATACCAGCCTGCAAAAGATTTTTGCTAATTATTTAAAGTAGTAAAAACCCAATCACATCGGGCTCACTTCACCACCCTGCGGCATCAGAAGAATTTCCTCAGCTACGGTTCGCGGGCTTAATTGGGATAGTGAAATGATCAGCTTTCCTACATCTTCAGGATCAATGAGTTTGTTGGGATCAATATCCACATCATGCCAGGAAGTTGAATAGGTTTGGCCAAGGTTTATAGCAGTTACCGCCACATTTGTTTTTTTCAGCTCTTTCCGGAGCGAGCGGGTATAACCCAAAACCGCGTGCTTCGACATTGCATAAGCACCGCTTGTAGCCAATCCTTTCAAGGCGCTCATGGAAGCGATATTTACAATAAGCGCCCGATCCTGCTTTTCCAGTTCCGGCAACACAAACCGTGTAACATTAAATGCCGAAAACGCATTTATTTGAAATTGTCCTTCAAATTCTTCGCGACTTGTATCTTTTAACTTTTTAAATAGAAAAGAGCCCGCATTGTTAATCAAAATTCCAGGATTGTATTGAGCGAAATTGATTTCCTGTAAATCATCGCTTGTGATATCTGCCGAGATTATTTCTACTTTCTCCGCTCCTGCTTCGAGGCAGGTTTTTCGGGCTTCTTCAAGCTCATCTAAACTTCGTGCAATCAAAACAATAGGATGGCTGGTGTTTACTGAAAACATCTTAGCGATGGACAACCCAATTCCCTTGTTTCCACCTGTAATTATTACCGACGTTTGCCCGAAGCTCATTATGGCACCTTTAAAAACTTGTGCGTTTGCAGGCTAATTCCCCATTCAGGATTTGCCTTCACGTAATCCACAATTAAATCCACCGATTTTGGAGTTTCCCATTCCGGCTGTAACAGCAAACGGGTTCCCGCCGGACATTTAGCCGCGTTTTCCTCCGCCCACGTTAAATCCTTGTTGGTAAGCACCACTACTTTCAGCTCATCTACATAAGCAAAAACTTCTTCGGTAGGTTTCTTAAATCTTTTGGGTGAAAGTGTAATCCAGTCCAGCTGCCCGGATAATGGAGAAGAACCGCTTGTTTCGATATGAACTTTCATTCCTTCCGCTTTTAAAGCCAGAGTGACGGGCAATAAATCATGAAGCAGAGGCTCTCCCCCTGTTATTACTGCAAAAGGTGCACCGCTTTCTTTAGCCACTTTCGCTAATTCACGAACAGTCATTACCGGGTGACCTTCTTCTTCCCAGCTTTCTTTCACATCACACCACCAGCAATTCACATCACAACCGGCTGTGCGGATGAAATATGACGCTCTTCCCGCGTGAGCGCCTTCACCCTGAATGGTATAAAAATGCTCTACGATCGGATATGTTTTATCCAGCAGGTTTTTAGTTTCTGAAATTATAGTTGATTCTTTTGAAGTGTTAAACATCTTTATCAGTGTATTCTACCCATGAGGTATCGGTTTCCCAAACAGTAACTGTAAGTTCTATTCCCTCAGGAATTCGATTTGTAGTTTCTTTATGAATGTATTCAGCGATTCGCTCAGCCGTTGAATTTTCAGGAATGAGATCATTCAAAAACCCGTGGTCTAAGCCTCCTTTTTCGGAATCGCTCGCAGCCCATTTCAGCTCTTTGAAATCGCAAACCATGTCATCCGATTCCAGGTATTTAGAAGGATTCAGTTTATGTGATTTCGCGCTAATTTTTACCCTATAGGAATGGCCGTGCATGCGTCCGCACTTTCCCTCATATCCATCAATAAAATGAGCGGCGTCAAATTTAAATTCTGTATGTAATATCCAGGTTGGCATCTTGAGATTCTTTAACTAAACAAAAAAAAGCCACGTTATGGCGTGGCTTTAAACTACGGGTTTTTATAAAAAATTACTCGGTTCGCTTTATAGTACAACCAAGCGACCGTGTTTCCTGTGTAGTGATTTCATTGCCAGCCACCATAGCCCGAATAGCGTCCATTACGTACGCTTCTTCTACCTGAGAGGCGTCGCTGGCGTTATCATCAATGGCACCGTGATAGACTAATCTTAGGTTGCTGTCGAACAAGAATATCTCGGGTGTTCTTGTGGCGACAAAAGCATCTGCGAGTTTATGATCTTTATCAATCGCATAGGGAAATGTATATCCCTGTTTTTGAGCGCGTTTTTTCATGTCTGCCATAGATTCTCCGCGATTTCGAATACGCTCGTTGGGATTCAACCCAATCACTCCAATATTATTTGAACCAGCCAACGCGGATATATCATTATATCGGCTTTCCCACCTTGCAACCCATGGACAAGTATTGCAGGTAAAAATTACCAAAAGTCCATTTCGTCCGGCAACTTCAGCCAGGGTTAAAGTTCTTCCCGAAGTATCCTCCACTCGCTGATTGGTTAACGGCGCTTTATCGCCAATTTGCAAAGGGTCATTCAAATCCGAAGAAGCGGTAAAAAGTAAAGCTGTACAAATACTTAGGATGGTAAATTTAACTTTCATCATTCTTAATCCTCACTCATAACTTTTAACAGTTTTGATTCAAAGGTCTCAAATTCAGCCTTACCTTCCCATGCGGCTGAAACTTCGCCTTCTTTATTATACACAATGGTGAAAGGAAGTGCACCTGTCCATTCATCAGAAATGGTTGTAATGAACTCATCGTCCTTTCCAACTTTAAAATAGGTTTTGAAATCCACTCCGTTCATACGCAGAAACTCTTCCGCTTCATCTCGCGCTTCTCTGAAATCTCCGGAAACAAAAATCAGCTCGAACCGACCTTCATAGTTTTCTTTGAGCTCCATCAAATGTGGAAATTCTTCGATGCATGGTGCGCACCAAGTAGCCCAAAAATTCACTAAAACTGGTTTCTCTCCTTTGTGACTGGCTATAATTTCCACAATTTCTTCAGCGGTTGCATCCACCAAAATCTCATCTTCCTGTATTGCGATAAAAGAAGCCAGTAATCCCAGAATCAAGAACCAGATTTTCATCATTTCCACTTTTGATTATTAAAGTTATTTAGCTCAAAAGGGTTCCAAAAATGCTTTTCCATATCAACTGTGTAATCATCAACAAAAGTTATATGCTCTTGTTCCAGGCGTTCCCGCATGGTATCTCCCTCAAAATGAGAGCGCCCGGTTAACTGTCCCAGCCGATTTAGCACCCGATGCGCCGGCACATCATAATCCAAATTGTAAGCTCTGTAGTTATTCATGGCGTAACCCACCATTCTTGCTCCAGATTCTACCCCTAAATAACGAGAAATTGCGCCGTAGCTTGTTACTTTTCCCTGTGGAATTTGAACCACCACGTCATACACTCTTTGATAAAAATCATTAGCTGATTTTTTACTCACGAAAGTAACTTTTTAATTTCAGCGAGAGCTTCGTAATTGCCTGATTTTCTTCCTGCAATCTCAACTGCTGCTCTCCCCATTTCTTTATATAAAGAAAGTATTTCATTCTCGTTTTCCAAACCTTTGAGATGGCTTCTTACCGTTTCTACATCTCCCCGCGCAATGGGTCCGGTTAAAGCTTCTGAGACTCCAAATTCCTCAATATTTGAAAGAGTATTTCTCATTAGTGGCGCAAAAGCTTTTATCGCTGATTCCTCAGAAACGCCGCCTTTCGCCGATATTTTTGAAAGCATATCAGCCAATACCACAAGATAATTTGAAGCCACCACCGCGGAAGCATGTAAATAAGCTTTAGCTTCTGGTTTTACCGGAAATGCGTGTGCTTCGAGGTGTACACATAATTCTTCGAGCTCAGCCAAAAGTTCTTCATTTCCTTCCATATCAAACCAGGTGTCTTTGAAAGTAGAATTGGCCTTAGTTATTGCTTTTATGGGGTGAAAAGAGGCCGTTTTTGCGCCTTTTCTTTTGAGCGCAGATAACGCTTCTGAGGTTAAAACACCTGAACAATGCACAAAATATTTATCCTCCAGACCAGAAAAATTATCGGCTAATCCTTCCGATACAGCTTTTATAGCATCATCAGAAACTGCGAGTATGACAAGCAGCCCTAATTCTTCTTTTTTTGCGGGAAGTCCTTTACTGAACTTAATTTCCGGTTGATTTTTTACAAGAGAAGAATCGGCTTTTTTTCGTGAATAAGCAGAAATCACCTTATAACCTACCTTTGGAAGAACATTCAGCCATGCACTTCCAACATTTCCCAAACCGATGATGGTTACCGTAGGTTTTGCCATAAAATCAAGCCATTTGTCGCGCGTTCATTTTGGCGTATCCACAAATATTTGAAGCGCCTTTTATGTAGTCTAAAAACTCAATATCCATTGCCCAGGCTTTCGCGACCAAAACTCCAGTCATAAAAGCACGAGCACCTTTAACTTTTTTGTCGCTGCTGTTAAGATAATGTAGCAATCCAGATTCATTATTATTAACCACCAGGTTTCTAAGTTTTTCCAGCTCTTCCGGATTATTCGCAGGAACATCACAACAGAAAACCAACAGCGCGTTCCGGTTCAAAAGCAACTCGTCTAATGTAAATGCAAGCTCTCGCACAATTGCCGGATCATAATCTCCAATCTGGAGGCTAAGCACATCAAAATTTTCGAAACAAGCCTGAAGAATTGGAAGCTGGGTAAACAGGCTCATGTCTTTGCTAAACCCTTCATCCGCAATAAAAAAATCGTCCTCCTCATCGCAAAATTCATTCCTCAGAACATCATTCACTTCTACTTCGCCAAACCTTGTTTCGAAAACCTTATTGGATGGCATCGCAAGTTTCTTTTTCAGGCTTCCCGTGTAGGACTCTACGACTAAAATCGAATCAAATTTTTGCTTGTACACCGTATTATAGGCGATGCATAATTCCCCAAAATTACTCTCGTCAATTTTGTTCGGCACAAAAAGCATGCGTACTTCTTCGGGAAATTTTTGCGGTTTTTTTGCAGCGCTGATTTGAGAATTTATCTCTTTCCTGCTTAACGAATGAATATCCATAATGCTGATTTAGTAGTAGATGATTTTTATATAAAAAAAGCCCGAAGATACCTTCTCCATCCGAGAGAGAGCGGTATTTTCGAGCCTTTGTGATGATCAAGAAATAATGCTTTGATAAGCTAATGCTATCTGATGACCTGATTGTTTAAAACTACAAATTTCAAAATTAATATCATCATTAAATCTTATAGAAAAGCGGTTTTTCTCCTTTTTATAGATAGATAAATTTCGCAGGCTTGTTTGAAGTCCTGTACCTGAACATTTCAAAGCTGCTTCTTTAATGGTCCATAACTTGAGAGGATCTTCATGTCCTATCACCTCCCATTCCTTCTCGTTCAGAATTCGCTTCACCACGCGCTGATCAATTGATCTTTTTGAAGATTCCGTATCAATTCCGATTTTTCGCTCGCGGGAAATAGCGCACATCACCAGATCAGGCGAATGCGTAAAACTCACATTAATTAGTTCTCCGCCATGCAATGCATAAGGTTTTCCTTTCTCTTCTTTAAACAGCTCAACTTCTTTTGGGTTGATATTCCAATCCTTCAGCAAAAACTGGAATAAATATCTCCCAATCAGATATTCATTTTTTCTGCGGGAATTTGCGAAAGAATCGTACTCTTCCATTTCTCTGGATGAAAGAATTTCAGGAGAAACATCATTATGAATCTCGCTAACAGCAAGCAGCACGCCCTCAGGCCAGTTATTTATTCGGGAAGTATCAATTTTTTTCATAGCGGAATAAGTATACCGTTTTACATCCTATAAATACCACTCTCATAGTGAACATTTACTGAGATTTCCACTTCAAAGTAAAAGCTTTATTAATCGTGATTAAAGCTTCAAAAAAGCGCTTTTATATTAATTTTTTGATAACCTTACGATTCGTATTTTTGTACAAAATTTAAATTATTTGTAGATGAAAGCCAGTAATTCCGGATATACCATGCGTTGCATAATGTGTGGCGAGATTAACGATGAGAGAGAAACCAGTACCTATTGTACAAATTGCGGCGGCGTTCTTACCATCGAGTACAAAGAAACGGCTAAGAATATTCAATATCCTCTAAAAGAAATTCTTCCAGACCCGCTGAAACATCATTTCACTCCGTTAAAAAAACTGAATCGACTTTCGGAAAAGTATGGAGCAGATCTGTATGGTAAACTGGAATTTGAACACCCCACCGGCTGCTTTAAAGACCGCGGCAGTTATGTGGAAGTTCAAAAAGCACTTGAACTGGAGGCGGATGCCATTTGCCTTGCTTCTACGGGAAATATGGCTGCTTCGGTAGCGGCTTATGCCTGTTATTTTAAAATCCCTTGTTTTGTTTTTGTGCCCGAAAAAACTCCTGAAGTAAAATTAGCCCAGGCAACTATTTACAACGCCACCATCCTGAAAATAAAAGGAGACTTCACCGCTTGTGAAAAGCTTTGCCGGCAGTTTGCCAAGTCAGGAAATTATTATTTGGCAGGAGATTATGTATTCCGCCAGGAAGGTCAGAAATCGTTCTCCTATGAACTGTATGAACAAGGAAACACTACTTTTGATTACATCTTTGTACCCATCGGAGCCGGCACAAATTTCGCCGCTATTTATAAAGGCTACAAGGAACTAAAAGCTGCCGGATTGATTGACTCCATTCCAAGTTTTGTGGCAGTTCAACCGGAACAAAGTTCTCCGGTAGTTGAGGGGATTTTCAAGAAAGAAAAAATTGTCAAAGATCAGGTTCATACGATGGCCGACGCCGTTGCTGTAGGCGATCCTTTCGACTTTTACAAGGTTTTGGAAGGCATCAATGAAACCAACGGCCTCGCTTTTACCGCCACCGAAAACGAGCTTTTGGAATCGATGAAAGAAATGACCCTTGAAGAAGGCTTTTTTACCGAACCAGCTTGCGCTATTCCTTTGGCAACTTTTAAAAATAACCTGGATACTTTTAAAGGGAAAAAATGCCTTTTCGTGTTAACAGGCACCGGTTTAAAAAGCTCGCATATTGTGGCTAAATATTCGCTCTCCTCTCCTGTTCTGCCCCCAAATCTTGACCGTGTGCAACAGTATATTGCTTCAGGATTTGTAGAACTTCAAAAGAACAGCTGGGGACAATCCCGTGATATGGCCATCGGAAATGTTAAGATGGACGATGAGCATGCACGCCTTTACGATGAGTATGTGAATGATTTCAACAAGAAGGGAAAAACCCTTGGAGAAGAAGAAATAAAAGTGCTTCGCTCGTTGGTTTATAATGAAGATGCCGGGCTTGAATATCCCGTAGAAGTACTCGATTACAAACTCACCATGCGCAAGCACGGACTGGTAAGTGCGGCTGTAAAACTGAAGATTGAAGATCGTGAAGAAGTCATTTCACTCGATCATGGAGTGGGCCCGATGGATGCAGTTTTGACAGCCATAAAAGCTGAAACTGATTCATTCCTCCCGCTTGAAGTGAAAAATCACGAGGTGGAAATCTTGAGTCCTGATACTGATTCGCTGGTAATTGTAACCCTTACTTTGGAGAATCAAGGCCATACATTCACCTCTAAAGGAGCTTCACCTGATACAATAGAAGCACTTATTCAGGCTTTCGTAAAAGGATTGGCTGTAGCGAATAAAGCCTTGGCTGTTTGATACGTGTTTGAGTGTTTATGTGTTAGCGACTTTAACACGTTAACACTCAAACACTTTAACACTTATTATCTTAAAGCATTTTCTAATTCGAGAGAAGCCTCGCTGCCTTCATCACGATATTTAACGATTATCGGACAGGCCATATTTAACCCACTTTTCTTTGCCCAGGCATTATTTACCGGCCGGGTTCCGGGGATCACAACCGCTCCTTCAGGAATCGCAGAGCCACGTTCCAAAACTTTTTCATTTACGATATCATACACAGGAATGGATTTGGATAGTACTACTCCGGGCGCAATGACCGCACCTTTTTTAATCATAATACCTTCAACTATTACCGCTCCCGCACCTATAAAACAATTGTCTTCAATAATTACCGGAGTCATGCCAACGGGTTCTAAAACACCGCCAATCTGAACACCAGCAGAAAGATGCACATTCTTGCCAATTTGGGCGCAAGAACCAACAAGGGCATGGCTGTCAATCATGGAACCTTCATCAACAAAAGCGCCAACGTTGACATAAGCCGGCGGCATAATAATTACCCCTGAAGCCACATGCGCTCCGCGGCGAACGGAGGAGCCACCGGGCACCAAGCGAACCCCATCTTCGCTGTCGAAATAGCGAGGGGGGAGATTGTCCTTATCCACAAATCCATCGTAAATTCCTGAGTAAGAGACGTTTTTACCATCTTTGAAAGCTTCCAAAATGGCTTGCTTTACTTCAATATTTGCCTCCCACCCATTTTCAGTCGGGTTAGCAGACCTTAGGGTTCCATCTTCTAATTGATCTAAAATATCTTTATATGACATTATCTGTTATTTGATGAAGACAATATTGAAACAGAAATTGCCTTCGTTATTTATCAAGTTTTATTTTTAGTGAAAGGATCAAATGCGATCCATTTCATTATTATTGTTGTGAAAACCAGTCAGAAATTTTCTTATCTGCTTTCACTAAGTTTTTCTCAGTTTCTTCAGAAATATCCGCCAGAGAAAGTGGAAGGCGAACGGTATCATTTGCAATTTTACCCTGCTGCTGAAGCAACACTTTTACCGGAACCGGATTTGGAGCTTCAAACAGAACATCTGTTGCTTCTTTCCAAACCGGAAATAATCCATCGGTTTTTCCTTCCAAAATTAGATCAATATACTTATGAGTTTCCTTTGGCCACACATTCGCTGCAACTGAAATTAAACCAACAGCACCTTCCACCGCAAAAGCTGGAGTTAAACCGTCATCACCACTAAAAAATTTAAGAGTGGGTGACGCCTTTCTAAAAGCTTTGAACTCTTCCACACTTCCGCTCGCTTCTTTTACACCCGCCAGGTTTCCAAATTCTTCACTCAGCCGTTTCGGAACATTGGGTTCTAACTTCACTCCCGTTCTGGAAGGCACATTATAGAGATAACAGTTTGTTTCGGTCTCTGCAATCAATTCGCTGAACCATTCAAATTGGCCTTCTTCACCCGGTTTCGCATAAAGTGGTGTAACTAAAAGAAAAGCGTCTACACCCACTTCATCACAAAAATGAATGAAATCCACCTGAGCAGATAAATTGAAACCGCCCACTCCGGCCATAACCGGAACTTTAAGATTCAGGCTGTTCGTGAATTCAACCACTTCTCGTTTTTCTTCTTCGTTCAGATTCAGCCCTTCTCCGGTACTTCCTAAAACCAAAACTCCATTTTCTGCCTCCTCCTGCCTCTTTAATAATCCCTCAAAACCACGATAGTCAATACTGCCATCGGGATTCATAGGAGTTACCATTGCCGTCCAAAGTGGAAATTTTTCCATTACTTACTTTCCTCCATTATAAGATCAAATAATTGACCAAAAGCCATAATTCCCGGCTTAATTTTTTTATTAGTGATTAACTGCTCCGCTGCCCAAATTGCTCCCTCAGCAAACAAACTCCGATCCAGTGCTTCGTGTCTTAGAGAAATTTTTTCCATCTCTGTTCTTAACGTTAATTCGTGAATTCCATTCACATCCCCTTCTCTTTCTGAGGTAACTTTCGCTTCTCTGTCCAGCCATTGCTTCCAGGATAAAGCGGTTCCACTTGGCGCGTCTTTCTTATGAATGTGATGCACTTCGTGAATGTGAAAAACCGGATTTTTTAATATGGCCGAGCCGGCCGAAATAACTTCGATGCTTTTTCGGATGATGTTCATTCCCAAACTAAAATTTGACGCAATCACCCATTTCGCATTTTTAGCCTTCACCTTTTCTTCAAGATCATCGGGCCATTGATAACCCGTGCTTCCCCAGGCGGCTGGAATTCCCGAATCAATTACGGTTTGTAGAATATCATCTACAGCATTTCCGGGAACGAAAATAATAACGGCGTCCGATTTTTTGAGCTTTTCCGCTGTGGGTTTATTCTTTTCATCGAAAGATTCAGAAAGCTGTTCACCTAAAAGATCAGCTACTTTTCCACCGGTTTTGCCTGTTCCTATTAGTGCGATTTTCATATTGCCGCCACTTCTTTTTCGATAATAAACTTTTTATGCAGCATTTTTACAACTTCTTCGGCTTGTTTCTCATCAACAAGAAAACAAACGTTATTTGTACTGGCTCCGTGGCAAATAAGCCGAACGTTGTAATCTTCCAAAGCATGAAAAAGCGGCCCGCTAATTCCGGATGTTTGCTGAAGATTATTTCCAATTAATGCAATTAAAGCGAAATCTTTTTCTACAACTATTTCCGCAAATTTACGGAGCTCGTCCAGTACTTCATCCGTAAGTTCTATTTTGTGAGAAGCGTTCACGGCGGTATCCAAAGTGAGCGCCACGCTTACTTCGCTGGTACTTACTAAATCCACGGAAATTTTATGGTTAGAAAGTACCGTAAACAGCCGCGCTAAATATCCATATTGATGAAGCATTTCCAGGCTGTGTAGCGTCAGCAGTGTTTGATCTCGGCGCAGCGAAATCGCTCTTATTGGCGGCTGATGCCGGGGCTCCTTAACCACCCATGTTCCCGGTTCATCAGGATGCCGGCTTGAGGCCACCCTAACTCGCACATTACCCCGAAGCGCTGGTTTTAAGGTTGCGGGATGAAGAACCTTCCCGCCGAAAACGGAAAGCTCGGCAGCTTCATCAAAAGAAATTTCATGGATAGGGAAAGCATCAGGCACAATGCGGGGATCGGTAGTGAAAACTCCGGCCACATCAGTCCAGATTTCAAGGATATCGGCATCAACCGCTTCAGCTAAAATGGCTGCTGAAAAATCACTTCCTCCTCTTCCTAATGTGGTTGTATTTCCAAAAATATCGGAACCGATAAATCCCTGGGTCAGAAAAATATTATCACTGCTGATATGCTTGTCTGCATTTTTCTTGATTGACTTCAAACTTGGTTCCGCATTTCCAAAATTGGAGTCGGTTTTCACAATGGAGCGAGCATCGAGCCAGGTTACATCAAGTCCTTTCTCTCTCAAAACATGAACAAAAATTGTGGTCGACATTAACTCTCCGAAAGCAAAAAGACGATCTTTCCAGCGCTTGTCTCTTACTACAAAATCCAAGTGCTCCCGCAGTTCAGAAAATTCTTTATAAAACTCTGACCGTACCACATCCTGATTTTTTATCTGATCGATGATACCGATATGCCGCTCTTCAATATTTCGAAGTAATTCTTCCTTTGTGGTCGAATCAATTCCGCTGGCGGTGAGCGCGACCAAATCGTTAGTAGTTCCTGCCGTCGCACTTATAACTATCAACTTGCGGTCGGGATCTGATGCAATAATTTCGGCGCTGCGCTGCATGGCTTCCAAAGTGCCTATACTGGTTCCGCCAAATTTTGAAACAATCATTCTATAATGAAATTTGAAATTAGTTAAGTGAGTAATACCGAGAACAAAAATAAAGACTATTATACCCAATCCATTATCTAATTAGTTTATAAAGCAGATTTAGAGAGATGATTAACATTTTGTAAAGAAAGAAGAGGTTATTTTAAGCCACATCTCCACAATATTTTTTTCCTCGCCGAGAATTTTTGTATTCTCATCCGAAATTTAAATTCTGTCAAACCTTCTCTAATGGATTCAGCACTAATTACGAATGATGCCGTAGTCTTCGGGCTACTGATGGCCATTCTCGCTTTAATTTTTATCACTTCGCATAGCAAACATCCGGGCTGGCAAAAATTTTATAAGTTCGTTCCCTCATTATTATTGTGCTATTTCATCCCTTCTTTGCTGACAACTTTTGGAGTTGTCTCCGAGGCTGAATCCAACTTATATCACGTTGCTTCGCGTTACCTTTTGCCGGCAAGTTTGATTTTATTGACACTAAGTATTGATCTCAAAGGTATTATGAATCTCGGCCCAAAGGCAATTATCATGTTCTTAGCGGCTACTTTTGGGATTATGTTTGGAGGCCCGTTAGCTATTTTACTTTTGGGAAGCATCAATCCCGAAATGGTAGGCGGTGCCGGGCCAGATGCAGTATGGCGTGGACTATCAACCGTGGCGGGTAGCTGGATTGGAGGTGGAGCTAATCAAACCGCAATGCTCGAAATCTTCGAACCAAGTACCGATCTTTTTGGTGCTATGGTAACTGTTGACATCATTGTGGCAAACATTTGGATGGCTTTTCTGCTTTATGGAGCTGGAATTTCAGATCGGGTTGATGGCTGGTTTAAAGCCGATGCATCCGCAATCACCACTTTAAAAAATAATATTGCAGAATATCAGGCTTCCATTGCGCGGGTTCCTACTCTTGTAGATTTCACTAAAATTATTGCGGTCGCTTTTGTCATCACGGCTATTGGGCATATTGTGGGAGACACTGTAGCCCCGTGGATTAATGAGAATTCCCCGGCGCTTAGTCAGTTGAGTTTCAATTCGAGTTTCTTCTGGATTATTGTTGTTGCTACCACCGGAGGCTTGATTGCGTCTTTCACCAAACTTCGTGATTTAGAAGGCGCCGGAGCTTCCAAAATCGGGAGTCTTTTTCTATACATTTTGGTGATGACAATCGGGATGAAAATGGATATAACTTCTATTCTCAACGCTCCCGGATTTTTTGTGATTGGTGTGGTTTGGATTCTAATTCACATCACCATTTTACTTACGGTGGCCAAGGTAATCAAAGCTCCGTTTTTCTTTGTGGCAGTTGGTAGTCAGGCAAATATTGGCGGCGCGGCATCTGCCCCTATTGTTGCTTCGGCATTTCATCCGTCATTAGCTCCGGTTGGCGTTTTACTCGCCGTTCTTGGTTATGCGCTTGGGACTTACGGCGCTTGGCTTTGCGCACATATGATGAGAATCGTTTCTTAAACCGGAATTCGAGTAAGCTTATTCGTATCTTTTCGTTTCATTCAAAAATCAAAAACGATTAAGCATTCTTGAAGAGAGCACTTACTTTTCTATTCGTATTTTTAGCTGTAGCGGCGGGTATTTTCGCCTTGGTAATAGGCCTCAATTATAACGGCTTTCAAACCTTATTCGAGAATGAGGAAGGTATGGCTGAAGGAAGCCAATACATTGAAAACACCTATTCTCTTAAAGGCCTTACCGAATTTATTGGTGAGCATCCCGAATTTATGTCAGTTACTTCCTACAATGTCGCCGATCCTGATTCCGGCATTTTTTACCAGTCGGATGTTCCCCGAACTTTGGGCGCAACCGCCAATATTTTTCTTCTTATTGAATATGAACGGCAAGTAGCTGAAGGATTACTTGATCCTACGGAAGCTATTAGCCTTAATGAAATTCAACAGTTTGCTTTGCCTGAAATCAGTGAGAAAAATCATCAAAAAATAATTAATGAGTTTAAAGGTGGAACCGCTCCACTTGATGCGGCTGTTTCCGCGATGATTTCCAATAGCGATATTGCCGTTGCCGATTATCTGTGGTTCAGGCTTGGCGAAAATAATATCAAGGCTCTGCATGACTCACTCAATCTTTCAAATACAAACATTCCCGTTCCTTTCAGCGGGATGTATATCACCATAAATCCTTCGCTGAATGACACTTCAAATCTTTTGGTATTAGATTTTGAAGAATTCGCCAGCAAGTCGATCTCGAATGCCCGGCAGTTAAAAGATGACGGCGAGTTCCACCAAAAAGTAAAAGAACAATTTGATGATGACCGGCTCTCCTTAACATTTATGCAGGAACGTGATGCTCTTTCTTATTTCCCGCAGGGCACCACTCAAGATTTGGCGGATTTGCTGTACCGCTTAGTTAGGGATGAAATAATTTCTCCCGAAGTATCTAAAAATGTAAAGCAAAAACTTAGATGGCCGATGAATTCCGAACCCATTGCGCGAAGTTTTAAAGATTATGGCGCTCTTTATGATAACCGAATGGGATTATTAGGAGGAATCGATTTCGGAACTTCTATTTTTGACGGACATACTTCTGTGCAGGCTGTCTTTTTTGATCGGCTGCCGGTAGGATTTTGGGTCCATCTCTCCGCGAATCATATGCAAGAGGACTTTCAGCAACGCCTTATTTGGGATCCCGCTTTATTTGAAACAACACTAAAGGAAACTTCCGGACATGAATAAATACTGGTTCCTTTCTCTAATTTGGCTACTGCCCGGTTATATGTGTTTCCTGGTTTTTCAACAAGCTATGGTGTATACAAGTACCATCGATACCTACGAAAATGGAACTACTTATATGGCTGAAGTCACCGATTTTGACATCAAACAAATAGCGGCACAAAGCAATGGCTATATTGATATAAAGTTTGAAGTGGCTGATTCTGTTATTGAGCGGCGACTTTCTTTGTCGATTCAGATGGCACAAAGGCTTATGGAAACCACTGCTCTTCCCATCCGGTATCAACAGGGAGCTTTCCAGGAAATCGTGCTATTCCCGGTTTATAGTATTCAAAAAAGCACCTCTCTGATTAATATGGGAGTTGCCTTTATAACATTCGGAATCACTTTGGCAGTAGCGTTCTTTGTTCAAAGATTCGCATTTCGAAGAATGAAAAATGAACATGAAGAAGATTTTGAAATTGAACTGGTAGATTAATGAAAGGCACTTTATACCTCATCCCGACAACCCTCGGAAAAACTCCTGAAAATAATACGCTTCCAGAATACACACTTTCAGTTTTAAGAAAGCTGGATGCGCTGGTAGTTGAGAATATGCAAAGCGCAGTGAAATTTTTGCAGTGGGTTGGGGATACCATCCCCGAATACGAAATAGATTTCTACCACTTGAACAAACATACGCCCGACCATGAAATTTTTTCTTTCATGAAGCCACTTAAAGCGGGGAAAGATGTGGGAGTTATTTCGGAAGCGGGAGTTCCAGCTGTAGCTGATCCCGGTGCGAAACTGGTGAAAATGGCGCATCAAAATAATATAAAAGTTGTGCCTCTTGTAGGCCCGTCCTCCATTCTTTTAGCGCTAATGGCTGCGGGATTTAACGGACAGGAATTCGCTTTTCATGGATATCTGCCTATAGATCAAAACAAGAGAAAGCAGATGATCTCCCAGTTGGATGGAGAGTCCCGGCGACACGATCGCACCCAAATTTTCATGGAAGCACCCTATCGAAATAATGAACTTCTGAAAGATATAATTTCTACCTGTCCTGCTGAAACCCGAGTGTGCGTTGCCGTAGATATCACACTTCCGGAGGAAGAAATTATCTCGAAACCAGTTTCAGAGTGGAAGTCTTCTCCCCTTCCAAATCTTCACAAACGCCCCGCTATCTTCTTGATTTATGGAAGATAATCTATAAAAGATTTGCATCTTCTGGTCCATTTTAGTTCTTTAAATAGTGTGATTAACCAATTGAGAACTTTATGAAGTTAATAGCTGCTTTAATAATGCTCATCTATTTTCCCTTCACAGCCATTGCACAATTCAATAGCCTTATACAAATAGATTCCATTAGAATAAGTGAGGCGGATAGATTAAGCTCACTAAGCACAGATGGCCAATATATTTACTTAACCGTTTTATATGAGGATGAACTTTATTTGAAATCGATTGATCAAGATTTAAATGAGTTGACTGCGCTCAATAAAATAATTTCATCGGATGAGGTTAATGGGCTTATCACTTTCCAAACGCATGTTTTATTGAACGAAAATATATTTACCGTTTTTTCCACTGCAAATAATAGCTTGCATATTGTAAGAGCAAATACGTCAGGGGAGAAAATTGGAGCAACAGTCGACATTCCAATCTCAAACAGCGATTCTTTGCAAAACATAATGTTCAATACTGATGAACAAAATCTCTATTTGGTTTATCAAACCGTAGAATCTAAGACTGAAGTTCACGTATTCGATGATACACTGGCTTTAGTACAAGAACCTTTTGAAACCGCCGAACATCCTCACCAAAACTATGGTGGTATATTCTTTAATAAAGAGTTGAATGAAGAGAACAATGCTTTCTATTATTTTTCAGGTGACAGTTCCGGCTTGGGATCAAATTTGATTTCCACAAAATGGGCTTCAGATTTTACTGGTTTAGAAAATACTTTTCTATTGAAAGAGTCCGAAGAAAATGAAGGGTACTTTCACTCTACAGGAGTTGAGTTTTTTGAGGGATATTGGTTACTCGGCTATCAATTCGATTTTATAGAAGAGCAACAACAAGTAAATACTATCAACATTTCAGTATTCCAGATTTACCCAGAGGATGATTCTTCTGAAGAAGTCTTTAAATTAGAAAATGCAGCTGATACCATGAGTTTCAATCCTCACTTTACGCTCTTAGCTAACTATTTATATATGAGTTATGAAAATCAGGACGGGATTTTCCTGAAAAAGTTTGAACTTAGATTTGGCTTATCAAATGAAAAAGATGAAATACCGCAAAAAACGGTTTTACACCAGAATTATCCAAATCCATTCAATCCAAAAACCAATATTACATTTGACTTGGAAAAACCTGGTTTTGTTACCCTTAAAGTTTACAATTTATTAGGGCAAGAGGTTATAACATTAGCTTCAGATATTTTTCCCAACGGTACACATACTATTCCTTTTTCTGCCGATCACTTGTCCAGCGGTTTTTATTTTTATCAACTTTCGACGAATGATGGGGTCTTTTCTAAAAATTTAATTTTATTAAAATAAAAAAACCCTGCCATCAGTAATGAACAGGGTTTCCACAATTTTTGAATTTTTCTTTTTTAATGTGCTCCAGCTGCTGTTAACATTTCCACAACATGATCGTGCTGCTGAATAATCGCCTGGTCCTTTGCCGACCAGCCCCTGTCATCATGAACATCTACATCACCTTTGTGCTCGATTAAAAACCGAACTATTTGTTGGTGCCCGTTTGCAGACGCCCAATACAAAGCCGACGTACCTCTGTTATCTTTATAATCTACTTCTGCCCCTTGTTCAGCCAAAAATTTCACGATCTCTATATGGCCGTGTTTTGCAGCTTTTAATAAAGCCGTACGATCGTGATTGTCTCTTGTGTTTACATCTACCCCATCGTTTAGCAAACCAGCTATGGTATCAAGGTCACCGCTCTCTGCGGCATCAAGAAATATGTCCTCATTCATAAGGTTCCTCCTTGTATAAGTGATAAGATTAGCACTCATATTGTAATTTAAGGGGAGGCAAATGTCAAATTAGAATATCTAATCCGAACAAATTTTCGTGGCTAAATTCGGCTCTTTTTTATGACTAAAGAGACAGGATAAATATCTGCAAAAAAAATCACAGACATAAAAAACCCGATACCCTCAAGAAATATTTTAGTGCTAAAATGCTTCTCTCGTTTTGTGGAGGTATCGGGAAAGCTACTTTTATTTAAGACGACGATACAGCAATAATGTTTCTGATTTTTTTAGCTCTTTATTAAAATCTTATCAAAATAAGTGCAGTTGACTTCCGGTACTCCTCCTAAAATGTTCTGTACTTAAGGATGAATGCTTTTGATTCAGCCCCAGCCTCCTCGTTTGAACTTTGAACAGGTCTGAAATCTGTTTTGAATAATTACCCTCTCCTTTCATTCGCACCGACCATTCCGAGTTATTCAACTTTCCATCCCTGATATCCATAATCTTACTGAGTACCTTGCTCTTCCTTTCTGGGAAATGCTGCTCGAGCCACTCCACAAAAAGATCTTTCACTTTATATGGCAATCGGACAATAGTATACCCAGCCGATTTAGCACCGGCATCAGCGGCAGCTTCCAAAATTGCAGCACATTCATGATCTGTTAAACCCGGTATAATTGGCGCCACGTTCACGTTTACAGGAATTCCGGCCGAGCTTAACTCCCTAATCGCGTCGAGTCTTTTTTGGGGGCGGGATGTCCGGGGCTCCATTACGCTTGTTAAATCTTTATCGAGAGTGGTGACAGATATCGTAACGCTGACACAATTATAATCACTCAACTCACACAGCAAATCAATGTCGCGGGTTACTAAATGATTTTTTGTGATGATGCCAACCGGATTCCGAAACTCCGCAAGTACTTCCAGGCAACTGCGTGTAATTTTCAACTTCCTTTCTATGGGTTGATAAACATCCGTTACTCCGCTCATGGCTATCACTTGGGGCTTCCACTTTTTGGCGCTTAACTCTTTCCGAAGCAATTCAGCGGCATCGTATTTCACCACAATTTTTGACTCAAAATCCAGCCCCGATGAATAGCCCAGATATTCATGATATGGCCTTGCATAGCAATAGATACAGCCATGCTCGCATCCACGATACGGATTTATGCCCGCATCAAAAGCGATATCCTCACTTTTGTTATAAGAGATTATAGTCTTTGTAGCATCCTTTATTAACTGCGTTTTTGGGGAAGGCTTCTCCCCTGTTTCTTCGTCCAGATCATAATCGATATAATCGCCCTCAAACCTATTTACCGGGTTATCGGATGAGCCTCTTCCTCTCTGCGGATTTTGAAAACCTGACATAAAACTCCTGGCTTTAATTTACATATATTGTACATATAAGGTATGAAATCAAGCCACCAGTAGAAATAAAAAACCCCGAAGATTTTCGGGGTTTTAAAGAATTTATTGATAGAAGGTTTTTACTTATTCGCCGTACACTTTCTCGCCGGCTACCCAGGTTTGAAGGACTTTAATTTTGAAGATTTCGCTTTCGGGTACTTCAAAAAAGTCTTGGTCAATTACTATAAAATCTGCCCATTTATCTTTTTCAAGTGAGCCTAATACATCTTCCTGATGAGCGGCGTATGCAGCGCTTAGTGTAAAGGATTTAAGAGCTTCCTCCCTACTCAGGGATTCCTCAGGATACCATCCGCCATTGGGATTTCCATCATGGTCCATACGAGTTACCGCAGAGTACAATCCAAACAACGGGTTTGAGTGTTCTACGGGGAAATCAGACCCAGAGGCTAAAACCGTTCCCTGATCTAAATATTTTTGCCAGGCGTAACCACCTTTAATTCTCTCAGAACCAACCCGGTCTTCCGCCATATTTTTATCACTGGTAGCGTGTGTTGGCTGCATGGAGGCAATGATATTCAGTTCTTTGAAGCGAGGAATATCATCTAAAGAAACAATTTGTGCGTGTTCAACTCTGTGGCGCAAATCCTGATCCAGCAGTTCATCCCGAACATGCTCAAAGGCATTTAATACCACCCGATTTGCTTTATCTCCGATGGCATGTATATTGGTTTGAAACCCATTTGATGCTGTTTTTAAAACCATCTCATTTAATTCATCCTGTTCATAAAACAAAAGCCCATGATTTCCGGGATCGTCAGAATAGGAATTTATCATTGCTGCACCTCGACTGCCTAAAGCTCCATCAGCCGATATTTTTACACTTCTGAGTGAGAGAAGATCATCAGCATACGAAATTACCGGTCCTTCTTTTGAAAGTTCATCAAAAGTATCACCCGTACCGCCAATCATGGCATAAATTCTGGTCGTCATTTTTCCCTGGTCGGCAAAGTCTTTATACAAATTCCAAGTGTTCACTCCTATACCTGCATCATGGGCGGAAGTGATTCCCATTCTCGCCATTTGCTCAAGTGCTTTTTCCAGAGCCATTTCATTTTCAACTTCGGTCGGATCTGGCACTATTTCATTTATATAACTTTCAGCCGCATCTACAAAAACTCCGGTTGCTTTTCCTGCGCCGTCCCGAATAATTTTTCCACCTCGTGGATCAGGAGTATCTTTACTAATGCTGGCCATTTCCATTGCTTTGGTATTTCCCCAACCCGCATGTCCGTCTACCCGGGAAAGCCAAACCGGACGGTCATCAACTACTTTATCTATATCTGCCGCAGTTGGAAATTCATTTTCCGGCCAAAGGGTTTGATTCCATCCTCTGCCTTGAATCCATTCCAAATCCGGATTAGCCTCTGCATAATTTTTAATGGTATCCAGAGTGGCTTCGAGCGTTTCAATGCCGGCAAGATTAACCTGAAGCTCCTGAAATCCCAATCCCATTACATGTCCGTGTGCATCTATTAATCCGGGGAGAACCGTTTTGCCTTCTAAATCAATAAGGTGCTCATCGGGGTGCATTTCAGCTAAATCATCACCTCCAACGTGCCGGATTTTGCCGTCTTTCACGATCATTGTGGTGAAAGTTATCAGAGAATCATTTTCAAAAGTATAGCCGTTTGCGTTTATAAAGGTTTTGTATTCTCCTTGATTTGAACAGGCCGTGAACATCATCACAAAAAATAAAATGGGTAGTAATTTTTTCATCAATAAGTATTTATTTGAATTTGCGGGAATATAAGTAAAGGTTAGGGTTTTGTTAGAATACCTACCCTGTTTTACAAGCTTTGTTAATGAGTTGTACTTTAAATTTTATTAAATTAAACGAAATTTAGGTTTCATTTCGTAAAAGATATTTAGGTGTAATTGATCCCACTCATTAAAATAATTTTTCTTTGTTCAGTTACAATATTCGTTTCTACTGAATTTGCTACAGCCCAATCGGAGACTATAGACAGTTTACATAGTGAATTGGTTGATGAAGCTGATTTATTAGATTCAGATACCTCCACTGTTTTTGCCCTCCTTAACTTAGCCGAGGAATATAGAAATACAAACCTTGACAGCACTTATAAATATGCTTTTTTGGCATTGAAGATTTCAGAGGAATTAAATTTTGTAAGAGGAATCAGTACCTCGCAACAGCATATAGGGAGAGTGTATTTTAACCGTGGTGAATATGATAAAGTTTATGAATTGGCAAGAGAAGCTTTTTCTTTAATTGGTGATACAGGTTACAAGACAGAGCGTGCGAGCCTAAATCAACTTATGGGTTTATTTTATGCAGCACAGGGAAGTTATGAAATCGGGTTAAACTATTTTTTTAAAGCAAATGAATTGTTTGAAAAATTAGGGGATGAAGAAGGGGCCTTTCAAAACCTAAATAATATTGGCGTCAGTTATATCAGACTTGAAGATTACGATAAAGCCCTTGAAATATTTATGGAGCTGGATTCATTAAATACTCTGAATGCACAAACTATTGCTATACATGTAAATCTTGGGTTTATCTATTATGAATTAGATGACTATGAAAAGGCAGAGTTAAATATAAAACGGGTATTAAATTTTGAAGGTGACAATTTTGATCGGCGGGGTCTGGGGTTATCTTATTTCAAGATGGGAGAAATACATCGCTGGAAAAAAGAATATGACAGCGCTCTGGCCTTTTTTCAAAGATCTATAGAAATTTTTGATGAACTGGAGAATAACATTGAGAAGGTTCAGTCTTTGAATGGAATTGCCATCACCTATCTTGAGCAATCGGAGTTTCAGCAAGCGTTGGAGTTTGCACATCTTGCCTTTGAAATTTCTACCGAATCTAACACTTTACCTGAAAGAAGCACTTCAGCGAAAACACTATTCGAAATTTATAAAACCATTGGTGAACCAGAGAAGTCGCTGGAATACCACATTCTTTTTAAGTCTTTTTCCGATAGTTTGCATAATAATGAAGTAAGCAAAGCGGTGGGCCGCCTTGAAGCAGAGCATGAGAACGAAAAGTTTGAGAGTGAATTAATTCTTCAACAGCAGACTAAAAATCTGGAAACTACTCAGCAATTAACCAACAGAAATTTCTTACTCATCATAGCTTTTTCCCTGTTAATAATAACGGTTGTGATTGCTTTTTTTCTCTATAAAAATTCTTTAGTGCGTAAAAAAGCGAATACTTTACTTCAGGAGAAAAATGTAGAGATTGAACAACAGGCTGCGAAACTTCAGGAGATGAATGAAATTAAAACTCACCTGTTCTCTATTATATCGCATGATTTGCGTGGCCCTCTAAGTTCGTTGTATGGGTTTATAACTTTGAATGAAATGGATGCGCTTTCTAAAGATCAAATTCAAAGGTTGCTGCCGGAATTGTCAGAGAAATTTAATAGCACTTCTAACCTTCTGAATAATTTGTTGAATTGGGCAAAAAGTCAGCTTGAAGGTTATAAAGTGATTCCCGAGAAGTTTGAGCTAAAAGAAATCGCCAAGCAAACTCTGAAACTCCTCTCTCACAAAGTGGAAAATAAGAATCTTTATGTGACCATTGATCTCGATGATGTCGTTCATGTTTATGCAGATAAAAATATGATGGAGCTTGTGTTGCTTAACCTGTTATCTAACGCGATAAAGTTTACTCCAAATAAGGGAGCCATTCATTTAACGGCTTCTGAAAAGGAGAATTCGGTTAAGTTGTGTATTCAGGATTCTGGGGTTGGCATTTCAGAAAAGAAACTGCAGATGCTTTTCAATAAAACTAATTTTTATTCAACAGAAGGCACAAATGATGAAAAAGGCACCGGGCTTGGGTTAATACTCTGTAAAGATTTCGTGCGGCAGAATAAGGGAATTTTCTCTGCTGAAAGTGAAGTTGATAAGGGAAGTAAATTTTGTTTTACCCTTCCCAAGGCGGAATCAGATTAACAGGCTTTTCATTTGAGAATAGAAATTGAATGAAACCCTTCTCTTTTTTGATGCCAAAATTTCTCTTTTAAATACTCCGGTGCAACATTCAAAGCGGCAATTTCTGGCTCCGAAAAATACCTGAGATTCCGAAGAATTTGATCCCTTTCAGTATGTTCAGGATCTCTTCCGAGGGCGGGTTTTCCTCCGGTGCTTTTCACCAAAAAATAAAACTCTATGGCATGAAAGGGAGGCTGTATCAATTGATTAACATGAACCAGTTTGTCTACAGAAATGCTCAATCCCGTTTCTTCTTTGAACTCTCGCGTTAATGCCTGTTGAAGTGATTCCCCGAAATCGACTCCTCCACCCGGAGGCATCCATGTTAATTGCTTATTTACCGGAGATTGAATCTCGACAAGTAATAATTTTTCTTCATTTACTAAAAGGCCACACGAACGGACTCTCAACGAACCGGTGTAGTCTTCAAGACTCATGACTTGCCGCTTGCCACTGCTTTTGTCTTTTTCAAGGTTGTATAGGTTTCCGCTGATTTAGCGGATTTCAGGCTGGCTTTCACAAAATCTACAAACAACGGATGCGGATTATTAACGGTACTTCTTAATTCGGGGTGAAATTGAACACCAACAAACCACGGATGTTCTGGAATTTCTATAATCTCAACTAAATCACGTTCAGGATTAGTACCGGCAAGTAGCATTCCATGTTCAGTAAGTTTATACCGGAGGTTATTATTTACTTCATACCGATGGCGGTGTCGCTCTTCAATTACTTCCTTTCCATAAGCCCTGAGGGAATTTGAGTTTTCCTCAAGTTTGCACGTATATTTCCCCAGGCGCATGGTGCCGCCCATATTTTCAATATTCTTTTGATCGTGCATGATATCAATAATTGGATATTCGGCATCCTCATTAAATTCTGTGCTGTTTGCGTCCGTCCATCCACAAACATCGCGGGCATATTCGATTACAGCGCATTGCATTCCAAGGCAAATTCCAAAAAATGGGATTTCATTAACCCGTGCGTATTCAACGGCCGCCAGTTTGCCTGAGATCCCTCTTCCGCCAAATCCGGGAGCTACCAGAATTCCCGAAACTCCTTTGAAAATCTCCGCAACATTCTCTCTGCTCAGGTTATCCGATTGCACCCAGAGAACATCTACACGGCAATCGTTCACTGCTCCGGCATGAATCAAAGCCTCTGCAATCGATTTATAGGAATCGTGATGCTCAACATACTTCCCAACCAGAGCTATTTTAATTTCCCCGGAAGGATTACAAACTGCTTCCACAAATCCAATCCAGTTATCCAGATTGGGTTTAGTAGTTTTTAGTTTCAGCTTCTCTATCACTCTTTTATCAAGGCCTTCTTGCTGCATCAACAAAGGAACTTCATAGATACTTTCAGCATCGCGTGACTCAATCACATCTTCCAGATCAACATTACAAAACTGTGCTATTTTTCTGCGTATTGAACTGTCTAAAGGGTACTCAGAACGGCAGACAAGAATATCCGGCTGCAATCCACTCTCGGATAAAGTTTTTACGGAATGCTGAGTAGGTTTTGTTTTCAACTCGCCCGCAGCCGCTAAATAGGGAATTAGTGTTAAATGAATAGAGAGCGTGTTAGAACGCCCCACGTTGTACCGAAGTTGGCGAACGGCTTCTATGTAGGGAAGGCTTTCGATATCGCCCACTGTTCCACCGATTTCAATAAGAACCACATCATAATTATCCGACTGACCAAGTTTTAACACATGCGATTGAATTTCATCGGTGATGTGAGGAATTACCTGAACTGTTTTGCCGAGATACGCACCCTGTCGCTCTTTATTGATTACATCGTAATAAATGCGTCCGGTGGTTACATTATTTTCCTGGGAAGTTCTGATGTCTAAGAAGCGCTCGTAGTGCCCGAGGTCGAGATCGGTTTCCGCGCCGTCATCGGTTACAAACACTTCGCCATGTTCATAGGGATTCATAGTCCCGGGATCCACATTGATGTAAGGATCTAACTTCTGAATGGTAACTTTGAGGCCTTGAGCAACAAGTAAGCGGCCAAGAGAAGCACAAATAATACCTTTTCCCAGAGATGAAGTTACTCCTCCGGTTACAAAAATATACTTAGTAGACATGGGGGAAGTGGGTATAGTTGATGGATGTAAAATATAGGGGGTATCTCCCCGCTTATCAATCCTAAACCTTCAAAAACTCAGTTAGTTTCCCACAAATTTTCCACAATTGATTTCAACACATCCGGTTTATCTGTAAAAATGCCCCTCACTCCTGATTGTATCATTTTTTTTAGGTGCCTTTCTTTGTTCACGGTGTAGACAAATATTGGGATTTTATGCTTTGAAGCATCTCCAATCCATCTTTTTGAGAGTTTTTTGAAATTGCAGTTAAACGCATTCGCTTTATATTGGTTTATCAATTGTGAAGGCAGTTTCCCTTTGGATTGCTTCCGTTCATATAACGGCGCTATAGCGATTTCCACATCTAATTCCCGAATGTGAGACAGTGCGTGGTAATTGAAACTGGAAAATAACACATACTCTTCCATTCCATATTTTTTTACCAGCTTCAGGCTTTTTTCTTCTATTCCGCCATGAAGGCTATTGGAAACCGCTTCTGATTTTATCTCAATATTCAGGGATATTTTTCCCTTGGCAAAATGCAGCACTTCTTCGAGAGTGGGAATTTTTTCCTCCGAAAAGGAATCGCTGAACCAAGAGCCGGCATCCAGCTTTTTCAGTTCTTGTAGTGTGAAGTCCGAGACTTTTCCTTTACCCGATGTAGTGCGATCGAGTTTTTCATCATGAATCACTACAACTTGGCCGTCGCTGCTAAGTGTGATATCCAGTTCTATCATCTCTGCCTGCATCTCGTAAGCAGCTTTAAAAGCCGCCATGGTATTCTCAGGGTAATAGGCACTCGCACCACGATGAGCGATTACAATAAAATTGTCGCCATTATCAGAATATAATTTTACAGGAAGTGAATGCTCCGGAATAGGTTGAGCTGTCATAATTGTGGGAATGAATATGAGAATACCGGAGAAAAGAGTAAGGAAAGAATAGAATAAAATCATCATTCGTTTTCAAAAAATAGATGCATCTGATGATATACAATATAGTATACCTCAGGCAAAATCTACCTTAAGAAAACGAATATCACTTTTTTTAAATTCTCTTTTAGTTCTGAGAGTTTATTACACGTTTTATGGCTTTGTGCAAGAGTGAATCAAAAACTCCAGCATGCGAAAAAATGTAATACATAAAATAAAGTCCGATCATTGAAGTAATGCTTCCAAAAACGGTCATAATAGTTGCCAGCCAAAGAGGCTGAATACTATTAATCAGTGAAAGCGCTACCACGCAAGTTCCTAAAAATATCTGCGCTAAAGCTGAAATAAAATGCACTCCATTAATCGAGTGCACTCTTTCCATAAACACAGACATTCCGGAAGTTGCTTGATCAACTTTACTTAACTGCTTTATCTCATCGCTAATTAAAGAACTTTTATTTTTTTCTTCTTCAAACATGTCCTTATTTTTTTAGCTAACCTATTCATAGCGTTCATTTATTATAATCAAAGTAGACTATACTTTAAAATTATTTATGTCAAAAACTGAAAACTTTTTTATCTACGGCCGAAATCCTGTTGAAGAGGCCTTACAAAACCGTCCATTTGAAGTCGACAAAATTTTCATGAAAAATAACTTCAAGCTGAGCTCTTATCAGGAAATAAATGAACTTGCTGTAGAGAACGATGTTCCTATAGTGAAGGTTCCTGGCCAAAAAATTTACAACTTGGTTGGGCGGGTAAATGATCAGGGCTTTGTTGCGCAACTAAGTGCAGCCAAATATACTCCGTATTCTGAATGGGTTCAGAATCTTTATCTTTATGATAATCCTGCGGTTCTTTTACTTCAGGGAATTGAAGACCCTCATAATTTTGGCGCAATTTTGCGATCAGCCGCCGCAGCTGGAATAAGTGCGGTTATCATCCCCACACAAAATCAGGCGCCGGTAAATGCTACGGTTTTTAAAACTTCAGCGGGAACTGCAGGCAGAATTCCCATCATTCGGGTTCATGATGTAAACCAGGGAATGAAGGATCTTAAAGCTACCGGTTTTTCAATTATAGGGCTCGATGGAAATGCTCCTGATATTTTGTGGGAAGCCGATTTACAAAAGCCTATAGCCTTTCTCATTGGCAGCGAAGGTGAAGGAATTACCAAAGAAAATCTAAAAAAATGTGACGCGCTCACCAGCTTGCCCATGCTCAACAATGTGGAATCTTTGAATGCTTCGGTTTCAGCGGCACTTATTTCTTATGAATGGCAACGGAGAAAATTCAACCCATCCAAAGATTAATCATACAACAAGTATGGTTCTCTTTGTTTTTTGAAAGCCTCTGTTTCCTCCTCCCATCCGGGAAGCGGTTCGTTGCTTTCGAGCAACGTTTTGATATCTATACCAAAAAGCTTGTTGGCGAATTCTTTTACTTCAAAGTCGTGGGTGTGCTTTTTAGCAAAGTTTAATAAAGCCAAACCAAACTCTACAGGGTCTGCTTTTTGGTAATTATCATTCCACGAAATTTTCACGCCGGTACATTCTACGTCTTTAAGTTTTGGATTGATCGCTTTTCCGGGTATTGCTTTCGGGGTAAAGGAAACAGAATCTAACTGAACGTTGAATTTTACTTCTAACTCTTCTAAATCTTTTGTGGTGAAATTCATGTGAGGCGAACCAATAGTTAGAAAAGGATCTTCTGTTCCCCGTCCTTCGGAAAGATTAGTTCCTTCAAAAATTACCGTTCCTACATATGCAAAAGCATGTTCAAATGTGGGTAGGTTTGGTGAGGGTACAATCCATTGCAAGCCGGTATCCGGCCATTTCATATCACGCTCCCAGCCTTCAGCTTTAACTATTTTTAGCTGAGGCTCTTTTTCCAGATTCAGCCATTGCTCACCCACCGCCATTGTCGCAATCTCACCCATAGTTAATCCATAAGCAATGGGCATCGGGTATGATCCTACAAATGATTTAAACCTGTCTTCCAAAATCCAGCCGGAAACGTAATTCCCACCTAAAGGATTAGGGCGATCCAAAATCCACATTTCTTTATTGTTTTCTGTAGCGGCTTCTAAAACGTAGCCCATTGTAGAACTGTAGGTATAAAATCGAGCGCCAACATCTGGCAAATCAAAGAGAATGATATCCACCTCTTTCAGCATTTCGGAAGTCGGTTTTCGTGTTTCTCCATAAAGCGAATGCACGGGAATTCCAGTTTGCTGATCAATACCGTCACTGATTTTTTCCCCGGCTCCGGCCTCTCCACGAAAGCCATGTTCGGCCGCAAAAAGTGCCGTTATATTTATATCAGACTGCAAAAGTGTATCAAGCATATGCACTCCGTCAACTAAGGAAGTCGGGTTCATCACCAATCCAACCTTCTTGTTTTTCAAATCTTGTAAGTGATTATCCAGCAAAACTTCCGCGCCGGTTTTAACTTTAACCTTTGGAATCAGTTGCTGATTTTGGCTACATCCTAAAAAGGCCATACTCAAAATCAGGATTGAAAAAACGGTAGAATTTTTCATTATCGGAGGGTTTCAGTTAAAGAAAAGCCCGCACTAAAAGTGCGGGCTTAATAAAAAATGAATTAAACTTATGCTTGATTCGCAACAACTTCTGATTCAGAAAAGAAATAAGCTGCTTCAATTTTAGCATTCTCATCAGAGTCGGAACCGTGGATGATATTTTCACCCAAACTATCCGCAAAATCTGCACGAATGGTGCCTTTATCAGCTTCAGCTGGATTTGTAGCTCCGATAAAAGTTCGAAAGTCTGCTACCGCATTTTCTTTCTCTAAAACCATCGGAACACATGCGCCACTGCTCATGAACTCACAAAGCTCATCATAAAAAGGACGACTTTTATGCACAGCGTAAAAACCTCCAGCTGTTGCAGGTGTTAATCGGGTCATTTTCATTGCAAGAACTTTGAATCCAGCTTCCTGAATTCTTTTAGTTACTTCTCCAATTAAGCCTTTTCGAACGCAATCGGGTTTTAGAATAGTCAGTGTTATTTCTTTAGCCATTATTATGATTTATTATATTTTTGTAACATTTGATACTACAGATTCTCTATTATAGGGAAGATAGGGTTTCGAGTAGCAATATTCGAACCCATACTAAAGTTTAGGCAACATGCAGGAAGGACAACTCCAAAATTATAGCTATCAGTTTTCTCTCAGATCGAGCCCTGCAAAACTATGGCCTTTTATTTCAGACACCAACAGGTTGTACAGGTTTCTCGGAGCTTCACCTATCCATCAAACTACTCTTTCACGCAGTACATCAAAAGGATTTCTCGATATTAGCCACAGTAAAATCAAATCTTATACCGTGTGGCAAGAAGACCCCTACATTTGGGAGGCTCCCTACAGGTATGTCGTAACACGCCATTATAAATTGGGATTCCTGAAAACCCTGCGCATTAATGTTGAACTGAATCCTGTTTTAAATAAAACCGAACTGAACATTAACATTCAGGTAAATCCTTCTCGAAAAATTTTCGGGTTCATCTTAAAGTTCTATGTTGAAAATTTTATAAAGAGAAGGCTGAATAAAGTATTTGCGCACATAGATGAAAGTGTGGTGCAGTCGGTAAAGCCTTATGAACTATCCAAGCCAAAGAAATTGGTACGTGGAAGCGACCGGAAGTTGAAAAAGATACAAGCGAAGTTATATGAGAATACTAAGCGTCAACGAATTGCAAACAGGCTTATTGATCTACTAAAAAAAGCCGAAGACGAAGACCTTGAACGAATTCATCCTTACGCGCTTGCAGAATATTGGGGGGAGAAAAAATATTCGGTTTTAAACGTATTCTTGCATGCTGCTAAATTAGATTTATTAGATTTTAGCTGGGATATTTGTTGCCCTTCGTGTAAATCTCCCAAAAATAACTTCCGGAAATTACGTGAAACCCGCATTCATTTGTTTTGTGAAGATTGTGAGGCTGATTACTCCATGGATTTCAACAAAAATACGCATCTCGTTTTCAGTCCACATCCACTAATCAGAAAACTCTCGGATAAAAAACACTGCCTTGGCGGGCCCTCGGGTAAACCTCATCGAGTAATTCAGCAGTTAATAGGTGTTGGTGAAGAACGGTATATAAACGTCAGGCTTGAGGAAGGAACTTATTTGTTCAGAACCTATGACCACGATGGATTTCTGAAATTGCATGTTCGTGAAGATGGTGATGACAACGTAACTTTTTATATCACCGAGAATGATTTTAAAGGGCAGGAAATCACCGTCTCGAAAAAGCCAAACCTGGTGATCAGTAATCGATCATCCAAGAAAGCAGTGTGTTTTGTGGATAAACTGAACTGGAAACAGGAAGCAATTTACGCGAGCGAAGTTAGCTCTTCCCTTGATTTCAGAAACCTGTTTTCGCGTGAAACCATCAAAGAGAGCAGTAAAGTGAAAGCTTCTGAGGTTACGATGCTTTTCACCGACCTGATGAATTCTACCGAACTTTATCTTCAGGAGGGTGATGAATCTGCGATTGGGCGCGTGATGAGCCACTTCAAAATTATTCAGCAAATTGTAGCCGAAGAACGTGGCGGTATCGTAAAAACTATTGGAGATTCGGTGATGGCTGTTTTCCGGGAACCGGCTTCTGCCCTGAAAGCCGTACAACGTATTCAACAAATATTCACTACCTCTACCGCTATGGGAGAATCCTTTAAACTGAAAGCGGGAATTCATTATGGGGATTGTACCGCCGTGAATTTGAATGGACGTATCGATTATTTCGGAACTACCGTAAACATCGCTTCCCGCTTGGTCGATATCGCCTCCGAGAAGGAAATCATGGTTTCCGAGGCTGTTTTTAATCATCCCGACGTCCAGCTTTATCTAAACCTGCACTCAAATACCTTTTTCGTTAAAGAAAGTCAGGCAGAGCTTAAAGGTTTTGAAGACGAAGAATTCAAAGTGAGACAAATTCGAATGGAACGCCCTTCTATGCGGCTCGTCATCTAACAATTCTTTTTATAATTGCTTCGTGCTTTGCATCTTTGGGGATAAAATTCTCACTCAAAAATTTGCAATGATTGAACCAAAACCCCACCCTTCTATCGCGGATACCACATTATCCATGAAGGTGAAAAAGAATATCGCGCTCATCGCCCACGACCACCGGAAACGCGATTTATTAGATTGGGCGAACTATAACCGGGAACATTTAGCCGAACATAATTTGTTTGGCACTGGAACCACAGGTTCTCTTGCCGAAAAAAAATTAGCCCTTCCGGTTCGCAAATTCAAAAGCGGGCCATTGGGAGGCGATCTTCAAATAGGAAATGCCATTATCGAGAATAAAATCGACATCATGATTTTTTTCTGGGATCCCTTGCTCGCTCAACCGCATGATGTTGACGTAAAAGCACTGCTGCGGATTTGCGTGGTCTATAATATTCCCCTGGCTTGCAACCGTTCCTCGGCTGATTTCCTGATTAGTTCGCCGCTTATGGAAACCAAGTACGAGCGATTTATCGTGGATTACAGCCAACGTTTTAATAAAGAGATTGATGCCGAATAAGCTTTCAACAGAAAAGAGTCCTTACCTTCAGCAACATCAAGAAAACCCTGTAGATTGGTTTCCCTGGGGTGATGAAGCCTTCGAAAAAGCGAAACAGGAAGATAAGCCGGTGTTTTTATCTATAGGCTACGCCACCTGCCATTGGTGCCACGTAATGGCGCATGAGAGCTTTGAAGATCCCGAAATTGGAAAGCTGATGAACGAAGCGTTCATCAACATAAAAGTAGACCGCGAAGAACGGCCCGATATAGACAGCACGTATATGACGGTTTGCCAAATGTTGACCGGACAGGGCGGATGGCCGCTCACCATAGTGATGACACCGGAAAAAGAGCCTTTCTTCGCCGCCACTTACATCCCAAAGGATGCTAAATTTAACCGGATTGGCCTGCGACAGCTTATTCCTGGAATAAAAGGGATGTGGAAAAATGAGCGTAAAAGAATTCAAAAAGCGACCGCCAAAATACGCGAAGGATTTTCCCAATCTCAGCAATATCAGGCTGGGGAATTTCCCGGTACTGAAGCCACCGATTTTGCCGCCGAACAATTAGCTCAACGCTTCGACCCAGAACATGGCGGCTTTGGAAGCGCCCCGAAATTTCCGAGCCCGCACAACCTCATGTTTCTCCTTCGGCAGTGGAAAACCACAGAAGATGATCGTTTTATTGATATGGTTTCTGAAACTCTGAAAGCCATGCGGCTTGGTGGAATCTGGGATCATATAGGTTTTGGATTTCATCGTTATTCAACCGATGAAAAATGGCTCCTCCCCCATTTCGAAAAAATGCTGTACGATCAAGCTATGCTTTTAATGGCCTATACCGAAACCTGGAAAGCCACAAAAGAGCCCCTTTTTAAGCAAACCGCTTCCGAAATCGCAGCTTACATTCAGCGGGATCTGCAACATCCCGAAGGAGCTTTTTATTCCGCTGAAGATGCCGACAGCGAAGGTGAAGAAGGAAAATTTTATGTGTGGGAGAAGGATGAAATTCAGCAATTTTTACCCGAAGCTGATGCCAAGAGGTTTAGTGATTTATTCAGTTTGTCGGACGAAGGTAATTTTCGGGATGAAGCTACTGGAGAGTTAACAGGTAAAAATATTCCTCATCTCTCTTCTGTTTTAGAGAGTAAGGATGAAGAATGGTTTAGTGAAATCAGGAACCGGACATTGGAGCACAGAGGAAAAAGAATTCGTCCCGCTTTAGACGATAAAATTCTTACCGACTGGAATGCGCTGATGATTGCCGCATTTGCCAAAGCGGGTTTTGCATTTGGTGATGAGGCCCTTTTAAAAACGGCGGAAACAGCGTTCCATTTTATTGAAGAAAATCTTGTTGTGGATGGAAAACTAATTCATCGATATAAAGACGGAGAAGCCGCCATTGATGCCATGGCCGACGATTACGCGTTCCTTGTGTGGGCGTTGATTGAATTACATCAGTCTACATTTAAGCCCGAGTATTTGGAGAAGGCCATTGGCTGGAATCAGAAATTCATTGATCTTTTTTGGGATGAAGAACATGGTGGTTTTTATTTCAGTATAAATGATGAAGACCAGGTTTTTGGCCGGCAGAAACAGATATATGACGGCGCTATTCCTTCCGCCAATTCCGTAGCTATGTTAAATCAGATTCGCCTGAGTAAATTAACCGGCAATACAGATTTAGAAAGTTATGCCGATAAATGCGGACGGCTTTTTTCGGCGGATATGATACGTTCCGGAGCAAGTATCACCTATGGAATGCAATCGGTTCAGTTTTTAAATGGAGATTCCAAAGAGATTACCGTTGTTGGTGAAAGGGACGAACTTCAGGAAGTTCTAAACAACTACCGCACAGTTTTCCACCCTTTCGTAACCATGCATATCTTAGAGCCGGAAACTATGTCCCGAATTCATAAACTGGCTGGGTTTACCTCATCCCAAAAAACCATAAACGGAAAGCCAACGCTTTACCTCTGCGAGAATTTTACGTGCGAAAAACCCGTAGCCGGTGTTGAGGAGATTAAGAAAATTTTATCCATCTGAGGATTTTCTATAGGAAATAAAAAAGGCGCTGTTCATAATTGAACAGCGCCTTTTTTTGGATAAATCAATTGATTACCGTTGCATCATCATGTTAAACATGAACTCTTTGGCGCCGATAAGAGAGATTCCCGAAGGAAGTTCTACCATCGCTTTCGCCACATTCGACTCCTGCATACTGGTAACTTCAAATACCGTCTCAACTTTTTCACCTTCATTTTTCTCAATTAACATGGGGAAGTTTTTGCCCTGAAAAAACAGATCTTGAGACATCCCATTTATTTCCTTTTCCATGCTTTTTGGGATGTTCTTCCACGGCTCGGCGAGCATTCCCCAGTTAATATCAACTTTGGGAGTAAGCCAAACTGAGAGGGAATTGCCTGGATTATCTTCATCGTCTATAACCAGTTCAGCACATTCTTTTCCTAAAATAGTCCGTGTACGATCGGTAA
Source organism: Balneolaceae bacterium (assembly GCA_040882225.1). Taxonomy (GTDB): domain Bacteria; phylum Bacteroidota; class Rhodothermia; order Balneolales; family Balneolaceae; genus Gracilimonas. The sequence goes on along the minus strand of JBBEBR010000014.1, from coordinate 158,856 downwards.
AACGGTACGAAGGTGCTGTGTTCTCAGGCTCAGTTTGAGAAGCATCTCCACCCCAACTCGAGAACATCTGAATCATGCCTTCTATCTCAGTTTTAGTTACCTGTATGGCCTGATTATTTCCGGTAAGCAGTATAAAGTCTTTTTTATCATTTCGGATTAGCAAACCTTCGGCATCCACATTGTCCGCGATGCTTACATTATCTTCTCCTTTTATCATGATTCTATCGGCAGTGACGAACATATTCAGGACGTTTTCTTCGACTACCCCTTTATCTTCAGTATACGCTTTCATCTCGATTTTCCCCTGGAACTGAGCGGTAACTTCAGCAGTAAAGCCAATAAGGAACATCAACAGAGCGGTAACAACTATATTTTTTGTATTCATTTTTATAAAGTTTTGAGATTAGATTTTCTTCTAACGCTGAAATCATTTACATGTTACTAAAGAAGTTTTACCAAGGAAATTCAGGCGGTGATTAAATCACTCATTCCCACGCTCACTTTCTTAATCCAGCCACCTGCAAGTACATCATCCCCTTCGTAACAAACAATTGCTTGTCCGGGTGTGATAGCTTCCCGTCCTGCCGGAAAATGCACTTCCATTTCTTCATCTCCGGTTTGAGTTACAAAACCGATAGCGCCATCATCGTTGTAGCGGATTGCACCGGTAATCTCCATTTTATCACGTGGAATTTTATCGTACTTAATCAGATTCATTTCACCGGCTTTCAATGTGGAGCTAACCAAATCTTCCTTCTCCCCAATCGTAATGGTATTGGTAATAGGATTGATGTCGGTCACATATACCGGCCTTCCCATCGCAAGATCAAGGCCTCTGCGCTGACCTATAGTATAGAATGGGTAACCTTCATGCTCGCCCAATATGTTGCCATTTTTATCCACAAACTTGCCACCTGATACTTCGTTCTCTAAACCGGGAACACGGTCTTTTAGAAACCGGCGGTAATCATCATCAGGTACAAAGCAAATTTCATAGGAATCCGGTTTGTTGGCCACATTCAATAAGCCATGATCTTCCGCAATTTGGCGAATTTCCGTTTTGGGATATTCCCCCAATGGAAAAATTGTGCGCGCCAAATGATTTTGGGCAACTCCCCACAATGCATAAGATTGATCTTTTTTGGGATCATGTCCCCTGGAAATCACAAAACGATTATTCTCTTCCCGAACTTTAGCGTAGTGGCCGGTAGCGATAAAATCACACCCGAGATTGTCCGCCCGTTTTAATAAAGCGGCCCATTTTATGTGCGTATTACACAACACGCAGGGATTTGGTGTACGTCCGTCAAGATAATCATCCACAAAACGATCGATTACCCAGTCTCCGAATTCCTCCCGGATATCCACGATAAAATGCTTGAAGCCATGATTTACAGCAATATGCCGCGCGTCGTTCATAGACTCCACCGTGCAGCAACCGGTTTCCTTGTCCGACTTCCCGCCGCTGCGATGATAATCCCACGTTTTCATGGTGATGCCTATTACTTCGTAACCTTGTTCTTGCAACATAACTGCGGCTACCGAAGAGTCAACACCGCCACTCATGGCTACTAAAACTCTGCCTTTTTTACTCATTGGAAATGATTTTGAATACTTCTTGACTTAAAAGTTAACAAAGATAAGGCTTTTTAAGGATGGTTGACAGAGGCGTTAAATATCCAATATTGATGAGAGCTATAGTAAAACTCTTTCAATCCCCGCAGCTCAAGTCATGTACAAATATGGTTTCCACGGCTCCTGAACACCGCCGGTAGAATCTCTGAAAAAAGTAATGGGAATGGGCCGGTATGGTTTTCTCTTGAGTAGCATGTTAGCTTCGTGCGGAGTTTGATTTCCTTTGCGAACGTTACATTTATCGCATGCGGTCGCAAGGTTCTCCCAGGTATCTTTTCCACCCCTGCTTTTCGGGATGATGTGATCAATGGTGAGATCGGATTTCTTGCCGCAGTATTGGCAGGTGAAATCATCACGGCGCATAACATTCCGGCGAGAGAGTACAATTTTTGTATAGGGAAGGCGAATATAATTTCGCAGGCGAATCACCGAAGGAAATTGAAACGACTGCCTGATACTGCGCAATTCTTTGCTTGGATCGTCATGCAGTAATTCTGCTTTTTCCAAAAAGATCAATTTCATGGAGCGCTGAACCGAGCACACACTCAGAGGTTGATAATCCTGATTTAACACCAGTACATTTGCGTTCATAATGCAGCCATTAATTTTCTGTTGATGACATTAGCTTTTTGAACTTTTGGGAGAATGCAAAAACACGAAGCCAAAAAAAAGGCGCACCCGCTATCGCAGGTACGCCTTAGTATGGGATATTTGCTTTTAAATATCAATAGCCAATGAGTTGAAGTAGTTCGTTCCTAACCTCTTCATTAATAGAGACAGCTAATGCAATGGAAACGGCTAACCCAAATAAGGCATAAGAGACATCCTTTAGTACCATCTTTAATACGCTGAGCATCGACCTTCCTTCAGATTTACTGTACATAATGCTCATCCCAATTTCACGTCCGGCAAGGAGACCCAGGAAAACCCATGTTGTACTCATTGGTACCGTACTTACTGTTAATTTATATACCAGCAATATGGAATAAACCAGATCCACTAAAGTAGCGGACCGAATATCCGTTACCCGAGATTTTTCAGTTACTATCTGCTGAATTTTATCACCACGCAGGTAAAAGAGTAATCCTAATCCAAAAAAGATAAATAACGAAAATGCTAAAAATTCATATCCCCCTAATGTTCGTGGTAAATAAACTGCAATGTTTGAAGCATCCTGCATAATCCAAACAGCCCAAAGAATTCCTGAAATTATCCATTGAATGGGGGTCCAATATTTTTTAGGCTCGCCATTAAATTTTTTCTCAACCAGGTTAGTAACCACCAGCCAAACTGCAAGGCCTAAGCCTAAGGCCAAAGCATACCCTGATAAACTTTTACCTAATACGGAAGTAATCCCTTCCGCCGATGTGGAAAAGCAGCTTAAAAGCAAAAACGTGGTAGAAACCGGCATCCTCATTCGGGTGAGAATCAGCAAGAAAATGGGGGCGGCTATTTGAAGAAAAGAAAAACTTGTAGGGGCATTTTCAAAACCTTTTGAGCTTAGGCGCTGATAGGTAACATCACCATCATAGATGTACCAGCTTGCGAAAACAGTGAGTAGAAATATTCCTCCAATCCATAACCAGAGAATCCACCATTTCTTGTCCATATTGGATGCGAGAAAAGTGCCAATGGTTTGAATACTATCGTTTGCAATGGCAGAATATCCTGCAAAGAAGAAACCAACCCACATTGCTATTTCCGCATATGGAAAAACGACACCGGCTATAAAAAAGAAAAAACCAATAAGGCCGATAAATACCTTTTCCTGTTGTATTACATCATAAAACCCCGTTGGTATGAAGCGTTCAATAGGACTGCGGCCGTTGTTGAGATCCAAATCTTTTGACATAAATTTATGTGGTTCTGCTGATCGATTTGAGCAAAGGGTAAGCATCGTATGTTAAGAAAGTATTACCAGAAGAATATGCAACTGATTCTTAACAATTATATAACATCTTTGAATGTTTGCCTTAGCATATTATTTTAAGTGAAAACTGAACAAAACATTCTGTTATGATACGTGCACTGCTATTTTTCATCTCACTTTCAATAATTCTAACAGGCTCTGATAACCCTCCTTCAACTGATTATTCCAATACCATAAATCCGGTAATTGGAGACATTAGTTACATTCAAAAATTTGGCCACGCCCCGGATGAAAATACCTCTGAAATCACACGAATAAAAACACATCTCGAATACGTAGTTGTTCAGCTTAAGAATGAAGCAGTGGGTCATCTGAATGCGGATCAAAAACAAAATCGTGCGCATCTGATTTCTTTACTTGAGGGATATAAAGATGCCGAGCAATTCCCAAAAAATCATCACTTTGAAAACCGGCAGCCGGTCTTCATTGATGAAGAAGGAAATCTCTGTGCCGTGGGGTATTTAATAGCTCAAACTGAAGGAAAAGCTGTAGCGGAGTCGATCAACAAAACCCACAAATTCGATTATATAAAAGATATTGATGCAGAGGTGCTAACCGATTGGCTCACAAAAAACGGCTTATCAAAAACAGAAGCCGCTATGATTCAGCCTATGTATGGGGATATAAAATCTACTGTTAACGAGAATAATATTGAAACTTCCTATGCTATTGGTTCTTCTCTTTTAGCTGGTATGCAGATGGGCTCCATTTCCTACTCGTTATTAGCACAGGATTCCAATTCTGATATTCGCAAAATATCGATTTTAAATACGGCATTAGGAGTAGCTTCTGTTACTCTTGGCATCACAAATATCGATAATTCTTATACTGTGAGATCACCTGAATGCACTGAAATCTGTATCGGAATTTCATATGAAACTACATACACCAACCAAGCTCGTACAAATCTTTCTATTTCAAATATTGTAGTTGGCGGAGCTTCTGCTCTTTTCAATGGAGTTCGTTTTTTTACTACCCAAAAATCAGCGCCGGGTTCAAGATATAATCTTTCTGCCACACAGCTGTATGATCCCGCAAGCAAAACAATTTCTCCGGGATTATCTTTTAACCTAAGGTTTTAAAGATTACCCAAAAAAAGCGTCCTTTTTTTCTGATAAATTATACTAATTAGAAAGAATCCTTATATATTTGGAACCGCTTTTTTGAGCTAATTTGCCACATATCATCACAGAAAATGCCAAACGTAAAAGATTCGCTAAGTACCGGCTATTATAAAGAGCCGGCACCTCACCTTACACAAGACACTCCATTCGCCTCTATGATGGAGCGCTTCCATTTTGCCGCTGAAATTCTCGATTTGAATGAAGGGGTTTTCAAGTATTTATCGAGCCCTGAAAAAATCGTAATTGTTTCGATTCCTGTTACTATGGATGACGGCCGCATCGAAGTTTTTGAAGGTTACCGGGTAATTCATAACAGCATTCTTGGCCCCTCAAAAGGTGGAATCCGCTACTCTGAAGATGTAACTCTTGATGAAGTTAAAGCTTTAGCCGCATGGATGACCTGGAAATGTGCGGTAGTGAATGTTCCCTTTGGCGGAGCAAAAGGCGGCGTACGGGTTAATCCAAAGTTACTTTCTCAAAACGAACTGGAACGCCTGACCCGCAGATATACAGCGAATATGCTGGATGTTTTCGGTCCCGATCGTGATATCCCCGCTCCGGATATGAATACCAACGAACAGACCATGGCATGGATCATGGATACCTACAGCATGAAACAGAAGAAAACAGAGACTGCTGTTGTTACCGGAAAGCCTATTATTCTTGGTGGCTCAAAAGGCCGTAAAGAAGCTACAGGTCGGGGCGTTGTAACCTGTACTCTCGCCGCTTTAGGAAAACTAAGAATCTCACCAAGTAATACTTCGGTTGTGGTGCAGGGTTTTGGAAATGTCGGCTCCGTTAGTGCTATATTGATGTACGAGCAAGGCGCAAATATCATCGCTATAAGTGATGTTAGTGGCGGTTATTACAACAAAGAGGGAATCGATATTCCCGAAGCCATGAAATATTCTCAGAGTAATGGAAATTCTCTCGAAGGTTTTACAGGAGCGGAGTCCATCACCAATAAAGAACTGCTGGAGTTAGAGTGCGATGTGCTTATTCCCGCCGCCAAAGAAGATCAAATAAATAAAGAAAACGCGGGACGAATAAAAGCCAAAATTATAGCCGAGGGAGCAAATGGCCCGGTAACCGCAAATGCCGATAAGATTTTGGAGGAGAAGGGAATAATGGTTGTTCCGGATATTCTTGCAAACGCCGGCGGTGTTACTGTTTCTTATTTTGAGTGGGTGCAAGACCGGCACGGCTACTTTTGGACCGAAGAAAGGGTAAACCGGCGGCTAAACAGAATGATGAGAGAAGGCTTTGACAACTTGTTTATGGGAAGTGAAAAGTATAGTATTACGCTCCGCCAGGCAGCTTATGTTTACGCTATCGACCGGGTGGCCACAACATTAAAGTTGCGCGGCATTTATGCCTGACAAATGGAATTATTGCAAGAACTGACATTACATTCTCGCTTCGAAGAAGTAGAAAAAGTTGAAGGTATTCTTAATGCTGTTCAAAAAGAGCTGGGCTTTAATGATGAGCTTTATGCAAAGCTTATGCTTGCTGTTTCGGAAGCAGTGACCAATGGAATTCTGCATGGAAACCAATTAGATTCCTCGAAAAAAGTGGTGCTTAAAGCTTTTGTAGATGAAGCGGAATCCAAATTAATTTTTGAATCCAAAGACGAAGGCCCCGGTTTTAATTCGGATGAAATTCCCGATCCTCTGGCTAATGAAAATCTTCTCAAAACAAGCGGAAGAGGAGTTTTTTTAATGAAGGAATACGCCGATGATGTACAGTACATGGAAGGTGGTACTAAAATCAGGCTGACGTTCAATCTCCCGAAATAACATCTTTAAATAAAGTCAGCCCCGAAGTTGTTTTAGCATATTCTGCCTCATTCAAGGGAATTTTTAAGGTTACAGTGGTTCCTTTCCCTGCTTCACCCTCAAAGGAAATGTCACCGTTCAGGAACTTGCTTCTTTCTCTCATCCCAATTATTCCGAGCGAATTTGATTGCTTCAAATTTTTCTGCTCTATTCCCTTCCCGTTATCTTTTATTTGAAGGATGAAAAAACGATTATCCTGTTTTAAGGAAATATCCACTTTTGTAGCGTCTGCATGTCTCAAAATATTAGTAAGTGTCTCCTGTAAAATCCGGTAAATGGCGATAGATCTTTCGTCTACCATTTGTTCAATACAATTGGCTTTGTTCAGCATGCTACATTTAATTCCGGTTCTTTCTTCAAATTCCTTTGCTTGCCAAAGTATGGCTTCATCAAACCCTAAGTGGTCAAAGATATCTGGGCGCAGGTTTTTGGAAATTCGCTGAACAGACTTAATGATCGTATCAATTCTCTTTGTGATCGTATCCATTTCCTCCATAAATGGGGAATCATGCTCAGCCTCAAATTCTGATTCCGCATCGGAAGCAGCCAAAGAAATGTCGAGCTTAAGAACCGTAAGCATTTGTCCTAACTCATCATGGATTTCACGGGCAATTCGAATTCTTTCTTCTTCTCGTGTCTTTTCCTCCTTTGCCATATAGCTTTTGAGCCTTTCACTATACTCCCGCAGCTGTTCTTCCACTTCTTTCATCAGGGTGATATCCTGACAGGTGCCGATCAACTTTACCGCCTTGTCAGTTTCATCTGTTACAACTTTACCTCTGGTGTAAATCACACAGTTTTTGCCGTCTGCACGAACTATCTTTTGTTCAAAATTAAAAGGGGTTTTATCCTCATAATTCTTTTTTATGATGGTGCCAAGTTTATCCCTGTTTTCGGAGGGTAAAAGGTTTAAATATTCTTCAAAGCTTTTCGGGCTTTCTTCTTGAGTCAAGCCATATATAGCGCACATTTCATCCGACCATTGCAGTGAGTTTTCTTCTACAATCCATTCCCAGCTACCCAGTTTAGCTATTTTTTGAGCCCCTGCAAGTTTTTGCTGGCTTTGTCGAAGGTTGTTATGCACCTTCACCCTTTCGCTTACATCGCGCGAGTTAATAATAATAACCGGCTCTTCATTCAGTCCTTTTGTTCTCTTTATATTACTTTCAAGATAACGCCACGAACCATCATCATGCTTTATTTTAAATTCAATGGTTTGAATTTTCCCCTCTTCGATACTATGTAAAATGTTATACACCTTTTGAACATCATTAGGATGAATGTATTCGCATAAACTTTTGCCTCTCATTGCGAGCGGCGAGTTCCCAAGTATTCCTTCAATAGACGGGCTTCCGTAGTGGATTGTACAATCAGGCTTCAAAACCATAATTATGTCGAGTGCATTTTCGATCAAATGCTGGAAATACTCTTTGCTTCTTTTTAGCTCTTCCTCCGACTTTTCACGCTTTTCTACTTCTTTTCGCAACTCTATATTTTGTTCATTCAGCTGATTTATCAGGTCTTTGTAGCCACGTTGCCTAAGTTCGTAAGGGGCCAGAAATTCGTTCAGAAAATCCAGAGCCAAAACCTGAACTCCGTTCTCTTTACCATTAATTTTTAGAATTGCTTCGTGATATAAACGCAGCACCTCCAACTCGCCTACGCCCTCTTTAATTGCAGTTCTTCCTAATTCATATACCGCCTCAAGAATCTCTTCATTTTGCCCCGAGACAAACTGTTCCAAATATATATTAAACTGCTTTTGTATGTAGTTTCGGCGATTCGTTATTCTGTTTCTGAAATTAAATTCATTCCGCACCATTATATCGCACCACTACTACTTGCGCATCATCCGATAAATCCATGAACCAGGTAACCATCCCCTCTTCCCCATTCATTGTCCTACTGACAACAGCCCACTCCAAATACCGATTTTTCCTGGAAATAATTTTCCCTAAAAAACTCATTCCGTAATCCATTTCCGCATTATTATTTTTGTTCCGATCCCTAACTGAGAATCGATTTTAAATTCATCCAAAATCCGTTTTGTGCCGGGAAGCCCAACCCCCTTCCTCTGCCAGAGAATATCCATCATTCAGTGCTAACCGATATCCGTTAGGCTTGTAAAGCTTCATACGTTCCGGTTTCAAGCGCTTCTACATAGTTATATATACGGAAGTAGCCTCGGCAAGAATCTCTTGTCATGGCAGTTAATAATTTAGTCCCCATAATTCTCTTCGCCCATTCTTCCCGAAGTTCATTTCGTTTTTTCCGGAGATGGGATACTAATTCCCGTAATAGTGAGACAGTTGTTTCATCCGCAGGTTGACTTGAAATATGAGCCGGAATAGTGGATAGTTTTCTTTCTCGGGGTAAATCATTTTTTATTTCTTTTCCTTTAGATTTTACCATTCGAGCTTTTATGAATTATTATTTTTTTCTTCCTAAACACGGCATATTTTAAAAATTCCCCTTCTAAGAAAATGTAGTTATACCTACAAAATGATTGTAATAAATATTTCCACAAAGTTTTTCTTCAAACATAGAAAAACAAGGTTTGTTGCCCATATAACCTATTTTTCGAAATTGCTGTACTTGCGAGTATCTATGTAAAAATATGCTATGGAGCTGTAGTTAATTCAGAACAATAACAGGAATAAAAAATTATACAACTTATTCCTTGAAGAGCAACCGGCCACTCAATCGGAGTAACTCGGTTTCAGAAGACTTGGCTTCGATTTGAGCGGTGATTAACCGGTTTTCAGCATCAAGCAGATTTTGCTGAACTTCTCTGAATTCCACAGAATTGATAGTTCCTAACTGAAACCGTTCTAAAGCTATTTCTACCGTTTGCTCCGTTATTGTTAAGTTCTCTTCTTCTAACTCAATTAGGGAAAGGGCATCGGAGTATTGAGCATAAATTTCACGGATGTGAGACCCAATCTGCATTTGAAGTTCTTCGGTGCGCAGCTGCTCATTTTTCAACAAGATTTCAGCATTCTGCTTTCTTCTGCTTTTGTTGAATCCATCAAACAAATTTATCCTGGCAGTGATACCATAACTAAAACCTGTGGTCTCTGAAAATTCGGAGAAGCCGCTGCTCGCTTCAACCCTGTTAAACCCATATCCGCCACCAATATCTACTTGCGGAAACCATTCTCCATTGATTTCACTAATTTCAAATTTAGCCACACTTTCATTCAATCTGGCAATATTCAATTCGCGGTTTTGTTCAAGGGCATCATTCAGAAGTAAGTTTAAATCCAGTTTTTCTGATAAAGTGATACCGGCTTCCACCTCAAATCCTGAATGGTCAGCATCTGCCATAAATCGTTTTAACTGCAATTTCAGGCGATTCAATGAAGTTCCGGTTCTGATTAAAGCCGCACGATCGGCGTTAAAATCTGCACGGGCTTGCAACAACTCGTATTCTGAACCCGAACCGAGATTTCTTTTCGTCTCCGCAATATCGATCCGTTCCTGGGAAATCTCTACGGTGTTCTGTAAAACCTCATTCGCTTTCTGTTGTCCGGCAATCTGAAAATAAGTGGTGATAATATCGGCTAAGACAAGCTCTACACTAAAGCGTGCTTCTTCTTCACTTATATCCTCCTCAGCCGAAAGGCGGTCGAGCGTGGCGAACATAGTGAGCCCGTCAAAGATTCTCCAGCTTGCATCTATTCCGTAGTTATAAACTGTAGTAACTGCATTTTGATCGTCCCTATCCGGCAGATCTGCATAACGAACCAGGTTATCCTCATTTCTTCGATTGATGGTGCCATCAGCGGAAATAACAGGAAGAAAACCAGCATTGCCAATTGTGTTATTATTGACTGAAATTTGGGCTTCATTTTCCGCTACACGGATTGCAAAATTTTTCTCAAGCCCGATTTTAATAGCTTCATCCAACAAAAGCGTATCCTGGGCATTGGCAATTGTACCAACTGAAGCAATAAAAAAAGCAGCTGTCAGAATTTTTAATGGAGAAATCAATTTCATCATCTTTGGTATTAAACTTCTTTTAGTTCAAGCTTCTCCAGTTCACGAATTCTTTCGTCATCGATGGCGTCTTTCTCAGAGCGTTCCCCAGCCATAAAAGAATAAAGCGCAGGGATTACATACAGTGTTAAAAGGCTTGCAAAAATGAGCCCGCCAATAATAGCGATACCCATCGATTTCCGGCTTTCTGCACCGGCTCCCAATGCCAAAGCTATGGGCAAAATTCCTAATACGGTAGAGAAGCTTGTCATCAGGATTGGCCTTAATCGTGCTACCGAAGCGTCTTTAATGGCTTCAAAAATGGACAATCCCTGAACTTGTCTTTGGTTCGCAAATTCCACAATAAGGATCCCGTTCTTGGTTACCAATCCTATGAGCATAATCATCCCGATTTGGCTGAAAATATTTAGCGTTTGATTGAAATACCACAGCGTCAACAAAGCCCCGGTAAGAGCGAGGGGAACCGTGAACATAATCACAAAAGGATCTCGAAAGCTTTCAAACTGAGCGGCAAGAACCAGGTACACCAGAAGTAAAGCTAAAAGGAAAACGTAAATGAGGCTCGATGAACTGTCAACGAAATCTCTTGAGGGGCCGGAAAGTGACGTACTGAATGACTCGTCAAGCACACGGGCTGCAATTTCATCCATGGCATCAATCCCGTCGCCTATGGTTTTACCACGAGCTAAACCAGCGGAAACTGTTGCCGAAACATATCGATTGAAGCGATATAACTGCGGCGGACTGCTTTGCTCAGAAAGTGTTACCAGGTTATCAAGTTGAATAATATCACCATTATCATTTCTGACATATAAACTTCGCAAATCGATAGGCGCATTACGATTTTCACGAGCAACCTGACCAATCACCTGATACTGCTTCCCATCCTTTAGAAAAAATCCGAAGCGTTGGCCGCTATACGAAAGTTGCAGGGTTTGTGCTACATCTCTTGTTGAGACGCCAAGAGCACGGGCACGATCCCTGTCAATATTGACCTGAATTTCGGGTTTGCTGAATTTAAGATTCACATCCACAAAATTGAATGTGGGGTCGTTTGAAGCTTCCTGCAAAAATGTAGGAATGATTTCTTTTAGCTTATCCAGGTTGGCGGCTTGCAATACATATTGCACCGGTTGTCCACCACGACTGCTGCCAATGCTTGCCTCCTGTGACAGGAATGTACGTGCTCCACTCAAGTTCTGGATTTTCTCGGAAAGATCGTCGTAAACCTGCTGCTGCGAACGATCCCGTAAATCCGCATCATCTAAAATAACCCGACCGAAACCAGAGTTCACCGAACTTGCAGCTCCAAATCCCGGTGAAGTCACCGAAATGATAGCATCTGTTTCAGGAACTTCATCCAATATAAATTCGATCAGCCGGTCCATATACCGATCCATATATTCGTAAGATGCGCCTTCAGGAGCTACCGAATTTGCGCTTAATCCATTGCGATCTTCAAGAGGGGCAAGTTCTTGTTGAAGATTTTGGTAGAACAGAAATATAGCGCCCAAAGAGACAAAAATAATCACAAATGCCAGCCACCTGTGATTCATAAATGAATCGAGGGAGTTCTTGTATGAGTTATTAAGCGACTGGAAAAAAGGCTCCGTTTTTTTATAGAACCAACTATGCTGTGCATCTCCTTTCAGAATTTTAGTAGCCAGCATGGGAGTAAGCGTAAGAGCAACAAATGAAGAAATAATTACTGCACCGGCAATCACAACACCAAATTCAAGAAAAAGGCGGCCTGTTAATCCCCCAAGAAAAAGAATGGGCGTAAAAACGGAAACCAGGGAGAGTGAGGTTGCGATTACCGCGAAGAATATCTCGCGAGAGCCTAATATTCCCGCGTCAATGATATTCATTCCGCCTTCTATTTTGGCATAGATATTTTCGAGCACAACAATGGCGTCATCTACTACCAGTCCAATGGCAAGAACTATAGCGAGAAGTGTGAGTACATTGATGGAGAAGTTTGCCATGTACATCACAAAAAATGCTCCGATCAAAGCAATTGGTATTACAATTACCGGAATAATGGTTGTTCTCACATCTCGCAAAAACAGGAAAATAATCAGGATAACAAGTGCCAGGGCAAGAAAAATGGTTTGCTGTACTTCACTGATTGAAGCGCGAACATATTTAGTGCTATCAAAACCTACTGAGGTTTCAATATCCTCCGGCAGGTCTTTTTTAATTTGCTCAACACGGGCATAGAATTCGTCGGCGATTTCCACCTGATTGGCGCCCGGCTGTGGAATAATTACCACACCAACCATTGGCACTCCATCTCGTTTTAGAATGGTGCGTTCATTTGCCGGTCCGAGTTCTGCAATCCCAATATCCCTGAAACGAATCACATTTCCCTCAGACTCACTGATAATCAGGTCATTAAATTCTTTAGGTTCGTATAATCTGCCCTGTGTTCGAACGGTTAATTCTGTCAGGTTTCCCTCAATTCGTCCGGAAGGCAATTCCACGTTCTCTCTTGCCAGCGCTTGTTGTACATCGAGCGGGGTGAGCCGATAAGCCGCCAACCGAAGCGGATCCATCCAAAGCCGCATAGAATAGGTTTTCTCTCCCCAAATTTGGACACTGCTAACTCCGGGAATGGTTTGAACCCGCTCTTTAAATGTGTTAGTAGCGATATCAGATAATTCCAGCAGCGAGCGCTGATTGCTTTTCACGTTCAGGAAAACAATTGGCCGTGCATCGGCATCAGCTTTGGAGACTACGGGAGGATCTGCATCAGGAGGTAAATTTCGAACCGCTCGCGAAACCCGTGATTGAACATCGTTGGCAGCGTCATCAAGATTTATCTCAAGTTCAAATTCTACGGTGATGGTACTTCGGCCTTCCCGGCTTACAGAATTCATCGTCCGAATTCCGGCAATTCCGTTAATTTCTTCTTCAAGAGGTTCCGTTACCTGCGACTCCATCACATCCGCGTTGGCTCCGGTATAGGAAGTACTCACTGTAATAATGGGAGGTTCTGTAGCGGGATATTCCCGAACTCCCAGAAAGTTAAAAGCAACTAATCCTAAAATCAGAATAACCAGAGACATTACCGTTGCTAAAACCGGCCGTCGAATACTAAGGGATGAAATGCTCATTGCGAATTCCCTTTGTTTTGATTGATGCGCACTTCAGCGCCATCCTGAACTTGCAGAAGTCCGGTTGTGAGCACAGAATCTCCGGCTGAAATTCCGCTGGTTATTTGCACATCATCTTCGGTTCGTATGCCAATCGTAACGCGTTTTTCCACTACCTTGCCATTCTTATAGGTAAATACTTTCTGACCCTGCAAATCAGGAATTACTGCAATAGTGGGAATGAGCAAAGCATCATCAATTTCCTGCAAAACCAAATCAAGGTTAGCAAAAGCGCCGGGTAGTAAAACTCCATCGGGATTTTCACCAAGCGCCCTTATACTTAGCGTTCTGGTTTGATTATTAATGCGAGGTTCGATGGCGTAAATAGTTGCCTCAAATTGCTCTTCCGAACCCTGCACGGTAAACTCAAGACGATTTCCAACTTCTACAGTACTTGAATATCTCTCCGGAACAGAAAAATCAATTTTGATAGGATCTAAACTTTGAAGCGTTGCAATTCGAGTGGTTGGCGATATGTAGCTTCCTTCACTCACATACTTCAAGCCCACATTTCCATCGAAGGGAGCACGAATTTCCGTTTTATCAATTTGAGCTTCAATGAGCGCAACTTCCGCTTCTAAAACATTTAATTCGTTTAGAGTAGCGTCGTAATCTTCCTGGCTGATTCCGCCTTTATCCAACAACTTAGCTTGGCGGTTTTCCCGTTCAGCAGCAAGATTTTGTCTGAAATTTGCTCGCTGGAGTTGAGCCTTTAATTCGCTGTCATTAATTTTTAAGAGTAGCTGTCCTTTATTCACGCTTCGGCCTTCTTCAAAACTAATCTGTGTGATTTTCCCAGAAACTTCGCTTTTCAATTCAATTTCTTCATTAGCAATGATGGTTCCTGTGGTGAAAATCTTGTTCTCAAAAACCTGAGGTTCAACAGTGTGAATATCAACTAAAAGCCTGGAATCAGTATTTGCAGGCTGCGACGAAGAAGCTTCACTACTGTCTATGAATTTTGGAATTGCCAGTAAGGCAATCACTACAATTATGCCCGAAATAATGAGAATTTTCTTCATTTTAAAAAAGTGATTAGATTTTGGAACAGTCTGAGCAGTGTTAAAAGAAGCTGTTCAGGTATTATTACCGCCTTAACTTAAGTTAAGTTTTTGCTCTAAGATTGCATTCCGAAATCTTGCAAAGGGTTGTAAAATAGTGAGGTAAAAAAAAAGGCGACACATTAAGTATCGCCAATTTCAAAATTTTGTATAGTCAGGATTTAAGCTACCTGAGCATCCAGTTGTTTTGCTAAATGGGATTTTGGAACTGCGCCAACGATTTGGTCTACAACTTCGCCATTCTTGAAAATCAAAAGTGAGGGAATACTTCTTATTCCGTACTTAACGGAGATTTCAGGATTACTGTCTACATCTACCTTCCCTACTTTCACCTTTCCTTCATATTCTCCGGCAAGCTCTTCTACAACCGGACCAACCATTCTGCACGGGCCGCACCATTCTGCCCAAAAATCTACCAATACAGGATTTTCAGATTTCAATACTTCTTCGTTGAAGTTACTGTCGGTAAACTCTACTGCCTTTGCCATAATTTTCTGTTAGATAATTTTATGTTTTATTTCTACGATTCAAATATCGGTACTAAATTCTTATTACGCACATCTTTTGTAATTATCACCTTCATAGCAGTGCTTTATGAAGCATGAACAAGCTGAACGGCTTCTTCTCCAAGTAAATCCCGAAGCCCTTTTAATAACTCGTCGTTAGGTTCTATTACAAAATTTCTCACACTCATTTTGATCGGCCCTTTTGCCTCAGAACTATGCACCCATAAACCTACATGTGTGGTTCCTTTGTTTAGTGAAAAAAGTGTCTCAACCTGCTTAAGGTCATGTTTATTTAGTTCGGAGGTTTTTAAATTCAATTTAAGTTCAAGCTGATGCTGAAATTTTTCTCGCAAATTTTCAACCCGCTCGAAAGAACGTGCAATTACCTTTGGCTGACCTCCCCGCATATCCATGTGTCCATCAATAAAAAGTACATTGTCGGTTTCGAGAACCCCGATATATTGGTCGTAGACACTACTGAAGGCAATTACTTCTATGGAGTCATTCAAATCCTCGACTTGCAAGAAAGCAAAAGGCCTTCCTTTTTTATCAAACACTTTTTTAACACCGGTTACAATGGCTATAAAACGGATGTCGTCGCGTTCACGTAATCTGGAAAGACTGTTTTCATGTAAATCTTGTTTTCCGAATAACCGGATATCTTCCTTGAAACGATTTAAAGGATGTCCGCTCAGGTAAAAACCAATCAATTCACGCTCTTTATTCAATCGCTCAATTTGAGACCAACGCTGAATATCCCGTAATTTTGGTTCCTGAAAAGCGGCACCATTACCACCACCTCCAAATAAATTCCCCTGGTTAAGCCGAATTTCTTCCTGTTTTCTTGCCGCATAGGATAAAATATCTTCAACGGAATCCAACAGTTGCGCCCGGTTGTCATTGAGGGTGTCGAAAGCCCCGGCCAAAATCAGGCTTTCCAATGTTCGGCGATTACAAACTTTCAGGTCGATTCGAGCGGCGAAATCAAAAATGCTTACAAAGTCGCCCTTCTCTTCTCGCTCCTCTACAATATGCTGGATGGCTGATGAGCCCACGCCTTTAATGGCAGACATTCCATATTGAACCCTCCCTTCTTTAGGCCGAAATTTTCCCCGAGCTGTGTTAATGTTTGGGGGATCAACGGGAATTCCCATGCGCTGACATTCTTCTATAAAGGAAGCCACTTTTTTGATATCGCTCATGTTGTGCGTCATAACCGCCGCCATATATTCTGCCGGATAGTTGGCTTTGAAATACATGGTGTGATAGGCTACAACCGAATAAGCTGCGGAGTGGGATTTATTGAAACCATATCCCGCGAAAAGCGCCATTTTATCAAAAACATCTTTTGCTACATCTTTATCGTAGCCTTTTGCAATGGCCTGCTTCACGAATTTCTCTTCTTCCGGCGGCAACAATTCCGGTTTTTTCTTACCCATAATTCGCCGGAGCACATCTGCTTCACCCAAAGAGTAGCCTCCCATTTGCTGCGCCACTTTCATGATCTGCTCCTGGTAAATCATGATGCCGTAGGTAGGCTCCAGCAAAGCACGTAAATCTTCATGGGGATATTCCACCGTTTCCCGGCCATGCGAACGCTCAATGTATTGTGGAATGAACTGCATTGGGCCCGGGCGGTATAAAGCGTTCATAGCAATAAGATCATTGATATCCTTCGGCTTTAAATCCTTCAGATATTTACGCATGCCATCACTTTCAAACTGAAAAATACCCGCTGTGCTCCCCTGCTGAAAAAGCTTGTACGTTTTTTCGTCGGTTAGCGGGATGTCGTCAAGGTTATATTCTGTGCCAAAATTCTCTTTCACATAAGAAATTGCGGTTTTGAGAATGGAGAGCGTTTTTAGCCCCAAAAAATCCATCTTCAACATTCCGGCATATTCAATCACACTGCCATCATACTGAGTGGCTACCAAATCGGCATCTTTTGCGGTGCTAATTGGAATATACTCTGTGAGATTTTTCCTCGCGATGATAATTCCTGCCGCATGGATTCCGGTATTCCGAACGGAACCTTCCAGAACTTTTGCCATCCGTAAAGTTTCCGCTTCCAGGCCTTCACCATCCCGGATATCCCGCAATTCTTTTACTTCCCGAAAAGCGTCATCAAGTGTAGTTCCGGGACGTTCAGGAACCAGTTTTGCGATTCGGTCGGCATCAGATAAAGGTAAATCAAGCACGCGCGCAACATCTCTTACTGAAGATCTTGCCGCCATAGAACCAAAAGTAATAATGTGGGCAACCTGATCTTTGCCGTATTTGTTCACCACATACTCGATCACTTTCTGCCGCCCATCGTCATCAAAATCAATATCGATATCAGGCATGGAAACCCGCTCGGGATTCAAAAAACGCTCGAAAAGCAGATCGTACTTCAAAGGATCAATATTTGTGATGCCGGTGCAGTAGGCTACCACAGAGCCTGCCGCTGAACCACGCCCGGGGCCAACATACACTCCCATATCACGGGCAGCCGCGATGAAATCCTGCACAATCAGGAAATACCCTGCAAATCCCATACTGCTAATAATGCCAAGCTCTAACTCGATCCGCTCCGTTACTTCATCATCAATTTCTCCGTAACGGGGTTTTGCGCCTTCATAAGCCAAATGCCTTAAATATTCATCTTCTGAAGAAAATCCATCAGGAAGTTCGAAATTGGGAAGTATTACATCCCGCTCTAATTTAATAGGCTCAATTTTATCTACGATTTCCTGAGTATTGGCAACGGCTTCAGGCACATCCTGAAAAAGCTCTTTTATCGCATCCTGAGACTTGAAATAAAATTCATCATTTGGGAAACCGTACCGGTAACCACGCCCCTTTCCCTTGGGCGTGCTCATTAATTCTCCATCGTCGATACAGATCAGCGCATCATGAGCTTTGGCGTCCTCTTCTTCCAGATAAAAAACATTATTGGTAGCTACTAATTTGACGCCGTATTTCTTGGAAAAAGTTTTAAAAACCTCATTTACACGGTTTTCCTCTTCCAGCCCGTGGTTCATCACTTCCAGGTAAAAATCATCTCCGAAAACCTCCATCCACCACTGCAATTCTTCTTCAGCAAATTGCTCGCCTTTGTTAAGAATCAAATCAGCAAGTTCTCCACGGATTCCCCCACTCAGACAAATCAAATCCTGCGAATACTTTTTGATGAGTTTCTTATCAACCCTTGGATATTTGTAATAGTAGCCTTCAGTAAAAGCCAGGGAACTTAATTTGGAAAGGTTTTTATAGCCATTCTGGTTCTTAGCCAACAACGGAATCTGATACCGCTTGTCTTTATTATCTCTGGTGAATTTTTGTTTGAGGCGATCTTCAACTACATAAAATTCGCTCCCTACAATGGGCTTAATTCCCGCAGCATGAGCGGCAGAAACAAAAGAAAAAATTCCGTACATATTTCCGAGATCGGTAAGCCCAACGGCTTCCATACCTTCTGCTTTTGCTTTTGCTACTAATTCTTTGATTCCCGCTGTTGCCTGCAAAACTGAGTATTTGGAATGGCAATGCAAGTGAGTAAAAGTAGCTTTTTCTGCCAGGGCCGATGATGCGGCATGCTTTTCTTTGTCCACCATTTTCTGATCGGCGGGTTCCAGCACTTTAGTTTTAAAACGTGCCGGAGATACCAAATCGATGTACTCTTCTCTCTTGATAAGACTTGTAGCTGGTTGATATAGCCGTGCATCCACGGGGAAGTTGACAGTGATAGCTCCTAAACGCACGAGCTCTAAAAAACAACGTGCTGTGGCTTCTACATCTGCGGCGGCATCGTGGGCATCACTGAAACCTTTATCAAAAATTTTAAGGTGAAGTTCTGCAAGTGAAGGCCATTTGTAGCCTCCCCGGTTATTGGGGATTTTGCAAAAATCCGTGCCATCATCTTTGGTGTCTATCTTTGGTTTATCGATGATTGCCGATGGCATCTTTTTCCGCAGATATTCGGCACCCATTACTTTTTCATCAAAAGAAACATTGTGACCAATCAGGAAATATGCGCGCTGCATATCCTTGGAAAATTCTTTGAGGACAAACTCTAAATCTACCCCTTCTTTTTGGGCTCTCTCTGTAGAAATCCCATGGATTTTTTCTGAATTAAACGGAATGGTAAAACCTTCAGGCCTCACAATATGATTGCCACAGCTAATGAGTTTACCCGTGTGGTCGTGCAGCTGCCACGCAAGTTGCACCAACCTGGGCCAATTATTTAAATCGGCAATTGGGGCAGAAAAATCTTGTGGTAAACCTGTAGTTTCTGTGTCAAAAATTAGATACATAAAAAATATTTGCTGATTCGGAACATTCTTATGATAGGGTAAATTAAATCCTGTATTGGAAAATTCTGTCTTAAATTAGCAGGAAAAATACCGACAATCGAGTCAAAAAATCTTTGACATGAATCTCATCATTTGGTGTATTCGTTAACACAACTTCGTTGCACCCTAAGTTATTACTCTTCTTGATTAGAAGTTTAGCCGACTAAAATATCTGAAGCAAAATAAAGTTAAAACCTGTTTCGATTAAAAAATCGTCATTGACCCCGAGGGGATGCCTTTAGCACGAGAAATGAGCGATAGCGAATGCCGAAGTCCCGAAGGGAACACTGCTTGTCAATCTCCTGTAAACTACTTTTCAGGCATTCCGGGGAGATCGCTTCGTCGACAACACTCTGAATCTAAGTCTATAACAAGCCTCTCTCGCGAAGACGAGATAGTTTTTTAATCGAAACAGGTTTAAACCAGTAAAACTTAGTGTAGCACTTTAAATGAATTTAGTTCTTCCTCATTTGAAAGCCGCTGTACCTCTACATCTACTACACAACTCGCAGCGGGACCTTTTCTGCAACGTTTAATCATTTGTTCAACATCTTCAGGATTGCCTTCGAAAAGTGCTTCTACCCTTCCATCAGGTGAATTTTTTACCCATCCTTTTAGATTTAAGGATTCTGCATTTTTTAGTGTGAAATACCTGAATCCAACTCCCTGAACATTGCCCGAAATAAACACATGCTTTTTCATATTGCTCCTAAAAATGTGTTCTATTAATAATACCTTCAAAAACTAAAAAAAGGATTTGTTACCTTTTCATTCCACCAGTTAAAAAAATATGACACTCACGCAGCTTTCATACATTGTAGCGGTTGATAAGTATCGGCATTTTGCCACCGCTGCTCAAAAAATTTATATCACGCAGCCTACCCTGAGTATGCAAATTCAAAAACTTGAGGATGAGCTTGGAGTTTTACTTTTCGATCGGTCAAAAACTCCGGTTGTACCAACAGCTTTGGGCGAAGAGATTATTGCACAAGCAAAGGTTATTCTCAGCGGAGCCCGGCTTATTGAAGACATGGTTTCTGTACAGGGAAACTCTCTCAAAGGCTCGTTTCGGGTTGGAATAATACCAACCATCGCCCCTTACCTTGTGCCACTTTTTCTGAAAAAATTTATGGAAGCCCACCCGGATGTAGAACTGGTTTTTGAAGAAGCTTTGACTGGCGAAGTGCTCAAGGGTTTGAACGAGGATCATTTTGATGTGGGCATCATCGCTACCCCAACAGAACAACATATTTTCGAGCAAGATCTATTTCTGGAACCTTTCCTGGGCTATGTAAGCCATGAGCATGAACTTGCCAAAAAAGATAAATTGTGCATAGATGATCTCTACAAAGAGAATCTTTGGCTGCTTAATGAAGGCCATTGTTTCAGAGATCAAACTATGAAGATTTGTAAGCAAAACAATGAGAAGCGCAATAAAACCGCTGTCACATTTGAAAGCGGAAATCTGGAAACGTTGAAACGCCTTGTTGAGCAAAATTTCGGCATAACTTTGATGCCTTATTTGGCGATGAGTGATCAAGACGAAAAATGCGCTACTGCAGCGATCAAAGAATTCGAAGATCCGGTGCCCACCCGTAAAATCAGGCTCGTGTATAGCCGTGAATTCCTGAAGCAAAACCTCATCCAGGCTTTTGCTGATGTTATCAAAGACTCCATTCCTGAGGTATTGAAAAATCAGGAAGAAACTTTGGTGGTTGAATAGCCGATACTTTTTAAAGATTTCGAAAATAATTCAGCTTTAGATCAGTTTTTGATGCCACTGAATGTCACCCTTGGCTGGTATCATCACACAAAAAATGCTTGAAATCAAAAAGGCCGGATTCCACGGAATTCATCTGCCACAATTAAATATTGGTTTGGATTATACCGGGGCAAAAGCACAACACGTTTTTGTTTCTCATGCCCATGCCGATCACATTCCCAGAAGCACACAAGCCACAACTTATGCAACCCGGCCAACTTCCCGGTTTATGAAATTGCGAGGATATAATGGAGAAGTTGAAACTCTCTCTTTTAATGAACCTTTAGAAACAGATTCCTTTAAAGTTACTCTTTTCCCTGCGGGACATATCCTTGGCTCAGCGATGACTTTCGTTGAAAGTGACTTTGGAAATCTTCTTTACACAGGCGATTATCGAACTCCGGCTGCACCGACCACAGAGGGCTTCCAAATCCCAACAAGCAAGGTGGACTATTTCATTACAGAAGCCACTTTCAGCCTGCCGGTTTATCGCTGGGATTCTCACGAAAAATTACAGAAGCAGCTCTGCGACTTCGCTTTTGATGCGCTGCAAAAAGGATTTACTCCTGTATTTCTTGCCTATAATTTAGGCAAAGCACAAGAGATCATGTTTTTACTGAAGGGATTGAATCATCCTGTTCAAATTCATGGAGCCGGCTACACATTGTGTTCTGTATATGATAAGGAGGGAATTGATTTAGGCAATTATGAAGCCTACGATCGGGACAATTGTGAAGGAAAAATTCTGATATGCCCGAGTTCAGCTCTCAACAGCGGTTTTGCTTCAAACATCAAGAAGAAAAAAATTGCCTATTGTTCAGGATGGGCGGCCATGGAGGCCAGGAGGGCTCAGTTAACTATTGACGCCCTGATTCCACTATCTGATCATCTCGATTTTTTTGAGCTCATTGACCTTTGCGAAAAGGTGGAACCAAAGAAAGTTTTTGTTACCCATACGCCAAACCCCAATGTAGTTCAGCATTACCTGGCGCAAAGAAATATCGATTCTGAATTTTTGAATGTAAAAACGGAGAATGATGATTAACAGCTTGAATTCTCTCACCTTTTCATCGTTTTGCCAAATTGCTCAGGAAATCTTCGAAACACGAGGTACAAAAGCGAAAACCGGCATTTGCCAACAATATCTCTCCTCTTTTCAGGATGATGAAAACCTCAACATTGCTGTTCGATTTTTAGCGGAAGGCGCTTTTTCTGATACTTCAGGAAAACGGGCTTCGGTAGGCAGCAGAACTGTATCCACTTTGGCGGCTGATTTTTGTGAGATTGATTATGAGCTTGTGTTCAAGCCTTGCCGCACTGCCACCGGAAGTTCCTCAGAAACCATAGAGAAACTGTTCAATAATATCCCTGCCGCACAGGCAAAATGGAATTCCGAAAAACTGTCTCTCAATGAGGTTAAAGACATTTATGAGGAGTTATTTCGCGTTACTTCCCGCGTTGATAAGCAACGGATTCTTCACAATACGTGGACTAAAATGTCACCCTTAGAAGTGAAGTATTTCATTCGGATTATGAGTCAGGGTTCTCTGCGGATTGGGTTTGAAACTAAAAGCGTGGTAAACGCAATTGCCGGAGCTTTTCATAAAGAAGTTGAGACTGTAAGGTACGCCCACATGGTTACCGGAAGTTTAGGTAAAACAGCGGTTCTCGCTAAAAATGATACCCTCGGCCAAGCTTCATTTACTCTATTCCGCCCAATCTCTTTTATGCTTGCTTCTCCCGTTGAAAGCCGGAGCGTAACAAACTTCACCAATTATATTGCCGAAGAAAAGTTTGACGGAATGCGGTGTCAGGCTCATATTTCTGAAAATCGTGTGGAGCTTTTCTCGCGCGATCTTAATAGAGTAACTTCATCTTTCCCCGAAATTTGTGAAATAATGGCTGGAAAAAACTTGCCGGATTTGGTTTTAGATGGTGAGATTTGCGTGTTCAAAAATAATACCATCCTGCCCTTTCAACTGCTTCAAAAAAGGATGGGTTTAAAAAAGCCTTCAACTAAAATTCTCACTCAATATCCTGTAATATTTATCTCTTATGATGTCCTTTATTTTGAAAACCAACCCGTCTTCGAAAAAAGCTTAGAGACAAGACGGAATCTGTTAAATGAAATCTCGGTCAACTATGGGATACCGATTAGCATTCAAACCGAAATAAAAAATGAAGAGCATGTTAAAGTTCTTTTTGATCAGGCTTTGGCTAACGGAAATGAAGGTTTGATGTTAAAGTTGAAAAGCTCCACCTATGAGTATGGTCAGCGAAAGAAATCGTGGCTTAAAGTAAAGCAGCCAAGTGGTTCATTGGATACTATATTGATGTACGCCCACGCTGGCAGCGGAAAACGTGGCGGCACCTATTCTGATTTCACTCTGGGAGTTTCCGTTAAAGATGATGATCGCTATGAAGAAGAATTCATACCCATTGGGAAAGCGTACGGCGGATATACGAATAAGGAGCTGGAAGAAATCAACAAAAAGTTAAAAGAAATCACAGTTGAGAGATATGGCCCCACACTTGGTTTACTGCCTGAAATTGTGGTTGAGCTTGAATTTGACGCAATTCAGGTTAATAAACGAACAAAAGCAAAATTCACCTTACGGCTTCCTCGTTTCAAAGCCATTCGTTGGGATTTGACACCCAAGGATGTTGATACGCTGCGTGATGTGGAAAAGATGTATAGCCAAAAGTTAGAACAAGAAAGGCTTTCACAAGAAATCAATCCTTCATTTATACTGCCAACGGATAATTAATAACTGGTGATATCGCTGTCTTTTACTGCGACAATAGATACATAGTCGTTATCGGGGGAAATGTAGCGGCGTATTACCACGATATTATTGTATATCACATTAGACTTGATGTACGTGAACTCTTGCAGGTTATAATCCAGAGAAATCATGCTGGACTGAACAAGAGTAGTAATGGTTTGCGATAAATCTTTTAAAGCGTTGTTTTTAGATCTTATCCAGGGAACAAAAAGATTGTATCTCGAGCCTGGTTCAGAACCCATTGCATACCAAATGCCATTTTGCTTAATCGGTCCAATCTTCAGTTTATCAAGATCGGGGATTGTGTTTGAAGCTAAATCCTTTTTCGACGATAAAGACGCTACGCAAAATGCTTGTCCGGCAACATCAAAGGAATCAGTTTTCACAACTTCCATTCCAAAAGAGAGGACAGAATCTCTGACGCTCAACTCTGGAAAATAGTAATCAGAATTTGCCCCGGTTTTAAACTGTTCTATGTAAACTGATAAGAATAAATTGGAATTGAGGTCTTCAAGAGCAAAATCACAAGCCTTTTTAAATGACGCATCGGGATCATACTGAGATAAAGCTTCTGCTCCAAAACCATGAGGAAATGAATAATTAGAGACTAAGGAAAAGCTGCTATCCTCTAAAAAAAAAGTATTCTGTGATAAACCATTACCACAGAATACTATTGTAAAAAGAATGGCTAATAAAAAATTACTTATATGCACAGATCGATTACAGATTAATCTATCTCGTGAAGTCGTTGCTGTAATTCTTCAAAAGCTTTAGAGGCTTTAAACTTTGTATAAAGCTCTTCATCTTTAGAAAGTGCATTATCAAGAGCTGTTCTGGCTTGACCTACCGGCATACGTACCAAAACATAACATCTTTGATTCACATTACCACCTGTGCGCTCTGGATTTAATTCCACACAGTCTGCCTGATCACGGCTTACGCCATTTAAGGTGCTGTTTACAAGCTGCTCGCTCGCATTAGACCAGGTATTGGCATAATTAGCGTCTGGTCCACTTTGAATTTCTTCTTCAAAAGACTTCTGTAATGCGGTTACTTTAACTTCAAGCTTTGTGGCCATAGCTTGACGTGCATTAGCTTCCGCACTTCTCATTGCTGTAGACATACGTGTGCTTTCTGCCATTTCTGTGGTGTAAAAATACTCTTCATTGTCCACTGGTGGGTTAAAATACCAAGCTGGGCCTGAGGATGTATCTAAAACTGTTTTATTGCTGCCGCATGCTACCATTAAAGGTATCATAAGGATTAGGAGAATTTTAAACTTCATAATTGTACCCTGAAAATTAGTTTTTGGTTGAACCAATAATAAAATGATTTATCAATCAACACAAATCTTTTTAATTTGACTATCAACCTAATTATGTGGAATTTCGTAAAAATTCTTTTTATTAAAGTTTTCGAGGTACCAAAAAATGGGGTTTAATATAACTAAGGGTGCAAATCAGTACGTTTCACTTTCTATAATTTTATCTTTTATTATAATTCTGTTGATTCCATCTTCAATTCTTGCTCAAGATGAGTATGAAAAATGGAAGCAACAGCAAGAAGCTGAGTTCAAAGAATACCGGGACAAATTTGATAAAGAGTTTGTTGAGCTTTTAGAAAAAACCTGGGAAGAGGTTGGTATCAAAGAAGGCGCTCCTTCCTATAAAGAAAAAAAGCCTGTAGAAATACCTTCTGCCCCACCTCGCCCGATTGTTGAAAATAAAGCCCCGGGCGATACTCCGCCTATAAAGGATAATATTACCATAGACATTCCTGAATTTGTCGATACTCCGCCTGTAAAAATTGATTTACCTGCCGAGAAGTCTATGTTTGAGGGGTTGAATACTCAAAAAACCACGATCAACTATTTCTCGTCCAAGATCCCTTTAGAATACCCAACCAAACTCAGGGAGTTTTTTAGCGCTAATGAATTTGTTAGTAGCAAAACCGATAACAAAAAAATTGCTGAATTTTGGGATAAAGTGAGCAGTATAGACCATACCCCACTTATAGAATATTCTCAAAAAGTTCGGGGCGATCTCGATCTTAACGACTGGGGTTATGTTTTACTGCTAAATGATATTACCAATACTATTTTTGAAGGGTACGACAGTAAATTAATCAGCCTTTACAATTGGTTCTTATTAACAAAATCCGGTTACAAGGTTCGTATTGGTTATGATCAGAATGGTGTCTATAACTTATTCGCTGTTGAATATGATGTTTTCAACACCAAGTTCTACACTCTTGATAATGAGAAATATTATGTAATAGACCTTAATGAGCATAAACAAACGCCAAGTTCTATTTTTACTTATACGGGAACTCATAAGGCGCAAAGCAAAAAGTTAAACCTGCGCATCACCAAACTGCCAAATCTTGGCGATTCAAAATCAGTAGAGCAGAGAACTCTTTCCTTCTCTTTTGATGAGATTGATTATGAAATTCCGTTATCCCTTGATAAAAACCTGATTACCTATTTCGAATATTTTCCTCTTACAGAACTCCCTGTTTTCTTTACTGCTTCACTATCAGAAAACTCAAAAAATGCTATCTATAAGGTTCTCGCGCCGGCTATTTCTGAAATGAGTGAAGAAGAAGCTGTTAATTTCCTGCTTCGTTTTGTACAAACATCGTTCGATTACAAAACCGATCAGGATCAATTTGATAGAGAAAAATATATGCTTCCTGAAGAAACTCTATTCTACCCCTATTCCGATTGCGATGATCGTTCTATTCTCTTCGCCAATCTGGTTCAGGAGTTGTTAAAAATGGAAGTGGTTGGTTTAAGATACAGTAAACATTTAGCCACGGCGGTCTTGTTCAGTGATAACGTAGAGGGCGATGCTCACTTTCACGGAGGTAAAAAGTATATAGTAGCTGACCCTACTTATATAAATGCGAATGTGGGAATGACCATGTCTCAGTACAAAAACGAAAAACCAGAAATTGTTAGCTTTTAGAAAATGATGAATCAAATAACAAAAATATCATCTTTAATTGTACTCTTATTAAGTGTTTCACCTGCTATTTACAGTCAGGCTGATCCTGAAATTGAAAAGATAAAAGCCAACGAAAGTATGTATTGGGGAGATGCATGTTCTCAAAACGATAATGAAAGTACATCTAACGCTATAGACCAGTTGCTTTCGAAGATAGCTATCAACGTGCAATCAGAATTTACCAGTAAAGTTTCCGAGAGCATCACTGATAATGAAGGTAAATACAAGGAGGAAGTTGAGGGGATAGTTAAAACCTACTCGTCTGCATCCTTAAAAAACCTGCGCACAAAGAAAGAACCCAGAGATTGTGGTATCTATGTTTTCAAATATATTGAGAAATCTGAGGTGAATAAGATTTTCGATACCCGTAAGCAGCTGGTAAAAGACATTTTTGATAAAGCCAGCAGTTACGAAGATGATAATCGTTTTGCCAGTGCTCTTAAATATTATTACTACTCGCTGATACTTTTGAATTCAATTCCTGAGCAACGCCTGGAGCATAAAGGATTTAATTTATACCTGGAAAGTTCCGACCGCATCTCAAATATCATGAGCTCTTCAACTTTTGAAGTTATAGCTGACGAATTAATTACCGACAAAGAAAGAGAAATAAGCTTAGCGGTATATGTAAATGGGAAGAAAGCCGAGACCTTAGATATCAGTTACTGGGATGGCAATAATCAAATTTCCACAAAATCTCAGGATGGTACAGCTATTATTAATTTATATGGTTCAAGTACACAGTTTAAGTCGCTGAGAATAAATGTTAAGTATGACTTCTACGAAAACAGAACAGAGATAAAAGAAGTTGGAGACTTGTGGAATTTGGTGCAGAAACCTCCTTTCAACGGATATACAAAAACCGTGAATTTAGACGAACCTGTTAAGGAAAAGAAAGAAGACATTAAGCTTGAGCCGGTTTCAGAAAACATCACGTTAAATAGTTTTTTGGAAGAATTTAATATGGAAGAAGAGGAAGAAGAGCTTTTAGCCCTTGATATTGAGCAGCTAAAAGAAGTGGTGCCAAACCATTTGATTTCGTTGCAAGATTATTTCAATAAAAATGTAAAACATGAGCCTTGGCAAGAAGATGAGTTTCTGAATAGGAAATTGTCCAACATGGAGCGTTATAATAAACTAAGCATCTCCAAAAATTCTTCGAAAGCTGATATTAACAATACTTTTGAAGGGTGGGAATTTCGACAACTTTCTTCTACAGCTGCTTATACATCAGTAAACATGCAAAGCAAGGAGTATCTAATTCCCGATTTTGACAGCACCGGTGCTGTGGTAGATATCAACTTTGGGATAATGGACGGAATGTATGAAGAGTTTAAAAATGCTTCCAAGTATGGCGAAGACTGGGATAAACGCCAAATCATGATCAAGTTTGTGGAGAAATACCGCACCGCATATATGACACGAGACTTATCTCAACTTGGTACTATGTTCGCCGAAGAAGCAGTTATAATTACCGGACGGGTGCTGCGAGTGGATGAGGGGTCTTCTAACGATTTCGCTTATGAGCAAAATGAACCTCAGCAACCAAGTGTGGAATATTTACGGCAAACCAAAGGGGAATTTCTGGACCGCCAAAAAATGCTTTTTGACACAAAACCTGACATTCATTTAGGATTTTCGTCCTTCAAAATAAACAGAAAAAATAATCAGGAAGGTGTGTATGGTATTAGCATGAGGCAGAGCTATACTTCAACTGATTATTCTGATGAAGGATATCTTTTCCTGCTCATTGACTTTAATGATGACGAGCCAAAAATATATGTTCGCGCATGGCAACCACAAGAATGGTCGGATGATGCGCTGGTTGAAATAGGTAACTTTAAAGTGAATTTCTAATTTTGAAGTTTTTTGATGATAGCATATCATCTCTATCGGGAAGGGGTAGATTTGAGGACAATGTTGGTTTATTACCAATTTTCGGAGACAAAAACTATAGAAGTCAGTATGACTTATATATGAGCTCTTCTCTACATTATTAATCAAAATTACAATCTGTACACCTACTGCATAAATGGGTGGTAAAAATTCAATATCTAATTCGTATCCTTTTCTTTGGATTTTCGGGCAAAAGGAGCAAATAAATAGGTTTAAAATTAAACGATGCATGAAGAAGTGATACAAAAACAGTTTTTCAAATCTATTCTCTCTGTAATGCTGCTCATACTAATCAGCATCACAGCTACTGTAGAAATACGAGCTCAGGATGATATTTCTACACTCAGAGTGGTTGGAGAACCAAAAATTGCTGATGGAGAATTTATTGCCGACAGGGCTGATAACAGGGATGTAAACGGTGTACTTACCGCTGGTTTGAGAATAAACTCCGATCTTACCGGATTCACCTTCGAATCAAACAATGGCATATTAAAATCTCAGCAGTTGCCAGGTGCCAGTTTATTGTACCTCTCCCCTAACGAGAGAGTTGTTGAAATTTACCGGGAAGGGTTTACACCATTTCAATTAGTATTGGCTTCTTATGATATAAATTTAGAAAGCAGTAAAGTTTGGGAAGTACAAATAACCGGAAACCGGAAACTTAATGATGCTCCTGCAAGGATTAATATTAGCCCCGAAAATGCAACCATATTTGTTGACGGTGAAGAAAATATAGTTTCAGGAACATATCTCGACCTTCGGCTTGCTGAAGGACAGCACGTTATCCAAATTCAAAAAAACCAATACAGAATTGTTGAAGATACGGTTACGGTTTCCTCAACCACCGTAAATAATTTCAACTATACCCTGGAAGAAATTGATCCTATTTTTCTACGATTAGACTCCGAGCCTTCCGGTGCTGCGGTTTATCTCGATGATGATCCCGGAAGCAAGGGAAGAACCCCCATACAAATACCTGTTTATCCAGGCCCTCATGCAATTCGGCTCGAACTTGATGGATACGTAACTCAAACGGATGAACTTCAAATCAACAATAATACCGATGCCTTAGCTTATAATTTACAGGAATATGCCGGTTATTTAACAGTGAATACCATTCCAGCGAATGCCGGTTTGCTTGTAGATGGACAAGTACGGGCAGAGCGTGATAAAATCAAATTAACACCCGGTTTACACCAACTGGAAGTAACGGCTTCGGGTTTTGATTCTCAGAAAAAAAATATTGAAATAGTTCTGGGTGATACCCTCACCGAGAATATTAATTTAGGTATGATTACCGGAGACCTTGTGTTCTCTGTTATGCAACCTGATGCCGATGTTGTGCTGAAACAAAATGGCCAGACAGTAGAGCAATGGCAAGGCTCAAAAAGGGTGGCTGATTTACCAGTTGGTAATTATACTATTGAGGCCTCTCTTAAAAATTTCCGCACTGAAACAGGTGATTTTGAACTGACTCGCGATGAAAGCGAAACTCTTAATTTTAATTTAGTACAAGTTGAAGGCATTGGAACATACAGCATCAGCAGCATATTTGAAGATGCCGAAGTAAGAATCGCTGGCACACGATATAACAGCACTTTTGAGAAGCTACCTGTTGAAATTGAATCCCTGCCTTTTGGCACCTACAATATTACCGTTTCAAAACCCGGATTTAAAACTCATAGAGAAGAGCTAACATTTAATACGTTTAGCGGCAGTATGGTATTGGTTGATGAGTTTGAACCCAAAACGAAAGGAAAAGCTTTTTTTCGATCTTTATTTATACCAGGAACAGGCCACGGCTATTTAGGAAAAGGCGGGCGTGGTTTTCTCTATTTCCTTGGAAGTGCGGCTGCAATTGGCTACTCCGTAAAATCCTACCTTGAATATCAAGAGAATTACGACCTTTACATAACTGACAGAGAACGCTATTTATCAGCTTCTTCAAATTTCGTGAGTCTAAGAGACACCTACGCCACATCTTATGAAAATGCACAGGTATCCAAAGACAACCTGGTTTTAGGTTTAACAGTTTTAGCTGCCATAAAAGGACTCGAAACATTCGATTTACTGCTGCAAAAATCTAACAGAAAAATTCTGAAAAACGCTAAGCTTAGATTTAATCCAGCAAATTCCGGAATTAGTATGAATATTAATTTTTAGCATTATGATTCAAACAAAAAGCACCACTACGTTATCAGTGCGGGGTTTATTCGCTATACTAATTTTGACGCTTAGCTTAAGCGCTTGTGACCTAATTATAGATTCTGTGGGTGATGAACCATTACCTGACGAAGTTCCCGGAGCGGATAACCCCAACGATCCCGAAAATCCAGATTTTACCATCTCAGACCTGCGATTGCTCAATTTACCAACCACTCCCTTTACATCGTCAAATATTGAAATACAATGGGAACCTGTAGAAGCGATGGATAACCTTCAATATCGTTATAGAATTGCGAGCCCGTCACAGAATATTAGCGATATTGAGTACAGTGACTATCAAACTGAAACCTATGTTCAGCTTTTTAATCTTGTTGAAACGTTCAATGGTGAAGTATACAATTTTGATGTAGAGGTTAGTTATATCCCCGACCCCCAAAAAAACAAAACTTTTTCAGAGACTTTTGAAGTAGATGCCTTACATGGCCGCGGCTTTTTATTTCGCCCAAGAAATATTCAGGCAAATGATGACGGCACTTTTACCGCTTTTATTTTCATAGATGAAATTGAACCAACAGATGAGCTTACCTCATTTTCTCTTGCTATAAATTATAACAGCAATGAATTAGAGGTTCGGGAACAAGACGTAAGGATATATAATGATAATACCAGCTTTTTATACAGAGAAGGCGCGGAAATCATTTCTTTCCATAAAATAGCGAGTAATAGAATTACAATTGAAGCTGGTGTAGCAGGAAATAACCTTCCTCCACTAAGCGGAGGTGGTGGAATCTGTGAAATAACCTTCACTCCTCTTTCTAATTTTTCAAGCAGTAGTATTTCCATTTCTGCAACATCTGTATTAAAAAATATTGAAGGTTTTGATATCGAGATATCAGCCTTTGATGAAGCTGTTATACAATAATTTCGGGGACACATTATGAAGAATCTCATGTTAGCGGGAATAAAATTTCTTAGAAAATATACCTTTACTACTATGCCGTATTGCAAATACTTTCTCTTAGGTTTTCTGTTGATATTCATTTCACAAAGTGAAGTATTAGCTCAGGACAGATCATCCGAAAATACATCTTTGCAAAAAAATGCTCAGGCAATAGAACTCAATAGCTCCGTTCAAAATCAAAATAAAGTAGCAAACTCTGTACTTGCTGATACTCTTTATGATTTTAGCGATGGCAGTTATCCTGATAATTTCTCATCCATTACCTCTGGCACTCACTTTGACAGGACTACAAGTTCTAACACTTGGACGGTTACTCAATCTTCAGAAACTTATGGAAGTGGGTTTAGCCTGAAGAGCGGTTCCATCACACATAATCAAAACTCAAATATTGGATTTTTAGTAAACATCGGTTCAGATGGCGGAACTTTGCAATTTAAGTTCAGAACAAGCAGCGAAACTGATTGGGATGAGCTAATAGTCACTATTGAAGATTCTCTGTTAGGATATGCCTCCGGAGACTATTCCTGGGCCGATAGCCCTGTTTTTGATTTGCCCGCAGGTGAATACTTTATCGATTTTTGGTATACCAAAGATGGCGATACCAGCGTGGGTTTAGATGCCGTATTTGTGGATAATATTGCGATTACTGGTTTGGTGGAGGATTCGGGTGAACCCCTCGAATCGCAGTTTGCGATAACCTCTGTTACTCCCAACGCCGCAGCACCGGGTACCAACGTCACGATTTACGGTTCTCAATTCTCCGCTTCTACCTCAGCTAACACTGTGAGGTTTGATGGAACAAGCGCAACCGTTGTCTCCGCCTCTGAGACTAAACTTGTGGTAACTGTGCCTGATATTGAGCCTGGTTTTGCACAAGTTTCGGTAACCAATACAAATGGGACAACCGACTATGCCAGTACTTTTTCGGTCTTAGCGGAAACAGAACTAAATTTTCAGCTCACAGATTCAGGTTTACCCAACGTTTGGCAAGGATCCCATGCTTTTGAGGATGTGACTGGAGACGGCCATCTCGACCTGCTGATTACCGGACGAAACAGCTCTAATCTACGCATCAGCACACTCTACCTCAATGATGGCAACGGTGGGTTTTCCGACTCCGGGGAAACACTCGAGGGGGTTGCCTACAGTTCAGTCGCCTTTGCCGACGTGGAGGGCGACGGGGACCCCGACCTGCTGATTACCGGACTAAACAGCTCTAATCAAAACGTCAGCAAACTCTATCTCAATGATGGAAACGGTGGGTTTTCTGACTCCGGACAAACCCTCGAGGGAGTTAACTATGGCTCAGTGACCTTTGCCGATGTGGAGGGCGACGGGGACCCCGACCTGCTGATTACCGGAATAAATAGCTCTAATCAACACATCAGCAAACTCTATCTCAATGATGGCAACGGTGGGTTTTCCGACTCCGGGCAAACACTCGAGGGAGTTAACCTAAGCTCCGTGGCCTTTACCGACGTGGAGGGCGACGGGGACCTCGACCTGCTGATAACCGGACGAAACAGCTCTAATCTACGCATCAGCACACTCTACCTCAATGATGGCAACGGTGGGTTTTCCGACTCCGGGGAAACACTCGAGGGGGTTGCCTACAGTTCAGTCGCCTTTGCCGACGTGGAGGGCGACGGGGACCCCGACCTGCTGATTACCGGATACAATAGCTCTGGTCAACGCATCAGCAAACTCTATCTCAATGATGGCAACGGTGGGTTTTCCGACTCCGGGGAAACCCTCGAGGGAGTTTTACAAAGCTCCGTGGCCTTTGCCGACGTGGAGGGCGACGGGGACCCCGACCTGCTGATTACCGGAGAAAACAGCTCTAATCAATACGTCAGCAAACTCTACCTCAATAATGGCAACGGTGGGTTTTCCGACTCCGGGCAAACACTCGAGGGGGTTCGATATAGCTCTGTGGCCTTTGCGGACGTGGAAGGCGACGGGGATCTCGATCTTCTTATTTCCGGGCAAAACAATGCCGGTTCTGCTGTAACTAACCTTTATGAGAATGAGGGGGGCGCTAATACTTCAAATATTTCCATCACCGACATCACCCCAAATGCTGCGGCACCTGGCTCTAACGTTACGATTTACGGTTCTCAATTCTCCGCTTCTACCTCAGGTAATACTGTGAGGTTTGATGGAACAAGCGCAAACGTTGTCTCCGCCTCTGAAACCAAACTGGTGGTTACTGTTCCGAATATAGATCCCGGTTTTGCGGAAGTTTCGGTAACCAATGAAAATGGAACGGCAGCCTATGCTGGCAGTTTCACCGTTTTAAATCTAAAAGTACTAGGCTTTGTGAATGCTAATGCCGGCTTATCGGGAGTTCGGCACGGCTCCTCTTCCTTTGGCGATGTGGATGGAGACGGGGATATCGACCTGCTCATTACCGGGTTTAATGGTTCGACTACTACAAGTACTTTATACACCAATGACGGAAACGGTGGTTTCTCGGATTCCGGTGTTGCTCTTGAAGGGGTTCACAGAAGTTCCTCTTCCTTTGGGGATGTGGACGGGGATGGAGATCTCGACTTGGTCATTTCAGGTCATAACGGCTCCTATTCAACAAGCACTTTATATATTAATGACGGTAACGGTAGCTTCTCTGACTCCGGCAGTTCTCTCGACGGGGTTAATAGCGGTTCCTCTTCCTTTGGGGATGTGGACGGGGACGGGGATCTCGACTTAGTAATTACAGGCTCGACTACATCGACGTTATACACCAATGACGGTGATGGTAGCTTTTCTGATTCCGGTATCGCTCTCGAAGGGGTTGACTACAGTTCCTCTTCCTTTGGGGATGTAGATGACGATGGAGATTTAGACTTGTTCATAACCGGCAAAAACGGTTCAGGTAATTATACAAGTACTTTATATACCAATGATGGAGTCGGTGGCTTCTCACAATCCGATATTGCTCTTGAGGGGGTTATGTATAGTTCCTCATCTTTTGGGGATGTGGACGGGGACGGGGATCTCGACTTGGTCATTTCAGGTTATAACGGCTCGGGTAGTAGCACATTATACACCAATGACGGAAACGGTGGTTTCTCGGATTCCGGTATTGCTCTTATTGGGGTTTTCTAT
The DNA here is from genome assembly GCA_040882225.1 of Balneolaceae bacterium. Classification (GTDB taxonomy): domain Bacteria; phylum Bacteroidota; class Rhodothermia; order Balneolales; family Balneolaceae; genus Gracilimonas. The sequence goes on along the minus strand of JBBEBR010000014.1, from coordinate 123,593 downwards.
AGTTTCTCTTCCTTTGGAGATGTGGACGGGGATGGAGATCTCGACTTGGTCATTTCAGGTCATAACGGCTCGTTTGGTACCAGCACCTTATACACCAATGACGGAAGCGGTAGCTTCTCTAATTCTGATATTACTCTTGAAGGAGTTTATTTTGGATCATCTTCCTTCGGGGATGTGAATGGGGACGGAGATCTCGACTTGGTCATTACCGGCTACAACGGCTCGGGTTATACAAGCACCTTATACGAAAACACAAAACCACCGTTCACCATCAACAAAGTAGAACCCAAAGCTGCGGTTCCGGGAACAGATGTCACTCTTTATGGAACAGGGTTTTCATCAAACATTAATGATAACATGGTCAGTTTTGGCAATACTCAGGCGGTGATTAATTCAGCCTCTGAGACTAAACTGGTAGTTACCGTTCCTGAAGTTGATCCCGGTCCATATACCATTTCTGTAGCCAGTGGGGACGATACCGGTGAATATGACGGAATATTTACTGTCCTCAGCATAAAGGATCCGTTTTTCAAACCAGCATTCACCGGTTTAGAAGGACTCCGGTATGGATCATCGGACTTTGAAGATGTAGATAACGATGGCGACTTAGACTTGTTTGTTACCGGCACTACTTCCTCGAATGCCAGGATATCACGACTCCTCCTGAATGATGGAGACGGTAATTTCTCTGATGCAGAAACCGATATTGGCTCTTCAAGCAACTCTATCACTGTCTGGGGAGACATAGATAATGACGGGGATAAGGATTTGTTTATTAGTGGTGTCAGTTCGACAGGAGCTGTTACGAGTTTCCTATATCAAAATGATGGAAGTGGTAACTTTACCGAGGTCACCTCACCTATTGATGGCATCTACTATGGCGATGCGGAATTCGGTGATTTAGATAACGACGGCGATCTTGATTTGGTGATTACTGGGTTTAATACATCCAATCAAAGGGTCACTAAAATTTACTTAAATGATGGATTAGGAGGTTTCAGCTATCATTCGGCACTCGAAGGAGTTCATTTCAGTTCGTTAGCTATCGGTGATATAAATGGTGACAACTTTCTGGATATTCAAGTTTCCGGTATTAATTCCTCTTCTGTTCGTGTCAGCCGTATCTACACTAATAATGGCTCCGGTGGTTTTACCAACACCGCTTCACTTGAAGGTGTACAGTACAGCACTTCAGATTTCTTCGATTCAGATAATGATGGCGACCTCGATCTCCTTATCACCGGGTATAACAGCTCCAGTCAACAAATAACCAAATTGTACCTAAATGACGGTTCCGGTTCCTATACCGATTCCGGCGTTTCGCTCGAGGGTGTAAGGTATGGATCTACTTCAATCTCCGATATAGATGGAAATGGATACCAAGATCTGTTTATTTCAGGGTATAATCCCTCCGGCCTAAGTAAAAGTACATTGTATTTAAATGATGGAGCTGGTGGATTCAGCAGTGCAGACATTTCTGTGGAAGGCACCCGTGAAGGCTCTGTTGCATTAGGTGACATCAACGGTGATGGAGATCTGGACCTTTTTATTTCCGGGGTAAATACTGCGGGTCAGTACATATCTAAACTGTATGAAAATGACTTCCCTCCCTTTGTCATTACCAATATAACTCCACGTGCGGCTGCTCCCGGTAAACAAATAACCATCTATGGAGCAGGTTTTTATAACAACGATGAGGAAAATGAAGTCACCTTTGGAAATACTCCCGCTGATATTATTTCTGCTGACACCTCAAAAATTGTTGTCACAGTACCCGAAACAGATCCCGGTTTTTCTGATATTTCCGTTTCAAATGACAATGGCATAGCTAATTATTCCGGCCTCTTTTCAGTATTAAATAGCAAACGGGCATACTTTACAGCCACCGAAGCCGCTCTTGAAGCAGTTTATAACAGCGATGTTATTTTTGAAGATATTGATGGAGATGAGGATCTGGATCTGTTAATAACAGGAACCAATACTTCAGGACAAGGCACAACCAAACTATATCGAAATGATGGCTCTGGTGGATATGAGGAAATAAATTCCGGCCTTACAGCGATACATTCGGGTTCAACTGTTTTTGGTGATGTAGATGAAGACGGCGATCTCGACCTGTTTTTAAGTGGGCTTGGATCAAGTACACTCTACTTGAATGACGGTGAAGGAGGATTCACAGATTCTGAAATTAGTTTTGACGGAGTACATTTTAGCGCAGCAGCTTTTGGTGATGTGGATGGTGACGGCGATCTCGACCTGGTATATTCCGGTTACAATAGTTCAAATGTCAGAATTACCAAACTCTACAAAAATGATGGAATTGGTGATTTCAGCGATTCAGGAGCTTCTTTGGTGGGAGTTCAAGCCGGCTCGGTAGCTTTAGGAGATGTAGATGGCGATACAGACCTTGATCTTTTGCTTACAGGGCTCAACGCTTCAGGTATCCGTACAAGTATGGTTTACTTAAATGATGGTTCCGGTTCATTTACCGACTCAGGAATGGCTCTTGAACCAGTGTACAATAGCTCTGCCGTTTTTGGTGATGTGGATAGCGACGGAGACCTTGACATTTTGATTACCGGAAATAACAATTCGAACCAAGCGGTGAGTAAACTTTTCTTAAATGATAGCTCCGGTAATTTTTCAGACTCAGGAATCATTTTTGAAGGCGCATACAATAGTTCAGCTCAATTTGCCGATATGGATGGAGACGGTAATCTTGATATTCTGTATTCAGGAGCCAACCCCTCATTTGTTGATATCACAAAATTATATCTGAATCATGGTTCTTTAGAATTCACGGATTCTGAATTAGAATTAGAAGGTGTTGAATTAAGTTCATTAGCTGCCGGAGATATTGACAATGACGGCGATTTGGATTTATTAATTTCTGGGCGCAATAATCAGAATCAAAACTTTACCAAACTCTATGAAAATATCATTCCGCCAGGGCCTTCAAATTTAACAGCAACTTCAAGTGCTAATTCAATAGACTTAGATTGGAGCCCAAGCCCTTTAACCAATATTGGCGGGCATAATATCTATCGTTCTACAAGTTCCATTGCAGATACATCCAGTGAATTGAAGATTAACACCGAACTTGTCACGGACACCACTTATTCGGACAATACAAACCTTCAGGAAAACACACGTTATTTCTACCGTGTTTCCGCTGTTGATACATTAACCGGAGAAGAAAGCGTGCTCAGTAATGAAGCGGTTGGAAACTTCAAGGTTAAAACGATTTATGCATCTTCCCTTAACGGAAGTATTCCCGGCGAAAGCATCACTTTTTATGGCACAAATCTTAGCAACAATCCTGCTGAGTTAAGTGTCCAGATTGGCGACTCCTCTGCCTCCGTAACCACTTCCTCGCTGCAAAGCGTTACCGTTACGGTCCCGGATTTAAAACCCGGCAACTATTTTGTCACTGTTTTAATGGCTGAAGTAGAACTTTCACTTCTAAACCCGATTACCGTGGTGGAAAATCTCGAGAATGAAAGCGGGCATTTTCAACCGGGAATTGAGCTTACGAATGAAGCAGGTGGCGTTAGCAGTGTATCTTCAGCCGACTTAAATAAGGATGGAAAATTCGATGTCCTTTCTACATTCTTCCAAGACAATGCAGTGGTTTGGCTTCAAAATAATGGAGACAGAGATTTCGAAGCAGCAAGCTATTTCACAACCGAAGCTTCTGGTGCCTCTGATGTATTTGCGGCCGATTTAAACAACGACGGCATTTTAGATGTGATTTCAACATCTGCCGGAAACGATCAGGTTCTTTGGTTTGAATTTGATGAGAATACAGATTTCACCCAACGCGAGAATATTTCAGAAACTGCACAAGGTGCCAAAAGTGCGCTTGCAACCGACGTAGACCTTGATGGTGATTTAGATGTAGTTATTGCATCAGAAAGTGGTAACAGTATAAACTGGTATCAAAATATTGGCGGAGGTACATTTTCACCTGCCCAGTTAATTTCCAATCAAGTTCCCGGTGTTAAGAAAATACATGTCGCTGATATAAATGCGGATGGCTATCAGGATATTTTGTCAGCATCTGAAACCGATGACACCATTGGCTTATTTTTAAACAATGGAGACGGCACATTCTCAACACGTCAGGTTATTTCAAATACACAAGATGGTGCCTCCAGCGTTTATGCCAGCGATCTAAATAATGATGGAAATGTTGATATCATCTCCGCATCAACAAATAATAATACCATTGCTTGGTTTGCAAATAACGGAGACGGAACATTCTCAGGCTCTACTATTATTTCCGATTCCCTGAATGGAGCTTTTGATGTAAAAGTTGCGGATTTCAATGGTGACGGTTTTCAGGATGTGATCGCCTCTACGAATGATGGGATTATTATTTGGCATGAAAGCAACGGGGACAACACATTTAAAGAGGCAGTATCGATAACAGATTCTGCGTCAGGCGAAACCACCATCTCTGTTGCTGATTATACTGGAAACGGCACGCTGGATGTGATTGCAGGTAGTTTTGGATCAAACCAAATCTTACTCTTCAGCAATGTTGATACTCCTCCCGCCCCTCCTACCGGCCTTGCCATTTCGAACGGTATTGGTTCGGCTGCCCTAATCTGGGACGCTAATTCAGAAAACGATATCCTTGGTTACGATATACTCCGAACCACGGATCTAAACACAGAGTTTTCTACTGTTTTAAATGATGTTATACCAAATACTTCCTACACAGATACAGGCTTGCAAAACGCCAGAACCTACTATTATAAAGTAGTTGCTGTAGATTCGAGTTTTAATGAAGTTGCTTCTGAAAGTGTAGAATTTGTGGCGATTGCAACTCAACTCTCGAGTTTGAATCCGGAATCGGGAACAGAAGGAACCAAAGTAAAAATATCGGGAGTAGGGTTTTCTGCTGATCAAGCACAGAACAGCGTGCGCTTCAATGATACCGAAGCAACGATTCTTCAATCTGATAGTCTTTCATTGTTGGTTGAAGTACCCTCCGGTTTATCAGGATTAACCCACATCACTGTTACCAGCGAAGATTATGAATATGTGCATCCGGCCCCTTTTGCGGTTGTTCAGCCAAATGACGGCACGTTCAGTATCCCTGTTTCAGAAACTGGTTTTGGAGGCATCGGGAATTTACTTTCAGCTGATGTGGACGGTGATAGCGATATGGATTTAATGATTCCAAAACCACAATCAAATCGCATCGTTCTTTACTATTCTGAAGGGCGGAATTCTTACAACAGCTTCACAAACTTCAATTTCTCTGGTGTAAGTCCCAAAAAAGTAAGGGTAATGAATGTGGCCGGTACAGATTATCCCGATTTCATATTTATTTCTCAGCTTAATAATCAGTTCCGGGTAATGAAAAATAACGGAAACGGAGCCACCAATACCAGTCTTTTCACGACGGTAAATATCAGTATCAACAATGATACTCCCGAAGATATTTTTCCCGCAGATATGGATAATGATGGAATTGCTGATGTCCTTATTGCTTCCTCAGGCGATAACAAAATAAGCTGGTATAAAAATCAAAGCTTAGATGATAACCTGAGTTTTGGAGGCGAGAATATTGTTACGCAGTCAGCTAACGGTGTAAATTCAATTTTTGCCGCAGATTTTAATGGCGATAAACTAACGGATGTGGTAGCAGCACACGCTTCTGAAAACCTCATCATGTTATATTCAGACCACCCTGAAAATGGTTTCACAGAAACAGTTATAGAGAATAATTTACCCGCACTGCAAAAAGTAATTGCCATCGATATCGAAAATGATGGCGATCTTGATGTCCTTTCAGCTTCAGCCGGCAACAATAGCATAGTACTAAATGTAAATGACGGCAGTGGCAATTTCAGCAGTGGTATCGAAATCAGTAATTCTGTGAATGGCGCATCCGATGTATTTTCCGCTGATATGAATGGCGATGGGTTACCGGATGTATTAGCAACGTCAAGAGATAATGACTCAGTATTGCTATTTATGAATAACGGCGGTAATTCTTTCTCAGAGCCGATAGTAATTAGCAGTGATGAATCAGGAGCCCTTCAGGTAATTGCTTATGATATGCAGGGTGATGGCCGCCTGGATATTCTAAGCCGCTCATTAGATGACGGTAAAATCTCATTCTTCAGCAATATTCAGGTTCAGGGCCTGGCAGTTGAATCCATTTTAGATGGGAATGAATTCATGCTTACTACCGATAATCTGGATATGCAGTGGAATACCAATCTTTCCGACATCACTGATTTTGCATCTATCATATCAGACGCGCTTACTGTTACTAATCAGAAAGGAGAAACCTTCTCCCCCACTTCTTTTTTTGCTGATAACTCTACACTTACCATTGAACAAAATTCATTCTATGCCGCAGATACGCTTTTTGTGAATATTTCTACTGAAATTTTGAGAGAAAGCAGCCTTGGTGAATTCTATATGGATGTGAATAATAATGGTGAATTAGATGCTTCCGATGATCATTATGTATCTCCTGAGTTTTATACTACTCTTATCGGAGATTTCACCAGGGATTATTATGTTGATTTCGATGATCTTGTACTTTTCAGCGAGGGATGGAGAAACTCAGATACTCAATATGAAACCGCTCCTTTGATCTTTACAAACTCCCAAGCTGAATTCCCTAACGCACGGGTTCAAAATAACGGCGAATTCAATATTGATGATCTTGTTTCATTCATTCGATACTGGAACTTATCTCAGGATCTGCGTGGAAAATCGCAAAGTGATATGGCTGCTAAAGTAGCAGATGGCAAACCAGATACAGAAAACCGGGATCATGCGAAGCAAACATCCCGCTCACTAAAAAATGCGGACATCAGCAATTATAGACAGGATAATTTTTCCTTAGTTGAAATATCCGACACGCTGCAATATATCAGCTATACGAAAAACGAACGCACCAGGGAATACAGTTCAACAGAAAAAGAGCGGGAAGTTTCCTATACCTTCTCACTTAGCCATCCCGATAGTGTTCAGGCACTTTCTTTGGTGTTAGAGTATGATAGTGATGAAATTGAAATCGCGCATTTCGAAGATCACGATCTTTTTGATGTAGGAAATCAGAACAATAATATCTTCCTCTCCCATATTGACAGCGTGAATGGCCTTGCTACTTTTAACATCGCTAACTTTGGCTCGCTTCATCCTTTAGCTGGCAAAGAAGCTTTCACCGTTACTTTTAACTCAAGCTCGAACTCGGATTCCGATATCACAATATCCGCCGATATTCGTAGCCGCAATAAACCCACTCATCTCCAGATCGCAAAAAAATCGATTCAGGTTTTGGAAGATCTCCCTCAAAGTTTCGAGCTTTCTCAGAACTATCCGAATCCGTTCAACCCAACCACAACTATTAGGTATGAATTGGCTGAACAATCACGGGTAAGCCTGGATATTTACGATATTTTAGGCCGTAAAATTGAAACCTTGATTAACCAAAACGATTTTAAAGCCGGCTATTATAAAACTACATGGGATGCATCACGTTATGCCTCCGGCATGTATATCTATGTTTTAAATATCAAATCAGGTTCCGGTAAAACCCATTCTTTGACAAAGAAAATGATGATGATTAAATAGCTCTTCCATCAAATAAAAAGACATAAGGCATTCTTTAGGATGCCTTGGTTTTTAATAGCATTTAACAAGTTGAGGGGAGCGGTTTCTCAAAAAATAGAGTTAATTTATACCCAATCTAATTTAGCGGAATGAATTTTACTCACACACTCTTTAAGGCAACTTTTCTTTCTCTGCTCGGCTTCGGATTTTATTCATGCTCCGGTGCAGATGAACCCACACAAGACAATCGAAATACAGTAATACCAGCTGTAGAAGCTGTTCAGGCAAGGTATGGATCGCTCCCGCTTGTTGAGCGATTTAGCGGCAATGTGCGCTCAGAAAATCAGGTAGCTCTTTTTCCTGAAATTACCGCCAATGTAGAACAGGTTTTTGTTGAGAACGGAGAATCGGTAGAGAAAGGACAAAAACTTGTGCAGCTTGCTTCAACACAACTCGAACAACAACTACAGCAAGCCAAAGCCGGGGCAAGGATTAACGCAGCTCAGGTTAAACAAGCGAAATCCCGCCTCACGGAATTAGAATCTGAATATCGCAGGACAAAACAACTTGCCGAAAGAGAGTTAACCAGCCAACTCGCTCTTGAGCAAATTGAAGCCCAAATGGCATCCGCAGAAGCCGATGTGGAACTTGCGGAAGCGCGACTCGACCAATCAGAATCACTGGTGGCTCAAAGTGAAAATCAGCTTTCGAAAACCATAGTTCGGGCGCCCATTTCAGGAACAGTTGGCCAGAGAAACGCGCAACCGGGAATGCAGGCTTCGCCTAACACACAACTTTTTTTAATAGGTGATCTCAGCCGTCTTCGGGTCGAAATTGTGCTTACAGAAGCAATGTTGAGCCGTATTTCTGTAGGGCAAACTGCACGCATTTTACTTGAAGATCGCAATGGTGAGGCGCAAACAATTGAAGGAAAACTAACTCGTATCTCTCCATTCTTAAATCCGGTAACAAGAAGTACCGAAGCGGAAATAGATGTTGAAAACCAAAATAACCTGTTGCGGCCCGGGATGTTTGTTCCCGTAGATGTTCATTTTGGTGAAAGTGACCAAGCCACTCTTATTCCAACCAGCGCCTTATATACCGACCCTTCATCTGGTGAAGAAGGCGTTTATGTTGCTACTTCTCTGGGTTCTGAAATTGAACCTACAACAAGAACAGACTCTAATGGCACAACCAACACTCCCCCAACCACTATGACAGAGCCGACACAAGTAGAGTTCAGGCCGATTAATGTGTTAGCACGTGGACGCATGGAAGTAGGCGTAGGCGGACTTGAAAGTGGACAGTGGGTGGTTACAGTAGGGCAAGATTTGCTGGCAGAAGGCAGAACTCAAGCACGGGTTAGAACAATGACCTGGGATCGAATTTTCCAGTTGCAACTGCTACAACGCGAAGACCTCTTAAGAGAAGTGTTGCAAGAACGAACCAATAAAGATTCTAACGTAACTCTATAATTAACTGATTATGCCAATCACAGAAACCTCGATTAAACGTCCCATTGCTACTTCGATGGTCTTTCTGATCATCATCACCCTTGGTATAATTGGCTTCAGATTTCTCCCTGTCGATTTGCTCCCCCCCATTGAATACCCTCAATTAACAGTTTCAACAGAGTATAATAATGTAGGTCCCGAAGAAATTGAAACCATTCTTACCGAACCTATCGAAAATGCACTCGCTGGTGTTCCCGGTGTTGAGCGTGTACGTTCAGGCTCGAGTGAAGGCCGAAGCCGCGTTACCCTCGAATTTGCCCAGTCTATAAATATTGACGTTGCGGCTAATGACGTACGTGCAGCTTTAGACCGTGTTCGTGGCAGTATTCCTCCAGAAGCAGATGCTCCTCGGATTTGGAAATTTGATCCAAATAATTTTCCAATTGTAATAGTAGGAGCCAATTCGGATATGAATTTGGCAGACCTCACCGTTCTCCTGGATCGTGAAATAACTCAACGCTTTGAACAGATAAACGGCGTGGGCTCCATTGACATATGGGGTGGCATCAACCGCGAAGTTAAAGTTGATATCAAACGAGATAGGTTGATTGCAAGCGGACTTTCCACAGAACAAGTTCAGCAAGCCATTGCCAGAGAAAATGCGAACTTACCAGGTGGTAACGTAAGCTCTGGTCTTACCCGTTTATACGTGCGTACAGTTGGTGAGTATGAATCTATTGATCAAATTGCTAATACGGTAATCACCACAATTGACAATAAACCAATTAGGGTTAAAGATGTAGCGGATGTAACATTTGGGTATCAAGATTTAGACCGCATTGTTACCATTGATGGAAAACCGATGGTTCGCTTCGGCATCAGGAAGCAAACCGGAGCAAATACGGTAGCTGTTGCTGAGCAAATACGACAGGAAGTTGAACAAATTAACAGTCAGCGAGATGACCTTGAGCTTTTTGTAACTATAGATCAAAGTGAATTTATTCAGGGCTCCATCGACAGTGTACAGAATTCTGCAATGTGGGGTGCCCTCCTTGCTGTTTTTGTTCTTTATGTTTTCTTCCGAAATGGATCATCCACATTCATTATAGCTGTAGCCATACCTATTTCAATTATTGCTACTTTCGCGCTCCTCTATTTCAACGATCTTACATTGAACCAAATGAGTTTTGGCGGATTAGCTCTTGGCGTGGGTCTTATAGTTGACAACGCCATTGTGGTTCTCGAAAATATTATTCGGCTGCGAGAAGAAGAACAAAGGGATCTCAAGTCAAGTGCTTTGGTTGGAACCAAACAAGTTGCGGGCGCAATTGTAGCCTCAACCCTAACCACTTGTGTTATCTTTCTGCCTGTAGTTTTTATGCAAACTATCTCCGGGTTGATGTTCAAGCAACTTGCCCTGGTGGTAGTTTTTGCTTTATTCTGCTCGCTTTTAGTTGCGCTAACTTTGGTACCGATGCTTTCAAGCCGATTCCTTTCAGTGAAGAAAGGCGGGGCAACAAAAAAAGGCGCTTTCCAGAAGTTTTTCCAGAGGATGGAATTAAAGTATTCCAACTCTCTCAGCAACATCTTAAATCATAAGGCGATAGTTTTTGGCGTTACCACTGTTCTTGTAATTGTCAGTTTTCTCTTGATACCGATCATCCCCGTCGAACTTGCTCCCCAAACCGATGCTGATGAGATTGACATCGATCTTGAAATGGCAGACGGAACTAATATTGCCGTTCAAAACCTCTATTTAAAAGAACTCGAAGCCATTGTACGAGCTCATACACCAATGGAAAACGTTCGAAATTTCACCACAGAAGTTCGTGATGGACGTGCAGAAGTAGAAATAGCGATGGTTCCTCAATCCGAACGCTCGCTAAGCACTTCGGAAATAGCCGATAATATCAGGAAAAATGTACAGGGTAAAATTCCCGGTGCAGATATTCGTGTTAACGCCGGATCTGGTTTATGGATTCTTCGGCGCGTTTTTGGTGGCGGTGGCAATGAAGATGTACAATTCGAACTTCGTGGATATGATATCGAGCAATCGTATGAACTTGCACAGCAAATAAAGTTGAAAGTTGAGGAGATTTCTGGAATCATGGAAGTACGTGTAGGACGAAGTGAAGGAACTCCCGAAGAACGTATTCTCTTTGACCGTGAAAAAATTGCTGATCTGGGGCTTTCTGTCCGAGAAGTAGCCGAAGTTGTTCAAACAAATATCGGAGGAAGCCGAGCAGGTTCGTATAGAATTGGCGGCGATGAATATCCGATAACCGTTCGTCTGCAACCCGAAGATCGCCTTAGCACCGTTGATCTTGATAATATTTCTATTCGCACACCGGAAGGTCAGGTTTTGCCTATTTCATCGGTAATAAAAAAACAAAGCGGCCGCGGGCCCGAAGACATAAGTCGGATTAACGGCCAGCGTGTAACTAATGTCACTGCCAACCTCGAATCGGGATTCGCTCTTGGTGAAGCCGTTGAAGCAATTCAACAAGAACTTTCTGATTTCCCGCTTCCTGCCGGGTTCTCCATTGTATATGGAGGCGAATATGAAGAACAACAAAAAGCAGCCGCAGACTTCTCCATGTCCATCATCATGGCTCTCATTCTTATTTATATGGTGATGGCCGGACAGTTTGAGCGTTTCTTTGATCCACTCGTTGTAATGTTCTCCGTACCTCTTGCTATGATTGGTGTAATTCCGGCTCTCCTGTTAACCGGCACCACACTCAATATCCAAAGCCTGATGGGTATGATTATGCTCATCGGAATTGTAGTGAATAATGCCATTGTGCTGGTTGATTACATTAACCTGATGCGGCGAGAAAAAAACATGCCTGTTCTTGAAGCGGTAATTGAAGCTGGCCGATTAAGGCTCCGTCCAATCCTGATGACTACTCTCACAACCATTTTAGGACTACTTCCTCTGGCAATTGGAATTGGCGCCGGGGCCGAAATTCAGGCTTCTCTCGCACGCGTTGTAATTGGCGGCTTAACCGCATCAACACTGGTTACTCTCGTATTTATTCCCGTTGTATATGTTTCAGTGGATGGCCTGCTCGATCGTGCGAAAGCGATCAGCTGGAACCCTTTCGGAAATAAAGATGCAGAATTAGCCACCGATTAAATTCATATTTTTCCACCTATTGAAAATCCAGGTTTGTTATGCAAGCCTGTATTTTTTGTAATACTTAAGAAAAATAATCGAACAGATGAGCAGCTGGACACTCAAATCCATTCCCCCACACGACTGGTTTCTTTGCCTTGATATCGAATCGTATTTCGATCACGAACATGACCCTGAAAAGATATTTGAGGAAGGATTTACTCGTCCAATTCCAGTTGGCGATCAGGATGTGCTTGTTACGATCTTTTTTAATGGTGATCCCGAGCAGCCGGAATTTCATATGGAATCGGCGGAATCCCTTTCCAAAGAAGAGATACAAACCGCAAATAAAAGCCTTGCAAAGATTTTAGGCACACAGATGGATATCCGCCCTCTCTATGAAAAAGCAGCTAACGACGCGGTTCTCGGTAATAAACTTACCAGTCTCTACGGCTTAAAAAGAATGACACGAGCTAATCTGTTCGAAGATATACTGTACCGGATTGTGCAAATGCAGATGAATCATAAACCCACTGCTAAAAAAATGATGTTTCGCATCCGGGAGGCTTATGGAACGGCATTAATGCATGGGAAAAAATCAATCCCGGCCTGGCCGAGGCCTTATCAGCTAATGAGCGCTGACCCTGCGAATATCCGAAAACTCGGGCCTACTCTTCGCAAAGGGCAATATTTGGTGGGATTAGCAAGCGATATTGTTTCCGGGGATGTGAATATGGATCACCTGGAAGAATGTGCACCGCAGGAATTTTATGATATCATCACAAAAGTAAAAGGTGTGGGGCCAACTTCTGGGCAAGATTTGATGATGATGCGCGGCAGAACCGATGCCGTTTTTCCTTCCAATAAAAAAGGCGAGGAAGAAAAAGGATTACGCCGCTGGATTATTGCCAGTTATGGTGAGAATCCCCACAAAACAAGCGAGAAAAAATTCCAGCAGCTCATCGAAAACTGGAAAGGCTATGAAGCCGCCGCTTTGGAATTTCTCTATGCCAACTGGATTATCGGCGAAAAAGAAAAACAGGCTAAGAAAGATCGCTGATTTCACTGATTACACTGATTTGGCTCATTACAAAACGGATATTCTTCCGTTTTTCTGAACTATTCTGAGAAAGTCCCAGAGTGACGAAAGAAAATTACAAGATATTGTCAGTTTAAATCTACCGGCTCGAATAAAGCGAAGGTCACATCATCCAGCCGCACACCCAGATGCTCTTTAGAGATATGCATTAAGATACTTTCTTTTGGTAGATTAACGATCTTGATTATTTGCCCTTCCATATTCAATACAATCCATTTCTGATGTTCTCCACGCATGTTAGATTTCAGCCAAATTTCATCCTCATGAAACATCATCTTGGATGCAACCGCTTTATACTCAGGCAACAAAGGTTGAAGCGAATTCCACTGCTCTCTATAATTTACTTCCTTCTCTATTTTATCAATTTCTTCTTTTAGCAACTTTTCACGCGGTAAGTTGACAGAAATGGTGTTCAAAGTATCATAGGATGAATTTATTTCAGCAATGATTTGAGTTCCGGTTTCAAAGAGAAGCAATGATTTATTCTTAGAATAGTATGCGGCAAGCTGGGCATCTGCAAAATCAACCCGCTTCCCTCCACTTACTTTTCCATCTAACACAAGAGGCGCATAAGGAACATCTTTAAGAGCTATTTTTCCTTCATATTGTTCTGAGTCAGGGTTGAAATTGACAAGCACTTTTTCACGATCTTCTTCTTCATTAAAAAGGTGTCCATAAGTAGAATATTCCAACATATAATTCCCATTCTCCATGGGGAAAATATGTGACATGTTTCCATTTTCAAAAGGTGAGGGAATGATTTCTTTTGCCAATTCAGCTTCAGGGGTTAAAATTAAAATTTTGGCATTCCCTTGATCATAAACATATAAATATCCTTCATCATCCTGCACAAAACTATAAGCATCCAAAATTTCACCAGGCCCCCTCCCTTCATATATGCTATTCTTTAAATTTCCTTCGGTATCCACAACGACAAGCGTGGTATTTCCTCTTTCAGGAATAAGAATATTTCCATTTTTCAGAACCACACTTGAATATCCAAGATGACTGAAATAGACATCACCGGCATGATCAAAGCTTGTGAGTTCTACAGGAGTGATTTCGGGGATTTCATTTAATGACTCGGAAGAATTTTCCGATGCTTTTCCAGAGCAGGAAGAAATACCCGCAATAAGAATACCGTACATTAAAACACCAAACAAAACCCTTATTTTCATATTAATCATTGTATTTATTCAATTTATAATTGGTCGATTTTATAATTTATTTCCCTAACTTCCAAATGCTATCTTCTGCTAAATACTTATAAATATCTATGATTATCAAAAGAATTAACTCCGCTCTTTTCCTGTTTTTGATTGCTTTTGCTTCGCCAGCACTGGCTTTTCAAAATCAAACCGCTATGAATATTATTCCCAAACCTGTTTCAGTTGAACCGGGGAATGGTTTTTTTGAGGTTCACGAACAGGCCTCAATAGTAATTTCACAAAACACAGAAGAGCTGAAAAACCTGGCTCAGTATCTCGCCACATTGTTGAATTCCGCCACCTGGTTTGACCTGAATATTGTAGCTGATATAGAGTCAATTTCTGGCAACAACATCCACTTAATACTGGATGAAAACGAAGATTTTGAACATGAAGAAGCTTACCTCCTCTCCGTTACTCCAGATAAAATTGAGCTGAAAGCCGCAACTACCGCTGGACTTTTCTACGCCATTCAAACACTCCGCCAGCTTTTACCTGTAGAAATTGAACACGCCGATCCTTCATTAGTGCCGAATAATCAGCAATGGAAAATTCCGGCGGGAGAAATTGAAGATTATCCCCGATTCCAATATCGAGGTTTGCACCTGGATGTCGGGCGACATTTTTTTCCCGTTGATTTCATCAAAAAGTACATCGACCTATTGGCAATGCACAAGATGAACCGTTTTCATTGGCATTTGACGGAAGATCAGGGCTGGCGTATCGAAATTAAAAAGTATCCAAAGCTAACAGAAATCGGAGCATGGCGGGATTCCACGCTAATCGGAAATTATGGAACAGGCAAATACGACAATATCCGTTATGGCGGTTATTATTCGCAGGATGAAATTCGCGATGTGGTAGCTTATGCTGAAAGCCGGCATATAACCATCATCCCCGAAATCGAAATGCCAGGCCATAGCAGTGCAGCTTTAGCGGCTTACCCTGAATATGGTTGTGTGGATAAGAACTATCATGTGCAAAACACATGGGGAGTTTTCGAGGATATTTTCTGTCCTTCTGAAAAAACATTCAGCTTTTTGGAAGATGTGCTTACGGAAGTGATGGATCTATTTCCTGGAGAGTATATTCACATCGGTGGAGATGAGGCTCCTAAACATCAGTGGGAAGAAAGTGCACTTGCTCAGCAAGTAATCAAAAGAGAAGGGTTAAAAGACGAACATGAGTTGCAGAGCTATTTCATCCGCCGGATTGAAAAATTTCTGAATGCACATGGTCGACAAATCATCGGCTGGGATGAAATTCTGGAAGGCGGACTTGCTCCACGGGCTACCGTTATGAGCTGGCGGGGAGAAGCCGGGGGAATTGAAGCCGCAAAAATGGGTCACGATGTAATTATGACTCCTGGCGACACCAATTATCTCGATCATTATCAGGCTGATGCTGAAACAGAACCTATAGCAATTGGTGGTCTTACCACTCTTGCTGATGTGTACGGTTATGAACCCATCCCCAAAGAGCTGACTTCCGAGGAAGCCAAACATGTACTTGGTGCGCAGGGAAATGTGTGGACCGAATACATGCATTCTCCCGAAAAAGTAGAATACATGGCTTATCCTCGGGCGGTGGCACTTTCCGAAGTTTTATGGTCCTCGAATAAAAACAAAAACTGGGAGGATTTTTTAGCAAGGCTTCAAACACACTTCCAGCGGCTGGATATTTTAGGAGTGAATTATGCGAAGTCTTATAAGACTCAAATTTCAAATTGAACCAAAGTTTACAATTCTACCGGCTCATAAAGTGCAAAGGTAACCTCGTCGAGGCGAACTCCGAGATTATACTCCGAGACATGTGTGAGATAACTTTCTTTTGGTAGCTTTACTTGCTTCACAATCTCACCTTCCATGTTTAAGACAAACCAAAGACTATAATCATCTTCAAGATTGGATTGCAGCCAAAAATGCTCGTTGCCAAAGATCATTTTATCAGCTGTGGCTTTATATTCCGGTAAATAAGATTCTACTGCTTTCCAGTCTTCTTCTCCTAAATTCTTTCTAAGGGTATCTTTCTCAGCTTGGGATAATTTCTGTTTGGGAAGATTAACATTGATTACTCGAATGGTATCGAGAGCGGCATTTACTTCAGCAATTAGATTCGTTGAGGTATCAAATAGAAAAACTGAACCTGTTTTAAAATTTGATATTATAAATTGATCATCTGAGAAGGGAACAGCCATTCCACCTCCTAAAATTGGAGCATAAGGCTTACTATTCAATTCAATGAATTTACCGTACTTCTCTTCTTCGGTATTATACTGCACAAGACGTTTTACTCGCCCTGTAGACAAGCTCGAATTCATTTCGATAAGAACGTTATCACTTGAACCTGTATAAATTCTATATGCACGGTACTCCGGATAAGCTGTAGGTCGGTACTCATTTATCACTTCGAGCTCTGAATTGAATGAAACAACTTTCTGCTGAAATTGATCAAAAACGTTAAATGTCCCACCTGCATTTAAAACCGGCCTGCCCACATCCTGCAACTCGCCCGGCCCTTTTCCAGTTGAAGTTTTTCCCTTTAATTCTGTGCCACTGCTATCCACAATCACAAGGTGTGACGGATCCCAAACAGCTAACACAAAATCACCATCTTGAAGAGGAAAAGAATTTATTCCTAAATATGAATAGTATAAATCTTCGATATGATCAAAGTTTTTCAGCTGTTTTGGAGTGACTGAAAGAATGTCCTCTAAAACAATCTCCTTTTGATCTGTAGAATGTTGACAAGCAGTAACACAAATAAGTGCTAAAATCAGAACTACAGGTTTATCCGAAAAAATGATTTTTAAATTTTTCATAAAAAGAATATAGTAAAGTTAATATGCTGATGCTTGAAACCAAGCTATAAATATTAAAGCACTTATCAAACTTTTCTGAACTTTTTCTCCACCAAATACCATCCCAAAAAAGCCATAGGAAAGTAAGCGCCAACCAGATCAACGATACTAAACCAAAGTGGAGAAGGTAGTATAATTACGTTCGTAGCTCCCCCAAGAAAGAAAAATGCTCCCACCGTTAGCGCCCATCTCTTCTGATTTGAAACGGCTATTAAGGCAGCTAAAAATGCGCCCACCAAGGTTCCAATTGCATGTGCCAGAAATGGCATCAAAAAGTGCTTGGGCTGAAAGAGGTGCATGGATTCCTGTAAACCTTCCATCGTGGTAACATCAGCTCCACTTGGGGGAGGAATAACGGAACCGCTAATCGTAATTATGCCCATATTTACAATTCCGCCGACAACAATACCTGTTATCAGCGCCAAAATATTTCTAACAATTGGTTTCATATGCGTTCAGTTAATTAAATGGTCAGATGATTGTAGGAAAATGAACGACAATAAAAAACCCTTCAAAAATTAATCTGAAGAGTTTTTAAAAAGTGAAAATATTACAGCTTTATCAGGGTATTGGTTAACTTTAAAGCTTTTAATTTTCACTAAAGCGGATAGATGTTTAATCCTACTGAAGAAGATGAGCGCATATATTTAAGAGAGATAATAGATAAACTCGAAGATGCATATTTAGAGGTTGATAAAAATGTAAACCAGCAATACAAAGAGTTAAAAGAGCAGAAAAGTTATCTCTATGAAAATAAAACAGGGATGGATGCCGCAGAAAAAGCTGCTATCAAACAATCGGTTAATATGCAGGCTATTTCAGGAGAAGCGGCTGTGGCTTATAAGATAAAACTCCGAAAATTAATCAAAACACCCTATTTCGGTCGAATAGATTTCAGAGAAAATGGCATAAAGAAACCAGAACCTATATATGTTGGAATACATTCTTTTTTCGATGAAGCAGGTAATAAGAATTTAATTCACGATTGGCGTGCACCTGTATCAAGTATGTTTTATGATTTTGAACCCGGTAAAGCTTCTTTTGATACGCCAACCGGAACAAAGAATGGAGAAATAGAGCGAAAGCGTCAGTTCAGGATCGTTAGTGGGGAAATGCAAATGATGCTTGAGTCAGACTTATATATTAGAGATGATGTACTCCAAAAGGAACTAAGCAGATCTGCTGACGATAAAATGAAAAATATCGTAGCAACCATTCAGAGAGATCAAAATGCTATTATTCGTAATGAGACTACACCGGTATTAATTATACAAGGGGTAGCCGGTTCGGGTAAAACTTCCATTGCTCTTCATAGAATTGCATTTCTCTTATATCGATTTAAAAAAACGCTCAGTGCCAGAGATATCATGATCATTTCTCCGAATAAGGTATTTTCAGACTATATCTCAAATGTACTTCCGGAACTTGGAGAGGAAACTATTCCAGAAATGGAGATGGAAGAACTTGCTAATCGTGTTCTGGGTGATAAATATCGGTTCGAAGGTTTTTTTGATCAGGTAAATAAGCTGGTTGAGGAGCATGAAAAATCAGTTATCGAGCGTATTCAGTTTAAAGCAACCTCAGATTTTTTAAGCAAGCTTAATACGTATGCCAACTGGATGAAGAGAAATCGTTTTCAGGAGCATGATATCAGGATAAGGTTCAAAACCATTCCAGCTCACTTCCTGCGCCAGAGATTTAATGCAAATTCTCAACTCCCACTCATGCGCCGCCAAACGGCCATTGCTACTGATGTGATCAATAAAGCTAAAAGAGATTTCAAATACATTCTTAAATCTGATGAGAAGAAAGAGATTCGAAAACAGATAAAAAATATGATGGGTAGTGATAACCTACGGGTTATTTATAAGGAATTTTATGAAAGGTTAGAGATACCTAAAATGTTTGAATATGCCAAAGGTTCTGTATTTGAATATTCTGATCTGTTTCCACTCTTGTATTTGAAAATACAGTTGGAAGGCGTGGATAGCATCAATCAGGTTAAACATTTAATTGTAGATGAAATGCAGGATTATACTGCGGTTCAGTATGCTGTTTTGTCTCAGTTATTTCCTTGTAATAAAACTATTTTGGGTGATGCAAATCAAAATGTGAATCCTTACAGTTCAACTACTGCAGACGATATTCGAAAAGTATTTTCTGAATCGGAAGCTGTAACTCTTACCAAAAGTTACAGGTCAACCTGGGAAATCACTAAGTTTTCTTTACGAATTTCACCTCGGGCTGATGTAGAAGCTATTGAGCGACACGGAGAGGAGCCCGTGATCATGAACTTCAACACACTTTCGGAAGAACATAAAGCTGTCCTGAAAAATGTGAAAGAGTTTATCAACTCTGATCATAACACACTTGGCATCTTGTGCAAAACACAGAAACAGGCAAAACAGCTGTATAAACAATTGGCAAATGTAAAGGATATTCACCTGTTAACTTCAGGCAGCTCAATTTTAAAATCGGGAATACTTATTACACACATTCATCTTGCAAAAGGCCTGGAATTTGACAGGGTTATCGTTCCCTATGTAAGCACTGAAAATTATCACACTAAAGTGGACAAAAGTTTACTCTACATTGCTTGTACAAGAGCCATGCATAAGCTTACTCTCACACACACCGGTAGTTTAAGTAAACTTATTCATTAGCAAGAAAAAGCCAGTCTCTAAAAAAGTTATATAGAGGAAACTTTTTTGGGTACAAATGACACCCATTGCTCCATACGAGTGAGAAAATCATAAATATGGGCCGCAAAAATATCACTTTGGCTTAAGACTATCTCTTCCCATAAAAAAATGATTCTATTTTCAATTTCATTCTTTCCTTTAGCTGGTACAAAATCTTCACAATTTGGTGTTGCTAATTTCAGATTTGTTGAGTTACCATGTATATCTACTTTCACGCAGATGGGATTTTCCTGAATTCTATTTCTATTGAGAACCCGCGTAATCCAATCGGTATCTACTTCTTGAAGCGTCTTCTCTTCTCCACAAATGTGAACAGTTATCATAAATAAATTAGTTGAGTGAGGGTTTTGACAGAAAGATACCAACTCTTTTTTACAGTATGTATCTTTTAATTCCATTTCTTTAGGTTAAATAGCAATAAAAGAATTGAAAGCAATTGGTTTTACGATGGGATTTGATCGGAGATGAAACCCATCCTCATTCAAAATGTGATACTAATTCGGGAAATTATATCACTGAAATCAGTCTAATCTGCGATATAAAAAACCCCGAACTGCTAATAGCAGCCGGGGCTTAAATTAATCGATAAGATTTGATTGGAAATGAAATTACATCATTCCGCCCATACCTCCCATTCCGGGCATACCGCCGCCCATTCCGCCTGGCATTCCGCCGCCATTATCATCGCCATCTTTACTTGGTTTTTCAGAGATAACCGCTTCGGTGGTAAGCATCAATCCGGCAACAGAGGCTGCATTTTCAAGTGCAGTTCGTGTTACTTTAGTAGGATCGATTACACCGGCTTTAATGAGGTCTTCATAAAAGCCGGTACGTGCGTTGTATCCGTAATGCAACTTCAATTCTTCATCAGATTTTTTCTTATCTGATTTTTCTTTAAGCTTTTTGAGCTCTTCTGCTGAAGGACCAGCAAGTACTTTTTGGACAACAATTGCGCCTTCAACCCCTGCATTATCAGCAATAGTGCGAAGAGGTGATTCTATCGCTCTGCGGATAATTTGTACACCCACATTTTCGTCAGCATTTTCACCCTTGATCTTTTCAAGAGCTTTAAGTGTACGAAGTAAAGCAACTCCACCACCTGGAACAATTCCTTCTTCCACAGCGGCACGGGTTGCATGCAAGGCATCTTCCACGCGGGCTTTCTTCTCTTTCATTTCAACTTCAGAAGCAGCGCCAATGTACAGAACAGCAACACCGCCGCTCAGTTTAGCAAGCCTTTCCTGTAGTTTTTCACGATCGTAATCAGAGGTTGTATTCTCAATCTGAGATTTAATCTGATTTACACGTGCTTTGATGTCGTCTTCTTTACCTGCACCATCAACAACAATTGTCGTATCTTTGTCGATTGTGATACGGGCTGCTTTACCAAGGAAATCCATGGTAGCATTTTCAAGCTTGTAGCCGCGTTCTTCGGAAATTACAGTACCGCCGGTAAGTATAGCGATATCTTCGAGCATCGCTTTACGGCGATCACCAAATCCCGGAGCTTTAACAGCTGCAATTTTCAGAGAACCACGTAATTTATTTACAACCAAAGTAGCGAGGGCTTCGCCTTCAATATCTTCGGCTATAATCAAAAGAGGATTACCACTTTGTACCACTTTCTCAAGAATTGGGAGAAGGTCTTTCATACTTGAAATTTTCTTATCGAAAATCAGGATGTAAGGGTCTTCCAATTCGGTGGTCATTTTCTCAGAATCAGTAACAAAATAAGGAGAAAGGTAGCCGCGGTCGAACTGCATACCTTCTACAGTATCGAGATAGGTTTCTGTTCCCTTGGCTTCTTCAACAGTTATAACACCGTCTTTCCCAACAATTTCAAAAGCCTGGGCAATTTTATCACCAATTTCCTGATCACCATTCGCGGAAATTGTACCTACTTGCTTAATACTTTCAATACTATCGCTAACGGGCTTGCTCATAATTTTGAGCTCTTCAACAATGGCACTTACGGCTTTTTCAATGCCTTTTTTCAGGTCCATAGGATTGGCACCCGCTGTTACGTTTTTTAAACCCTGGCTCAAAATTGCTTGCGCAAGAACGGTAGCAGTAGTTGTTCCGTCACCGGCATTATCGCTGGTTCTGGAGGCTACTTCTTTCACCATTTGAGCGCCCATGTTTTCAACTTTATCCGAAAGCTCAATTTCTTTAGCAACGGTTACACCATCTTTGGTTACCGTTGGAGCTCCGAAAGACTTTTCGATTACAACATTCCGTCCACGAGGGCCAAGCGTGACTTTAACAGCATTGGCAAGCTTATCAACACCTTTTTTCAAGGCATCGCGAGCTTCCATATCGTAGTGAACTAACTTAGCAGACATAATTATCTATTTTTTTATGTTAAAATTTAATTTGTTTAGTGATGGGTTAAGCTAAAATTCCCATGATATCAGATTCACGCATAATCAGGTATTCTACCCCGTCTAAGGTAACTTCCGTTCCGGCATATTTTCCGTAAAGAACTTTATCCCCTTTTTTAACGCTCATATCTATTTTTGTACCGTTTTCAATTTTACCGGCACCTACCGCTATTACTGTTCCTTGTTGCGGTTTTTCTTTAGCCGTATCAGGGATAATAATACCGGAGCTGGTCTTCTCTTCGGCAGGTTCAGCCTGAACCAATACACGATCGCCTAAAGGTTTAATACTAGCCATTTGTATGACTCCTCTTATTTAGTTAATGATTAAAATTCTCGGGTTTAACCCTATTTCGTTTGGATGAATATTGAGCAACTTCTGTACCAAACAAAAAGATTCACCAAACATGTCCCTCTTTTTGATTATTGCAGGTTCAGATGCAGAATAATCAATCATCTTTAAGATAACTTGTCAGACTCTTCCAAATGCTCTGCCAACTTTGCATATGTGGCAGGTTCCCAATGCTCTGCCCTATCATCAAAATTGAATCCCTCTGGCAAATAATCATCCAAAACAGGTTTCAGAGAATTACTTAATTTTTTTCTTCTTTGATTGAAAGCTGTTCTAACTACTTTTTTTATGGAGGCATCGGAACAGTTTAATCCCGGCTTATTAAATGTAAGGCGCACCACAGCACTCGTAACTTTTGGGGGCGGGCTAAAGGAATTTCGGGATACATCAAATAATAACTCCACGGAACTGAACAGCTGAGTTTGAACACTCAGAATTCCATATTGTTTAGATGAAGGCTCTGCCACTAACCGTTCTGCCACTTCCTTCTGCATCATCAAAACGGCTCCGTCTAAAGAGTTTCGGTTTTCAAGCAAATCAAATAATATGGGGCTGGTGATATAATATGGCAGATTTCCTACTACAAATGTTGATGCATCTGGAGCAATAAAATCAGCCCAGTTCACCTGCAATATATCTTTATGGTGAATGTTAAGGGATGGTAGTTCGCTTCTCAAAACTTCAACTGCACGTTCATCCAATTCAATTGCATGTACATCCTCATATTTCTCGACCAACCACTTTGTGAGAGCGCCGGTTCCGGGTCCTATCTCGATTACCCGGTCTGTGGCTTTGGCCTCAACAGCATCAATAATTTTAAATAATATATTTCTATCGGTTAGAAAATGCTGGCCAAGGCTCTTTTTTTTGCGGAATGTCATGCCGGAGGTTTTGGTATTATTAATTATACGTTCAGCGCTGAAAACCTGCAAAAATCATAAAAGAAGAAAAAAACAGGGAAGTCGCTTCACAATTATTAGATTTGTAAATTAAACAACGCTTGTTATACTTCTAAGCGAATCACATTATATTATTTGAATGAGTTTTCTGGAAAAAATCGGCCTTGGCCAAAAAAAGAAAGAGCTTGCACCACTTATCGGTGAAAAGAAGAAAAAAGAGCAGGAGAAATATTCACTGAAGAGAAATCCGTATATCCGGGTCCTGATTTTTTTCCTTTTTATTCTGATCAGCGTTTTTTCACTTCCCCGAAATACCATTAATTCCGGCCTTAATTATACAACAGGCCAACCCTGGCGTTCGGCTGATTTAACCGCTCCATTCGATTTTGCCATAAACAAAACGGAAGCTGAAATTGAAGGGGAAGTAGAAGAAATTCGTGAAAATGTGGTTTCCATTTTTCGGGTAGACCAGAATGTGCCTATCAACATACAGGCTCGGCTCGATTCTCTGTACCGCGAAATTCAGCCTGTTCTGGAAGCTTATCATACATGGCAAGAAACAAAACGTGACACGGAAATGTCTGCTTTCGACGACAGTATTCGTTTTGTTCAGGAGTTGAGTCTCAACGAAGTAGAGCTTACCGAGCCCTCATGGGAGTCTTTGCTGGAAAATTATGATCGCATCAAAAATCAGGATCTTTCTTCAAACCAGTTTATTGGTGTTAATGTAAAGCAACAACTCGAGCTCCTAATTGACCAATTGCTATCGCAAGGCATCATAAATCAAAATAAAAGCTCGATAAGTACGGATAAAATCACCATTCGAAATACACGGGAAAGCACCGAACAATCTGTAAACCTGACGCGTGTGCGTGACCTTCGTGAAGCTAATGAATTTGTGCAGTTTCGCCTGAGCCGCATGTTCAGTGAACAAAACGCGCAATTGGCAATAGAACTGTATAACAAGGTTATCATGCCAAATTATAAAGTTAATGAGGAGGATACAGAAGCCCGAACCGAGGAAGCTATTTCCACTATCTCGGAAACCAAAGGCGCTATTGCCCAAGGTCAGGTAATAATTCGGCGGGGTGACATTGTTACTCAGGAAAAAACAAATATCCTCGAAAGCCTTGCAGATGCCAGATCTCAAAATGCGAGCGAAAAAGAAAAATGGATTCGTTTCGCCGGACAGGTAGTTGTGGTGGTGGTAATTTCGTTCGTCTTTTTTATGTACATCTATTTATACCGAAGGCCGATTACATCAAACAACCCCCTGTTTTTGCTGGTATTTTTGACAATGGCATTAGTCACTTTCGCCGCCGGACTGGTCAATTATCTTGATATCTCTGATCCCTACATTATTCCGATAGCCATTGCGCCCATCATACTCACTATTATTTTTGATTCCCGAGTGGGATTGGTGGCTTCCATCACTCTTGCAACCATGTTAGGCCTGGTAAACGGAAACAGCTTTCAGTTTGTAGTGGCTACTTTTGCGGCGTGCAGCCTCGGAGTTTTTTCTGTCAGGGATATCAAAGATCGCTCCCAGTTTTTCTTTACAACCCCCGGAGTAGTCTTCATAACTTATGTGGTGGTGTTGGGTTCTTTCAGCCTTGCGACGTTAAGTGGATGGGAAAAATTTGTTTCCGAATTAATGTTTGTCGCAATTAGCTCGGTTTTCATTTTATTCACTTATCCTGTAATTCTTCTGTTTGAAAAGTTATTTGGCGTTACTACTGATTTCACCCTTATCGAACTTGGCGATACCAATCAGCCTTTGCTAAAAGAATTGATGAACAAAGCCCCCGGAACTTTTCATCACAGTTTACAGGTAGCCAATTTAGCGGAATCTGCCGCATCAGCTATTGGCGCAAATGCTCTCCTTTGTCGTGTGGGCGCACTTTATCATGATATTGGGAAGATGGTGAAGCCAGATTATTTTGTGGAAAATCAATCTAAAGGCATTAATGAGCACGATAAGCTAAAACCACAGATGAGCGCCATGGTTATAAAAGCGCACGTTAGTGAAGGCGTAAAAATGGCTCAGGAAGAAGATCTCCCCCAAATTATTGTCGATTTTATAGAAACCCATCATGGAACTTCTGTAATTCGCTATTTCTATGAAAAAGCTAAAGAGGATGAGAGTCTCAAAAGCATGCTTCAGGAAGAGCAGTTCCGCTACGAAGGCCCCCTCCCATTTACTAAAGAAACCGGGATTCTTCTTCTCGCTGATGGAGTTGAAGCAGCTTGCCGCGCCATGAAAAACCCTACCTATAGCAAACTCGAAAACCTTGTGAATCGAATGATTGACGACCGTGTAGCTGAGGGCCAACTAAGCCATTGCCCGCTAACATTCCGGCACCTGCAAATCATAAAAGAATCATTTATGAATATTTTGGTTGGCGTATATCACAGCCGGGTTGAGTATCCAGAAGAGAAAAAAGAATCCGTAAAAGACAATGCAGCCGCTCAAGTCTCAGGGAATGGAAGCGAGCAGACTACGAAAGAAGAACAAAAACCTGCCGAATAATTTTGCCTTTCAAACAAGAACTCGAGGTATACCTTCAGTTTGTAAAGCTGGAAAAAGGCTTGTCTGAGAACTCTGTCGTTTCTTACAAAAATGATCTTGTACGCTACCTCGATTTTTTAGCTATTGATAAAAAAATCAGTGGGCTTGCCGGCGTAACTCTTTCTCACATTGAAGATTTTTTAAATTTTTTGGTAGATGAAGAACTTCTTTCAGCAAGTTCACTTGCCCGGAATATTTCGAGCATTAGGGGGTTTCACGAGTTTGCCGTGGTGGAAGGGCTCACAAAAGCGAATCCCGCAGAACTGGTAGAGCTACCAAAAAAAGCACAAAAACTCCCCGAAGTTCTGGATGCCTCTGAAGTAGAAAAAATGCTCGAAACACCTGATACCTCAAAACCCGCAGGAATCCGCGATAAGGCTATTTTAGAATGTCTTTATGGAACAGGAATGCGGGTAAGCGAACTTACGGGACTGGAACAAGACCGGCTCATATTTGAGATTGGGTTCATCAGGGTAATTGGCAAAGGAAATAAAGAACGATTGGTTCCGGTTGGCGAAATTGCACAAGACGCGATTTCACATTACACCGAGCATGTGAGGCCCTTATTCTTGAATCCAGACAATCCAAAAAAAGCAAAAAACAAAGTATTTCTGAATCAGCGCGGTGGTGCTCTCTCCAGAATGAGTATCTGGAATATTGTTCAAAAAGCAGCAAAAGCCGCAGATATCACCAAAAATGTATATCCACATATTTTCCGGCATTCTTTTGCTACCCATTTACTGGAAGGCGGTGCAGATTTACGTGCCGTTCAGGAAATGCTGGGGCATTCTTCCATTCTTACCACCGAAATTTATACGCATGTAGACCGTTCATTTTTGCATCAGGTTCATAAAGAGTTTCATCCGCGGGCTTGAGGTAGTTTTTGCTATTATTGGTTCGGAGTTAGAGCGTGCACATTTTTCTTTAACCTGCAGAAAAAATTACATCTTGATTATAGCGTATGCATGTAATTTCAATTTCTTTATTTGCATCAATATTTAGATCCTCCCCCCTAATACCCTGCCACTGAGCTAAATACTGAAGTGAACCATGCTTTTGGTTTTGAATTTTTTTATCCACACCACCTTTCCAATTTAAAATCGGTAACTCTCCCTTTATTGCTTTTTCTGCTAATACCGGATCTTGAATGGCTAGTTTTCTACCAATTTCCCAGCAATTTATTAATCCTTTATCAGTCTCTTTCCACCTTTCGCTCCAGGTTAAATTTTCCCTAACAGGTTCCTTAATAGATCGTTTAACTTTTAAATTATTCATAAATACTTTTTACTCCACACTTATTCCTAGAATTCTCCAGAATTCAGGTTCTGCCAAAATTTTTACTTTTAATTCTTTAGCCTTTTTAGCCTTTCCAGACATGCTGCTCGGATCAGCTGTAACTAAATAATTCAGTTTTTTTGAGACACCCTTTTTAATTACCAATCCATGCTGTTGAGCTATTTTCTGTGCTGTTGTTCTATCTACAGGTTCGTTATTAAATTTTGATCGTAACTGCCCGGTAAAGCAAATTGATTTTCCCTTCATACCCTGAATTTTGTTTAATGAGTTCAGGGAGGCTTTTGATAACATTAATAACTCATCAAGTTCTTTTACGGATATACCAAGGAGGTCAGAAAGATTCTTCAAATCCAAATACTCGAATTCAGAAACTATTCCATCTAACAAATAAACATGAATTACTTCTCTTAAATACTGCTTATGAAGTTTGATCAATTCTTTTTTAGACAAACTTAGATCTTCTATCAGTTCTTCGAGCTCTTTCAATTCTAAATCAGTTATCATTCGGTCCGAAAGAATTTCACAAAGTAAATCTAAATATTGTCTTGAACTTTCATTTTTAGAAATTGAATCTGTAGGTAAGCGAGTGACTAAAAGTTGAAGTTTTAATTTTTCTCTTTGGAGATCATTCAATGCGCTGTCTCTTTTATATTCAATTCTGGAAAATGCTGTAGAAATATTTGCCGTTTCAAATGGATGGTTTAACTCATGTCGAAATTTACTTTCCCCAAATGAGTTGCAATATTCTTGCTTCAGCTTCAGAAATAAATTAGCTGTTGCCATAGCATCAGCTAATGCTTGGTGATTGTTTTGATGGCTTATATCATAATAACTACACAAGGTATCGAGATTCCGACTCGGAATGGAGGAGTCTACTAATCTGGAAAGTTGAATTGTACAAATACCCTCTAAAGAATTGTTCTGATCTAATAATTCATGTTCTAAAAATCTAAAATCAAATGCAGCATTATGAGCCACAAGAGTTGAGCCAGATAAAAAATTAATAAGAAAACCTTTAATATCTGCGAATAATGGAGCTTTTTTTACTATTTCAGGTTCAACTCCATGTATGTGGTAATTAGAAATATCTCTTTCTGGATTGACTAATGTGGAATATTTATCAACAACTTTATCATCCTGAACTTTAACCACTGATATTTCGAGAATTTTATCTCCTCTTTTTGGCGAAAATCCTGTAGTCTCTAAGTCAACAATAGAATAAGTCATAATACCCTCTAAATAATAATATTCAGCTGATTATATTCTATTGAGTTTAAAATTCAAAATTTGGATATGTTTGCTTTACTCAAGTAAGTACTTCCCAAAGCAAATTTCCTTGTCCACTACCATTTGGTATGCAGAATCACCTATGATTATTTAAAACATATAAAGTTATTCCTGCATAAATATCCAACATCTATTATTTTCAACAGGCCGAAATCTTTTCCAATCCTAAAATCTACTCATTCATGAAGTTTCTCAAAATAATTTACCTCCTCATTTTATTCATCCCCCTTACTGAAACAGCCGAAGCCCAGGTTCTCAACTCAAAGTCTTATGAAAAGGCGATGGTTGTTACAGCTGATAAATTCGCCTCGGAAGTGGGGAAAGGAATTCTCCAAAAAGGAGGAAATGCTGTTGACGCGGCGGTCGCAGTCCAATTTGCGTTAGCGGTAACGTTGCCGCGAGCTGGAAATATCGGAGGTGGCGGATTCATGGTTGTTCATTTAGCCAACGGGGAAACTGCCGCTTTAGATTTTCGGGAGAAAGCCCCACAAAGAGCTACCCGTGACATGTACCTCAGAAATGGCGAATTTGATCGGAATTTAAGCTGGGAAGGTATTTTAGCCGTTGGAGTGCCTGGAACAGTTGATGGAATGATTACCGCTCTCGAACGTTACGGCCGCCTTCCGCTGGATGTGGTTATTCAACCGGCCATTGATTTAGCAAAAAACGGCTATCCCCTTTCTTTTTCACATGCTGAATCCCTAAACAACCGAAGAAGAACACTTGAAAAGTATGCCGCTTCCAAAAAATATTTCACTACAGGAGATGACACGGAATTTAAAGAAGGCGATCTTTTTGTGCAGCCCGATTTAGCTGAAACTCTGGAAAGAGTTTCAAGATTTGGGCGTGAAGGTTTTTATTCAGGCCCCGTTGCCGATGCTATCGTAAATCAAATGAAAAGAGATGGCGGGCTCATTGATTACAACGATCTCCACGCGTACAAAAGTAAATGGAGAGAGCCACTCAAAACAACTTTCAAAGAGTACGAGTTGTTCATTATGCCGCCCACAAGCAGCGGTGGAATTGCCGTTGCTCAAATGCTGGAAATGATTGAAGAATATCCGCTTAAAGAAATGGGGCATAATTCTGCTGAATATGTTCATCTTATTTCCGAGGCTATGAGACGAGCTTTTGCTGATCGTTCTTATTATTTGGGCGATCCCGATTTTTGGGATGTTCCACAAGAAGAACTTATGAGTACAGAATATAATCAAGGCAGAATGGCGAATTTTTCTCCTGATTCCATAACTCCTTCAAGTACTTTTTCAGAGGGTAAAATTCAAGGTTTTGCAGAGTCCTCAGAGACTACACATTTTTCTGTGGTAGATGAAGAAGGAAATGCTGTTGCCGTTACTACAACCCTTAATGGCTCTTTCGGCAGCCATGTTTCTGTTGATGGTGCTGGATTTTTACTCAATAATGAAATGGATGATTTTTCCGCCCAGCCTGGTGTACCCAATACTTTTGGCTTACTGGGCGGTGAGGCAAATGCAATTGAGCCCGGAAAACGAATGCTCAGCAGCATGACTCCAACAATTGTTACAAAAGATGGTGATGTACAAATGGTAATTGGAGCTGCCGGCGGCCCCAGAATCATCACCGCAACTTTGCAGAGTTTCTTAAATGTAGCCGTGTTTGGAATGAGATCTCAACAGGCAACTGCTGCTGCCCGTTTTCATCATCAGTGGTTTCCTGATCTCCTGCATATCGATGATTTTGGGCTGAGTACGGATACAAAATCCATCCTAATGGACAAAGGCCATAATATTCTTGAGCTGCCAACTATTGGGCGCGCCCATAACATTTTTATTGATCGAAATGGAAATCGTACCAGTGGCGTAGATCCCAGGGGCGACGGTTACGCTGCCGGCTATTAAAATTCATCAAAGGTTTAGCAGATTTTAAAATTCAACAAGTGATATAAATGCAGCAAGCTTACGAATCAATTTCCTGGCAGGATGACCACCTGATGCTGTTGGATCAAACGCAATTACCACTCCGTGAAATTTATACTGATGTATTTACAATCGGGCAAGTATGGGATGCCATTAAAAAGCTTAAAGTGCGTGGTGCGCCGGCTATTGGAATTGCAGGTGCGTACGGCTTGTATCTTGGGATCAGAGAATTGGAAAGCAAAAGCTTCACCAGTTTTAATGTGGAGCTAAATCGCTGGATAGAGTATCTGAAATCATCCCGGCCAACAGCAGTAAATCTTGAATGGGCGCTGGAGCGGATAAACAGCACCGTGTATGCAAACAAGGAAAAACCTCTCGATGAGATTAAGGAAATCATCCTTAAAACCGCCAAAACTATCCATGATGAAGACAAAAGAGTGTGCAAAAAGATTGGCGTAAATGGAGCCGAACTTGTTAAAAAAGGTGCCAATATCTTAACTCATTGCAATACCGGCGGACTTGCAACCGGAGCTTATGGAACAGCATTTTCTGTAATTACGCATGCCCATGCTGCAAAGAAAAATGTACATGTTTGGGTGGGAGAAACACGCCCTCTTTTACAGGGTGCCCGGCTTACCACCTGGGAGCTAAAAAAAACAGAAATTCCATTTCATTTGATTACCGATTCTATGGCCGGTTCACTCATGAGGTCTGGAAAAGTTGATCTGGTTGTAGTTGGCGCCGATCGTGTTACCGCAAATGGCGACACCATCAATAAGATCGGAACCTATTCGCTTGCTGTTTTAGCGAAGGAAAACTCGGTGCCTTTTTATGTAGCACTTCCCCTTTCTACTTTTGATTTGCAAACAGAAACGGGAGATGAAATTGAAATCGAAGAGCGGAACGAGGAGGAAGTTACGTTTTTAGGGAAAACCCAAATCACCCCAAAAAAGACTGAAGTTTATAATCCCGCTTTCGATATTACCCCTGCCAAATACGTTACAGGTTTTATTACTGAAAAAGGAATTATTGAGCCTGATTTCAAGAAAAACATAAAGCAGCTGTTTAGTTAGTTGTTTCCGGGAAATCATCCGGATCTTTATCATCCCCACTTTCTAATGAGTCGTCTCCCTCAAAATGAGATTCATTTTCATCAGAGCGTTTTAGGTTTAGCGTGATTGCAAAACTACTTCCAAGAATGGCTCCGGCTACAATCGCTACATACATGTTAATTTGAATGAGTGAAGAAATTCCATAGCCAATCGCAGCGCCAACGATAATTCCGATAAACCACGTGAGACAGCTTTTCATTTTTTTAGAGATTTCTGGCTGATTTATTCATGTTCTTCACCTTCACCAAAAAAGGATTTCAGTTTTTCTACTTGCACTTCGTGATGTGAGCCATGCCAAAGAATTTCTCCGTTTTTGATGATGATTAACTGCGGAGATTCATGCCGGACACCAAATTTATCAGCAAGATAAAGTGATACCGGCCGGTTACTAATTACATCCACGAGGTAGAAATCAGCGTTCTGCTTTTCAGATTCAGGAAAAGTTTCTAAGCTGGTGCGTGCAAAAAAGCTGGTAGCGCAGCGCGTACTGTGTTTAAAAATAACCTGTGGTTTATAATTTGATGCCAGCAAGATCTCGTCTACCTCCTCTTCGGTTGAAATTACATCCCATCCAAAATCGGTTTCTGCCTTTTCTCCGCCAAAAAGTTTATCTAAAATGCCCATGCCTGAATTTTATCTGAATTTTTGATTGAACCATTCCTGTTTCTTTTCCATTTGATAAAGAAACATATAAAATTTATTTATAAACGATTCTTAATTTCTAATTACCATCACTAAAGTATGGAGAAAATGAATACCAAAGTACAAGCTCAATGGTTAGGGCATTCAGCATTCAAGTTAATTAGCGAAAGCGGGAAAATCATTTACATCGATCCCTTTCTGAAGAATAACCCCACCACCCCGGATGAACTGAAAGAAGTTTCTGAATCCGATTTTATTTTGCTAACTCATGGCCATGAAGATCATGTGGGTGATACTATTGAAATTGCTAAAAATACCAACTGTAAAGTTGTGGCAAATGTTGAATTATGTGGACTTCTCAAAAAACATGGACTGCCTGAAGATCTGGCAGTGGAATTCAATAAAGGAGGAACCATTCACTTTGATGATTTCTCGGTAACGCTGGTTTCCGCTAATCACAGTTCTTCATTTGGTGGAGAATATGCGGGTGATCCCGGCGGGCTTATTATTTCTTTCGAAGATGATATCTGTGTGTATCATATGGGAGACACGAATATTTTTGCCGACCTGGAAATATATGGTGAGCTTTACGAACCTCATGTTGTTTTAGCTCCAATTGGCGATCACTATACAATGGGGCATGAAGAAGCTGCTTACGCGGTAGAAATGATTGGCTGTGAGATTGCCGTTCCAATACACTATGGAACCTGGCCTCCGCTTATCGGTGACCCTGAAAAGTTCAAGAAAATTCTTGAAGATTTATGTGATACTAAAGTGATTATCCCGGAAGCAGGTACAAACTTCCTTTAGATAAATCACGACTATATTGGGAACCACAATGCCTTTGGCGTTGTGGTTCCCAATTTAGAATCACTGTTGTCCGGTTAAATTTATTCGGATAATAAAAGTAGTTTTATATCATCGTTCAAATTAGAAGCCCTTTGTAGAAGCACTCCCGGGAGCGTCATCCTGAGGCTACTGCCGAAGGATCTTTGCCATTAATGCTCCCGAATCAATTCAGGCACAGGCTCTTCAGCAGTAGCTTCAGAGAGACTAAAGATGTTTATTCAATTAGTCTCCTTGCTGTTTAATAAAATAAAGCAGAGTTATTCTGTTTCATCTACAGGTTTTACCAAAAACAGTGATTTAGAATTCAAATCATTCAGAGGCTGGAGCTTCTGCTGGAAAATCATCACAAAAAAAAATACCTGCTTTTAAAAGCAGGCATTTTGCATTGCATATATTTGCTAACGTTATTCTAAAAGGACTTCTTCAACAACATGAACCACACCATTTGAAGCTTCAATATCTCCATCTGAAATTTCTACAGCTTTTGCATTTTCCACATCTGCTGAACTAATTTCACCATTATAAAGATGTCCGATAATTATGTTCTGTAATCTTTCAGAATCTTCTTTGAGCTCTTCAAAATTCTCCAGCTTTTCAAAAGCTTCATCTGTTGGAGCTAATACCGTGTAAGGCCCTTCTTGTTTTAGAAGGCCTTCGAGTTCTGTATCTTCAAGCAAGCCTACAAAAATAGAATGGTCATCGCTTCCCTTAACTACTTCTACAACGTCTCCATCCCCTTGTGTTCCTTCTTGGGCTTGTGTAATTCCCGTAAATGCAAAAATTGTGATTGCTACTGTTACCAGTCCTGTAAATATTTTGTTTTGTGTAGATCTCATAATAACAATGATTAGTTTTTAAAATTTAAAGATTACTCAAAATCTTGTGATTCTATCTACAACTCAACACTTCAACTGTTCCTGTATTTTACGTTTGTTAACTTTTGCTGATTATTTAAAGACATAACCACCTTATTTTAAATTTATGAAGATAATTGAAAAGCCCTCTTTGCTGGTAACAGGAATAATTGTACACGCAAACTGGAAACAACTTTGGAATGAAATGCCTAAAGCATGGGAATCTTTCTTTGAGCTTTATGAGAGCATTGAAAACAAAATGAATAGCAATTTCATGGATATCAGCCTTGGAATAGAAAATGAAACATATTCGCAGCTTATTTGTGTGGAAGTTTCTGAACATGAGGCCGCACCTGAACAAATGATAAATTATGTGGTTCCCTTAAAAAAATATATTCATCATAAACACACCGGAAAACTTGAAGGCATAGCCGAATCGTTTGGTAAAATGTATACTTGGGGAAAGAAGCAAAAACTAAATACTACAGAATTTAAGTTAGATGTTGGCTATAGTTTAAGTGGAGATGAAAACTCTCACGATCTTTTTATAGAAGTTGTATAACTCTTCCATATGTCCATAAATGATGATTTTTCCAATTTAAAACGCCCCCGTTATCCGATGCCGGATTTTGTTACAAAAGCAATAGAAGATTCGGAATTATTCGGAGCATATAAATCCCGGCCGCCTTATCAGCAGAATGATTATATGCTATGGATCATTACGTAAAAAAGGAATCAACTAAGCAGAAAAGACTAAATCAAATGCTGAAGGAATTGGAAAAAGGGGAAGTGTACATGAATATGAAATATAATTCAAAGAAATAGCGATATATAAAAGCTTATAGAATACCGGCTCAAACCCGCATTGGACAAATCTTGATGAAAGATTTTGTAATAAAAAATCACTTATTAAAAGTAATTTATTCTGAAAATTATCTTATCCTTCATCTTTCCAAGAATCTAATTATCTACTTCAATGCTCAAGTCTATCCTACTTTTTCTTACAGTTTTTATGTTCGGTTTTTCTTCCCTAAGCGAAAATTCTGCCCGATGGGGACAAAACGGCCATAGAGTTACTGGTCAAATTGCGGCACAATATCTTACTGCCGATGCAGCCAAAGAAGTAAAGCGGGTTCTTGGAAATAAAACCCTCGCCGAAGTTTCTACCTGGATGGATGAGGTGAGATCGGACAGGAGTTACAACTTTATGTCGCCATGGCATTATGTAACCATTCCTGAAGGTGAAACCTATGAAACGGCTGAAAAAGCAGAAAGCGGCGATATTTTATGGGCGATAGAAAAGGCAGTAACAGATTTAAAATCAGGAAAACTTTCCCAAAAAGAAGAGGAAGAAAGCCTGAAAGTTTTGATTCATCTTATTGGCGATTTACATCAACCGTTGCATGTGGGAAATGGAACCGACCGCGGCGGAAATGATGTACGGGTAGAGTGGTTTTGGGAGAATTCAAACCTGCACAGGGTTTGGGACAGTGAAATGATTAATGATAAGCAACTTAGTTTTACCGAGCTTTCTGATTTCATCAACCATCCAACAGAAAAAGAAGTTAAAGAGTGGCAAAGTTCTTCCGTACTGGATTGGGCTTATGAGTCTCAGGCTTTGCTTGCAAAGGTGTACGATATTCCCGAAGACAAAAGACTGAGCTACGAGTATGGCTTTAAAAACTGGGATACGGTTGAGACCCGGCTACTGCAAGCGGGCGTTCGGTTAGCGGGATTAATCAACGAAATTTATTCGAAATAATCGAAAAAACCTGCTTCTGCACTACATCCTGATATTTTTTCAAAAAAGGGAATCCTAAATCAACTTTGATTTTGGCCTAAAATATTAGGATATTATGCACCTGCAAATTAAAGGACGACATCGGTATTTTATTATTATTATTTCTTAGTACAGTATTTATTTCCCCTTCTATTTTTGTAAAACTAAAACAGACTCACAGCCGATTAAGAAATGGTGTGCTCATTCAATTTAGCATACAACACCAACTGTGCCTGTGAACAACATATATTATATTTTTTATTATGGAATACGGTAAAATCAAATGGTTTGATGGTGAAAAAGGATTTGGATTCATCCAACCAGAAAATGGTGGCAAAGATATTTTTGTACACCGCAACAACATAGAGAATTTAGGATTTGAAGAGAGTCTTAATGACGGAGAGGAAGTTGAATTTTCAACTGAAGAAACTCCTAAGGGCCTTAGTGCCGTTGAAGTTTACAGGTTAGAATGATCTTCTCCTGAAAAATTTTCAAACCTGATTTCTTAAAGAAATCAGGTTTTTTTATGCCTAAGAAAAAAGAATTTCTCCCTCCTGTTTTCTTCATTCTGTAAAAGCGGTAATTTTGTTTCCAGCTCATCTAATCTACACATACGGAAATGAAACCTACTCTTATTACCATCCTTCTTTTATCACTCAGCAATGTTTTTATGACTTTCGCCTGGTACGGCCACTTGAAAGAACTAAATACCAAACCGTGGATAATTGCCGCTTTACTGAGCTGGGGCATAGCCTTTTTTGAATACATGCTTATGGTACCGGCGAACAGAATCGGATATTCCGTTTTGACCATCGCCGAGCTTAAAATAATGCAGGAAGTTATAGCTCTTACGGTTTTTGTACCCTTTGCTCTTTACTATATGAAAGAGCCTTTAAAACTCGATTATCTTTGGGCGGCATTATGTATTCTGGGAGCGGTGTTTTTCATGTTCCGCTCCAGAATAATGGGGTAATGCTCGTTAATATTTTGCCGGCATTCCTTCTTTTGGAATTGAATTCTGAATAAAATCTCTGATATCCTGATTTGATATTGTCAGATCTTCTGCCCGTAAATACATCATATGGCCGCTTCGGTAGGTTTTGAAGGAGAATCGGTCTTTTAGCTTTCCACTGGGATCCATGTTCCACATGGTATATTTGGCATCGAAGTAATTGGTGCCGCCATCATAATAACCGGCTTGAATCATCACGTTGAGAAAAGGATTTTCTGCCATTGCCGACCTTAAATTCTCACCCGTGTTGTCTCTGTTTCTATCCCAGGGATGTACCGAGCCAAACATCCAATATTGAAGATCGGTTTCATAGCCTAACACATCTCTCAAATAATGATTGATTGCCGGCGTAAATGCATGATTCCAGGAAGTAAGGGCGGGATCATAGTCATATCGATCTCCCCCATTTTCTCTGTCCACCCCACGATAACGAGAGTCGAGACGGCCGATGGTTAGTCCCTGATCCCGAAGTAGTTCTTTCCAGAAAAAAGAAGTGGAAATGCGCAGGTTTCTGTCAACGATGGCTTGTTCTGAAAGGCCGGAATATTGCGCAAGTTTCTGAGCTATTTGTTGTTTTTCAGCTTCTTCAATGAATCCCCCCTTCGCTAAAGCAGGAATGTATTCTTCGATGGTAAATCGCTCTACTTCAGGTAAAAATTCGACCAGATCTTGTTGTTGAAGCTCCGGGTTTAAAGCATCATGATACCATGCAGTAGCGGCAAAATATGGCAGTGGAAGCGCGTCGTCTGCTGGTCCGTCTCTTTCAATTCCAAGGCCTGTTGGAGACACCAAAATCACTCCGTTTAGATACATCCAGTGAGAAGATTGCAACCTATTAGCCAAACCCGAAACCCGATTTGTTCCATAACTTTCACCAATGAGATATTTAGGGGAAGGCCATCTGTTTTGGCGAGAAACAAAAGTGTCTATCCATTTTGCGAGATATTCGATATCGGCATTCACCCCGAAAAACGTTTCTCTTTTTGTTTCTGAATCAATAATTCTGGAAAATGCGACATTAACAGGATTCACAAACACGATATCCGCAACATCTAAAATAGAATGTGGATTATCTCTCACTCCATAAGGCTGCACAGGAAATCCTTCATCATCAATATTCAGCAGTTTGGGGCCGGTGTATCCAATGTGCATCCAAACTGAAGCAGAGCCCGGACCGCCGTTGAAAGAGATCACCAATGGCCGGTTAGCTTTATCGCGTACATCAGAGCGTTCATAATAGGTGTAAAACAGAGAGGCTATCGCTTTACCACTTTCATCCCAAACCGGTTGATTGCCCACTGTTGTGGTATAAGGAATTTTAGTGCCTTTGATGGTGACTTCACTCTTAATGGTTTTCTTCCAGTCAACTTTTGCACCACGGCTAAAATCTTCCTGGGAAACAGCAACTTCGGATGTTACTGCAATTATTAAAATTGCCAATACACTTTTTAATAGTAATTTTTTATTCATGAGGAAATGGAGATCAATTAATAAAAAGAAGGTGAGGTATTTAGTAAATTTGCGGGAAATTATCCTGTCAAATTCAGTAAAATGTTTCAATCCACTTTCAGCTCATTTCTGAGCCTGAAGAAAAACTTTTTGATGGTAGAATCACGCTGAACCTCCATTCTGATACTGGAACCTTCTCTGCTTTCCAGGTAATTAAGAATGTCGTTAAAGGTTAGTTCTTCTGTTTTCGTACCATTAATTCTGTTAATAATATCTTCCTCTCTTATTCCGGCCACATCGGCGGAAGAACCTTTTCTTACTTTTAAAATTACATATAACGGCAAATTCGGAATAGGTGTATAAATTTCAATGCCACTCATGTTGTAATTAAAATCGTCTTTGAAATCATTGTTACTTCTTAACAGCATAAAGCCATCTTGGTAGTGGAAAATCACTTTAAACCGCCTGAGAATTTCTCCACCCACACTTCCATTTCTATCACTTAGCCGAATAGCATTAGCAACAGATAAACTGTCCGGAAATGCAACAACAGGCTTATCAAAGATAAATTTCCCTAAACTTACTTCATTAACCCGTCCCATTTTCCCATTCACGTTTCCGCTTAAACCAATTCCTAAGAGGGTTTGAATATTTGAAGCGGGAATGGTGAAGAAATCCTCG
The DNA here is from genome assembly GCA_040882225.1 of Balneolaceae bacterium. Taxonomy (GTDB): domain Bacteria; phylum Bacteroidota; class Rhodothermia; order Balneolales; family Balneolaceae; genus Gracilimonas. The sequence goes on along the minus strand of JBBEBR010000014.1, from coordinate 84,513 downwards.
GTGGTTTCATAAAAAGAAAACGCATTACTTGCTCCCGAATCTATTAATAGCTTTATCTGGTGGGTTGTAGTTTCTCCTGATGGCAAATAATCCAAGTATAGGTAAGGTTTTTGATTGTCTATCAGGATAGGAAATTTATGCCATTTCCGATGTTTAGAAAGCTTTTGAAATTTTTTCTTATAACTTTCAGGCTCGTACAGAAAAATGTGTTTCTTCTTGTAATCAATTTCTACCGCAAAGTTTGCGAACAAATCATAACCAATTAATCCGTGCACAAATGTGCCCATGAATGAGGAAAGGTTGAACACATCCTCTAACAAAAAAACCACATCCAGGTTTTCCCCTTCTACTCCTTTTAAGCTGATTGAATTGTTTTTAGAGAGATATGCTTGCATCGGCTCATTTTCTCCGAGCCCGGCAAGGGTTATAATTCTTGAATTCTTTAAATAGAGTTCTTCGTTATTTGGTAATCCGGTTATCAAAGTTGTTCCAACACCGGTATCTAAAACAAATTTTAACGGCTCAGACCCATTGATGCGAATTTCAATGATTACCAAGTTATTGATAAGCTCAAACGGTATTCTAATCCTTTGTTCGGTGGTGTCAACAAGCTCAAAACCCGATTCATTACTCGACTGAGCATGCAATTTCCCCGTTTCAAATCCAGAAAAAGAAGACAGGCAAAGGTATATTAATATGTGTTTATAAGATCTCAAATTTTATACTTGGTTTTACCTTCCGTTCTGAAACCTAACTGGGTCTATATCCACAAAAAATGTTGCTTTTACAGTGGCAACCTCAGAATGTAAATTAAACCTGCATACTTTTAAACTTTTGCATGTTTGAGCGGTATTTTTTTTAAACAGGAAAACTAAATTTTAATGTACATTATTTGGTATTAACCCTATAAAACTTGATATTTAGTTAACGCAAATGTATGGTCAGATTCAGTATTAGTATTTTTAGTATAGTATTTGTTTCCCATCTATAGTTTGTACAACTAAAATTTAACTCACAGCTGCAAAATTAGTACACTTTTTGATAACACACTCAAAGCAGTATATTGTGGCAGTGATCAATACAACCCAACACAATTATGGAATACGGTAAAATTAAATGGTTCGATGCACAAAAAGGATTTGGATTCATCGAGCCTGAGAATGGTGGAAAAGACATCTTTGTACACCGCAACAACATCGAGAATCTTGGCTTTGAAGAAGGTCTCGCTGACGGTGAAGAAGTTGAGTATTCAGTAGAAGAAACTCCAAAAGGACTTAGCGCTGTGGAAGTATCCAGAGTTAGCTAAGATTTTTTTGAATCTTAAAAACCCGGTTCTGATTTTATCAGGCCGGGTTTTTTTTTGCCAGCCGGTTCCATAGTTAATACGGAATGGGTAATAAGAAAATAATTAGCTTAATGAGCGTTATTCGGTTATTTTTAATCAAAGGAAGGAACTTAAATACGAGGATAAGTGGAAGTCAAAAAAGTCACATTTAACAATAAAATTGACAGAGAATTCAGTAAAACCGTTAAGGAACGAGTAGCTGTATATTTTAAGGAGAACAATCTCTCCGAAAATGCAAATGTTGCAATGGTTCTTAAAACCATCATTTTGCTTAGCGTGTATTTTGGCGCTTATGCCTTGATTATAAGTGGGCAGTTTTCTTTAGGGGTGATGTGGGCACTTACCATTGTTATGGGAATCGGAATGGCCGGTATCGGGTTTTCGGTCACTCATGATGCTCTTCATGGTTCATACTCTTCCAAAAATGGTGTCAATTATGGCCTTGGCCTTTTCTTTGATGTGATGGGTGCCAATGGTTACATCTGGAAAATCACCCATAATATTATTCACCATACCTACACCAATATTCACGGCCATGATGAAGATCTTGAAGTGGCTGAGTTTATCAGGCTCTCTCCTCACTCTGAGCATAAACCCGTTCATCGCGCACAACATATTCTGGCTTTCTTCGCCTATAGTTTCGCAACTTTCTTTTGGGTATTCATCAAAGATTATTGGTATTTCTTTAAATCCCCTTTAGGCCCTTACGAAAATAAAAACCATCCATTGAAAGAATGGGTTACTCTGATAGTTACAAAAATTATGTACTACGGATATACCATCGCGCTGCCTATCATTTTACTTGATCTTACTTGGTATCAGTGGCTTATTGGTTTTGGAACATTTCACCTTACCGCCGGTTTTATTCTTGGCATTATCTTTCAGCTTGCGCATGTGGTTGAAGAAACCACACACCCCCTGCCAAACGAAGAGCATATGATCGAAAATCATTGGGCGATTCACGAAATGCTGACTACCAATAATTTCGCACGTTCTAATAAAGTACTCTCCTGGTACATTGGAGGGCTGAATTATCAGATTGAGCATCACCTTTTCCCTAAGGTATGTAGTATTCATTACCCGGCTATAAGCCCGATTGTTGAGCAGACTGCTAAAGAATTTGGGATACCTTATAACTGCCACGAAACATTCAGCAAAGCTGTTGCTTCTCATTATCGAACGTTAAAGAAATTTGGTGATCCAAATTTCACATGGGAACCCTCGACTTCGGTCAGTATTTAGATTTTTACAGAGCTTTACTCGGGTATATCATTTTTTTTCAATTGAGAGTGCTCAGTTTCCTTACAATTAGGCAAGAACTAATTTCTTTAGAGTATCTTTCATGAAATACAAATTGACTTCTTTCCTGACGCTTTTATTTATTGCAGGTACGGGATTACTTACCTCCCAATGCACAAAATCACCGGAAATTACCGAAGGTAACGTCGCAAGAATAATTCAAGCGCTAAGCTCGGATGAAATGAAAGGCCGTGCCGCGTTTTCTTCAGAAGCTGCACTTGCTGCAAATTTCATTTCCAGCGAATTCGCGAAAATTGGACTGGCTCCTTTAGCTCCTCTGGAAACCTTCCACCAAAGTTTCATAGTTTATACCATCAGCCCACAACAAGCGGACGTCTCTATCAATGGTAAAGAAATTGTTGAAGATGATTACTTCACCCGCGTTTTCGCTAAACACATAAAGTGGGAGAAACATGATATAGACATCCATAGAATTTCGGGGGATGATAATTTCAGAGAATCCATTCGCAACTACCTCAGAGATGATATCCCTTCCGTAGTTATGGTTGATAAAGCTCATAAAGAATGGTTTCACCGATACCGAAGCTATTTTTCTCGTCCAACACGCACCTTAGAGTTAGATAATTCTCAAAGCGATGTATTTATTCTATCTGAAGATGAAGTCTCGACCTTAACTGTTAACGTAGAAAGTTCAGTTCAGCCAATTGAGCTATTTAATGTAGTTGGCAAAATTGAAGGCCATCTTTCCGATGAAATTGTAATTTTTTCAGCGCATTACGATCATATAGGAGTTAAAACTACCTCTGAGGGGGACTCCATTGCAAATGGGGCGAATGACAATGCCTCCGGCGTGGCGGCTGTAATTGAGCTGGCCCGCCATTTTAGTGAACGGCCTACTCCTGAACGCACCCTCCTTTTTGTAGGATTCACAGCGGAGGAAGCAGGTGGATATGGTTCAAAATATTTCTCAGAGCAATTAAATCCAGACCACATTGTTGCGATGTTCAATATTGAGATGATTGGAAAACCAGCGGTTAATGGGCCAAATTCCGCATGGATAACTGGTTATGAGCGTTCAACTTTTGGAGAAATTTTACAGCAGAGTGTCGAAGATTCCAGTTTCATTTTCTATCCCGACCCCTACCCCAACCAGAATTTATTTTATCGTTCTGATAATGCTACACTCGCCCGACTGGGTGTTCCGGCACATTCCATAAGTACTACACCTATCGATGTTGATGAGGATTATCACCGGGTAACTGATGAGTTTAAAACCATCAATATCACTCACGCAACTAGCACCATCGCGGCTATTGCAAAAGCTGCGGAAGAAATTACTTCCGGCAGAAAAACTCCAACCAGGATAGATCCTGAAACTGTAGACTAATGTTATGTCAATGCTGAATTGGCCAAGGCTGTTAGGTTTAGAGGCTATTAGATATGTCTGGTACAAATTCTACAAAACCTGACAGGTCTGCTTAAAACGAATGAACATTGACATGACACTAATTGAGTAAGGGAAAATTCCCAACGGTAAGTTTCAAAATTACTACGAAATGATTGGGATTTTTATTTAGTTGTGAGATCAATCTTTGACTAATGAGAATCCTATGAAATACCTGATACCGTTTTCACTTCTTTTTATTATATCCTGTTCTGCTTTTGCACAGGAATATGCTCAGCAGCAGTTAGAAAATTCGCCCCGACATCACGAGTGGGTAACCATTGAGTCTTCAGACCGCACTCTCCATAATTTTATTGCCTATCCAGAAAAAGAAACAAATTCACCAGTTATTATTGTAATTCATGAAAACAGAGGGCTTGATGTATGGGCGCGAAGTTTTGCCGACCAGCTGGCTGAAGCAGGATTTATTGCCATAGCACCCGATCTGATTTCAAATACAATAGAGGGAATTGAGAAAACCGGTGATTTTGAATCCTCAGATGCAGCCCGACAAGCCATCTATGGATTAGATTCCGAAATGGTAACTACCGATTTAGAAAATGTACTGGAATATGCCAAAACCATTAAAGCTGGAAATGGTCAGTTTGCCGTTGTTGGATTTTGTTGGGGTGGTTCGCAGTCGTTCCGGTTTGCGACCAATGCCGGAGATGAAATTGATGCCGCACTTGTTTTTTATGGAACAGGACCGCAAGAAATGGCCGCTTATGATCGTATTGAAATCCCAGTATATGGTTTTTATGGGGGTGATGACCAAAGAGTAAACTCCACCATTTCAACATCCGAAGAAATGATGAATGAAGCCGGAAGTACATACGATTATGTCATTTATGATGATGCCGGACATGCATACATGAGGCGCGGAGATAATCCCAGTGCGGCCGCTGATGACCCTAATGTAGTTGCCAGAAATCAGTCTTGGGATCGCCTTGAAGATATTCTTCGCAATCTGAAATAAAACTCGAATAACTCCGGTTACTGATCAGAAAATTGCCTTAACTTCCACATAAAATAAACTTTGCCATTTTGATAAAATATACTCTTATCGTCTTGTTGTCAGTTTCTCTTTTTTGGGGATGTGGTTCCAGAGATTCACAAGATCAGGAATCAGCTTATTCTGCTAACGACACTACGCAATCGGAAATAACCGAGAGTGCCATTGACACTTTAGTTACCGAAAAGCTTACTTCAGATGCCGATACATCCGGTTTGATAGAAAAATCTGGAACTCTCAATTTCTCAGGTAGTGAACCCTTTGTGACTCCCACATTATTTGTCTCCGATAGTGCATCATTCAGATTGATGGGCGACAGAAGATTTATGAAAGAGACTTTTGATTCAATTAATGGTAAACACGTTACTATTTACGGTAAGGAACAGAAACTGGGAAATGTAATTATGCTTGAAGTTCATTATTACAAAATCAGAGGACAAGAATAAGTATGAAAAGATCAGTACTACTTTTTTCATTTTTAATATCTACAGGATTTAGCTTCCAAATAGCCGCACAATCTTACAAAGCGCCCGAAGGCGGAAATTCATCCGATAACTTTTACCCTGTTCATATTTCTGATAAGCTGAATAAACAACCTTGGCTGCAAGAGTTGATGAGAGCAAATGCGGAAGGAAATGTACCACGCCGGGCTAAATCTGCAATAGTTGACGATGAAGGCGATGAAAGAGATTTCTTTGTGGCAGACGTTGAGAATGGTGGTTTTGATACCAAAAAATTCCGTTTAATGAAAAAAGGAACTCTCACACAGATCTGGTTCGAAATCGCAGAAATCGACAATGGCCACTTAAATGAAGAAGTAGCCGACAGTATCTTCAAGTATCTCGAGGAGCAATCCAACCAATATTCGTTCAATCCCGAGCGGGGAATCATCGACTTAAGCAACGATATCTTTGGCGATCCTCCAAATTATGACGGTGATGGACTGGTGGATTTTTTGATTACGGATATACAAGATGGATGGAATCCTGATAAAGGCGGAGGTTATGTTGCGGGTTTTTTCTATGGTGTGGATCAGTTCCCCGATACCAATCCACTTAGTTACCGTTCGAACGAGCGTGATGTGCTTTATATCGATTCATATCCTGGAATATTCTCAAGCGGAGAAACCGATCCTCTGCGGCCATTGAGTACACTTTCTCACGAATATCAGCATCTCATTCACTATAACTATAATGATGGCGCCGGCAGTAGTGAATACACATTCATAAATGAAGCCCAGTCGAATTTTGCATCCCTGCTAAGCGGTTACTTCCCACATTCAAGTTATCCCACTTATTTAGACGATACGAATGTGCCTATTTTCCGTTGGGACAGAGGAAACGTATTGGTAGATTATGGCCGAGCTGCTGCTTTCACAAGCTATTTATGGGATCAACTTGGTTTTGAAAAGGCGGGTTACCTTACAAGAGAGCCACTTAGCGGAGTATCAGGAATAAATAATGCTCTTTTTAATTCAGGTTCATCATTAACCTTTGCAGACCTGCTCGTAAATTGGGGAATCGCTAATCTTGTAAACGATACGGTACAAACAGCAAACAGAACCTATGGTTATAATCACCCATTTTTAAGTAATTTCACCGCAAGGGTAGATTTTGAAGCACCCAAAATTTCGAATAGGGTTGTAGGAGTTCAGCAAGGAGGAATTGATTATCTCGGCTTTCAGCAGGTGGAAGATTTGACGATATCTGTAGATCATGCCGGCAATAACGGCCGCGTTCGTATAATCACAAAAGCCGGCGATGTAATTAACGTGCAAACTTTAAACAGAGGAGTGGAATTCACAACCCCTGAGGGAGAAGTGTTTGACGAAGCCTATATCATGCTTGCAAATACTAGCCCAAGCCCACCCGACTCCTCAAATACAACTACAAGAGATTTCACGGTAAATGTCTCCGGAAATCAGGTTTATAATCTTAGCTCGTACAATACTTATAGCAATACTCAGGCTTTTTATTGGAATATTCCCTACAGAAATGCATCTGGTGAGGCCCGTCTCGGTTTCAGTAACAAATTTACCGCTGCAATAGACGCTCTTTTGCATTCGCTGGAATTATTTATCGTAAGCGGGGAGGATGCCACCTCAAATCAACCCATCGAAGTTAAGGGTGATGGTTTGCTCCGAATAGCCGCGTATACCGATAATTCAGGAGTACCGGGAACCGTTATGGCTTCTGATTCTATAGATTTTGATATGCTGAGTTCAGGATGGCAAACCTTTGATGTCACAAACTGGGAATTAACTTTCGAAGAAGGACAGGAGTTTCATATTGTTTATGAAACGATAGTTCCAACTATAAATCCCGATAACAACGCCATTCCGCTTCGCCTTGATAATGGTACCGGCAGCCAAAATGTTACACAAATTCTAACCGGACCTGAAGAATATTCGCCTATGTTTTCGGATGAAAATTCCGAGGGACAGCACGGAGTATGGAACAATATTATCCTTGCAGAAACGGTGATTATCAGTAACGAGGAACTTGCTTCAGCTCCACAAGCTTTTGAGCTGAATCAAAATTATCCAAACCCTTTTAATCCCACCACTAAAATTCAATTTACTTTACCAATGGCCTCAGAGGTGCAGTTAATCATCTACAACGCACTTGGACAGCAAGTAGCAACTTTGCTGGATAATAGAATGACGGCCGGAACTCACAGCCTAAACTGGAATGCACAAAGCATGGCTTCCGGAGTGTACTTTTACACTATTAAAGCCGGTGACTTTCTTCAAACCCGAAAAATGATTTTGCTGAAATAATCGGGGAATGTGCTTAACTTCCAAACCCTGATTTCCTCCTCAGAGATTTTAATGCCCAAGTGGCGGAATTGGTAGACGCGTGCGCTTCAGGTGCGTATGCCAGCAATGGCGTGGAGGTTCAAATCCTCTCTTGGGTACTTCTTTTTTGGGTTTTCTTATCCCCCGCAGTTTCTTTAAGAATACACGCCACACTGGCTTCCCCGACTCAACCCAACAACTCATAAAGGCTCTTCATATACCTGCTGAGAGCTTTAGCCTCTTCCATTTCGATTAAATTGAAAGCCAATGTTGAATTAGGTGCCAGTTGTGCTATTCTCCATAAGTCGGCATCCGCTACTTTGGCTATTCTTGGATAACCGCCTGCCGTTTGACCATCTTGCATCAGAATTATTGGATTCCCTTGCTTGGGCAATTGAACAATTCCCGGAATCACAGCCGAAGAAACCATCTCCCCTCCTTCAAAATAAAGGGGCTCTCCCTGTAACCTCATCCCCATCCTGTTACTTTCGGATGATATTTGATACTCCCTTCCCAAAAACCGCTTCTGATTTTCTTTAGATAACACCTCCCATTCCTGCCCCGCAATAATTCTGATTCGGTTTCCTGAAGATGAATAGTACGGAAGCAATTTTCTTGGGACTTCTCTTTTTCCTCTCTCCTGCTTTTCAAAATCCCATTCCAGCACATCATTTTTTTTGATTATTCTCCCAAACTTCCCGCCAAAACCACCCATTGTATATGCAGAGTAGCTGCCAAGAACTTCTTCCACTTTCCACTCTCCCTGAATCGCCAAATATGCCCGGCAACCGGATTTCGCATAGCTAAAAGAAAGTGTATCTCCTTCCCGAATCTCTTGTGTTTTATAGCGTTCTATTTGTTGATTATTCACTCTCGCATCCATATTAGCGCCGGAGATTCCGATGACCGCATCACTCTGAAATTGATAACTCGCTCCTTGCAGCGTCATTTCGATAACCGGGGTTTCGTGTGGATTTCCAACCAGCCAATTGGCCAATTTTGTGGCGTGGGCATCCATCACCCCGGAAGCGGGAATTCCATATTTCCGGAAACCTGTTCTTCCAGTATCCTGAATGGTCGTAAATAATCCGCCATCTAATACTTTCAGGCTTCCAATCATGATGAAGCCTCTTTCATTTTATGAAATTCGGCTTCTGAAATTTGCTCAAAAACCAGCCGGTCTCCGGGATTAATATTTGTTGGTGGATTTGTTTGCGAATTGAAAAATGAAAGAGGAGTCCGGCCTATAATCTGCCATCCGCCGGGACTTTCCAGCGAATAAATTCCAGCCTGATTACCACCAATTCCCACAGAACCTGCCGGAATTTGCATTCGGGGATTTTCTTTTCGGGGGCAAGCAATGCTTTCGTCTAATCCTTCCAGGTACACAAATCCCGGGATGAAGCCCATCATTGCTACCTTATATTCCGCATTCAGGTGCTTTCGAATGATGTCTTCTTTTTCTTGTGATGTGAACTTTTCAACCTCCTGCCAATCCAAACCCAAGTGGTAACAAACAGGGACAGTATGAGTTTTCGGGGAGATATTTATCTCTTTAATATTCGATACTGCCAACTGAATTTTCTCAATTTCCTCAGTTATTTCCGTGAGGATATCATCATAAAGCAAAGCGATACTTTTGTAAGCGGGAATAAGGTCAATTACTCCGGTTAAATTAGCCTGTTCTAAAATCCCCGTAGCTTGGTGAATAATTTCAACTGGAACAGAAATTTCAGGTTCAAGAAGTAAAGCGCTTTCTCCCAGTTCGCTGCATTTCCAGTTACCCCCGTTAAGTTGAAGTGATTTCGACATTTTTTGAGATCAAAAAGTCATGGATTTCTTTAGCTAATTTGGCCGAGCCGGGAGTATCGCTGTGCAAGCAAACGGTTTGCGCTTTTATAGGGAATTCTTTTCCTGAATAAGTTCTAACCTTCTTTTTTAGAATCATCGATTCAAGTTGCTCCAGCACAGATTTTTGCTCATGAAGCACCGCTCCTTCCAGTTTACGCGAACGCAAAAGGAGATTATCTTCGTAGCGCCGATCTGCAAAAACCTCTGCCCGAACTTCAAGTCCCTTTTCCCGGGCAATATCCGCCAAGGCAGATTTGTCGGGTGCATAAAGCTTCAACTTTTTATCTGTTTCTAAAATTGCTTCCACAACCGTAGTTGCAGTTTGTTTGTCCGAGGAAGCAAAATTGTACAGGGCGCCATGTGGTTTTACGTGATGAAGTTTACCTCCGAGCGATTCAGTCATTCCTTTCAAAGCAGCCACCTGATACAAAATGCAAGCTTTCAGCTCATCACCCGAAATCTTCATGACTCTCCTGCCAAATCCCTGCAAATCAGGATAGGACGGATGTGCCCCGATAGCGATTTCGTGTTTTATCGCCAGTTTTATAGTTTTTTGAATGGTGAACGGATCACCGGAATGAAAACCACACGCAATATTGCAGCTCGATATAAAGGGCATTATCTGCTCATCTTGATGGGAAACATACTTTCCGTACGATTCTCCCATATCACAATTAAGATCGATTTTCGATATCACTGATTATCCTGTTTATCACAAAAAATTAAATACTGAGTTTAATCCTCTGAATCCTACCATAAAAGCTACAATAATGACAATTATACCCAAAATATTATGAAGGGTTGAGTTTTTATATGTACCGAGCAACACTGCTTTATTCATTATATAAAGCAGAAATATCGCAATCAGCGGGAGTAAAATTCCGTTTGCAGCTTGCGCAAATTCTATCAACTGAACCGGACGAATACTTAGCGACGAAAATAAAACGCCCACCAGGAGAACACTTCCCCACACCATTCGAAACCTGAAATCTTTGAGGCTAATTTCCCATCCCAAAATTCCTTTAGCGGCATAAGCGGCGGCAAGCGGAGCGGTTACGGCAGATGAAATTCCTGCGGCAAATAAGCCTATTCCCATGAATCCTGAAGCCCAATTACCCAAAAGTGGTTCTAACTGAGCAGCCATTGTAGCGGCGTTTGTAACTTCAACTATCTCGTCTCCAAATGCCACAGCGCTTGTAATTACGATACACATGGAAATGACACCTCCTAAAATAATTCCCACTGCGTTTTCCTTGCGCATATCAGAAAGTTCAGAAGCACGTACATAGCGTTCTTGTACCGTGGAAGCGTGCAAAAATAAATTATACGGAACTACGGTAGTTCCTATGAGAGCTATAACCGTGAAAAGTTCTCCCGGTGTAGCAGTGGGGATAAATAATCCTCTGACAATTGCGCCAAGGTCCGGGGCAACAATGATGGCGGTGGTTACAAAGACGATGCTCATAACTACCACCACCCCAATCATGAATTTCAAAATTCGTTCAAAACTTCCCGCAAAAAGAAGCCAAAAAGCAATTCCTCCAATAATGAATGGAGTTAATTGAACAGTGAAACCATTTACTGTGATATCAAAGCCAATGAAGAATTCTTCCCAGCCAAGAACGGCCCCAGAAATATTTCCGCCTTCATAAGCTGCATTTCCAAGTACAATGGCACTCAATACCAAAATGATACTGACGGTTCTAATAACAGGATGCTTAAACTCAGCGCGGATGGCTTCGCCAAATCCTTTGCGGGTAATAAGGCCTAACCTCCCTGTCATCTCCTGAAGAATAATGGTCGCAATCACCGAAAATAACAGCGCCCAAAGCAGTACATATCCTGAACGAACGCCGGCGAGTGTACATACTGTTACTGTTCCCGGACCTATGAAAGCCGCTGCGACTAATGTACTTGGCCCGAAATATTTTTTTAATGGATTATTCATTTGCATGAGTATATACTATGTAGAAGCTAAAATCCCAAACCTTAAATGTATCTGAAATGGCTGAACTAAAAACTCAAAAAACCGATGAAAGTGTTCATGATTATCTGAATGAAATTGAAGACGAGCAACGAAAAAAGGATTGTCTGCAAATCTATGAGTTGATGAAATCCATTACTAAACAGGAAGGAAAAATGTGGGGAAGCAGCATATTAGGATTCGGCGACTATCACTATGTTTATGAAAGTGGCCGTGAAGGCGATTGGTTTTTGGTGGGATTTTCGAACCGGAAGCAAAGTATTACCCTATATATAATGGCAGGGTTTGCCAGATACGAAGAACTTCTGCAAAAGCTGGGCAAACATAAAACGGGAAAATCGTGTTTGTACATCAAAACCCTCTCCGACATTGATGAGGATGTACTAAAAGAGATGATAACTTCATCCGTGAAAACTATTGAAAATAAATATAAAGGTATCTGAAAATGCAGGGAACTAACCGTATGGATTTACTTCCGGGAATGGAAGTGGGAATTGTGTTAAAAAAAGATCAGCGAAGTGGCAATATTAGCTATGGCGTTATTCAAAATATCTTAACCAAAAGTGCTACGCATCCTCATGGGATAAAAGTGCGCCTTACAAATGGCCAAATTGGACGGGTTAAGGAAATAAAATAATCTCATGACCATAGAAAGTTTTATCGAGCAAACTCTTGAAATGGCCGATGACTATGAAGGGCGCGTAGTTGCCACCCTCATTCGTTCTGCAAAAAATATAGACGGAAGAAAGGCGGTACTATACATTCATGGGTACAACGACTATTTCTTTCATGCTCATCTCGCAGATAAATTCCACGAACAGGATTATAACTTTTATGCGCTGGATTTAAGAAAACACGGGCGCTCCATCCTCCCCCATCAACACCAAAATTATTGCCGTTCGCTACGGGAGTATTTTGAAGAAATTAATGTCGCGCTGGATATCATTCACACCGAAAATGGGGAAAAAATTACCTTACTTGGACATTCTACCGGCGGACTTATAAGCAGTTACTATATGAATAAAGGGAAAAACAGAAGTCTAGTTGATGCTTTGGTTTTGAACGCTCCTTTTCTGGAATTCAATTTAACTACATGGCAAAAATATGTGATTGTGCCGCTTTCGGGATTGCTGTCTTTGTTCAACCCATATGCTTTCAAAAAGAAGCCCTTTGCGCATTTATATGGCTCAAGCATCTCTAAAAAACATAAAGGCGAATGGGAGTATAACGAAGAATGGAAGCCTATCGGTGGGTTTCCGGCTTATCTGAAATGGGTGTACGCGGTTTATCTTGCTCAAAGGTTTCTAAGGAAATCTTCTGAGATCAAGGTACCCATTCTAATCTTGCATTCGGATAAATCGAGTAGACTAAAAAAGTGGGATGATGTAATTTTTGAATCCGATATGGTGCTTAATGTAGAGCATATTAAAAAATATGGGCGAGTGCTTGGTGAGGAAGTCGAGTTTATCGAAGTAAAAGGCGGCATTCATGACATATTTCTTTCTTCTGAACTGGTTAGAAATTCAGCCATAAAAAGAATGTTTGCATGGTTTTGCTCTAAGAATTGAGAAAATTAACACAGAAAATATTTATCATTTTCTTGCAAAAGTCTAAAATTTCTGTTTATTGAGTTAACCCAAAACGCAAAGGGAGATTATATGCAGGTAAAAGAACTATTAAGTAAGAAAGGAAATGAAATACATTCCATAGAACCAAATGAAACCGTGTATGCCGCTATAGAGAAAATGGCAGAACATAACATTGGCGCATTGCTGGTTACAGAAGGCGATGTTTTAGTTGGCATAATCTCAGAAAGAGATTATCGAAACAAGGTGATTTTGAAGGGCCGCACATCAAAAAACACAAAAGTACACGAAATAATGACCGAGAAAGTGTTCAGGGTTTCTTCTTCTGACAGCGTAAACCTGTGCATGCAACTTATGACGGATAAGAAAATTCGCCATCTTCCCGTTCTGGATTCCGAGATGATAGTTGGCGTAATTTCTATCGGTGATGTGGTTAAAGTAACCATCGAAAAGCAAGAAGTTGAAATTGATTCACTCCGTACTTACATAGGCGGTGGTTATCCGGGATAATAGATTGCGTTCATATTCCTAATTTTGGCTACGCCTGTCAATATTTTCCCCGTAAGTATTTCTCCAGTAAGCTTCAGCATCTCTGCTTATTTGCTCAACTTCATGGGAAATGATATGAGTTTCCATAGTGATGCATTTTCTGAGGGATGATTTTGATTTCTCGATTTCATCCAGATGATAATAAATCTCACCCAGCAATAAATGCGGAGCCAGATGATCGGGAAACATTCTTAAAGCCTGTTTAGCCAAATGCTCAGCTTCCTCATACTTTTTCAGTTTTAAATTAGCATAACTTTCCATCAGGTAAATATTACGGTCGTTAAAATCTTTTTTGGCCTGGTTGAGATAATATATTCCTTTGGTATATTGCTCGTTAAAGACCATCGCGGCTCCCAGATAATGTTCGAGTTCGCCCTTTTTCCCAAATTTATTCAATGCCAGTTGATAATGAATAACTGCGGGTTCCCATTCCAATTGACTTGCAAATTTTAGCCCTTGATTTAAAGCATAACGTGCCGAATAAAGCCGCTTTGCTCTAAAAGCCATAAGACACGTAAAAATTACTAACACTATAATGAGTAGTTTTTTCCAGAATGATGTTAATTTGATTTGCCATTCAGGCATTGGAATCATCATAAAATTTATATAGCCGATAAGCGTCACCGGAAATACATGCAATGGAGAGTCAACTAAGCTGTGCGTGAGAATGGCAGCATGTATTCCAATCACACCTATAAATTTCCAATCTTTTTGGTTGGCATGAAGTACATACTTTAATCCATAAATGAATGGCAACAGCCAGATTAAGAGAAAAAAGATTCCGCCAATAATTCCTCCCTCCGCGAATGCTTGAAAGAATTCATTATGAGCCTGTTTAAGATTGGCAGCTTTGTCTTGAAGGTGAACATGCTCAGCTTCTGATAAAAAATCAGCTTGATAATCCAGATACTTCACCGCATAATTTCCATGACCTACACCTGTTACCGGTTGTTCTTGAAACATATCCCAGCTTATATGCCAAATCATCAACCTGCCTTCAGAAGAGGCTCGGTCAATAGTATATAATCCATAGACTACTCCAATTAATAATATAAGGGCAGTTACACCTGTAGCAATTTTATATCTCTTTATAACTTGTGTAACACTGTTTTCTGCGTTATAAAAAAGTATGAAGCCAATTAAAAATCCCGCCACTAATAAAGCCAGTACAGCACCACGGCTTTCTGTTAACATTATACCCAACAAAATAAATAGCAAGCCCGCTGTGATACTGATATGAATCCACTTTTCTGAAGCTTTTTTAAAAAGAACACTTCCCGATATAACGGATAAAACCAGCAGTAAACCAAGTCCATTTGAAGTCCCTAATGTTCCAACCATAGCGGTCTTTAAAGGTACTGTGGGGTTTGGAACATAGATAGATAGCTGCCATATACCAATGATAGTTTCTACAATTCCAATAAAATAGAGTGATCCAAAAAAAAGATGTCCATAATCGATAAGTTTTAATTGCGACGCAGCAAATAAGACCAACAGTAAGTTCAGGTACAGGAAAAATGAATCATTTCCCGGGTGAGTTACCCATTCCGGATTTGTTAAACCAAGCCATATTATCCTTATCAAAAACAAAAAAGGAATAAGGCCAACTATCCATTTCTTTTGATACCAAATTGCCGAGAGTAAAAGCACCGGGGCAAAAACTATAAACATGTGGTGCTTTAAAGTAATGGATAGGTAATAGCCTAAAGGGTCAATTGTAATAATGGCAATGGAAATGCAAACAAAAACAGAAATGAGTTTTTTCATTCTAAAAATAAAACTCGGAACAATAGATGCCCGAGTTTTATTCTCCTTTTATTCCAAGAATTACTTAACCAATGTAATCTTTTGTGTTTCTGTAACTCCACCATATTGCGCCCGCAGCAGATACATTCCGCTGGATAAATGGCCTGCATCAAAACGTACTTCATGAGAACCACTCTGATACTTTTGGTTAGCTAACACCGATACCAATCTTCCGGTAACATCGAATACTTCAATACGTACCTTGCCATCTTCAGGAAGCACAAATGGAATGACAGTGGAGGGATTGAATGGATTGGGATAGGCATTATTCAAAACAAATTCATTTGGCAGGTCTTTATCGTTTAATTTTTGTTTTTCAGCAACGGCTTTACTGAACTCAACCACTTGATTTTCCCGCTCCATTAATGGCTTCAGGTAAGCCAGTTCTTCGGTAAAATCCGGTGCATGATATAAATGTTGAAAACCTGGGTCGGCGTCTATAGAAAGCATTTCTTCAATACTGCCTATGGCTTTGCCGTATTCTCCCGCCATTTCATAGGCGGTTGCCAAAGCGGTAAGTAAAGCTGCTTCATTATCTTTATTTAGTATATGAGGGCCGTATTTTTCATACAAATGAAAGATTCTTTGAAAATTTCCGACTCTCAGCGCATCTTCAACTTCCAAAAGTAACACCGTTTCACCTATTTGTTTAACGGTCTCTTTATGCTGCATTATATCAGTATCCTTTTCTCCTATAGGCAGATCTTTCTTATCGAAATTATTCCGAGCAGCAAAGAATTCTTCCTGCGGTAATGAGTCCGCTTCTAAACCGTATAACTTATGATATTTTTTAAGCCAGGAGTTTCTATTGTTTCTTAATTTCCCCCTGCTGTTTTTAAGCTGGTTTTTATCAACCCGATTCAGGAGGCCGTGATAGGACTTCAACATACCCGCGATGTATGCTGAATTGGGATTGGCGTGCATTCTGTTTTCGAGCTCAAGCAGTTTTATTGAAGTATTTACAAGTTGTTGCGGCTCTTCGGTATTATCTGCTTTTGCCTGCCCGGCTACATTCTGTGCCATAGAAGCGGATAGCACCAGCTCAGGAATGTCCTCTCCATCATCATTTTGAATGCAGTGAAATTCACACCCTCCATTAGGATAACGAGGATCGTCTGTTAAATAATCATCGGAATCAACTTCCCCGAAAAATTTCCCCCCATCAGGCTCATAGCCCATGCGCCAGTAATTTTCGCGAGCAGGTACTGTCCAAGCCGATGAAGTATAAACGGTATAAGTTCTGGCTAAATTATAAATGTATAGATCACTTGAATTGTAATCGAATACATTTTGTGTAGTTAAAGGATCTCCGTTTTGTTCACCAAGATAGGCTTTTGATGTATTATCTATATAAACCCCATTCGGAGAATTATATACAATATCGGTATGGGCAACATCTATGGTAGAATAACCAATTACATGCAAGCCATTTGAGCCGCTACCGTTAAATGATATTTCACTGCGTGTATATTCCTCTTCATAAGGATCATAAATACCGGCAATGCGGACATCCTGCGAATTAGAAAGTTTAATTCCATAATTGGCATTGTTGCTTATTTTTGTACCACGAATCAAAGCGAGATGGCTTAGCCTTAAATAAATACCATACAGATTATTTTTGATTTCGCTGTTTTCTATAAATAGATTATTAGCCCCATTGTTATAACCAAGCAACCCTTGCGAATAAATTCCATATTCCCCTCCTTCTATAGTAGTGTTTTCAAAATAATTACCGCTTGTATATAAATAAACACCATCGAAACGCTTGCTTGAGTTAAGTCTTTCAAAGGTACTGCCATTTGAAAATATATTACCACCATCCCGAACTTCTATACGGGCGTTTTGCCCTAATCGTACTTCTGTATTATATAATTGTACATTGCCGGTTATGGTGAGGGTTACGTTGTCGGAAATAGTAATTGTAGATCCAGATGAATAGGAAACATCATCTATACTCTGGTTGGTAGTAAAGAAAAAATCTTTTTGTTCTATATTTACTTTGTAATCATTGTCAATTTCCCAGGATGATCCAACTTTTACTAACCTCGCAAAACCAACTTGCTTACCTCCTGTAAGAGAAAACTGTTGATTATTAAAACCTGAAAGAGAAAAAGATAGAGCATTACTCAAGCTTTCATTATTAGGTTTTGCTCTTTTAATATAAATATCTACAATATTTGCATTATGCTGATAGGCCCAAACCTGATATGGTCTTTTGTAATTTGTGGAAGAATAATTTATTTGTTTTGCA
Organism: Balneolaceae bacterium; assembly: GCA_040882225.1. GTDB lineage: Bacteria > Bacteroidota > Rhodothermia > Balneolales > Balneolaceae > Gracilimonas. The sequence goes on along the minus strand of JBBEBR010000014.1, from coordinate 66,628 downwards.
GGCGGGGTAGGCCTTAAATTATTTACTTGTAGATATGCAACAGAAGTCCACGATCTACTAAAATCATTATAGTAGTTCAATCCATGTGAAGATGCGTAGTATCCATTTTTGTCATCGGGATTGCCAATATCTTGGTTATTTTTTTCTCTTACTAATAAATTAGTGCCCATCTGGGTTGTGTACAACTCAGTTCTGGGAAGAGCCTCAACTGGCTCCATGTATATATATAAATCCTTACTTGCGCCTTTACATGTATGACAAAACTTTCTATACACAAATAAATTGTTTGGTTCCAATATATTTGTATCAGAATAATATTTCATACTAATTACATTTCTTTGTTTTTCTGACCAAGCTAAATTCCCTGGATATACTTCATCGGCATTTGAATCAATTATATAGGAAGGGATATTATTATCTGTGTCCTCTGTTATAAATAAGGTATTTCTTTTATACTTTGAATAATAAATAGATTGACCAATATAATTATAATGTGTAATTGGCAATTGCCCATAGATATGAATAATATTAACATAGTTATCAAAATAAAGATGCTCAACTGAAGCGTGCTCCGCAACCTTTCTTTTTTTCAAAAGAGATCTACTCGGTCCGTTATATCCTCCATCAGGGGCGTTATTATAACTTAGCACATTATGTAAATTATAGTGGTTCCAGGTACTATTATCTTTAGGACTGCCGGAATCATAGCCCGTATCCATTAAATAGGAGTTTTCCTTTTCTCCAGGTTCGTCTACATAATAAAGTAATTGCAGTTGATCTACCTGTTCATGTCCTTCTCCACTTGTAATTGCGGCACCTCTCTCACCATTCATTAATAGATAGTGCATTGTTCCATCCGAATCTTTTTTCCTTACTATAGTTTGTTGAGCTAATGTTTCGGAAGATCCTTCATTCCCATATACTTCTTCCCAAGTTGTGCCTTGATTTTCTTGCACGTGGGGATATGAAATTTCTACTAACCTGGAATTGTTTCTATTAACATTATCTAAAAAGGAACTTATCTCAGGCAAATCTCGAATATAAGCGAATTTTTTTCCAAGGTCATGATTCCCATAGCTGGCATCCCAACTAAGTAGTCCTGCTGATTCTATTGGTTTTTTGTTACCGTCATCTAACGGTGGTGTATTTCCATCAGGTGTGGCAATATTATAGTGCCATTTTATAGAATTTAAAAAACCTGAAAAATTGAAAGGATCATTATTTTCAGTTTCAATTTTACTACCAGAATTTGTTATATCATTAGACCTTATAACATGCCAAAATTCAATAAGGGGGGGAAGTAAAAGTTCAAAATAATAAACTCCTTCCGCCCAATATTCTTTCCCTTCGCCGGTTTGGTACCACCAATAATTCATCCTTTTGTTATTACTATCCCAATACTTAAAATCAGCAGCTTTTATTGCTCTATCAATAATGGTAGGTGGGAGAATTAAAATCGTGCCATCATCATCCGAAAATGTTGAAAAATTCCCATTAAATCCTAAGGCGGCAACACCAAGGGCTGCATAACTTATTAGTGGCCAATTACCTGCTTGAACTTCATGAAGTTGTACATCTGCAAAATCGTTTAACGTGCCAGCCCATTCATTAGTAATTGCATCAACCCATTCAGGGACATCAACTACGTTTTTATGTGTTTCCTGCCATAATTCTTTTATACCTCTATGAATTTCATTATTCCAAAACTGCTTATCAGATGCATCTAGTAAGTTTGAGAGATTGCCACCTAAGTCTTCGTAGGCATTTTCTAATGCAAGATATAAATCCCAGGCTCTCGCTAATCTCATCAATGACTTTCCACTTTTAAAAGCACTAGAAGCATTTACATTTCTGATAAAATTATTCCGATTTTCTAACTCATTTATTAGTTCATTTCTGTAATAGGTATGATCAACATTCTCACCTTCAAGAACTCCTCCCGGATTATCATTTTTCTCAATTATGTAACTGATTAATGATAATAATGCTTTAGCTTCCAAGACTGAAGCATTATACTCTCTATTAAAATTAGAGTCATTTTTGAACTCGAGTTCAGCTTTGGATACGTAAAACTCATAAAGATCTAATGCATATTGATCCTGTGAAGTGTTAATTCCGAATATTTTTTCCAGTAATTGGCGGACCCCATATACCTTAGAGCTACTGAAATGGACATATTCATCCTGAATAGTGTTATCAAAACCCCTAAGGGAAAGCGCAGGTCGTGGAATATCAAAATTGTCCGATGTAAACCGGTTATTCGATTTATTACAGGGTAATACCCAACCATCGTTATTACAATTTGTTTGAGCTAAAAGATCTGTAGTGAATACGCCTACTAAAGAAATAATAATAAAAAGTTGATTTAACTTCTTCATATGTACCCTGTATTTTAATCTTAATAATCACGAGTTAATCAGTGTTTTATATAAAAATGGAATGTTTCATTGACGGGATCTTTACTTTCATCACCATTATCTACTAATACTCCAAAGCTTGCTTCAACAATTTCACCAGGATTTGCGCCAAAATATCTCTGAGCTTTCCACCTAACTTTAGAACCTTTTATAGTCCCATTAACAGGTATAAGTACTACATCAGGTAACAACCAATTAAATTCAAAGCTCGGGTCAAGGCTATCTTCTATGACACAATGAAATAAGACCGTATCTCCAACTGCCACAGTATCCGGAAGTATCCGAACCTCCAAAATTTCAGTCTGATAATCAAATGTTGGTTCGGGATCTGGTGCGCCTCCCCCACAGTCTGTCATAGTAGCAAAAACAGCTACTATGATCGTAATAAGGAAATTAGTTTCGTGCTTCATGAATTTTATCTTTATTAAAAAAGGGCATTAAATAGCATACTATATTTTCTTACTTAATTTGGAAGGAAAGCTTTGATCCATAGGCTAATTCAAAAAATTGATTTTCCAAAGGCGTCCTAATAAAAACCTCCAACTTCCATCTTTTAAAATTTTTATTAACGCCTGCATGAAATTGAGTTACATCATCTCTGGAAAGATAAGAGTCAGTAGGTGCAACATTGTATTTTCCTGTTAATCCAATTCTGCCTCCAAGTTCCGGTGTTGTAAAATTTACCTGAAAACTTTGAGTAAGATAAAGTTGATTACTTGTGGGAGAGTTTTTTGTCGTGATCCAATATGAAGCACCACCGCTAAGACGAACACTTGCAACAGGATTAATTTTATAATCAAGATGAAGGAAACCCATTGCGGGAATTATATTTTCAGTAAACGCTTCCCTGCGATCTATGCTTGAATAGTATCCTGTAAAATATCCCCGTTTGTCAGGAAAATCAGGCTCTGGCATAATAGGCAGCCTAAAACCGGTTTCTATTGAAGGTGATAAGCCACTAAAAATTTCAGACAATTTAAATTGTCCGCCAAGATATATATTTCCAACGGTAGTATGTGAAGCCTGCTCATCAACCCCATCCCCATCTTGAAATCCCCAATGAGAAAAAGGAAGGTCAAAAAGGAAAATTAAATTTTCACTAACAGGTAGAAAACCTTTTATGAATAAAACCGAAGATAAAAAAGTAACTTCATCATTTTGATCCAGATTTTCATCTATAAAAGGTTTAGTCCATTCAGCTGAAATCTGTTTTTCATCATCTACAGGATTGTACCAAGTAAATTGAGAGTAACCTTTTATTGAAATGCTTAAAAATATGATTAATAGAGAGATAATTTTTGTTTTCATAAAGGATTTTTATTTAAATATTTAGGCTGTTTTTTCATGTTTTCACATTCCTAGGAGTAAACTTCCACCTTCCAATCCTACTTTTATTATATTAAGCTCGTAAACTTCTTCCTCATAATTCACCATCACTTTAGCTTTCAAATCCGCAGCTGTCTCCGGTATTTGCAGCGCTGTCTCATAAGCTCCTTCTCCCATTGGTTCCATCCTGTAATTCCGGCTTTGACTGCCGTTCCACATTAGCTTTAAATGCAGCACATCATCTTGTTTTAAAGTTTTTTGTGCTATCCACTCTTCTGTAAGCTCCACACGCAGTACCCGCTTTTGGTTATTAAAGTATTCCGTTGCCAATTCTTCTCTGTAATAACGGTTATTTATAAATTCTCTGCCTTTATTCGGCATTACTACCTTTTCATTTCTGCCTGTACCGGGAATAATCAAATATGTATAAACCAAAGGCTCATGCTTTCTTACTTCTGCCGGAAAAGTAAATTGATATACAAGGGAATCTTCGGCAGGTTCCAAAAGTACTCCCTCCTCATTCCAGTTATTAAAGCTGCCTGTCACCGCTACTTTATCTCCCATATCAGGATCAAAAAAGCCTAACACTTTTTGGTTGCTCATATTCAACCGAAAGCTAAGTTTTTTCGTTACCAGGGGAGACCAAGGTTTATTAAAATTCAGAACCGGCTGTTCTCTTCTAATATCTTCAGGGGTAATACTACGATTGGGAATGCGTTCCCAGCCGCCATTTACCAGCTCACGATTTTTGGCAGAGGTTATAACAAATTTGAATTCCAGCTCCCCGGTTTCTTCTGTTATCAGCTCATTTAGGTTATAACTATATACCCAGTTGTCTTCTATATCTTGCAGATAATACTCCCCAGCCTCCCAATCGTTAAAACTTCCGGCTAAACTGATTTTGTCTCCTTCATCAGGTTTGAATAAACCTTCATCGTGTAAAGAAGCCATGTCAACCTTAAGCCAAAGTTCATCCGAAGCAGAATTGCATCCGAAAACGCAGAAAACTAAAAACCCGAAAATTAATACCCGCATATTATTTTTTCTTCAATTTTACAGACAAGAGAAACCCAACTAAGATTTGTTACAAAATAAAATTATTTTATAAGATACAATGTCTGTAACTCTCTGCTTTGTTATCTCTAAAGAAATAATTTTACATACTATCTTATTTTTTCTGTGATGTGGCAAGATAAACTTATAGATATTCGTTAAACTACCCATGCTAATTTTACTCACTCAATTATTATTTATGAGATTATCAGTTACTACCCTCAGCTTTATTTTAATCTTTTCTCTCTTCATTTCTGCGCAAGCACAACCGCAACCTGAAGGGCAGCCACAATTATTAATAGATCATCCTGAACTTCAGTTTCAGTCTCCTGTGTGGGCACCCGATGGTTCTTCCATCGCTTTTACTTCTGCCCGTTACCAGGGAATTTGGACTGCCGACGCATCCGGAAATAACCTGGAACAAATTACCGACGAATCAGCCGGTTTTGGATTTTCGTGGTCTATGGATTCCGAGTCAATTCTCGCCCGGATTTCTGAATATGATGACCGAAGACGTTTTCACGCCATCAAAATATTTCACACGGATGGCCAGGAGCCAACGCAGTTAACCGAACTTCGGTCAAGTATGCCGGCAACACCCATCTGGGCGAATTTTGATGAAAAAGTTGTGCTTATCAACTCCGGTGATGTGGAAGCATTCGACTCCGGAAAAGAAATTCCTGCACGATTCAAGCAAAGTGCCACACCTTCTTTTTATGTGCTTAAACAAGATGCCATTGCCAAAGGGAAAGTTCCGCAAAACAGCACGGAAGATATTTCCCCCTTCGAAGATGCCACTTACCTTAGTCTTCAGGTTTCTCCCGACGGACAGAAGCTGGCTTTTGAAGTATATGGCGGCAACCTTTACTCCATGAATATAGATGGAAGTAATCTTGTGGATTTAGGGCAGGCAAATCGCCCGAGATGGTCACCCGATAGTGACTATGTTGTAGCATCCGTCTCAGAAGATGATGGCCATGATTACGTAAGATCAGATCTTTACGCGTTAAAAATTGATGGGACTGAAAGAGTTAATCTTACCTCAGAATCAGATCTTATTGCCATGAACCCTTCATGGTCGCCGGATGGCTCAAAAATAGTTTTTGATGCCGCAAATGAAGGCGCTATTTACGTGCTAAACCTGGTTCAGTGATCTAATATTTACACACTCTCTCTCATTTCAAATTAACAGCTATGTCTAATTATCTACCATCTTTCAGAAGCATTCTACCCTGTTTGTTTTCCCTTATTTTACTCTTTCATTTCACCCCACAATCTGCAAATGCACAGGAAGTTACTGGCCTTGACGGCTGGAGCATTTTTCTTGATCCCGGCCACAGCCAAACTGAGAATATGGGGTTGTATAACTACTCCGAGCCTGAGAAGGTACTTCGTATAGGTTTGGCGCTGCGCGAAATGTTACTCACTCAAACAGACATAGACACTGTTTATATGAGCCGTACTTCAGATACTCAACAGGTCGGGCTTTCTCAAAGAACCATACTGGCCAATACGCTTGCCCCAGATTTTTACTATTCCATTCACAGTAATGCGGGTTCAAATACAACAAATAATACACTCATGCTCCATGGTGGCTGGCGCTCGAATGGCCAAACGGTAGAAAAAACCCCTCCAGGCGGCAAGCTGATGGGTGATCATATGATAGATGACCTCACCGCTTCTATGCGAATTCCTACCATTGGAAATTATGCCGACCGCACGTTTTACCAAGGAACTCCCTATAATCACGCCAATCAATTCCCGTATCTCGCTGTAAACCGAACTACAGATATGGCTTCGGTATTAAGTGAAGGCGGATTTCACACCAATCCCACACAGCAGCAGCGAAATTTAAATGCGGAATGGAAAAGGTTAGAAGCGCAATCCGCCTTTTGGTCTATTCTCAAATACCACGAAGCAGACAAACCTGTAGTAGGCATTGCGACCGGTTATATCACTGATGAAGAAAGTGGCACTTTACTGAATGAAATTACAGTCACAATTGACGATCAGTCTTATACCACCGATAGTTATGAATCGCTTTTCAATCAGTTTTCCAATAATCCTGATGCGCTCCGAAACGGCTTTTATTATATAGAGGGTTTACCAAACGGAACAGCTGAAATTACTGTAGAAGGCCCCGGCTATTATGCCGATACTTTTGAAGTGGATATCATTAACGATAATTTCACTTTCAAGGATATCACGCTTATTTCTACCGTCCCTCCTTTTGTGGAATCTACTTACCCTACTGAGGCTGACACCACTTTAAATCCTAGCGAAGAAATTGTTATACGGTTCAGCCGTGCGATGGACAGAGAATCTGTGGAAGGTGCTTTTTCTGCCTCTGAAGATTTTGAAGGCACCATAAGCTGGGCCAATGATTCCCAGATGAGAATCACTACTGATTCTCTGGATTTTGAAACCGAATATTCTATTAGTATCGACTCTACCGCTTTTGACAAAACAGAGTTTGCCCATGCTTTTGATGCTGATGGTGACGGAACTTCGGGCGGAGTTTTTACCCTGAATTTCAAAACAGGGCCTGAAGATTTTATGCCGCCGGCTTTGGTAAATCACTATCCTTCCAGTATAAAGAAGAGTGAAGTTCTGCCAATTGTAACTGCGGAGTTTGATGAACTCTTGGATGAAGCCACGATTGATGAAGCTTCCATTACTCTTACACAATCAAGCTATCAGGTGCCCGGAACAGTAAAGCATTATGAAGTAAATGAAAAAAGCGTTCTCCAGTTTTTTCCTTCTGAAAATCTGACTCCAAATAAAAACTATACCTTTACTATTTCAGGCGATTTGGCCGATGTGAATGGAAACGCAATTGGCTCAAACATCACCCGAAGCTTCCCTACAGGAGATAAAGATATCGACGATGTAGTTTCGATTGATAACTTTAACTCGGGCGTTGATAATTGGTGGCAGCCGAGCCAAAGCGGAAGTACTGCCGCTTATATAGCTGAAGAAACCGGCCGCTCAGCAGATAGCGACATTGTAAATATACTAACAAACAGCTCCAGCTCATTGAGAGTAGACTATGGCTGGGATGCGAGTTCATCAGGCCACCTGATTCGGGAATACACTCCCAGAACAAGTCCAACATTCAATGATACACATACTTTACAAGCTTATGTTTTTGGGGATGGAAATGGAAATAAGATGCGGTTTGTGGTTCGGGATGGAAATAACGAACTCGAAGCAAGCGACTGGACTACGGTAGACTGGACGGGCTGGAAACTGGTTTCATGGAATTTATCCGAAGATAATGTAACCGGCTGGGCAAATGGCGATGGTACTTTGAATGGAAGTATGCACATAGACAGCTTTCAACTTACATATACTCCCGGTCAACCAAGCACTGGCTTCATAAATTTTGATGATTTGCGGGCCGTTACTTTTGGTGAGGCTACAAGCATAGATGACGAGATATTCTCGGATGTACCAAACAGCATAAGCCTCGAACAGAATTATCCAAACCCTTTCAATCCTTCGACAAATATCAAATTCGGCCTGCCAGAACGCAGCGATGTTAATCTGGAAGTGTATGATATGCTGGGGAGAAAAGTAGCTACCATTTTAAGCGGGCCAAAAAGCGCTGGTTTCCACACCATCAGTTTTGATGCATCTCAACTCTCCAGTGGAGTCTATTTGTATCGTCTCGCAATTGGCAGCGAAATTATCAGCCGCAAAATGCTGCTGATGAAATAAAGCAGGGCTTTCCAATTTTAGATTACTACTAATTTAAGCAGGCAAGAGGCTATCACCTCTTGCCTTTTTTATTCCTCAGAACTTTTTCCAAAGCTATTTACGAGCTATTCCTACCTCCTCTTTTCTGTATCAACTTTTCGGGAATTCATCAGCTACTGATTTCTTTCATATCGGATGTTAACCCGATATTTGGGATTATCGGGTTTTTACCGGATATTCGCACATGATTAGTGTGATAACCGGCGATATTATCAATTCCAGGGAAACAGAAACCAGCTATTGGCTTCCTGTTTTAAAGAAATCCCTGAACACTTTTGGGTCACATCCCCAAGGTTGGGAAATTTTCAGGGGTGATAGTTTTCAGCTCCAAATTGAGAATACCGAAGATGCGCTATTAGCCGCTATCAAAATTAAAGCTGATATAAAGAGCCTTAAATCTCTCGATGTACGAATGTCGATCGGGATTGGAGAGAAAAATTTTACTGCCGAAAAGATAACGGAATCAAACGGAGAGGCATTTATTAATTCCGGAAAAGGATTCGAATTGCTTAAAAGTGAGAAAAGTACGCTAAGCATCACTACATTCGACCCAACCTTCAACGTAGAAATGAATTTGTACCTTCGCCTATTATTGATAGCAGTGGATAACTGGTCTCCCGGTTCAGCTGAAATTGTTCGGGTAAGTCTCGATAATCAAGCTATGCCGCAGCAGAAAATGGGAAAAATGCTTGGTATCAGTCAATCTTCAGTAAGCGAACGCCTTGGCCGCTCCTATCTCGCTGAGCTTTTAGAAGTAGACAAATTGTACCGAAAGAAAATCTCACAATTAATATCAAAACTATGAGTGTATTGTTAAAACTGCTGTTGGCGCATTTGATTGGAGATTTTTTTCTGCAATCCAAAAAAATCGTTCAGGAAAAAGAGCTTCTAAAACTACGTTCTCCCCAATTATATGTGCATTCATTTCTTCATGGCGCCATTTCTTTCCTTTTAATCTGGGATATCAGCTTTTGGAAGTACGCATTGCTCATTTTTATCACGCACCTCATTATTGACAGCCTCAAATTATACCTGCAAAATTATAGAAACAGAACCGCCTTATTCTTTCTTGATCAGGCGACACATATTGCCGTCATCATTTTTATTTGGAATTTAATGATGCCGGAAAGCTTCTCTTTTGAATGGCTGCAAACCTCGAACTTTTTACTGCTCGCTGTTGCTGTCTTATTTCTGACTTTGCCTGCATCCATTTTTACGCGTGTAATCATTTCCCGCTGGACTCCCCATACTGAAGATGACGATTCCGAGTCGCTGGCAAGCGCCGGGAAATTTATTGGAGTTCTCGAACGCCTTTTCGTATTCGGATTTATAGTGATTGGCCAATTTCAGGCGATAGGTTTTTTAATAGCAGCTAAATCCGTTTTTCGATTTGGTGACCTGCGGGAATCTAAAAACCGAAAACTTACCGAGTATATTTTGATTGGCACCTTAGTTAGCTTTGGAATCGCAATTTTGACAGGATTTGTTTACCGCTACTCTGCTTCTATTTTGATGTAAGCTCTTTATCATCTCTGCCAAAGGCATTTCTTTGGAGGAAACGAAGTGAGAGATTTACTGTTATGTCAATGCTGAATTGGCCAAGACCTGACAGGAAGAAGCTACTTGATATGTCTGGTACAAATTCTACAAAACCTGTCAGGTCTGCCTACGACAAATGAACATTGACATAGCACTACGTTGTTTTTACAGCTTATTTCGTAAATAATTAAATGAAACAGGTATTACGTTTTTAATCTTTCAATCCAACAAAAGAGTCATGAAAACCTTCTTTATTTATATTTTTTTGATGTTGATTTCTGTGGCCACGGCAGAAGCTCAGCTTACTAATACCCCCGATACTCTTGAAACCGAAAAAGGCTCATTAGTGATTCAACCCATTTTGCATGGAACTGTCGTCTTCGAATGGAATGATAAAATCATTTATGTAGACCCATATGGTGGAGCTGAGGCTTTTAAAGGCGTTCCTAATCCCGACATAATTCTCATCACTCACCCGCACGGTGACCATTTAAACCTGGAAACTCTGGAAGCTATACATACGGAAAACGCTACTTTCATAGTTCCACAGGCTGTTGCTGATGAACTTCCCCAAGAATTTAAAAGCCGGATTCAAGTATTAAAAAATGACGAAAGTACAAATCTCTTGGGCATCTCTGTTTTAGCAGTTCCGATGTATAATCTTCCTGAAGAAGATGCCCGCCACGCGAAAGGCTGGGGAAATGGCTACGTATTAACAATGGGTGGTAAAAATATTTATCTTTCCGGCGACACCGAAGACATTCCTGAAATGCGTTCTCTCCAGAATATTGACGTTGCGTTTGTTTGCATGAATCTCCCCTACACCATGGATATTAATCAAGCGGCTAGTGCTGTAATCGAATTTGAACCCGCTATTATGTATCCATATCACCATCGTGGACAAGATATCGAAGAGTTCAAAACATTAGTTGATGAGGCCGGAAGACAGATTGATGTTCGGCTGAAAAACTGGTATCCCGCTAATTAGGAAATAATATGATTTGTACACTTTGTTCATCCCCCACCAAACATTTTTACTACCACAAGAGAGAAGACCGGCATTATCATCAATGTGAAAATTGTTTTGCGGTTCTTATGGATACAGCGGATTATCCATCCCCCGACGAAGAAATTACCCGGTATGAAAGTCATAATAATGACATTGAAGATCCCCGTTATCAAAAATTCGTTTCTCCCCTTGTTGATAGAATTACAGCACTTTTCGGGAAGGATTCACTTGGGCTTGATTTCGGTTCTGGAACAGGCCCGGTTATCACCAAAATGCTACACGAGAAAGGTTATTCAATAAACAATTTCGATCCTTTTTTCGATAATAATCCTGAAGTGCTCAACATTAAATATGACTACATAGTGAGCTGTGAAGTCATTGAACATTTTCATCAGCCTTATAAAGAATTCAGCAGATTGCGAGAAATGCTGAAACCTCAAGGTGCCCTCCTCTTAAAAACCGATATGTATACTGAAGATGTGGATTTCCACTCCTGGTATTACAAAAGTGATGAAACACATGTGATTTTTTATCATCCGAAGTCATTGGAGTGGATAAAATCTGCATTAAATTTTTCGAAACTCGAACAAGACGGGCGGCATATTACACTGCTTTCTTAAGATTCTTACATCTTTAACATCTCTGGAATTATAATTTCAAAAAGGATGTATGGAAAAACCTGGGTTACATAACCTTCTGGGCTGTAGATAATTACATAAAAATTTTACAAATTCTGCCTTGTTCAAAAATCAGATGTTTCCGCTTAATTTATAATCACTAATAAAAAAGACTATGAAAAAAGTACTTAAAATTTCTGGATTCTTATTAGCTGGTGTTCTCGTTCTGCTTTCTGGCTTATTGATTTACGTAAAAGCCGTTCTTCCAAATACCGGCCCTGCAACAGATTTAACGGTAGAAATTACTCCTGAAAGAGTAGAGCGTGGAGAATACCTGGCCCACAGTGTGATGGTTTGTATGGACTGCCATTCTGAAAGAGATTTTAGCCTGTTCTCTGGCCCTTTAGTCTCTGGGACACTTGGAAAAGGCGGGGAACGTTTTGACGCGAATATGGGATTTCCCGGTAACTTTTATGCCCGAAATTTAACGCCTTACAACATTGGGGACTGGACAGATGGCGAGCTTTTTCGTGCCATTACTACCGGCGTAAATAAAGAAGGCAAAGCCTTATTTCCTGTAATGCCCTACCTGAACTATGGCAAAATTGACAAAGAAGATGTCTACGATATTATCGCTTATATTCGCTCTCTTGATCCTATTGAGCACGATGTCACCGAATCCGTACCGGATTTCCCCATGAATTTCATCATTAATACCATTCCTACGGAAGCGGAGTTCACACAAAAGCCTGACCCGAGTGATCGTGTAGCTTACGGCAAATATTTGGTTACAGCCGCCAGTTGTAACGACTGCCACACAAAAATGGAACAAGGTACTTATGTAGAAGGAATGGAGTTTGCCGGTGGCTTTGAATTTCAATTTCCATCTGGTGAGATGACTCGATCTGCAAATATCACCCCAGATAAAAAGACCGGTATAGGCAGCTGGACAGAAGACCAATTTGTAAACCGCTTCAAAGCTTATGTGGATACCAACATTACTCTCCCCAAGGTGGCGCCAGGGCAGTTTAATACTCCCATGCCGTGGACAATGTACGCCACTATGAAAGAAGACGACCTGCGTGCAATCTACACCTATTTACAAACGGTAAAACCAATTGAGAATCTTGTTACCCGTTATACGCCGGCATCAAAGTAGCATATGGAGTTGATGTTAAAGACTCACTTCCCGAGTAAGTTAAAACTGCCGACGTAATAGTCAGGATCTACGACTAACTTATAGCTATCAGCGTTTTCCAGGCTTAATTGCTGCCAACGGGTGGTGGCTTGCAGTCGTATTTCCTTTCCGTTTACAGAAACATCCACAGGAAGGTTAAAACCATCAACTGTATTTCCCCAACGATACATCAGGTTTCCATCCCGAAAAGAATAGTTCAGAGTAGGAATTCGAATATCCCGTACATACTGATCAAAAACAGAGTCAAGATCGCGGCCTAATTTAGTGCTGATATACGCTTCAATCTGGGCTGTTGTCACTGTTTGGTGATAGAATTCTTTATTCAATCCCCTAAGCGTTTCCCGCCAGAGCGAATCATCATCAGCCACCTGCCGAAGTGTGTGCAGGAAATTCCCTCCTTTAGAATACATATCTCCTGAACCACGATGATCGACATCATAAATTCCCACAATTGGCCGGTCGTTTTGAATTCCAATGCGTGTACCAAGTACATATTCGCTGGAGGCTTTTTCCCCATGCAGGTAATCGAGGTACAGGTTTTCAGCATAATTCGTAAATCCTTCATGCACCCACATATCGGCTGCATCTTTGTAGGTAATATTATTGGCGAACCACTCATGCGCCGACTCATGAATAATGATGAAATCGAATTCCAGTCCCCATCCGGAGCCGCTTAAATCTCTCCCCAAATACCCATTTTGGTATTCATTTCCATAAGTAACCGAACTTTGATGCTCCATTCCCAAATAAGGAGCTTCCACAAGTTTGAAGCCATCCTCGTAAAAAGGATAGGGTCCAAACCAGTATTCAAAAGCTTCCATCATTGGAATAACCTGCTGAAATTGTTCCTTTGCTTTCTCAAGATTCTCCCTCAACACGTAATAATCCAAATCAAGAGTGCCCTTCTCTCCCATATATTCTTCTGAGAAATGCACGTAATCACCGATATTGATATTTACTCCGTAATTGTTGATCGGATTTGAAACAAACCAATGAAAGGTTTTTGTGCCATTTTCATGCTCATCTACTCCCCGTAAGCGGCCGTTAGAAACATCCATTAATGAATCCGGAACATTCACGCTGATCAACATGCTGTCTACTTCATCATAGGGATGATCTTTATTTGGCCACCAAATACTTGCTCCAATTCCCTGGTTTGATGTAGCCACAAAAGGCTTTCCGTTGCTATCTTCCTGCCAGGTAAAACCACCATCCCAAGGCGGACGCACGGCTACTTTTGGCTTTCCTGAATAATAAACTACCAGCTCATTTACCTCATCCGTAACCTGTTCTTCCGAAAGAGAAACAAACCAGGCGTTTCCATCCCGCTCAAACCCCAGCTCTTCCCCGTTTTGTGTGATTTTGCTGACACTGAGTGGCGGTTGTAAATCAATCTGCATTCGTTGATGAGGTTCCAACACACGATACTGAACCAGGTTTTTCCCGCTGATAGAACTGTCAGCAATATCTACCGCCACATCAAGATGGTAATAGGTTAAATCCCACCACGCTCTTTCTGGGGTGATGCTGCCCCGAAGAGTATCTTGTCGGTTGAATTCCGGTGCATCATAGAATGTTTGAGCAGCTACAAAATTTGAGGCTAAAATCGAGAATAAAGCGAGAAGCAGAGTCTTTTTCATAGGTTTATTTTGTTCAATAATTAAATATTAATATAACAGAATTTTGAAGGGAAAGAGGGTAAGTCTGACACCACTCACCTTCAGATACGCAGCACAATTAGACACGATTAATCCAAAATCTTAAATCTTGAATTTGAACTACTTCACCACCAGATTCACAATTCTTCCCGGCACAAATATCTCTTTCACCAAGTTCCCTTCAGAAAGATATTTAGCCACATTCTCTTCTTCCTTGGCTAACTTCAGCACAAAATCCTTGTCTTTAGCTTTATCAGCAGGAACTTCAATATCTGCCCGGACTTTCCCATTTATTTGAACCGGATAGGTTACAGAATCAGCCTTCAAATGCTCTTCGTTGAATTCCGGCCATTCGGTGTAGGCAAGCGATTTTTCATTCCCCAATAACTTCCAAAGTTCTTCGGAAATGTGAGGCGCAAATGGATTCAAAATCTGCACAAACTCTTTAGCCACTGTAAGCGGGATTTCCTTCCAGCCATTGGCTTCATTTACAAAAATCATCAAAGCCGAAATTGCGGTATTGAAACGCATCGCCTCAATATCTTCGGTCACTTTTTTGATGGCTTCATGCAGCGGTTTCAGGTGCTCTTTTTCAGCTTCCGTATTTTTTATTTTCGGGTTGATGGCACCTGAATCCTCATCCACCAACAAGCGCCAAACACGATTCAGAAATCGGTTCACCCCTTCCACTCCTTTGGTGCTCCATGGTTTCACTTGTTCGAGCGGTCCCATAAACATTTCGTATAATCGCAGAGAATCCGCGCCATACTGGGCAATGATATTATCAGGATTTATCACATTTCCACGGCTTTTAGACATTTTATGAGCACGGGCTTCAACTCTGATATCCGTTCCTTTTTTTACGAAACCCTCTCCTTTGTTCTCCACTTCATCATCAGAAAGTTTCTCCCCTTCTGAATCTCTGAATTCCATCTCTCCCAAAATCATCCCCTGATTCACCAGCTTCTGAAAAGGCTCTTTGGTTGAAACCACTCCAATATCAAACAAAACCTTATGCCAAAAACGGGCATAAAGTAAATGAAGAACCGCATGTTCCGCACCACCCACATATAAATCCACGGGCATCCAGTAATTTTCATAGTCGGGATCAACGGGTCCGCCGTCGAAATTCGGGCTGATGTAGCGCAGGTAATACCAGCAGGAACCTGCCCATTGCGGCATCGTATTGGTTTCGCGAAGCGCCGGTTTTCCTGTTGCGGGATCGGTGGTTTTCACCCAATCTGTGGCGTTTGCAAGTGGCGGCTCACCGGTTCCTGTGGGTTCATATTTATCCACTTCAGGCAAAACAATCGGTAATTCTGATTCAGGAACCGCTTTGGCTTCCCCATCCACATGAATGATGGGAAAGGGTTCGCCCCAATAACGTTGACGTGAAAACAGCCAGTCGCGCAGTTTATAATTAATCGATTTTTTCCCGGCACCTTTTTCTTCCAGCCAGTTTATAATTTTTTTCTTGGCGGCGTTGATATTCATTCCATCCAAAAAATCACTGTTGATAGCAGGACCTTCACCCGTATAGGCTTTTCCGTCAAAACCATCTTCAGGCTCAACAGTTCGAACGATTTCAAGATCAAACTTCTCGGCAAATTCCCAGTCTCTTTCATCCTGACCTGGGACGGCCATTATAGCACCCGTTCCGTAACTCGCCAGCACATAATCGGCAATCCAGATTGGGATTTTTTCTTCGTTTGCAGGATTTACAGCATAAGCTCCCGTAAAAACTCCGGACTTTTCTTTAGATAACTCCTGCCGGTCTAAATCTGATTTCTTTGCCGCTTCTTCACGATAATTCTCAACCGCAGCTTGCTGTTCTTTTGTGGTGATTTTCTTCACCAAATGATGCTCAGGAGCCAAAACCATATAAGTGGCTCCGAAAATGGTATCTGGGCGAGTGGTGAACACACGGATCTTTTCTTCAAAATCCGAAACCTCAAAATCAATTTCTGCACCGATGGATTTACCGATCCAGTTACGCTGCATTTCCTTGAGGGAATGCGGCCAGTCTAAATCTTCCAAATCCTCCAACAACCGGTCGGCGTATGCGGTGATTTTCAGAACCCACTGCCGCATAGGTTTGCGGATTACAGGAAATCCACCTACTTCGCTTTTCCCGTCTATTACTTCTTCGTTGGCGAGCACGGTTCCCAACTCAGGACACCAGTTTACGGCAACCTCATCTTCATAAGCGAGTCCTTTTTTGAAGAGCTGAAGGAAAATCCATTGAGTCCACTTGTAATAATCTGGATCGGTGGTATTCACTTCCCGGTCCCAGTCGTAACTAAAACCAATAGCCTGCAACTGCTCCCGAAATTTGTTGATATTCTTTTCGGTCGTAGTTTTTGGATGCGTTCCCGTTTTAATGGCATATTGTTCGGCAGGTAAACCAAAAGCATCCCAACCAATCGGATGAAGCACATTAAATCCTTTCATGCGTTTATATCTCGCAATGATATCGGTGGCAGTATATCCTTCCGGATGTCCAACATGCAGCCCGGCTCCACTCGGATAGGGAAACATATCCAGCACGTAGTACTTGGGTTTGGTTTTATCAGTGGGTGTTTGGAAGGTTTTATTTTCGAGCCAGTACTTTTGCCACTTGGTCTCGATATCTGCCGGATTGTAGGAGTGCATCAATGCTTTTTTTGAAATTCTTTAATAAGGCAGGAAGATAAGAATCTCTATTCCTTTTTGGGGAAATACTTTACATGTGGTAATCCTTTAAAATCGGAATCCTGTGTCCATAATGTGGCATCTTTTTTTAAAGTGATAGCATATATCAAAGAATCTGCCATAGGTAGTTTTCTCTCTGCATTTATTTGAGCTGCTGTTAAAGCAACTTCCTGATCTACCGGTATTTCTGCTCCGTTAGCCATTAATGCTATTCCATCCAGTGCTTTCGATTTATTCAATTCTCTAAAAAGAACTTTATAAACTTCATAATAGCAAATGGAAGGAACTAACAACTCATCGTGATTATCAATTACAGGCTCGAAAATATCTGCATTTTTACCATCTGTAAAAAATTCCAACCATCCTGAAGAATCTAAAACATTCAAAATCGATCTTCCTCCCGGTGTAATGACGTATCAATACCCTTGGCGAATCCCCGAAGTGATTTTGAATCCGGAATCGGTACTATCTCAATTCTGCCTTCAATCGGGATCATCCGCACTTTTTGTCCGGCTTTAAGATTCAGAGATTTTCTTATTTTTGACGGAATTACAACCTGAAATTTTGGAGAAATTTTTACTGTTTCCATAGGTATTACATTTTTTGATCGATATAATTTACGTATTACATAGATTAATTAAAATCCTCTTTAGAAACGGTTAAAACCGTTCTCCTCATGTGCTGTGTGGTTCTTTTCCCACGGATAAATCCGTGGGTTATGGTTTTAGTATCGAAAGAAATACTTTCCACACATAACCCACGGTTTTAACCGTGGGATTACAAAAACCTGATAAGTGGAAAAACCACTTAATTGTTTTTATTAATATTGGCTCAAAAAAGTTTTCATAAAGTTGAAAATCTTGTTGTTATTATAGATTTATTTGCTTTTAAGTGTTTTTTTTTACATGATTTGTGTTCATTACAATCTAAAATCAGAGGAAGAGATATGAAAAAACTCAACCTGTTAAAACTTAGTAGCTTTATTGGTGCATGTATATTCGCACTTGGTATGGCGATCGGCAACTCAACAACTGTAGTTGCTGATGCAGAGAAAGATGATCCCACTTGCAATGGCGCTAACATTCAGTGCGCAAGTCACTTGCCTGATTATCTACCTTAACAATCAATTATAAAAGAGGGAGTGATAACCATTACTCCCTCTTAAAAACAAAAGTACAATAGATGAAGCGAAGCTGGTTTATAACATCCGTTTTTATTGCTTTATTCTTCCTGATCCTGACTTTTATTTTAACAAGAAGTAAAAGGGCAACGGATTTGGAAAAAGCTTTTCTCCAGCAACCTGTTCCTCAAAGTGTGGAGGATAGAATTTGGAAAGAAATGGAATTCGAGAAAATTGGAATTTCCACAGAATTTATTTCTTCTCTTCATATGCGTTTTGGCCAGGGCAGGCATATATATGTTGCCGACAATAATGAGAAAGTAGTAAAACAATTTGATTTGAAAGGGGAATTAATCCACTCGTTCGGAAAAGGAGAGGGAAAGGGACCCGGAGAATTTTTAGTTATAATTGATATTATGATAGATCAGGCAGGTAATTTATGGGCGTTAGATGGCCGTAATAATCGTGTAACTATCTTTAATACAGAAAAGGAAGAAGATTGGAAAATATTAAATTTTCCTGAAGTCTTTATCCGAGTGATTCCCGTTGGAAGTGAGGGGTATTGGCTCGAAAGAAGATTCGATAATCAAATGAAAAAACATATGCTTTCGGGTGAATATGTGAATGATGCTGAAGCTATAGTTGACGCCCCTTCACTTTGGTCTTTTGTATTAGAAAGTTATTCAGCATTAGCTCCAGATGGTAGCGTTGTACAATCACAGTTCCACACAAATATGTTTTTAAAATTTTCACAAAAGGGAAAACTGCTTTATTTCAGAAAACCCATCGACCACAAGGGGCTGCCAGATATTGAACCTTATTACGCAAATGAGGTAGGGCATATGAATACCGTTAATTTTTCATCCTGGGAGCAAACTACCCAGAATCCTCAAGTGGTTAATAACACTATTCAACTTTTTGTACACCAAAAAATCAAGAACAGCGATGAATGGCATGCGGGTTTTATAGATGTTTACAACCTTGAAGATGGGAATTATTTGTACAGCTATGAGTTGCCGGAGCGACTCGAGGCAGTGACGAGGTCAGGGAACCATCTTGCCGGAATATCAGAAGAACTGGGGAAAATTATGATATGGAAGCTTAATTAAAAATGATGATTTTTAAAACTGATCAATTTTGGATAAATGGCCCAAGAGCACTTGTAACTTTAATGCTTTCTTATTCTATTTTTGAGAAACTATTAAATCCATCTACCTTCTATATAATAATTAATTCTTTAAATATACATGTTAATGCACCTGAGTTTATTTTATCCCTCTTAATAACAATTGAAATGGCATTGGTTTGCATGCTAATATTCAAACCGAATCATGGTATAATTTATAGTGCTTCTTATTTTATGCTATTTACTGGATTAATTGGAGTTTTGCACATTATAGGTATAAGAGAACTTTGCAGAAATGATGAGGTTATATCCCAGGTTTTAGGACTTGCTAAAATTCTGCAAAATTTAGGTGCTGCATTATTATTGTTTTCATCTTGGTCATTAAGAAAAAAGCTTCTTTCATAAATACAATAAGAAATGGGATTTTCGAATCAAAACCCGGCCACATAACCCACAGATTTATCCGTGGGATGAATAAGGAAAATACTGATAAAACCATTTTAATGGTTTTATCCAGAATCCGCTTTCATCCACACAAAGAATGCATGAAGGCACATACCCCCAAGGATTCATAGATCAGAAAACAACGGTTCCACATAACCCACGGTTTCAACCGTGGGGTTGCAAAAACCTGATAAGTGAAAAACCATTTTAATGGTTTTGTATATATTGGCAAAAAATACACCCCACTAATGCGAACATTTCTACTTCTATTATCCCTGCTTCTTCTTTCACCGGCACAAAACGCACTTGCTCAGCCTGCAGAAGAAAATCAAATCTCCGAACTGATTTCTATATACCGAGCCGATTATGGCGCTCTTTCCCGAAAGTACTCTGTCCGTTCTTCCGAGGAGTATTTTCATCGCTTTGAAGATTTCTACAGCAATTGGCTTTCTTCTGTTAACAGGCTCAGTTTTGAAAGATTAACCCATTCTGAAAAAGTAGATTACACCCTGTTCAAGAATAGCCTTGATCGTTCTCTTTATTTTTTAGAAAAGGACAAGGGAAATTTTCAGTCTATAGCTAAAATTTTACCTGCTCAGGATTCCATCATGGCTTTCATCAACAAAAGAAGAGTTGGGACTTCGATGGACGGTAAAGAAGTAGCTGCTCATTTTAATGAATGGATTTCGATTATCACACAAAAGAAACAAATTCTTGAAAACGGAAATCTACCAACCAAGAAAGAAGCAGAAGTCTTAGCGCGGGCGATAGAGGATCTTCGGAAAGGTATCGAAGAAGCTTTTAAATTTTATGACGGATATGATCCTGATTTCACTTGGTGGGCAACAGAGCCTTTTCAGAAACTGGATTTTTCTATGAAAGAATATGCTGAATTCGCTCAATCTCATTTTGATAAAGAATCTGATAAAGATGATGGCAGCGGAATTATTGGCAATCCGATCGGGAGAGATGAAATAATCCGTCGCCTTCAGTTCGAGATGATTTCCTACACGCCGGAAGAGCTAATCGAAATAGCGAACAAACAATTTGAATGGTCGGAGCGTGAAATGTTGAAAGCATCTCAGGAAATGGGCTTCGGCGATGACTGGAAGGCCGCTCTTGAAGCTGTGAAAAATACCTATGTGCAAGAAGGAGAACAGCCGGCATTGGTAAAAAAGCTTGCGGATGAAGCCGTTGGTTTTCTTGAAGACCGAGATCTTGTCACCATTCCTGATTTAGCCAAAGAAACCTGGCGCATGGTTATGCTGAGCCCCGAACAACAACTGGTTGCTCCGTTCTTTTTGGGAGGAGAAGTTGTTCGAATAGCCTACCCGACAAACAGCATGAATCAGGACGCGAAAATGATGAGCATGCGCGGCAACAATCCTCACTTTTCTAAGGCAGTTGTTCATCATGAATTAATTCCAGGCCATCATTTACAGCAGTTCATGAATCAGCGCTACCAAACGCAACGCAGTTTATTCCGAACGCCGTTTTGGTCGGAAGGCTGGGCTCTTTATTGGGAAATGGTGCTTTGGAATAAAGGATTTGCAGAGTCACCTGAAGATAAAATCGGCATGTTGTACTGGCGAATGCACCGCTGTGCCCGCATTGTTTTCTCGCTAAACTATCATCTTGGAAAATGGACTCCTCAGCAATCTATTGATTACCTGGTTGACAAAGTTGGCCATGAACGCGCCAATGCCGAAGCTGAAGTCCGCCGTTCATTTGAAGGAAATTATGGCCCACTCTACCAAATCGCGTATATGATTGGTGCTATGCAGTTTTATTCACTCCGGCTCCAGTTGGTTGAAAATGGTGATATGAGCGAAAAGGATTTTCATGATGCCATCCTCAAAGAAAACAGCATTCCCGTAGCAATGGTAAAAGCACTTTTGGCCAGGGAAAATCTCTCTGAGAATTTTAGTTCAGACTGGGAATTTGGTGATTATTTAGAGGGGATGTGATTGTAATGTGGATTTATAGCAGGCGGTTTTTCACGATCTTAAGCAGACTCTTATTTTTTTTACTCTTTTCTATTGGGTTTTGCAGCGCTCAGGCACAATTCGACCGTGAAAATCAATCCTATGGATATCTTCACTTTCAGCTAAATGTAGACACGGCGTTTGTTCAAATTGGAATGAACAAGCCATTAATTCACAAGGTAGCTAATGGAGATACTCTCAGAGTGAATGCCGGTATCAATCATCTGTACCTTTCCTATCCTACTGATGAAGACACCTACATTTTTCAACATATCCAAAGCGATTCGCTGCATACTGTTCAGCACGAATTTGATTTATCTAAAAATGAAATCATCCTTAAGAATAAAAATGCATCCATTCGTTTTCTTATTGGGGGAGATATTGTGGCACTAAGTGATTCAGGTTCTCAAATCAAACTTGACCAATCCCAATTCACTGAAGAGTTCGGAGTTTTTAAATTATCAGAATCTATTCAAAAACTAACTTTCGAAAATCCAAAGTTTTATCCGAAAGATTTCCTGGTGTCAAAAAAAGAAAATGTTCAATACCAGCAATTCTTCTTTTATCCGGATGAAAAACTCCTAACTACTTTCGAATTGATACCTGGTATTGCGCAATTAAAGAGAGAAGAATATGTGAAATCGGCAATCGTCTTTGGAGCTTTTATTGGCTCTGCTTCACTGATTTATAAATTCCATAGTGACTATAGCACAGAAAGAACTGATTACTACGTAATTCGCGAGAATTATCTGAATGCTACAAATCCAAGAACAGCTCTTCTTGCAGGTGATCAGATGGAAGAGGCTTTCAAAGGGCTCAAGCCTTATCGTGTGCGGAGGAATTTATCGATTTTGGGGATTATCGGAGTTTTAGCATATGATATTGTAGATATTTTCCGCGCCCAAAAGGAGCTCGAAAAAAGAACTTCTAAAGATTTCGAATTTTTCTTAGAACCCTTTTTTGATGATTATATCTCAGCCGGTGCAAAATTCAAATTTTAAGAATATGAAACTATTGAAAGCTTTTATTCTGGTATTTCTTTTCTCGGGATGCTTAACAGGCCCCGATGACTCACGAAGTAATCCAAACGACCCGAAATCTCCGAGCTTTATTGCAGATTTCTCTCCGCCACAAGTAAGAACAAGTCCAAATAATAAAGCTTTAAATGTAGGCTGGACAAGTAGATCCCAATATGGGGAGGGTTTCATAGTTGAGAAGAAATTATCTGATACTTACGTAGCTTTAGATACTCTTATAAAAACCAGTTTTTATATCGATTCTTCGAAAGAATATTCATTAGACCTGATGTATAGAATTACCTCCTTCCTTACAAATGATAAAGGCGAGCTAACCAATAAATTCAGTCAGGAAACAAAAGCTATAGATTTCGGGGATATATCAAATTCAACGGCCTTTGCCAATGGTGATTCCATCTCTGTACAATGGTTTAGTGAATTTATGTTTGATGATATCACTACAATTGAGATGAGAGAAAACAGCACCTCTTCATGGAATGAAATATATCGCAATGAAAATGCAGATGGTGATTTCCATCGCGTAACGTTCGGTTTACCCGTGGAAAATAGTTACGATTTTAAAATCAGCTTATTCATCATAAATCATGATTCAAAACCCGAAAAATTTCATGAAAAAATTATCAGCTATTCTAATTGATATCGCAGTTCTTACTTCTTTCTGGATAATACTTAGCATTAATAATACACCCTTAATATATTGCTCCGAAAATATTTGAGACGCATGCTGACCCAGCCTATCTATTTAAAAATATTCCTGCTTTTTTTAATGATGGCAATTGGCACAAAAGGCTTTAGTCAGGAGTCAGAGAATCAAAAAGGATGGTTGAAAGTGTTAGTAGACATGGAACGCTTTTATTTGGTAATTGATAATGATTTATCTGATCCATATTTATTAACACGAGGGGATAGCATTCAGGTAAAATCAGGAAAGAGAAATATTAAGGTTGTATGGTTCACCATACATGACCATTCTTTTTCAACTACTATTAAAGCGGATGAAATGAATAATATCAATGTGAGGATTGCATCCTTTCCAGAATATCCCCGCACCTCCTACGAAACAATTGTCAGCCAAACCAATTTGTTTATTCGTACTGATTTAAACTCTACTGTTTATATAGACGGAGAAAAAGTAGGGAAGCATACTGTGCAAACGCTTGTTAAACCGGGCAAGCGCCTCATTCATATTACTCACCCCAAGTATGGTGAATTAAAGAAAGAAGTAGAAGTAAATAGCCGTTCGGTTACTGAACTTGATCGATTTAATGAAAACCCTTCAAAACTGCCGTTCGTATTGAAGTTACTTCCAGGCGCGGAATATCTCTCCACAAAAAGATATAAAAGAGCCGCCACTACTTATGCGGGCTTGGGGGCAATGTTCACTAATTTGATTATTCAAAATACGAGATACTCTAAAAGTAGTAATAGGTTTAACCAGCTAACGAAAGAATATTTAAATGCTCAGACTTCTCAAAAAGCTGTTTCTTTAAGAGAAATGGCTGCTTTAGAGAGAGAAGGGATGAAAGGAATTAACAGAAATATTCAGTTGACCTATCTTGCGGGAGGAGTACTTTATCTTATCAGTACGTGGGATAGTATTCGAAAACCAAAGGAAGGCTACAAGTTCAATAAGTTGCTGTCGAATGAAAAATTGCAGGCTTCATTTTCCGCAAATATTCACCATTATTATCCTGAAATCAGTTTAACCTATGCTTTTAACTGAATGAACGCTTTCAAAACCATCCTATTAATGCTTGCTGTAGGTTTTAGTAGCAGCTGTAAAAAGATTCCGGCAGTTTCTACTGAAAATGAATTTGATCCCTACCATCCTGAATTCGTTGTAAAATCTGTTAGTTCTTTGCAGTTCCGAAACAGCCCATCTTCAAAATCTGACCCAGGCATATACTGGAGTAATCCTGCTTATTCAGATGGAAATATCCTTTATGTTTTTTCGGAAGAGAAGAATGAAGATATTCCCATTGATACTCTCTATTCTGAGAATAACTTTTACGATAGAGGGATTTTTCTCGGAACCAGATTCAACTTTAAGTTCTCTGTTAGGAATGTAGCAAATGTCGCTGATACGCTGAAAAAATCGTCACCAGCCTCTATTTCTTTCCACCAAGGGATTAGACAATTTTACATTAATTCGCCTCAGAATAATCAAATTGAATTTCAATGGAACTCTCGCTTTTCAAAAAATATGCAAGAACTAAAACCTCAACTTATTTTGGCGATGAGATTAGATTCCGAAACAGAGTATGTTGAAATCTTTCGTGAAGATGCTGACTTAAAAAAATTTACTTACGAGTTGAATGAACAATTACCCTACGAATTTTTATACTTTCGTTATTATATAGAATTAGAGAACGGGTTGAGATCTGTTGCGGAGGAGTTCCCTTACTTTCGAGAGTTTTATGCACCCTCCCCTCTTTTTGTTGAGCACCTTTCTGATTCCTCTTCAGTAAAAATTTTCTGGGATGATTATGATGTGCCAGTTGATATGCTATACCTTTACCAACACTTTTTCAATGAAGATGGCAACTGCCAAAGCGGAGGATATTCCGAACGTGTAGATTCGACTGCCGAAAACAGCTTTTTTATGATAAACAATCTTCAGGCGGGCCATTGTTACTTTTTTGAGGTTGAAGGAAGAATTGGAAAGATACCTTCCTCAGATTTATCCGAAATCAGCTTTACTAAATAAGCACCCATGAGAAAAATTAGTCTCTTATTCATTCTTTTCTATTGTTCTTCTGTAAATATTCCTGCGCAGGACACCCTCTCTACCGGCTACCTCAAATTCAACCTTAATGTAGATTCAGCTTATGTAGTGGTGAATAACAACTATTTTGAATGGCAAAAAGTAGCTTCCGGCGACTCCATAAAGCTGCTTGCAATGAGAAATTACATCACTTTATCAACGCCTTTTGACTCCCCGTTAAGAACAGGAGTATATATACCTGAAGATACCACCTTTACGCTTTCCTATAATTTTTCCTCAGAAAACGTATCAAATGCTAATATCCAGGAGAATTTAGCTGCAAGATTTCATTTCGATGCAAATGTGATGGTTCTTTCAGATGAGGATTCTGAAATATATTATAAGGGAGATTATAAAGGTACCGGCTTCGCAAAATTCAATGCACCTGAAGAATTAGCATACCTCGAAATTAAGAATCCAGATTTTGGTACTACAAGAAAAAGACTGAATATTCGTGAAAGAAGAATTAATTTTGTTGAAGATTATACAAGGCCATCTCGGGCTGGAGCTTATTCAGTTGCCGTGATCCCTGGCGCCAGTCAATTTTATAAAAGACAGAATTTGAAAGGAACGCTAATTTCAGTAACCTCAGCTACTTTATTCACTTTTACTTTACATAAATATTCCCAATATCGTAAAGAGTTTCAAAATTTTCTGGACTATAAAGTGAATTATCTGAAAGCTCAAACTGAAGCGGCAGCTTTGAAATGGGGAGACCTTGCGGAAGAACAAAAAGTAAAAGTTCAGAGATTAGATAACCAGCGAAGATTCTTGATGTTATCAAGCATCCTTTTGTATGGATTTAATATTTACGACGCACTTTCAAACCAGCCTAAAGGTGGTTATCAAAAGAAAGAAAAAGATTTAAAATTCTATTTATCTCAGGAAGAAGTATTAGGAAGTTTGGGAACTACCGGCACCTTTAAATATCACTTTTAGATGCGAAACAATATATATCTATTACTGTTTTATTCGCTACTTCTGTTTTTTTACGGATGTAGCACCGGCCCAGATTTTGAGCGGGGCAATTCAAAAGATCCGAGTAGTTCAAATTTTTCACCGAAACCTCCATCTGGGGCAAATTTTCAAATGGATGAGGTGGGAAATGTTTCACTTTTCTGGGAGGATAGAACTGATTTTGAAACTGGTTATCGTGTTTATAAGACTTTAGCTAATAGTGATGATTTTGAGCTATTAGCTGAGCTAGATAAAAATTCTGTAGAATATATAGACACTTCAAAGAAAATTGCTTTTCCCACTCGATATCATATTGTATCAATTTTTGAGTCACAAGAATCGGATACATTGAATTTAGAAATTAACTTTGGAAGGATTACTCAACTTAAAGCTGAATTTGATGCTGAATACAAAGAAGTTAAAATGACTTGGGAAGGAAATATAAATTTTAACGATGGGTTTATTTTATCAAAAAAAACGAAAAAAGAATCTAATTATAAACCTCTTAAAGTTATTCCTCCATCTGTTAATGAATATAGCATCCCAGTTCCACAGGATGGTTTTTTTCATGAAATTAGGGTTACCCCTTTTAAAATTTTTAACGATGATACAACCACCTATGAACCGGTGGAACGGTGAAGCTGTCTATAGCACCAATAAACTTGCAATTAAAACTTTTAACTACTGATTCTTTAAATGTTTCGTGGAATGATATTTCTAATTTTGCCACCAATTATCATATTAGTTTGAAAGACCAAAATGGATATAACACTTATATAGTAGATAAAAGTGTAAATATGATTTCTATAAAAAATGATTTTATTTTGAATGATAAGATCAATATAAAACTCAGAGGTAGCCATGATAATTTATATTCTGATTTTACTGAAGCTACCTTGAATATCAAACTTGATCCTGCCAATATTAGTGGATTTCAACATATATCCGATAACGAAGTTGCTGTTATAATTTCTGATCTTTCTCAGGTGCGCAGAGAAATAAATATTTTCAGAAAAACAGAAAATTCAGAGTATCAGGAGTTAGGAACCGTTGATAAAGGAAACTCCACTTTCCTTGACAACACAGTAGACCCTACAAAAACTTATACTTATTATGCCTCAACAGCACTTGCGATGAACTCTGTCCCACTCAAGTTGCATTATGGTAAAAGTTTCAAACACCTTTCTCAAATTAGCGAGTTATCAAATTTTGCAATTCAAGAAGAAAGGATAGCGCACCGCGAGGGGTCAAGCAAAATTGTATTCTTCTCAAATAATGATCCTATGGAGGCTACGATATATGATGTTGCTACAGAAACTGTATTGTTAACATTTAATTTAGTGGCTTTACCAAAGAAAATTGCCTTTAACAATAATGAGACAAAAATCTATACAACTAACTATGATAATTCTACTATTCATGTGTATGACTTTGAAACCGGAACTGTTGTAGACTCGGTAAAATTACAATATTCAGGTATCAATGAATTTAGCCTTCTAAATGCAGCTAATATGGTTGCAACAGTTCATACAAATTATACAGACTGGGAACTTATCAGCATTGACCTCACAAGTCATGATTTTAAAGTCATTGAAGCATTGGGTGTATATAATCCATACTTAATACTTAATAAAACCAACGACAATCTTCTTTTAGTATACGAAACTGGATCTGGATCCAATTATGATTTTTATTCTATTTCAGCAGGGGAAGAATTAATTTTTAACGATCGTAAACAACACCATTTCTTTACAACGAATTTTTCCGGAAACCTTGATACCGCAACAGTAGTAGGGCCGGATAATATCTCACTATATGATGTAGATACCGGAGAAAGGTTGTGGCATTTTGAACATTCTTCAATAAGAAACTATTGTTGTAGCAATGTTCAGCTACTGCCTGAAAAACATGTTGTGATACAAAGTCAAACATGTAGTTACTTACTGAATACAAAAGTAGATCAGAAGCCAATTACAGATATTCACTGCGATGAAAGCAGTGCCGCACGACAAGGACTTCTTTCAGCTGCGGGCTTAGCTTACATGGATAACACAGATTACAATTTTATCCTGGATTTTAGAAGAAGTCATATGAGTGGGCAACCTAGTTTCATTGATAAGCTGACATTAAAACAAGGTTGGAAAAAGATTTTTAGAGAATGATTATTTCATATTTCAAGGGGCTGTAGATATAAAAATTTGGAAACTAAATTGATTCATCTAATGAGCTCATCCACCAAATCCACCCCATCCGGTTTCCACCATAGCGGTGGTTGTTGGGCCTGACTGAGCAATTCGGTAGGAATTCCTTCTATTTTTATTCCGGTGGTATAAACGCTTTGAACGGCATCCCCGAATTTTTGCCTTAGCTCCCTCACCTTTTCTTCATCTCCTAAAACCCAGTTCAGAGTAAAGTCTGATTCCGGAAATTCATCGCTCTCCTGGATCAGGAAATCATCCAGCCACGCTTGGGAGCGGTCTATGGATTTATTGTAAGCGAACTGATACTTCAGATTCGGCTTGGGTTTTGGATGCTGGGGATTTTTCAGCCAGAAGGATTCTATATAATCGGTGAATTCACATTTAGCGGAATCAAGCGGATATTTGGTGACTACAACAGCTACAGAACGGCAGCCCTTTCCCCCATAACGAAAGATCGCTTCTGTCAAATCCTGCATCGTTTGTGTGCTTTGATCTTCTATAAAAGCAATGGAAAATTTGGCGGTTCTGATGATAAATTCCGCATCGGGAATTGCCGCTTTCAAATTGGAAATCTTTTCTTTCACTTTCGGCACCGTCTCTTTTGATCCGGCAAAAACTACTGTATCGGCTTTTAAATCTTTAAAGTGATCTAAATCCGTGGAGTAAACCTGCTGATTTAAACCAGTTTTCTTCACTTCATCTAAAAATGTGGCAAGCAGGTATGGATCTTTCCGAGACAATTTTCCATAATAATCGGCACCGGAAAGTAGCGTCCCTAACGCCGTTTGGAATCCCACCAGGGGCAAATTTCCTGCATGAAGGCACAGAATTTTTTTGCCTTTCGCATTATTCTGCTCATTCAATCCACACCGCCTCACCCACTCTTCAATCTGCCCGCTTTCCAAACCTTCCTTCAAAACCAGAATTTGATGCTTGATATCTTCAAAGCTGAATAAGCCTTCATTTACGGTTCTGTCGATCGCTTCCTTGAGG
Source organism: Balneolaceae bacterium (assembly GCA_040882225.1). GTDB lineage: Bacteria > Bacteroidota > Rhodothermia > Balneolales > Balneolaceae > Gracilimonas. The sequence goes on along the minus strand of JBBEBR010000014.1, from coordinate 36,734 downwards.
AAATAATTGTCCGGGCGCAGCCAATTTTTAGCCGCTGTTTTGATCACTGATTCATTCACTAATTACGGTGCTTCTTCTTATCATTATTGAGGAACAATTTAATTGTTGTGGTGCTTAATCACACACTTGCTTTTTGGTTTCCAGCAGATCGCCACGTCGGCAGACATACTCTTTTATAAAAATATATAGCCTCCTCGCGATGACATCCTTTAGTTTTTAGCGTTTCCTCGGCAAAAACTCTGCTTATCTACAAAAACCTTCCTAATCTTTAAGCACAAATTAAAGCAAGTGAAATCAGTCTAATCAAAGAAATCAGTGGTTTAATCACATTAATCAACGTAATCAGAGAAATCAGTGGTCGAAATCAGCGATCGTTAGTCTTGCTCAATTAAGAAATTACACCCTCGTAAATTCTGCGGATTCCATCTTCCCAATACCTGAAAATCTCCTGATTCATTTTGAACTCCTTTATCTCCCGTTAGAATAAAGGAGCAGGAATAAATATTTGCCAAGTCAATAATTCCGATTAATCCCTCTTCTCCTGCCGTCATTTCCCGCATTGGATTTTCTGGATCACGGATGCTCACGTTCATCCAGGGCACACATTGGAACCATTCATCACCCAAGCTGTAAGCCTGACTCAGAAGCTCTGTCATACCATATTCGGAATGGATTTGTGAAGGAGGCAACCCAAATCCATCTGATAATAATTGGTGTAATTGTTGTCGGTTTATTTCACGCCGATGCGTCTTCATTCCACCTGTTTCCAAGATAATGGAATCTTTTGGGAGTTGGATGGATCTTCTTTCGAGGATATCCAACAGCCCAAATGCCGCGCCAAACAGCAGCAGTTTTTTCCCTGATTTTTGAATCTTCTGAATCTCTTTTTCATCCAATGGCTGGTTGAGTTCGAGAAAACGGCTCATTCCGGAATAGTCTCTCTCAATCAATGTGTTCAGCATCCAGATTAATGAGGAATTCGAATTTTCCTGATATCCCGGCGTGTAGGCCCAAATTACATAATCATCTAAATCATAAAAATGCTGCATTCCCTTGATGATAGATTGCCGGTAAATTTTAGGATCTGCTATTAAATGTCGACTGCGCTGCATTCCTGAAGTTCCGCTGCTTTCAAAATATCTTAAATCTTTAACCTTTAACCTTGAATTACCCATAGCAGTTACAACTTCTGCATCCTTGAAAGCCTGAATGGGAAGGAGCGGAATTTGCTGGATTGAGTTTACCTCCATGATTCCCAGAGCTTCGCAGAATTTTTTGTAGATGGGATTGTGAGATTTCTGAAACTCAAAAATCTCCAATGCTTTTTCTTCAAAGGAGAAAGAAGAATCGAATATTTTGGATGGAGAAATCATACATCAGTTTTACTGAATTTTATACAGTGCCTGATCTCCAAGAACATACATAGTGCCGTCCATTACGTCTATATCTACAACGGGAATGCGCTCGCCAAATTCGATGATTCTATCTTCCGAATTCCGGTTCTCGATAACAAGGCGGCTTGCAAAACTTTTCCAAATCGTTTCGCCATCAGTGTGGAAAGCAAACACATCTTTTGCGGGATAAAAAAGCTCGTAATTTCCATTCTCGGAAAGCACGTGAATCAGCTCAGCTTCAGAGTCAAGAATAAATAAAAGCTGCCCGACAAGAATCATGTCATCAACCCGCAGAATTTCATTATCCAGGCGAAATTCGTCTATTAAATCAGCTTCTTCATTAATTCGCTGTATTGAATTCGTTGATTCATCATAAAAAATAACCTGCCCTAACTCATCAACTGAGATTTGGGTGGGTGAAATATTTCTTTGCCTTCCGAAATGCTTCAAAGCCGTAATCTGGCTCAGAAACTCTCCCCTTCTGCCCAAAACCTTTACTCTTCGGTTATTATAATCCGAAACATAAACTTTGAGTCCGTTTGTGGCGTCCACATCTATTGGTCTGCTAAACTGATAATCTCCCGAACCACGGCCACCCATACTCTCCAATAATTCGCCAGAATGATCGAGTTGTAATAACCTGTTTCGCCCCTGTTCTACGATGTAAATTGCGTTGGGAGTCACATCCAGAGAAGTTGCGTTGTCAAGATTTTTGTAGAGGAGTTCAAGTGGCTGGGAATAGGAAGAAGAAGGCGCAATCATCACAAAAAGAAAAGCAGGGATAAGAATTGCTGTTTTTAACTCCCGGATTTTTCTTAACGCTCCCAGATTAAACCAAAGCGGTTTTAGCTTAATAAATGATATTCGGTATTCTTTTTTCAATGCTTTAAACCTTTTACCCCAATATCGGTGCGGTAATAGGCTTTGTCAAAATCTATCTTTTTTATTTCACCATAAGCATTTTGGATGGATGCTTTCAGCGTTTTTCCCGATCCGATCACATTTAGAACACGCCCACCATTGGTATAAATTTTTCCATTTACGGATTTTGTTCCTGCATGAAAAACAAGCGCATTTTTGACATCTTTCAACCCAAAAATCTCTTTCTCTTTTTCATATTTCTCTGGATAGCCACCCGAAGCCATCACTACACAGCACTTGAATTCATCATCAAAGTCTATATTTGTCTTTTCGAGTTCAGACTGTGTGCAAGCCAGGATAATTTGCAAGACATCGGTTTTCATTCTGGGCAAAATCACTTGACATTCAGGATCTCCAAAACGGCAATTGTATTCTACCACTTTCGGCCCTTCTTTGGTAATCATCAATCCGCAATAAAGAATTCCCGCATAAGGATTTCCTTCCGATTTCATCCCCGAAATGGTCGGCGCGATAATCTCCTTTTCCACTCTTTGCATAATCTCATCACTTACCACGGGCGCCGGAGAATACGCCCCCATTCCGCCTGTATTTAGGCCTGTATCGCCTTCACCCACACGTTTATGATCCTGAGCATTGCCGATGATTTTATACGTGTTTCCATCAGAAACTGCAAAAACGGAAGCCTCTTCACCCTGCATAAATTCTTCGATCACAAGCTTGTTAGCGGCTTTTTTAAGGGATGAATTTTCCCTCAATTCTTCCAGTGCATCTAATGCTTCTTTTTCTGTTTCGGGGATGAAAACTCCTTTTCCGCCCGCGAGACCATCGGCTTTCAACACCACCGGATATTCATTTTTGTATGTGATAAAGGCAGCGGCTTCATCAAATTCATCCTGTGAAAAAACCTTGTAAGCAGCGGTAGGAATGTGATGCCGGTTCATGAATTCCTTAGCGAATTCTTTACTGCCTTCCAGCATAGCTGCTTGTTGAGACGGGCCAAATACCCGGTGATATTTTCCTTGAAGGAAATCAACAATTCCATCAACCAAAGGCTGCTCAGGGCCAACTACCGTCAGGTTAATATTATTTTTTTGGATGAAGCTCCAAATGCCTTCAAAATCAGAAAGAGAAAGAGATACGTTACTTCCAAGTTCGGCAGTGCCGGGATTTCCGGGAGCGATAAAAAGTTCATCTAAAAGCGGTGATTTAGATATTCCCCACGCAAGCGCATGTTCTCTGCCACCACTTCCCAATAACAACACATTATAAGTCATAAATCAGGAAAAAGATCTTCGGCTATGGTGATTAGTTCGGCAAAACTATCAGCGTCTAAACTTGCGCCACCGATTAAACCGCCATCCACATCCTTTTGGCTGAGTAATTCTTTGGCGTTTGCCGGTTTCATGCTTCCGCCGTAAAGAATCCGGATAGCTTCGGCAGTATTTTCATCATAGATATCCGAAAGCAGGTTTCTGATGTGAGCATGCATTTCCTGGGCCTGGCCAGAACTTGCCGTTTCGCCTGTTCCTATAGCCCAAATAGGTTCGTAAGCAATTACAACATCCAAAGCTTCTTCGAGTGAAATTCCATCCAACGCAGCTTTTACCTGTTTTTCCACCACATCAAAATGTTCGCCGGCTTTTCGCTGACCAAGACTTTCACCCACACAAACAATGGGCGCTAATTTGTATTCAAGAGCTTTTTTGGTACGCCGATTAACGGATTGATCGGTTTCACCAAAATACTGACGACGTTCGGAATGGCCAATAATCACGTAATTGCATCCGCTCTCTATAATCATGCTGGCACTGATTTCGCCGGTAAAAGCACCGTTATCTTCAAAATGGAGATTTTGCGCCCCAACCTGAATGTCGGTATCGTATAAAGAGTTGGCAGCCAATCCTATTGATACAAAAGGCGGACAAACCAATACATCAACTTCTTCTTTAATTTCCGGTTTCTTGGCCTTCAATCCCTCCAAAAGTTCAGTGGCATCGTAAGGGCCACCATTCATTTTCCAGTTACCGGCAATAAGAAATCTGCGCATTTTATCCTTGTTTTAACTTGAGTTGGTAGTTCTGAAAGCCTGATTCAGCCCCTGAATTATATCCTCAAATTCGTTCCTGACATATTTACGAATCAGGATTCCATTTTTATCGATTAATAAACGGGTAGGAACCTGAGTAACATTAAATTTCTCGATGATTTCCTGAACATCAAAAGATCCTAATTTAGCTACCGGCCACATTTTAATCCGCTCTTCAAAAAACGCGTTCACGGTAACTTCACTTTGATCTAAAGGCACGGTGAGAATCTTCAAGCCATAGTTTTTATAAATTTCATGAATAACCACGGTTCTGTCGAGGCCGGCCTGATATTCTCTGTTAGCAAGCGGCGATATTTCGAGTATATATACTTGTCCATCCATGGTTTGTTTATTCACAGAATCGCCTTCCATTGTCACAAATGAAAAATCGGGTGCGTTAACTCCAGGTGCCAGGTAATTCAAATCATAGCGAATAGTCTTTGCCCATTCCTGCGCGTTTGATTTCTCGGCATAATCACGTTCATAATTTGTCAAAAGTGATTTAGCTTCTTTGATACGAGAGCTGTCGAAGTGCATTTTAATTTTATCCCGTAAAATCATCTCTTTAACAGATTCATTTTGGGCAAGGTGGAAAAGTGAATCCAAATAACCTGATGCCGAATCAAAACCTTTTGTTTCAGCTATGTAGGGTTTTCCCAGCCTCACAGCAACCGACACAATGTAATCAGCCGGTAAAGCAGAATCGATTCGCTTTAACATGCGCTCGTCAGCCCAACCACTTAGCAAAACAGCAGATTGTTCGGCGGCAAAATGCGAAGCAATCGTGTTTTCATTCTTTTCATGAATCTCCCAATACAGGTTACTCCACTTTTCTAATTCATAAGCCAGCATGGAATCGGGAACCGCGCCTCCACGAATAAAAGCCGCTACACGCTGAAAACTATTTTCGACACGATTGAACGTTTTCAAAGCGTCATGCTCGCGAGATTTCAAAGTGAGGTTCTCATCCAAACCAGGCAAAATCCCTTCTATTGTCAATGTGTCGTTTTCGGCAAGAATTGCGCCTATGGTTCCTAAATTCTGTCCATTACGGCTGATTACTAACCTATAATATTTTTTCTCGGGAAATTGAACAACGCCTTCAAAATTCCCCACTTTATCCGTGAGCGTATTGAAAACGGTATCGGGTTCGTTTTCGGCAGAATCACGGTTTATAAGTGTGACTCCAATGCCCGAATAATCGGAAGAATCATCCAAAGAATCTGCTACCGAAAGATTTCCTTTTACAACAGTAGAAAATGTTTCCGGCTCATTACTGCAAGAAGTTGCAATAAGGGAAACTAATAAGGCTGAAAGAATGAAATATTGCTTCATAGAATTTACTGTAATTAGTCGCTTAATTTTTTTGTGATTAGATCTGTTATCATTTTGGGATTCGCTTTTCCACGGGAAGCTTTCATAGCCTGACCCACGAAAAATCCCATCAGCTGCTTTTTCCCTTCCTGATAACGTTTAACCTCGTCAGGATTGTTCGTTATTATTTCATCAACAATAGGTTCTAAAAATCCAGAATCCGAAACCTGAATCAGGTTCATTTCCTTAGCTAAATCTTCCGGATATTTATTGCTCTCCAGCATAGCGTTAAAAATTTCCTGTAAAGCCGAGGAATTAACTTTGTCTTCTTCCTTCAACTTCACCAGTTCAGAAATCCGTTCAGCCGCAATTTCAAACTCACGAATATCAATACTTTGTTCATTCAAAATCCTTAAAACCTCACTCAGCACAATACTTGAAGCTGCCTTAGGATTTCCCAGGTATTTCACAACTTCTTCGTAATAATCTGCAAGATAGCGACTTTCTGTTAAGGTGATGGCATCCAGTTCGCTCATCTTATATTCTTCCATAAATCGCTTTTGGCGAACATCAGCAAGCTCTGGCAATTCCGCTTTAATCTCTTCAAGCATTTTGCCGGTTACCAAAACAGGAGGTAAATCGGGTTCCGGGAAGTAACGGTAATCATGTGCTTCTTCTTTGGAACGCATGAGCCGGGTTTCATTTTTTGTGGTATTCCAAAGCCGGGTTTGCTGAATTACTTCTCCACCCTTTTCGATAAGTTCAATCTGCCGATAAATTTCATAATGAATTGCCCGCTCCACATTTCGGAAAGAATTCATGTTTTTGAGCTCGGTACGCGTTCCGAGCTTTTCCTGTCCGCGCAGGCGAACCGAAACGTTCGCATCGCAACGCAGACTTCCCTCTTCCATATTTCCATCGCAGATTTCCAGGTACTGCACAATTTGTTTGATTTTGGAAAGATAAGCGTATGCTTCCTGTGGAGTTCTCAAATCCGGTTCCGAAACAATCTCGATAAGTGGAGTTCCGGCACGATTCAAATCCACAAGCGTATTATATGGATCCTGATCATGAATTGATTTTCCGGCATCCTCTTCCATATGGATACGAGTGAGACCGATGCGCTTATCATAATCTTCGAGCTCGATATCCACAAAACCATCAAAACAAATAGGAGTATCGAATTGTGAAATCTGGTAGCCTTTAGGTAAATCAGGATAGAAATAATTTTTCCGGGCAAAAATAGAACGTGGAGCTACATCGCAATTAGTAGCAAGACCCATTTTTATGATATAGCGAACGAGGTTTTCATTAATTACGGGAAGCGTTCCGGGATGTCCCAGGCAAAGCGGTGTAACCTGCGTATTTGGGGCACCACCGTATTCGGTTGTAACGGCTGCAAAAGCTTTACTTTCGGTTAGAAGCTGTGCGTGTACTTCGAGGCCAATTACCGCCTCATACTTTTCGTGCGCAATAGTGCTCATTCAATTCTTTTTAGGTCAGGGCTTTTAGAAGGGGAAAGATATTAAAGTTGATAGACAGTTTTGAATTTAATGTTGCTTGTTTTTGGTTGATTGTAATGATAATTCTATATGGAATTTATGAGCTGTATCAATTACATTAAACGCATAAAACCAAATTACTTATGAAAAGAACGCTACTTCTTATCTTTTTATTTACTCTAACCACCTCTTTTTCATTTGCACAGGAACAAATTAAGGAAGCCTATTTCCATGAATTGAAAGGAATGGAAGATTCGAGCGGGGTTACGCATTTGTTTTATAGAGTGTATATAAATAAAGTTAATACCTTTGAATGTGATGGTCGCGCCCAAACATTTTATAGTTCGACAAATCACATTTACCACCATATTCCTTCCAGGTCAGATTCTTTGAAATTTATGAGCTATTCTGGAGAATCCTGTACTGGAGATGATACCAGAATAATAATGGATTATGATTTTCATGATCAGAACCCGGAGACATGGTTGGCAATTTTATCTTACGGATATACATTTGAAGTACGGAATCATATAGATGACTACATAGAGTTTCACCTCCCAATAGTTGTTAAACAGAATCAACAAAATTTAAAAAATGATTATTGGCCCAGTGAAATTTACTTGTCCCCGAACGGAGATTCTTTATATGTAGATGCCGATTCTCAAACTATTCCTTTTTCAGGTAACGGTGAAGATTGGCCGGTTTTTGATACCTATGATGATTTTTTGAATTATGCAGATTCACTTTCCTTTGAATACGAAGTTTTAGGAATACATCCGGTTTATGATTCTCTCTATTTTGCGAAGGAAGCCAGTGGCAACTTATATAGAAGTGATAATTATTCTAGAAGCTTTAATTTGAGCGATTCCACTGGATCTCATACAAAATTAGCTTTTGACGCAGATTCTTCAGTTATCTACTCCCTAATAACTAAAAAACAAGAATCCGCATACATCAGAAACCTGTTGATTTCTGATGATTTTGGAAAATACGGTTCCTGGAGCCACCTCACTCTTCCTGCAACAGAATCAAGATTTGAATTCATCCAAACTGACTCTAAACAAGCCGGACATGTATTCGTTGCCGATTCTAATACTGTTTATTCCTCTGATATTTTTGGTGACACTTTTTCTGAGAGTTTCACATCAGATGATCCAATAACCGGCCTCTATAAAAAACCGGATTCTGAGATTCTCTACGTACTCACCAGGGAAGAACTACTGGAAGTAAATACCGAAACGCAGGAAACCACCACGCTTAAACAAATTCCTGTTTCCAATGAGCCGGAGCCTTCTGAAGCCCCAAAACAAATCACTTTAGAACAAAACTATCCGAATCCTTTCAACCCGACTACAGTGATCAGTTATCAGTTAGCGGTAAACAGTTTGGTGAACCTTGAAGTTTTTGATGTGATGGGAAGAAAAGTGGCAGTTTTGGTGGATGGTGAAATGATTCCTGCCGGAAGGCATCAGGTTACGTTTGATGCTTCTGGTCTCTCCTCTGGTATCTATTTTTACCGCCTGCAAAGCGCCGGACAAACCTTCACTCATAAAATGATGTTAGTGAAATGAAAAAGCTGATTTTAATAACAGTTGTGTGCGTGACAAGCCTTTCCACCCATGCGCAGGAAAAATACTTTCATGATTTAAAAGGCCTGAAAGATTCATCTGATATCACCCATTTATTTTATCGGTTGTATGAGCAAGGAAATGATGAATCTTTTGGTAAGGTATGGAGGGATGATATTTTTCACCTGAACTTAACTTCAGGTATAGATTCTCTGAAATTTGAATCCTGTAGAAATAATCCTTGCGGATGGTATGGAGACTGGACTACTATCAGATATATAAGTGATTACACTTTTCTTGACGATAACCTGCAAAAATGGTTCATTATTGAATATAGAGATGATTCATATTCAAACAGGCATGGTTTTATAAAAGCCTTCAATACATCCTTTTTCCACGCTGGGCCAAATTATGCCAATAAAATAGATGTATTCTTTTCGGATACTCTTTCTTTTTCTGTATTCAACTTCAAAGAAAACAGTATCGTTAGCATCATGAGAGAAGATTCTCTCCCTTCTATAAATTACGAGTATTCTATGTTAGTCAAAGCTGTAAGCCATGATGAACAATGTGATGCAAATGAAGACGGTTGTTTTTTAGGCGAGTCTGACAGCGTATTAATCCACAATTACAACTTCCTGAGTTTAGATAAACATCAACAAGGTGGATTGTTTTTCCAGCGAAATGATTCTCTATTTTGGTCGGATGATTTAGGCAAAACTATGACTTTTATGAGTGATGAATTCCAATGGAGCTTAAAGGATTCATTTCTTTATGCAGAAGATAGTTCCGCTATTATTGCTGCAACCCGGTTTAAATTCTCACCCCTCGAAGTTGTACCTGATACTGCTCACTACTATCAGCTGCTAAAATCAACCGATTCTAGTAACAGCTGGGAAGAGGTTTGGGGAGATTCCAGTAAAATATATCTGAGTCAAATACTGGAAGGCGATGGTTTATTTTATTTCGGCAATGGGAACGTGATTTTTGAATCCACTAACAGTGGTGAATCCATCACGGAATTTCTGACAGTGGATTATCCCATCACCGGCCTCTACAAAAAACCGGATTCTGATCTTCTCTACGTACTCACCACAGAAAAACTACTGGAAGTAAATACCGAAACACTGGAAACCACCACGCTTAAACAACTCCCTGTTTCCAGCGAGCCGGAGCCGGCTGAGATTCCCAAACAAATCTCGTTAGAACAAAACTACCCGAATCCTTTCAATCCTTCTACAGTGGTCAGCTATCAGTTAGCAGTAAACAGTTTGGTGGATCTTGAAGTGTTTGATGTAATGGGAAGAAAAGTGGCAGTGCTGGTGGATGGAGAGCGGAAACCAGCCGGTTCGCATCAGGTTACGTTTGATGCTTCTGGTCTCTCCTCTGGTATCTATTTTTACCGCCTGCAAAGCGCCGGACAAACCTTCACTCATAAAATGATGTTAGTGAAATGAAAAAGCTGATACTACTCTCTGTTTTTGCTGTAGCTACCGTTTCCGCATTAGCCCAGGAAAATATCCAGAAAGCCTATTTCCACGAACTTCGGGGAATGGAAGATTCAGCCGGGGTTACTCATTTGTTTTATAAAATGAATGATTATTACGAAGATGAATACCCATGTGGCGACGGAACTATAAGTTATTTCAGAAGGGATAATAACATCTACCATTTTAGAACTTCTACAGGTTTGGATTCCCTGCTATTCGAGCAGTACGCTACAGAGTATTGTGGGGGATATAACTACTATAGGATTTTTGATTATACCTTTGTTGATCAAAATCCAAAAAAATGGATTAAAGGAGAGGTTGCTAATTCACAATATTCAATATTGGATTATGAAGGTCATATGTTTCAGTTTGATCTCCCTGTGCCTACCAAGTCTGTAAGTACAACAAATTATAAAGATTATTTTCCTACAGGTTTTTTCTTAAATACAGAGCAGGATTCTCTATTCATACAAACAGATTATAATGCGGGGACTTTAAAATTTCCCGCTAAGGGAAATGATTGGCCACAATTCCAGAACCATGAAACTTATGCGGCTTATACCGACTCAGTTGCAATTAACTGGGACATTATAGCTCAGCACCCCTCTTTGGACTCCTTATATTTTGCCCGGGCAGAAAACCAGAATGGCTTGTATAGAAGTGAACAGTCTCTCCAAAATTTTACACAAGTTGATACCAACAGCTTTTCCAGCTCCTTGAAATTTGATAGCGATAGTTCGCACATTTACTCATTGGGAAAAAACGGCATATTCAAATCCAGTGAGTTAGGAGCTCATAGCACCTGGAGTCTTATTGAAATTGGTTTCGAGACTAATTCACCTAAGTTCTTAACTATTGATGATCAAATTCCAGGAAGATTATTCATATCCGATTCAACTCTTATATTAAACTCCGATGATTTCGGCAATTCTTTTACGGAACTGATCTTCGTAGATGATCAAATCACCGGCCTCTATAAAAAACCGGATTCTGATCTTCTCTACGTGCTTACCACAGAAGAACTACTGGAAGTAAACACCGAAACTCAGGAAACCACAACGCTTAAACAACTCCCTGTTTCCAGCGAGCCGGAGCCGAAGGAAATCCCCAATCAAATCACTTTAGAACAAAACTATCCCAATCCTTTCAACCCGACTACAGTGATCAGTTATCAGTTAGCAGTAAACAGTTTGGTGAACCTTGAAGTGTTTGATGTGATGGGAAGAAAAGTGGCGGTGCTGGTGGATGGTGAGCGGAAATCCGCCGGTTCGCACCAGGTTACGTTTGATGCTTCTGGTCTCTCCTCGGGAATGTATTTTTACCGCCTGCAAAGCGCCGGACAAACCTTCACCCAAAAAATGATGCTGGTAAAATGAAAAACCTGCTCTTTATGCTCTTTTTTATTTGTTTGAGTCTGCCCGCAATTGGTCAGGAAAAATACTTCCATGATTTAAAAGGCCTGGAAGATTCAAGCGGAGTAACTCACTTATTTTACCGTTTATATAATCACTTGGATGAAGAGGAAGTAATTGGTAGTGAAAACTGCATTACCTGGCGGAATGATGTTTTTCACTTTAACACCCAGTCAGAAACAGACTCCTTGAGGTTTGAATCCTTTCGACAACATCGGTGCTTGGAGTTTGATAATCCAATATTTGCTGTTCAGGATTTTCAATTTCTTGATAATGACCTGAGCAAATGGTTTTACTTCAGTTTTAAACGTGATATTTACGACAATCATTTTGGAAGAGCCAGGGCATATAACAATTCATTTTTTGATGCCGGAGGGAGTTGGATCAATAAGTTTGATATAGTCCGTACCGACACGCTCACTTTTGGAGTTTATGATTTCTGGGAAAGCAGCATTGTAATTATCCTTGATGGTGACAGCCTGTCCTCTATACAGTACCCATATGTTTGGTTGGTTAAAGCTAATGAGGATGAAGACCCTGAACTATATTGCCCAAACGGTGAGGATGGTAACTGTTTTTACGGGAGGTCGGATAGTGTATTGATTTATGGACAAAATTTTCTAAGTGTAGATCATAATCAAAAAGGAGGAATGTATTTTCAGCGAAATGATTCCCTTTTCTGGTCGGATGACCTGGGTAAAACCATGTCTTTTCGGGATAATGAATTTTCCTGGAGTTCTATGGATGCTTTTATTTATGGTGAAGAAAATTCAACCATCATCTCAGCAACTCGATTTAAATATTCACCACTTGATAATTATTTTTCATTCCATACCGAACCGGATACGATCGATTATTATCAGCTGCTAAAATCAACCGATCTTGGTAACAGCTGGGAGGAGGTTTGGGGAGATTCCAGTAAAATATATCTGAGTCAAATACTGGAAGGCGATGGTTTATTTTATTTCGGCAATGGGAATGTGGTATATGAATCCACTAATGATGAATCCTTTATGGAATTTCTGTCAGTGGAATATCCCATCACCGGCCTCTACAAAAAACCCGGTTCTGATATTCTCTACGTACTCACCACAGAAGAACTTCTGGAAGTAAATACCGAAACGCAGGAAACTACTACACTCAAACAACTCCCCGTTTCCAGCGAGCCGGAGCCGAAGGAAATTCCAAAGCAAGTAACGCTTCACCAGAATTACCCGAATCCGTTCAATCCTTCTACAAGAATACAATACGCTACAAATGAAGCTTCTTATGTTGAGTTACATATTTATGATTATTTAGGGAGGAGGCTTCAAACATTAGTAAACGAATATCAGAGACCGGGGCAATATGTTGTCACATTCAATGCAGATGGATATAGCAGTGGAATGTATTATTACCAGCTATTTGTTCGGGATATCCCTTTCAAAGTCACTAAAAGAATGACTTTAATAAAATAGTAATGCACAAAAAAAGGCCGCTCCACAATGTGAAACGGCCTTTGGAAATTGGCTGTAAGTGAATTACTTAATCAGCATCATTTTTCTTGTCTGGGTGAAATTACCCGCTTCAATCTTGTAAATATACATACCGCTGTTTAGCTGCGCGGCATTGAAATTCACTTGGTGATTTCCAGCAGATCTAACTTCATTCATCAAAACCGCTACTTGCTGCCCAATACTATTGTACACAGAAATTCGTACATGGCTATTTTGCGGCAGTGCATAGCTAATTTTAGTTGTTGGGTTAAACGGGTTCGGATAATTTTGATTTAGTTCAAAATCTTTCGGTAAACCCGTTACCTGATCATTGCTTGTTTCAATCATTGTAGCAACCGGCGCTCCGTAATTATTATGAATGTCTTTAGAAACCACTAACAATTCATCATAACTTTTGTCTTCTATCTCAATACTGAGATTAGTAGTGGAAGCTATTGGTTCACTGGCTGAAAAATCACTCACAGAAGCGTCATAAACTTCATATCCGCTTAGATCATTATCATCCACGCCTTGCCAGCTAAGAGTTATGTTGCCATCGGCTTTTTCTGAGGTAAGAGACTGAACCTTTGCCGGAGCAATATTGTCTTCTGCAAAACCTGTAACCGTTTCACTAACACCAACTACACCTTCTTCCTCATTCAGTGCAACTACGCGGAATTCATAGCTGTTGGTTTCGTCAGCAGTAACGCCGGTAGGTTTTGTTACCGAAACCTGTACGCTTATTGAGTTAGATGAAGCGGGTGAAACGGGTGAAGCGCTCTCCCAGTTTCCGTCCATATTTACCTCAACACGCCAGGCATCAGCTCCATCACCTGTGTAATTTTGACTTAATAAATATCCACCTACCTGCACTCGGATCCAGTTACCTTGATCGTCAGGATTATCTGAGATGTCGGAGACAAACACAGGAAGTTCGGATTCCATAACCACAATTCCGCCGTTGTAAATAGCAAAAGCCATTGTTCCAGCATCTGTACGTGAGGGTGCAAGATCATATACATATCCACCTGTAGGAATACCATTTTTTGGACTTACTCGATGAAATTTGCCATTATCATAAACTACAGCACCATCAGGCTGAGCGAGCCAAACCCGCCCACTCATATCTTCTTCTATATCTTCTACCCAGCCGTCAATGCCATCTTGGGCATCAAAGTATTGCCAATTCACACCATCTAACAGAGAAGTTCTCGAGCCATCATTTATCCAAAGCCGGTTTTGAGAATCCAGATGGAGCTTAAATACCGGGCCACCATTATAGCCCTCAAACTCCCACTTGGTAAAGCTTCCACCTTCCAGGCGATAAAGTCCATCGTGTGTTGCTGCTAAAATTCGTCCTTGTTGATCTTCTGAAATACTGATAACCGCACCGGCTGATCCTGTCGGTAATCCATTGGTAGAATCATATACTGTGTAAGAAGAACCATCATAATGCAATATCCCGTTGGATTCCAATGTGCCATCATTATTATAATCACCATAATAATCACCAAACCACATATCTCCGTTGGTAGCTTCATAATTGCTTTCAACAAAAAATCCGTGATCGGTAATAGTATCGATTGAACCATCAGCATTTATGCGAGTTAAGCCGTTTTCTGTACTATTAACCCAAACATTATCATTGCTGTCTACAATTAAATCCCAACCGTAGGTATATGCAAGGCCATCAGCGGCGGTCCATGTTTCCCATTTGCTGCCATCGAATTTTTGCAGGCCATAAAAACCGGTAACCCACAAATTTCCTTTACTGTCGTAATCGGCTCCAAAATAGATTTGAGAATTAGCACCATTATCCGTGCTGCTGCTAATATATTCCCAACTGTCTGTAGCAGGATCATAAAAATGTACGCCACCATTATTTTCAAATGAATTAAAGGTGGAAAAGGTCATCCTGCCATCACTAAGCTCATTAACGTCTGCCAAAAATATCATAGGGATATCAGCTTCTGCTACTACTTCTGTGAACGTTGAGCCATCATATTTATGAACACCTTGAACGGAAGCTATCCACAAGTCACCGTTACTGTCTACGTGTAAATCCCGGAGATCAACCCCAACATTGTCACCATTTTCTTGGGAAAAGTGAGTCCAGCTCGTGCCATCAAATTTCACGATTCCACCTTCAGTATTGCCAATATTCGAATTAGTGTAAAGACCGGCCCAAAGGTTTCCATCTTGGTCAACTGCTAAATTCCCAACTTCATTAGTAGGTAGATCAGAATTATCTTTATGATATGCTGTAATTACTGAATCCCCACGAAGATCATATACTGTAATTCCGCCGGATTCACCATTGGTTGGATCAGCTCCTGTTGCTATATAAATCTTGCCGTCAGATTCAGCGAAATCTTCCACACTTTCGCCAAATAATCCTTGTTCGCCATTAAAGGTATAATTAACAGAACCATAAGCATTTAAAACAGAGACGCCGCCGCCAAAGGTTTCGTTCCAGCGATGGCCGGCAAAAATTCTACCGTCTTTTGCTTCATGCAAAGTTAAAACAAGGGGTGAAATCAAGCCGTTAACTTCGTTAAAGATCTGAAAATCTCCTGATTCTCCATCAACTCGTGCAAGGCCAGAAAAAGTAGCAAGCCAAATATTACCCATACGATCTTCAAGCATATCATGAATAACCATGTTAGGTATTGGAGAATTAGAAGGATTGTGATTTTCCCATCCAAAGCCGTTCCAAATATCCATACCGGAGGTACTGAAATAAAGTTTGCCTTGAGAATCTTCTTCCACAAAGCGCACACGTACATCACTTAATCCATTACTACCGGTATTATTTGGGGTATAATGTTTAAAGTGAGCACCTAAAGCGGGATGATCTACCGCTCCTTTCATTCGTAATTGGGTAGAAAGATTTGCATTCATCCTTTCTGCAAACTCTGCTTTTAAAACATCACTTGCTAACGGATTAGCTTCCGCTGCCCTCGATCCGAAGTCATAAGAGGTATAATTGTCCATTGCCTGATCAGCATTAACTTGCTGTGCCTGGCTATTAACAACTATACCTCCAAATAATAGCATAATTAGTATTAGTTTTTTCATTGGATTTATTAGTTAGATTAATGTTTACCATTTGTATTTGATTACAAAATTTTTGCTACGCTTAATTACAAATTTCCGCATTCAATATCACCACCTAATTATGTAGTCTTTAGATTTGATTACCCTACTTTGCCTGCTGTGCTGTTTAAAACCCCATACCACTGTTGTGTTATGCAATGAATGGAACCCTGTCCCCAAACCAAATCGGCACATTCTATTCCTATTATTTCTCTTTGAGGGTAGTATTTTTTGAAAAGCTCCATTGCCTGCCGATCATACCGCTTATCATATAAAGGAACCAATACCGCATTATTGGCAATATAAAAATTGGCATAACTCGCAGGCACAAATTCCGACCCGTCTACCGTAGTCTCGTTAATTTTTGTCTGTGGAAGAGGAAGCGTTTCTATATTGAGTTTTCTGCCATCTTTTAATCTCACCGACTTCAGTATTTCCAAATTCTCCTGAAGGGCCTCATAATTCACATCTTCCGGATCTTCACTAATCATTGTGAGAACTGTGTCTTCATTCAAAAAACGGGTAAGATCATCTACATGGCCATCGGTATCATCTCCGGCCAGTCCCTTCTTCAGCCAAATAACCTGATTTACACCCAAATAAATTTTCAACTTATCCTCAATTTCAGCCTTCGAAAACTCAGGATTCCTGTTTGGATTCAGCAAAACAGATTCGGTAGTAAGTAATGCTCCAGCTCCATTTACATCAATAGAACCGCCTTCCAGAATTATTCCTGGCTCCACCCTCTTTAAAGCATATTTTTCCGCAATGTATTTTGGAAGGGAATTATCATCCTGCCAGGGCGCATATTTTCTTCCCCAGGCGTTATATCCCCAATCAGTTATTATAAAATTGCCCTCTTCTTTCACAAAAATAGGGCCACAATCCCGAGCCCAGACGTCGTTTATTTTTTGTTGATGGATGATAATACGATCTAAATCCACCGCGCGGGTCGCTAACTTTTGCATCATTCTGTTTCTGGTTTCCAGATCCTTCACAAACAGATGAATAGGTTCATAA
Source organism: Balneolaceae bacterium (assembly GCA_040882225.1). Taxonomy (GTDB): domain Bacteria; phylum Bacteroidota; class Rhodothermia; order Balneolales; family Balneolaceae; genus Gracilimonas. Next base: position 19,495 of record JBBEBR010000014.1, on the reverse strand, counting down.
AAATGCAGCTCTTCAATAATTCTACAATACACTTCTTCAACCAGGTCAAGCCTTTTTCCGGGCCAGGTTCTTGAGTTCGAGGGCCAATGAAGTTGTGTGGCTGCATGTTGCTCCCATTCGGCAGGCATTCGGGGATTAGATGATAGATGTGAGATATTTGACATAAAATTTTCCAAAACTTTAGCAGTGTTTATTCTGATAGTAATTTTAACTATGAGGTTTTCCTATCTCTTATATTTTGTGTCTCATGTCAAATATCTAAAAAACTAATCATCCATCCTCTTTAAAATAGGCTTGTACAGTTCTATGCGACGGTCACGAAAAAAAGGCCAGTTTTTTCTTTGAGTTTCGATGGAGCCTAAATCAACTTCTGTAATCAGCACTTCTTCTTTATCTCCGGCTTTGGCAAGTATTTGTCCAAAAGGACCCGCAACAAAAGAAGCTCCCCAAAATTTAGTTCCAGACTCTTTGCCTACCCTGTTCACGGAAGCCACAAAACACCCGTTTGCGATGGCATGGCTGCGCTGAATGGTTTCCCATGCATCATGGAACTCTTTTTTCTCCTTCCTATTCTCTTTTGACAAAGTCCCAATCGCCGTAGGATAAAACAGAATATCGGCTCCTTTCAAAGCCGTAATTCGGGCCGCTTCGGGATACCATTGATCCCAACAAATCAAGGTTCCGATTTTCCCAAAACGGGTATCAAATACTTTGAAACCGGTTTCTTCATCTCCCGGAGTAAAATAATACTTCTCATAAAATCCGGGATCATCCGGGATGTGCATCTTCCGATAACTTCCCAATAAAGAGCCATCGGCATCAATAGCTACCAGCGAGTTGTGGTAAACACCCTTAGCTCTTTTCTCAAAAAAAGGAGCGATAATCACCACTTCCAGTTCACTTGCAAGGCTTTTCAGGCTATCGGCTAATTCACCGTTCAGAGATTCAGCCCAATCAAAATACCGGTCGTTATAATCCACACAAAAGTAGGGAGTATGGAAAAGCTCTTGCAGGCACACAATTTGGGCTCCTTTTTTGGCAGCTTCTCTAATTAACCCAATTTGCCTGAAGAGGTTGTCTTTGGGATTATTGCTACAATGGGTTTGTACGAGTGCGAGCGTAACTTTTTCGGATTTTTTCATGCATCAAAATTACAAAAAAGCACGATATTTTAAGGTATAAAAAAAAGCGGGTAGTAACATTTTCTACCCGCTCATGCACCCCTTGGTTTCTGTTTTACCAGTCGCCATGTTTTGAAGCCTAAATACTGCTCATTAAATTGGTTTATTTTGAATGCATTTTTTATACTCAAATAAAATTCTACCCACTTATACGAGAGCTATAGAAAGTGTGGGTCAAAAATAAAATGAAGTAATTAATGAGCTCTTCTTCAGAAATAACCCAGCTTTTGGTAAAGCTAAAAGAGGGTCAAGATGATGTCTACGATCAGTTATATCCATTGATCTACGACAAACTTAAGAACATCGCTAATATGCATATGAATCGGCAAAGTGATCATACCCTTTCCCGAACAGAACTTGTGCATGAAGCTTATTTGAAAATGATCGATCAATCTCAGATAAAGTTTTATGATCGTAATCATTTTTTGGCGATTGCCTCGCAGTGTATGCGGCAAATTCTTATTGATTACGCCCGGAAAAAACATGCGCAAAAACGTGGTGGTAAAAAAGAAGACCTCACCTATATGGATGAAGTTTTTAACGCTCACTCCAAAAAAGCCAAAGAGCTAATTGATATTGATGACGCGCTCAATCGCCTAAGTAAACTCAGTGAGCGCCTAAGCAAAGTTGTGGAAATGCGTTTTTTCGGGGAGATGAGTATTGAAGAAACCGCCGGAGCATTAAATGTTTCCGAAAGCACCGTAAAAAGAGACTGGATGAAAGCAAGAGGATGGCTCTACAAGGAGCTTAAAGGGAGATTCGAAATCAGCTAATTTTGCCTGTTTCTCGGAATCATGGTCACCTATATTCGATTATAAAAACAGGGGGTTTATAATCCCGCACCGATATTTCATTGATTTATAGAAGAGAGCAATTTCAAATCATAGAAATGGATAATAATTTTTCATTGTTCCATCATAAATAACAAGAATATTAAGGTAAGACCTTAATGAAACGTTATTTAAAAAAGCGCTTCCACCAAAATTTTTAAAAAGGTGAATCTAAAATAAAGTAACTGCTAAAGCCTAAAATTAAATCCTCAAATGCTTACCTTCGAACCTGTCAAAAATAAAACTAAAGAAGATAAAATGAGCGTAGATTACCAGCTGCATCCAAAAAGCTATGTAGATCTAACAGACCTTGGATTAGAAAACAATAAAAACGTTTTTTGGAATCTTACTCCAGCCGAATTATATGAACAAGCGCTTTGCCGAAATGAAGCTGTTCTCACCAAGGATCATGCTTTGCGAGTGTTAACCGGGAAATTTACAGGCCGTTCTCCCAAAGATAAATTTATTGTAGACCAGCCCTCCATCCATGAGGATATTGACTGGGGAAAGGTGAATCAGCCTATCTCTGAAAAAGTATTTGAAAACCTGTATCAAAAAACAATAGACTATCTTCAGGATAAAGATTTATTCGTGAAGGATCTTTTCTGTGGTGCGGATAAAAACCATCGTCTCAATGTTCGTATAGTAAGTGAAGCTGCTTATCATGCATTATTTGCTCATAATATGTTTATCCGCCCCAGTGAGGAGGAGTTAGAAAATCATACTCCGGAATTCACCGTGTTGGCGGCACCACACCTACAGGCAGACCCTGGGGAAGATGGCACCCGTTCCGGCACCTATATTCTTTGCAATTTTGAAAAGAAAATCATCCTCATTGGCGGCACCTTGTATTCAGGAGAAGTTAAAAAAGGTATTTTTTCTGTGATGAATTACCTGCTTCCTAAGAAGAATGTGATGGCCATGCACTGCTCCGCCAACCATGATAAAGACGGAAAAACCGCTGTTTTCTTTGGGTTATCAGGTACCGGAAAAACCACCCTCTCCGCTGATCCCTATAAAACTCTTATTGGCGATGATGAACATGGTTGGAGCGACGATGGCGTGTTTAATTTTGAAGGAGGATGTTATGCCAAAACCATAAATCTCTCTGAAAAAAATGAGCCTCTGATATACGCTACAACTAAGATGCCCGGCACCATTCTCGAAAATGTTGTTTTGAATGAAAACCGCGAACCCGATTTTGATGATGTAAGCCTTACCGAAAATACACGGTGTTCTTACCCGCTCGATTTCATCCCAAATGCCAGTGAAACAGGCACCGGTGGACATCCCGAAAATATTATCTTTTTAACCTGCGACGCATTTGGTGTGTTGCCTCCTATTTCCCGTTTAACCACCGATCAGGCCATGTACCATTTCATCAGTGGTTATACAGCCAAGGTTGCCGGAACCGAACGTGGAATAACTGAACCACAGGCTACTTTTTCAGCATGTTTTGGCTCTCCATTTATGCCATTGCACCCTACAGTTTATGCTGAGTTACTTGCGGAAAAAATCCGAAAGCATGACGCGAAAGTGTGGCTGGTAAATACCGGCTGGACCGGTGGCGAATATGGCGTAGGGCATCGAATGAAGTTATCTCATACCCGAAAAATGCTAAGCGAAGCCATCGCCGGAAATCTTCAAGACGCAGAATTTGCGACCGATCCGGTTTTTGGTGTTAATGTTCCTACTCATGTTGCTGGTGTTCCAAGTGACGTCCTGATTCCCCGAAACACCTGGAAAGACAAAAGCGCGTTTGATGCGAAAGCTAATAAACTCGCGCAGATGTTTATCGACAATTTTAAGCAGTTTGAGTCGGAAGCAAGTGCTGAGCTTAGAAAGGCTGCGCCGAAGGTTGGTTAGCAGTTAGCAGTTAGCAGTTAGCAGTTAGCAGTTAGCAGTTAGCAGTTAGCAGTTAGCAGAAACTTTTCATTTTCAGTTTCTTTGTCAATCTTTTTTAGATCAAGACCTGTTTACTGATCACTGTTTACTGCTAACTGTCATTGTTCTGCAAGGGCATTCATTCGTTCCAGATTATCCTGTACACGAAGGGCATTTATAACCTCTTCAATTTCTCCCTTCATAATATTATCGAGATTGTAGAGTGTTAAGTTAATGCGATGATCGGTGAGCCTGCCCTGGGGAAAGTTATACGTACGAATTTTCGCAGAACGGTCGCCGGTAGAAATCTGGCTTTTACGATCGGCAGCCCGCTCCTTCTGCTTTTTCTCTAACTCCATATCGTACATTTTAGAACGCAGCATAGTCATAGCTCGCTCTTTATTTTGATGCTGAGACCGCTCCTCTTGGCATTCTACCACAATTCCGGTCGGTTCGTGAGTTAGGCGGATGGCTGAGTCTGTTTTGTTAACGTGCTGTCCACCGGCGCCGCTTGCCCGAAAAGTATCGGTTCGGATATCAGCAGGATTTATATCAATATCCACGTCTTCTACTTCTGGAAGCACAGCTACCGTAGCAGCTGAGGTGTGAACCCGTCCCTGACTCTCTGTCTCCGGAACCCGCTGCACACGATGGACACCGCTTTCGTACTTCATTTTTCCAAATACTTCGCTGCCTTCCAATGAAAAAACAATCTCTTTAAATCCGCCTTTTTCAGAGTGATTAATGCTCATCAGGCTTAAATTCCAGCCTTGCTTATCAGAATACCTGCGGTACATATCAAATAAATCACCAACAAAAATAGCCGCTTCATCGCCACCGGTTCCGGCTCTGACTTCAATAATAGCATTTTTAGAATCTTCCGGATCTTTAGGAACCAGCTTCATCTTAATCTCTTCTTCAAGAGCTATGAGTTCTTTTTTGATCTCCACGTTTTCCTCTCTTGCCATCTCGGTAATTTCCGCATCCTCGTTTACCTCAATAAGCTCCTTATTTCCTTCCTGCCGATTCTGGAGATCTTTCCAGGTATTATAATCCTGAACCATCTCTTCCAATTCACTGCGTTCTTTGGTCAATTTCGTATACTTATCAGGATTATCAAAAATCGCCGGATCACTCATTGCAGAATTCACTTCCTCGAACCGGGATTTCATCTGCTTTAACTTTTCTTCTATGTCCATGTACTTTCTAAAATTGTTTAAGAAAACAAAATTAAGGAATTCGCAGAAGGATTGATATAAGAAAAGCCGGTTCAATTTCTTAAACCGGCTGTGTTTGAACCCCACTTACAAATTGTTATTTAATCAGCATTAGTTTTCGGGTTTTCTAATAAACCTTCAAAAGAGATAGCCAAAGCGAATGAGGAGCTGATAGCTGATAGCTGATAGCTGAAAATATTCTTACCTTCAAAATAAAAACCGAAAATGCCCCGAAACTCTATTCCCGCTGATCTCAAACTTGGTTTTCTTGGCGCCGGACAATTAGCTCGAATGAGCGCCCTTCAAGCTTTCCGTTTTGGAGTTCAGGTGTCTGTTTTCTCCGACCGAGCAGAAAACGAGCCTGTTCAATTTATGACACCTTTTTCCACTTCCGGCTCTTTTAATTCTGTGGATGATATGGTTGAATTTGCCAAAGGTTGTGATGTCATCACCCTCGAAAATGAATTCATCAGTTCGGAAATACTGGAAGAAGTTCAGCAAAAAAGTGGTACTCCCATTTTCCCATCTCCCAAAAGTTTTGCTTTAATAGAGAACAAATTGATTGAGAAGCGAACTTTTGAAAATGCCGGTATTCCTGTAACTCCTTACCAATTGATCAAAAATGAGGATGACCTGCAAGCTTTCGGTCAAAGATACGGATGGCCTAATCTACTAAAATCTTCTAAAGGAGGTTATGATGGATATGGCAATAAAACCGTTCGGGATTTGGAATCAGCTACATCCGCTTTTGACGCTTTAGGCGGAAATGTCGGCCATGAAATTATCGCAGAGGCTTTTGTGGACTTCACACACGAACTTGCCGTTCAGGTTGCCCGAAATGAAACGGGAACTGTGGTTTACCCATGCTGCGAAACGGTGCAGGAGAATCACATTTGTGTAGCCGTTTTATCCCCCGCTCCGGTTGACCAACAATATCAAAAAAGAGCACAGGCGCTGTCCAAAAAAGCGGTAGAAGTTATTGATGGAAAAGGAATTTTTGCTTTCGAATTTTTCCTGACCAAAAGTGGAGAAATTCTCCTGAACGAATCCGCGCCACGCCCTCATAATTCGGGCCATTATACTATTGAAGGCTGCATAACTTCCCAATTTGAAAATCATGTACGTGCGGTTTTGGGGCTTCCGCTTGGATCAACACACATGATAAAACCAGCCGCAGCTATGATCAACCTGTTAGGAACTCATAATCGTCCGGCAAAATCGGATCATATTGAACAGTCACTTGCTGAGGAAAATGGCCACCTGCATATGTATGGAAAAATCCAGAGCCGAGAAGGAAGAAAAATGGCACACTATACTTTGCTTGGCGATGATTTAAAGAAAACACACCAAAAGGCTAAAGAGCTGACTGCAGATATTGAAATTTAAAATAATGAGCACTTACGTTTCTGTATATATTTTTGGGTTTATAGCTCTTTAAAAATTGATAACTATTTCTACGGCATATCAATATGCATCCCCAAAAATGCAGTAAAAGCATTACGGGGGCCAACAGGATGATTTCTATAGTTTTGATTATTAATGTTTTTCATATCCAAACTAAATGCCACTCGATGATTCCAGAAATACTTCTTTATTCCCAAATCCCATTGAAACAAAGCTGCTGTTCTTGATGAATAAAACTCAGACTGATTAAAATTAGCTCGCACTTCCAACCCATCTATGGGCTCTGCCAGAGCCCAGTTTGTTGCCGACTGCGCCTGAAATCTTGTCCAGATAAGAAATGAATCTACCGGTTTCCATTTAAGGTTTGAACTGAACTTGTGATTGGGCATCATATCAAATAAAGTGTTGTTTCCGCTTAGCTGATGGGTCCACGTATATGTCAGGGATTGGTGGAGTGAAGGCAGAATCTCAGATGAAATTTTCAGAGGAATGCTTAAAAAAGAAGCCTCCAGATTATTAATAAAATCAAATTCCCCGCTTTCAATTCTACTGCCATTTGGCTCTAACTTATAATTCATAATATATTCATCAATATTACGGCTCCACACCATATAGATATCGAAATTAAACTGTTCGGAAATGGTTGCTTTCCATCCCAGTTTTGTCTGAAGAAATTTTACCCGAGTCGGCAGATCTGATAATTGATAATCCGCAAGGGTATCTGCACCAAATCCTTTATTCTCCATCCAAAACCATAAACTGTTGTCCTCTTCCGGTAATCGCTGTGAATAACTTGCATCCAGGTAAAATGAACTTATTGACCTTGTTTGATAATTAAATCCGAGATTCATTTTTATGGCAAGCTTTTTCGCTTTTATAGTACTGAAGTTGGAGTATGCCTGCAATCCAGATCCAAGTCTATAGTTAATACTGTGAAAAGCTTTGTAAAGCTGCATATTTAAAGTTCTGTTTGCTGATTCTTCATCTTCCAATCCAAAGAAATTTGCTTCAAAACCCACCTGCTGAGAACCGTTTTCAAAATGATGAGAAATGGAAGTTTTTCCGGCGGTTACCTGCTGATTCCAACGCAACCATCGATCTTCCTTATTAGGATACTCTTTGGTGTTGTTGGAGTTATAACTGAATTTATAATTCAGAGCCACATTTTCATTCATTTTAGCTAAACCACTCAGGGCAATAAATCCAAACTTTTGGTCTATAGGTATTTCGGTGCCATATATCTCAGTAAATAAAAAATCGGTTGATTCCGAATAGCCAGCTTGAACTTCATGATAAAATATATCGGTACTTATATCTCCATTAGCAAATATTGAGGTACTCCTGATTTTTTCATGCCTGTGCGTACCTTCACCAAACTCAAATGGAGTAAGCCTCCGATATTGAAAAACATCGGTGATGGCATGTACAAAATGTTTAAATCCCGCCTGAATACCGTAATTTTCAGATCTGAAAGATAATTGAGCATCTGCAAAAGGCCCCAATCGCTCTATGTTCCGAGTGGCATATTCGGTATAAACAAAAGGTCCGGGGTCGCCAGATCGGTTTCCAAAAACCATATTACCCTGTGCATGCACTCCTCTTTCAGCTCTGGAAGAATAGAGGAAGATTCCTCCTTTTTCAGTAAATGTTCCCTTATATAACATCGGGCTTTCAATAATAACTACTGAATCTAACTGGTTGATGCTGACAGGTATAGTGTGCAAACTTTGTGTATTCCAGTTTTGTACGTTTAATTCAGTTCCATTTAGATAAACCGGCCACCAGGCTCCACCAGGGCCAGCTAATGCATTCCGTGAAAACTGAATGGTGGCATCATCATTTGAAGCATTATTCCAACCGGATGTAAGGGTGAAAATATCATGCAGCGTTTCAACTTCATGCCGGTTCAAATCATCGGCTTTCCAGACTGTTTTTTGGGCTGAAACAGGATTCATCAAATACATACAAACCATGAAAGGGCAGATTATCTTTATAATAGATTTCAATGCAGCACCTCTTGTAACCATATCGGAGTATTGAATTTTCGGTACAAACCAATACCGATATAATTCAGCTTCATTTTAGTTTGTGTATATACAATATCACGATTCCAGTTAACCCGAATTCCCCAACCACCTGAAAATTCATAGCTTATATCTGCTCCAAACACTAATCCAATTTCGCTTTCGGGACTGGTACTTCCAAAGTGCGTTCCAGCAAAATCCCTTTGCTCATCACTCACATAATTAAAAGCCATCATCGAAAATAGTGTGCCGACAGTTCCTCCAATTTTAACCCGCTCAACAACTTCGTGGCGCAAGCCCCAGCCCACCGTTACCTGTATATTATCAAAGCCCGGAACTTCGTTTGTTTTATGCCGAACTGAGTTGAATCTGCCGCTAAGAAAAAAGTTACCAGCATAGAATGGGGTGTCTAATTCTAACTGAAAAGCAGGATCAGGTGACCAATAATCATGAAAGTAATTCTGATTCACATTCTGCTGATAGGAAAGTAGTACATCAATATGCTCAAAAGCTGACGGGAATTTCTGAGCTTTCAAATTTCCACTTGTGAAAAATATGGCTACGGTTATTAGTAATGAGATGACTTTCAAATTTCCGTCTTTTGTTACTCCCAATGCGACGGCTTTTTTATATTGTTAAGCTCCGCCGATTTCCGCATCTTTTTGTCCGGTTTTATAATAACAATTATAACTAATTAAAATGAGCAATTTTAAGGCGAAGATAGGCGTAGTTATGGGTAGCGACAGCGACTGGACCACCATGAAACAAGCCACAGACATTTTAGATGAGTTTGGGGTGAGTTATGAAAAGCGAGTGGTTTCCGCTCACCGCACCCCGGATATTATGGCCGAATATGGCAAAGAAGCCCGAGGCCGTGGCCTTCAAATTATCATAGCGGGAGCCGGAGGGGCGGCTCATCTTCCGGGAATGCTGGCAAGTTATACCACCTTGCCTGTGATTGGAGTTCCCATTCAAACATCTGCACTTGGCGGAGTTGACAGCCTCTATTCTATCGTACAAATGCCCAACGGAATTCCCGTTGCAACAGTAGCAATCGGAAAAGCTAAAAATGCCGGATTGTTAGCCCTGAGAATGTTGAGTATAAATGATGAGGAATTGACCAAAAAGCTCGAAGATTATCATAAAAAAATGGTAGATGAGTCAATAGAGAAAAACAGGAATTTGAAGTAACTCATTTGAGAGCGAGATAAAGCAGGCTTATTTTCTATTGCATAATTTCTCTTAGTTTTTTTTTGATCTGTACCCTTAGCATTCGTCGCCCAATTAGCTGGGGCAGACCATTTTTTAGAAAAGATCGGCAAAATAGTTTTCAGGACTTTTAAATAATAATTTTGGCCTGTAAAAAAATAATGCTCATATACTTTGCGATGCGTTTAAAATACCGTAATTTGTTTTTGGATTGTTGATGATACTTAGACTACAGCATAGACTTATAGCTCTGGTTCTTCTTTCATTCCTTTTAATTTTCAACCAGATTTAGACAATATGAACATTTATGTAGGTAACCTCAGTTATGGGGTTGATGACGATCAACTAAAAGAAGTATTTGGAGCTTTCGGTGAAGTAGGCTCAGCAAAAGTAATCAGTGATAAATTCTCTGGCCGTTCTAAAGGATTCGGTTTTGTGGAAATGGATAACGACTCTGAAGCACAAGCCGCAATCGATCAACTTGATGGTGCTGAAATTGACGGCCGTCAAGTGAAAGTGAATGAGGCCAAGCCACGTGAAGATCGCCCAAGAGGCGGTGGCGGCGGACGTCATTAATTCACCATTATCAATTTTAAAAGCCTTTTCCGATTCGGGAAAGGCTTTTTTTATATCTGATAATTTCTAAAAAAGAGTAACATTTTTGAAAAGCTTTAGTAGGAATAACAATTATCCGATAACCAAAGGAGTAGCATTATGTTAATGACCACTACAAATCACCTTCAGCAAAAAGAAATAAAAAAATATCTGGGAATAGTGACTGGCGAGGCTATTCTTGGGGCTAATCTCTTTAAAGACATTTTTGCAGGCATAAGGGATATTGTTGGTGGCCGGTCTGCTTCTTATGAGATGGAATTACAGAAAGCACGGCAAATCGCATTCCATGAGATGGAGCAAAAAGCAGAGAGTGTTGGCGCTTCAGCCATCATCGGCATAGATATTGACTACGAGACTATTGGATCGGGTGGCAGCATGCTCATGGTTTCTGTAAGTGGAACCGCAGTTTTTACAGAGTGATTTAGGTACAAGGTCTTAGGTGCAAGCGTTCAAACTTCACTCCTTGAACCTTGATTCTTGCCCCTTCCAATTACCCAAATACATCTTTCATTTTAGAAAAGAAGCTTTTCTCTGAAGCATCCATTTTTGAAGCGTCAAAGTTGTCGGATTCCCTGAAAGATTCTATCGCCTTCTTTTCTTCCTGAGAAAGCTCCTGAGGCATATAAATATTCACCCTCACGTACTCATCTCCCTCACCGGAATTATGCAATCCTTTTATACCTCTCCCCCGCATACGGAGCATTTTACCAGGCTGGGTTCCAGGCTCTATTTTAAGTTTTGCCTTTCCTTTTAAGGTTGGGACCTGAACTTCCGTACCTAATACGGCATCAGGAATACTCAAAGTGAGATTGTAGTATATATTATTTCCATTTCGCTCAAAATGCTCGTGCTCTTTTTCTTCAATAAGCACGATTAAATCACCGGCAGAACCACCACGGCGGCCAGCGTTTCCCTGTCCGCGAAGAGTGATATAATTGCCATTGGAAACACCAGAAGGAATGTTGATTTTAACAGTTTCCTCGCCTTTGATTCTTCCTTCGCCGCTGCACTTTTTACATTTATTTTTAATGATTCTTCCTTCACCCTGACAAGTAGGGCAAGCTTGAACATTCACCATTTGTCCCAACATGGTACGGGTTACCTGCCGAACTTCACCCATTCCGTTACAGGTTCCACAGGTCTCAAAATCTGCTTCAGTTTCCGCGCCTGTTCCGTCACAAACATCACACTTGATCTGCTTTTTAATCTTCAGCTTTTTATCGCTGCCGAATGCGATTTCTTCCAAAGTTAGCGGCATTCTGATTTTCATATCCGAGCCAGGCTGTCCGGGCTCTCTGCGGCTTCGGGCACGTCCCCTGCCTCCACCGCCAAAAACGTCTTCTCCAAAGAATCCGCCTCCAAAAATATCACCAAAGCGGCTGAAAATATCTTCGAAGCCCATGTTATCGAAGTCAACTCCGGGGCCTCCGTAACCGCCATTTCCGTTCACACCGGCATGACCGTATTGATCATATTGTGCCTTCTTTTGAGGATCTTTCAACACTTCGTAAGCCTCTGAAGCTTCCTTGAATTTTTTTATCGCTTCCTCATTCCCCTTATTTCTGTCGGGGTGATATTTCATCGCCATTTTTCGGTAAGCCTTTTTTATTTCGGCCTCCGAAGAGCTTTTATCTAAACCCAGTATCTCGTAATAATCTCTATTTGTCATAATATTTTACTCACTTACAATAACTTTGGCATGACGAATGGTGCGGTTTCCAATTTTATATCCGCTTTCTAAAACTTCTAAAACTGTGTCGCTTCCGGTACTCTCATCCGTTGCGGGTTGTTTCATCATGGCATCGTGGATATTCACATCAAATGGAACTCCGGTTTCATTGATACGTTCTACGCCGTGCTTTTCTAAAACTTCCTGAAATTTATTTGCCACTAATGTGATTCCTTTCAGAAATCCTTCTTCAACGTCAGATTCTTCCGCGGCTTTTAAAGTGCGGTTTAAATCATCACTAATGGGCATAAAATCTTCGAGAGCGCCGGCTTTGGCTTCCTCAAAAAGCTGAATTCGCTCACGTTGTACACGTTTTCGCACATTTTCAAGCTCTGCGGCTTTACGCAAGAGCGCGTCTTTAGTATTCTTTATTTCTTCTTCAAGCTCAGTGATACGGGCTTCCTCACTATTTTTTTCGTCTTCTTTTTCGTCAATTTGTTGCTCTTCAGCTTTTTGTTCTTCTGAAATTTCTTTTTCCTGAACCTCTTCATTCTTCACATTTACTTCTTCCTCAGAGGTGCTATTTTCATTCATATTCTTTGTGTTATCTGAACTCATATTAAAAACAGATTTTTGATTTTATAAAGGGGACTGTGCAAAATTAATGCCATCCGTCTCTTGTGAATTTTCTGGTGACAAAGTTACCCCATTCTGACATCAATTTTAAACTATGTCATAAAAAAAGCCACTCACTTTGAAATGAGTGGCTTTGAAATCAGGTACAAAGAAACTATCTGAATAATCCATCAAAAGTCAGCGATACGTAATAAATCGCACCCATGTTTGGGCCGCCGCCGCTAAGTGTATATTGCTCGTTTAAGAGGTTTGAGCCACCAACTTTCAGTATAGCATTGTAGTCGGATAGCAAGTAACTAACCTGCGCGTCAACAGTTGAGACGGCTTCAATATCAGCAAAAGCGAAAGAAGATTCCCAACGGAACGCATCCTGCCATCTGTAGGCGATATTGAATCCAAGATTGTTGATTACATTTCGGTTTGCAAGCGAAACGTTCACTTTATGCTCCGGCGTGTTAAAGTCGTTCTGGAATTCATCTTCGAGGCCGTCAATTAGCTTGTTGAAATTGTAATTGAAGCCCAGTTTGTAACCTTGAGAAAGACTGTAATCAAATCCAAAAACAGCACCGTGTGCCCTTACGGTGTTATCAATATTGGTGTAAATCTGGAAAGTATTATTGAAATCACCAGAAAGAAGAGACCCTAAAACCGCTTGATCTCCGGCTCCTCCAGTAAATGGACCAGATGCTTTTCTTACTCTGATCTGTGTGATGAAATCATCATAGATATTATAATAATAGGCTGCATCTATGAATAATTTACCGCCAATCAACCCTTTATATCCGACTTCATAAGCCTGAATCTGTTCTGGTTTCACTGGGTTAAATGTGTTGTATGGAACAAGTAAGCCCACATTTGGAGCTCCACTGCCTAAGAAATCATTGGTGAATTCCTGAACAGAACCGATGGTATACGTATTCTCGGTAACGCCATATTTATCAGCGAAGCGTTGCAAACCTCCCAATAAACGGGCGGTAATCACATTCAAGTCAATATATTGGCCTTGTGTGGTTGGGTTACGAAAACCTGTCTGGAAAGAAGCACGGAAGTTTTGGTTTGGAGCTACCGTTGCCACTGCGGAAATTCGGGGGCTAATCTGCCCGTCAAAGTTCTCATTTTTATCGTAGCGGATAGAACCTGTTAACTTCAGTTTATCATCAGCCAATGATTTTGAAGCCTGTGCGAAAGCTCCCCATTCGTTGATATCTACGCCGCCGGCATCGTCAAAGATAGTGCCGTTAGAACGTAGCTGGAACTGACGGAAGCTAACGCCACCAATTAAGTCTACAAAATCGATTTCATTCTTAAAATCATATTGCCCTTCCGCATGATAAAAACGGGATTTATCGTCAAAAAGAGCACCGTTTGGAATTGTATTTCCTAAAGCGGCATTAACGGCAGCATCAAATTCAGCTGAACCTGGCTCGTACCTGTTTGCGTCGGCATTTCCCCGAGCGGCCTGATGAATCCCAGACATTGCCTCGTTACTTCCTCTTACCGCTCCAACTACTGCGGCATTATAGTCGGTAGAACCTGTAGCGGCGGCTACTTGCTGAATATAAGCACCAACCACAGTTGCTCCATAAGTTCCAAACCAAGATGTATTTGGCATATAGGCTTCATTTACAGAAAAACCTATAAAGTCTGCAATGTAAGAGTCGCCGGAATTTTCGAACGTTCCATAGGCTTTTACAAGGAAATTATCTCCCTCCAGTTGCAGCTTATGCTGTGCAATATTGAAGTTATTAAGGCTGTATCGCTGAGCTCCGGTATAGATTGAAGTTCCATAACCGTAATTGAAGGTATAGCTCAGTTCAGCCAAATCACTGATTCTATAATGAAGCGCTGTATTCACTTTCATATTCTCGGCTCCATAATCGATCAGTGTATGCTCATCATAACCGGTCCTGTTCACTGGCTGAGGAGGCAGCGCTGCCGCATAAGCCTGAGCATTTTGCGGTGAAATTCCAAAATTCTGTACCAGACTTGTTATGAAATCTGAACTAAAGCCTAACAAGGCAAGGTTGAACGAACCATCATCGCCATATTTGTGAATTCCATCATATGCGGGATTATGATTTAAGCCGCCTTGCAACGATGGATTTTTATCGCTGAAATTAGCTCCCCTCCAATCTTCAGCCTGCGAATAGGCGAAATTCACTTTGAAAGCAAATTTATCATTAAAAGCTTTCGCATATCTAATGGCTGTGTTGAACATAGGCTGGGCATCGGCGGGCTCGCCAACCGCTACATCTCCATCAAGGTGATTTACACCCGATTTCACCAACACGCTTAATCCCTGATATTGAAAAGGGTCTTTACTATTTACAAGCAGTATGCCATTAAAAGCGTTTGGCCCGTATAACGCGGATGACGCTCCGGGTATGAATTCCATGCTTTCCACATCCAGTTCGTTTGGGCCGTTAAGGTTACCAATTGGAAAGTTTAGCGCCGGTGCCTGAGTATCCATTCCATCCATTAATTGCACCATGCGGGTATTCCCTGTAGAATTGAATCCACGAGCATTTATAATCTGGAAGTTGATACTGCTGGCGGTCATGTCAACGCCTTTCAGATTTGAAATGGCTTTATAATAATCGTCTGAAGCGGTATTACGAATATTTATCACATCCATTCTTTCGATGGTTACCGGAGCTTCCAGGATTGACTCTTCTACCCGTGAGGCGGAGACAACTAAATCACCACCAACAATAGTTTTCTCCTCTAAAACAACTTCTAAACCACTTATTGAGGCGCTGGTAATTTCAACGCTCTGAGATTGAAAACCAACAATTGATACAATCAAAGTTAAAGGTGGGTCTTGCCGTACCGTCAAATTAAAGGTGCCATCGGGACGGGTTGTTGTTCCTACCACTTTGCCTTCAACCCTGATATTAACCCCCGCCAGAGGCTCGCCTTCCGTATCTGTTACAATTCCCGAAATAACAGTTTCCACTGCCACAGTGGGTAAATTTGCATATAAATTAACCATGCATGAAAACATACATAGCATGCCGAATGCGAGTGCAAACCCTTTTACTTTATTCATAATTTTTTCTTTAGTTTTTATTTAACCTTTTTGTAGAATTGTATCAGCTTTCTCTTGATGAAAGTTGTACTAATCCCGAATTGTTACAGGTCAAATAAAGCTCTGTTTTTGGGATTATGCAAGCGCTTCCATTTTTTTATTTTTTTATGATTAATATCTCTCAAAATAAAAACACCCGATATCTATGAAGTATCTTTATAAAGCTTTAGCGCCGTTCTTCTTGTACAGCTTTTTATTCATTTCTTTTGGATGCTCTGAATCCAATTCTCCCGCTAAAATAAATGCTGCGAAATCCTTTCTCGCTTTGGGAGATTCCTACACCATCGGAACTGGCATAAATCCCGAAAACAGCTGGCCAAATCAACTTTCCGATTCTTTGAGAGCACATAATGCCGTTCTCGATACCACTATTATTATTGCCACCAATGGCTGGACTACAACCGACCTCAAAAAGGGCATCACCGAAAAAAATCTTGATCAAACCTTTGACCTTGTTTCCTTATTAATCGGGGTAAACAATCAATACCAGGGAATGGAAATCGGGATTTATGAGGCAGAATTCAGGCAACTTTTAGAACAAGCCATCAGCTATGCAGATAATATTCCCGAGCGTGTTTTTGTGGTTTCCATCCCTAATTATGGAGCCACTCCTTTCGCGCAATCAAGAAATCCAGATAAAATCAGGGAAGAGATCGTTCGGTACAATGAAATAGCGCAGGATATAGCCACGGAGTTAAATGTCGGGTTCATGAATATTACTCCGATTTCTGAACTGGCGGTGAGCGATCAAACGCTGTTGGCTTCCGACAACCTCCATCCCTCCGAAAAAATGTATGCAATATGGATAGAGGCTATGTTACCTGAAATTAAAACAAAAATTGAAAAATGAAGTTTACACTAAGCAAAATTCAAGGCAGCAGAGACTCTTTTACGGGAAGATTAACCTTTGCCCAAACTAAGGAGTTTCAAATAGGGATAGCCACTTATTTTATATTCTATATGGGAGCTAATTTAGCCGATGATTTCGGACAAGATTGGTTTGTAGTTCCTGGCTTTATTCTGGCTTTTATAGCGGCTTATATCCCTCTTTCTTATAGCCGGAATTCCGGTAAGATTATTCTTACAAAAGATGAAATTGAGCTTCAACCAAAAAAAGAAGACTTCGATTTCCCGGATTCTCCAATCAAATTGGCCAGTGTTTCAGAACTTGAAATCAATATTGTGCAATCTTTTCGCTGGTGGTCATCTTATGTAATTATGCAATTTGTAGTGAAGCAAGGAGAAACCGAATCCAGCTTTGGAATGACAATAAAAAACCGGAAGCAGGAAAAGCAATATCTGGAGGTGCTGGAGAGTTGGTACAGAGCCGGACATCCTGTTAAAGAATATGATATTCAGGGTAGCCGGATTTTCAAAATAGAACAGGGCAAAAGTTACGCCGACATTCAAAAAATTAAATCTGAATATGGAATTACCTGGTAGAAAAATTCAACGAATAACACTGGCCGTTTCTTTTCTTTTTTTTGGGGTGAGCTGCAACACGATAGCTCAACACGCCCAGGAAAGGCAGATCACCATCAATATGAGTGCTTCAGAGATGTTACCGGCCGATCAAATTATTTTCAACATCGACATAAACGCGGAAGCAGAAACCCCGCAGAAAGCCTTTGATATGCATAAGCAAAGGGAATCTGTGCTGGCTAATCTTTTGAAGGAATTTGAAATACATGAAGACGACATCAACCACGAACCCATCCGAATAAACAAACGCTACAGAAACGGAAATGGAAACGAGTCTCAAACAACGGTTACCAATCAATCTGTAAGCGTAACTTTCAGCGACTTCGAAATCTATGAAAAGATTCAAGTAGCACTAATTGAAAACAACTTTGATTCATTTAACGGACAATTTTCCTCCACAAAACTTTCTGAAGGAAAAGATAAAGCGCTCATCAAAGCAATTGAAGCCGCTAAAGAAAAGGCCATACTTATTGCGGAGAATTCAGGCATCGAACTGGGGAGCATTTCTAATATCAACTACTCCGATCATGAAATTGGTTTTCAAAGAAAAGCGATGTCGGCCTATGAAATGGATTCTTCAGCCTCAATGATGGATTTTCTTCAAACCGTTTCCGTTACCGCAAACATCAACATCAGCTTTGGTATTGAGTGATGTTTGGTATAAGAGATTGAGTTATTGAGAGGTTAAAACCAGTAAGAGCCCATTGCAATGCGCCCTTTTAAGGATCAGGTATTTTTCCAAGTCACATTGCAGAAAAGCAAAAAGTAGCTGTTTTCATAACAAGGGGTAGCTACCCCTTGGTAAAAAACACACATTGCAATGCGCCTCAGGTATCTTACCCACAATGGAAAACCAAATAACCCAGTCTCTAAATCTCTTAATAACTCAACCACCAACTAAGGCTTCGCCTGATTCACCGCTTCAAAAAATTTCTCGGTTTTCTCCAGCCCCTCTTCCCCGTTCATCTCAGGATACCAGTATTGTTCTATGATTCCCTCTCCGCTTTGCATCAGCAGCTGCATGGTGCCTTGTGATTTATGCTCCGCAATTACCCAATTGGCAATGATGTTATAATTCAGGCGGTTATTTACTCCAAAGGTTTGATTTCGGTCGAACTCGAAAATCACTCCCGGCATCACTTTTGTATCAGGATGTCCTTCCAGCATGATGAAACTCTCCCCTTCATCCTCTTCTCCGCGCCGCACGAATGTTTCCAATGCAATAGGACGTTCTCCTTCCGGGATATTTTTTATCGCCCGCAATGCGAGAACGGTAGCCGCTTTATGATGGCCGTGAAACTCCTCGAAGGGCAGCAGGGTAAAAATAAAGTCGTACTCACCTTCCCGCATGATTTCCCTGAGGCGGCGTTCAATCCATTCGGTATCCCACCAATCCAGAGTTTCCTCCACATCCAATGTATAATGAAAATCCTCCTGATCCAGGAAAAAGTAGTTTCGGATGCCAACCACATCACCGCCGGCCATTAGCTCTTTTTTGCGGATTCCCGGCAAATGTGCTCTTCCGGTTTCTTCTTCATCCAGCTCCAGGTCGTACACATAATTACCAAGCGTGGAATAAGTGTAGCCTCCTTCGCCGTTGGTCATTAAGGCCAAGTCCACCGTTCCGCCCAGCAGTTTAGTAGTTTTAAAAATGGTGGCCGAAAACAGCGCGTCGTCATCAGGGTGTGCGGTAACCAGTAGTATTTTGGGTTGATAATCGAGGAGAGAATCCTGCGCCGTGGCGGCAATATTTGAAATCAAAAACAGGGACAGAACGAATAGTTTTTTCATGACATAGGATAATTTGTGTGATCACATACCTTCAAAAGGTAGCGTTCATTTTTTTGATTGGAAAGTGATTTTTTGATCGCAGATTCCATTGATTTCGCTGATGTGATTTCCCGGCTTTCCGAGTTGTGGAGCAGGGGCAGGAGAAGAATCAGGTACATAACGTGGAGAAAAAAGCCCCTCGTTTGTCATCCCGAATCGCCCAACAGGTGTTGAGGCAAATGCCGTTGAACGAGAGGGATCTCGCATGGTATTTAATTAAAAATTTTAGATTCAAAATTTAAAATTATTTCCCTTTTGCGGTATTGGAGATCTTTCGCGTTCAATTGTATAATCCTTCGCTGCCTGCCGTGCGCTCAAGATGACAAGGAAAAGATGAGAGGAGACAAAGGAGGTTCTATTTCACAAAAGCTCCTCGTTTGTCATCCCGAATCGCCCAACAGGTGTTGAGGCAAATGCCGTTGAACG
>JBBEBR010000013.1:0-83475 GCA_040882225.1 Balneolaceae bacterium | reverse complement strand
ATCTGAATTGGAAGTGCAGGAGATCGCAATTAGTAGAAGAAGAGGTACAGCCAGGAATTTCATGATTAGATGAATTTGTTTTTTTAATCGGAGTGAAGATAAAGAAAATGGTAAAGGCTAAGCGAAAATTATTTTGTAAGGAATTGGGTTGAAATCGCTCTGACTGTTGAACGAAGAATAATTTACAGGGTTTGGAACATCGAAATAAATCCTGAGAATTGGAATCCAGATCAGGAATTTCCGATCAATTCCCAATCTTAAATTCCAGGGTCAGATAAAACGTACGGGGCGCAGATGGAATAATGCCTGGCCCGGGATAACCGGTTGCTCTTTGAGTGAAATAGTGATTATTGAGAAGGTTATTTACACCGGTTTCAATCTTGAATCTCCCAAAGCCATAAGACAAAGAGAGATCTAAAATGTCGTAAGCAGGAATCTCCCCTTGAATTCCACTTTGGTTATCATTTTTATTTTGAAGGGCATTTGATGCATCGGTAAACTGCTTAGAAAGATACGTGTACTGGAGCGATCCTTTCAGGTTTCTATACCCAAAAGTAAAACCGGCTTTTAGATTAACCAATGGGATAAACTCAACTTCATTTCCCTCAACTCCCGCAATTTCAGATTCAAAGTATTGAGATTTTGTAAGAGCGGTATTCAAAAAGAAGTTTATCTGGTAGTCGCGATTATCAGGACTAAACGTTTTTATAATATTCCAGTCTGCGAGGCTTTCAATTCCATACATAAATGCCTGGCCAATATTTCCACGAAAGCGAACCACGCGGCCTGTTTCTTCCATTTCACCGGATGCATTTTCGCGGGTTTCAGCTCGTAACACTTCCCCAAGGCGATCTTCATATGATAAACCAAAACCTCCTAATTCATATGAAATGACGTTCCCAATCTTTCCGCGGACTCCAAAATCAGCGGTGAAACCTTTCTCATCTGATATATTCGGATCTACCTGAAAAGACGGATTTACAACTCGTATATCAGCAAAAGTAACGGAGCGGTAATTCTGTGAAAAATTCCCATAGAATTCTGTTGTTATATTTGGTGAGTAGCTTATCCCAATACCAAAAAGAGCAAATTTCCTATCGAAAATTCGGTTGTCTTCGAGAGTCTCGTTTTGGATGGGATTTCCGGCGAGATCAAAATTTATAAGCTTGTAAGTTCCCTCACTTTTGGTTTTTATATACTCGAACCTGATTCCCGGCGTAATGGAAAATTTATCGGAGAGATAGAATATATTTTCTGCAAAAAGAGCTACGTTTTGGTTCGGGAAAACAAAATCAGACTGATTGCTGTAGTTTGGGAACTTATCATCAGCCAGCTGGAAATCAGGATTATCGGTTGCGGAACCCGGCCCTTGAACAGCTGAATTTTTAGACCGATAATATTTGGCTCCAATCAGGAATACGGAGTTTTTATCTCCTAAAGCATATCGGTTTAGAAACCTTATTTCGGATCCCCAGTTGTTAAAATTCCCAATAAGTAAATCGCGTGGGGCGTCAGGATCATCTTGTTGTGAGACTCGATTTGTACGAAAGCCAACTGCTTTCCGGTGCGCATTCAATCCAAAGAAAGTAATACCTAACTCTTTTTTGTTTGAAAATTTGTGTGCCACTTTTAAGGCGGCAAGTTTCCAGTCAACTTCAAACCAATTGCGGCTTCTGTTGCTAAAATCAGCATTACGGTAGAACTGTGCATCTGTTAATCCGCCGGGCTGTTGAGCCAGATAATTGAGATAGGTGAGCTGAAGTTTAAGTGTGGTTTTTTCGCTAAGACTGAAATCAAAATGTGTGTATATATTTGCAGATTCATAGCCGGAATTTGGCCGGAATCCATTCCCGTTTTTGTAATTGAGATATCCATAATAACCGAGATTACCGGCTGTGCCACTCAGACTGTTGAATGAAGTAAACAAAGCATGGGAACCCATAGACTGCCTGGAAATAAGTTCAAGCCCTGTTTGCCGATTCGGTTTCTTGAATACAAAATTAACCAGTCCTCCGAATTGCGTTCCATATTGTAGTGAAGCAGCCCCCCGAATAACCTGAATTTCTTTCAATGCCTCAGCCGGTGGAGTGTAATAACTTTCGGGGTAACCAAGAACATCGGCGCTGATATCATAGCCATTTTGGCGGGTGTTGAAATTGGCTGAACGGTTGGGGTCTAAACCACGTCCGCCAATGTTGAGTTGCAGCCCTGCATCACCGGAATCATAAATATTTAGCCCTGATACCTGACTATAAATTTGCCGGGCATTATTTGATGCCGTGTTCGCAACTAATCTATCAAGCTGTACAACTTCATTTTTTTTGCCCGCAAAAATCGAAGTTCCTTCAACCTCTCGGAGACGTTTAATACCGAATAAATGCTCAACCTGTTCGGTTACTGCTACTTCTGATTCAGTAGATAACTCCTGCAGTACTATTTCAACTTGTACATCATCATCAAGTACTTGTATATCCTTGTTGACGATTTCATATCCCAATGAATAGAAAAATAAATTATACGTACCGCTGGAGAGGTGTTTGATTTCAAAATAGCCATCAGCGTTGGTTCGGAAAGATTTACCGGCCTCATTATCATAAACCTCCACACCCTCAAAATACTCGCCGGA
Source organism: Balneolaceae bacterium (assembly GCA_040882225.1). Taxonomy (GTDB): domain Bacteria; phylum Bacteroidota; class Rhodothermia; order Balneolales; family Balneolaceae; genus Gracilimonas. The sequence goes on along the minus strand of JBBEBR010000013.1, from coordinate 80,849 downwards.
CTTTGCTTTGGTGATATAGCCGGAAATTGTATGCTGAGCTGTAGCCGAGAAGGATAGAAGCCCAAATATTATGAGAAAACTAAATTCCTTTAATTTCATCTTGAAAAGGCAATATCCAGTTGCTGTGTTTTAGTGATTGGGAAATAGTGGTTAGATCTATTTCGGGATTGATATAAGGTTGACTTCTTCGCCCGTTTAGGGCCACGTAACTTTCCACATAAACTTGTGGATTCTTGATTCCCTGTTGGCGGTGATAATCCTCAAGAAAATGTGCGTATTCGAGGATGAAATCCGGCTGCGTAGCCATCTGCTTTTCCTGAAAGCGAGTGAGGAAATCCATATTGTCGATGTAAAAAGACCGGCCGGTCTCGCTGTCTGTGATTTTGAAATTAGCATATCCGGCTTTTTCCATCAACATAACCCGCCAGGAAAACCGATATCCTTCTTCTGTCCAGAATAATTCGCCGGGATACATAGTGTATCGAAATGGGAACAGAATTTGTACAGCAAAGAAAAGGGTAATCACTCCTACAGAAATACTCTTGAAAATTTGATTTGGGAAAAGGTAATTCCGGGCATTATCAAACCATTGCTGGTTGATTTTAGTGAACCGGGAAATGTAGTGAAGGATTTTATGGTGGAGTGATGAATCAAAGAAAATGAGCGCGCTGGCAATCATGATATATGGAAACATTCCAATGGGAAATAATACTCTCGTTAGCACATGAAAAACCACCACCAGCACGAAAGCAAAAACGCGTGTACGTTTTATTAAAAGTAGAAATGGTATAGTTAAATCATAAATGGCGCCTGCCCAGCTAAAGAAATAATGCGTCCATGGTTGCTGAAAAAGATCTCCAAGCAATGGAAGTGAATAGTTTGAAGGCAGCCATATTTGAAGGGGCATCGCTTTAAACAGCCAGTCGGAATTTAGCTTGGCAAGCCCGGCATAAAAGTAGACAATGATGAGCAGCAGTTTTATAGAATCAATGCTCCAGGCCGGTATATTTTGTGATCGGAGTTTTTCATCTTTGTAAGCATCAACAGAGTAGTAGGCGTGTGCAGGCAAAAATATCATCAGAAAACTTAAAATACTGATGAAGTAATAATGATTTAGATAGCTGGTTTTATCCATCAGCTCGATGTAAGTGAAACTGAGAAAAAACACGATAATTGCCATCCGGTATTTATACCCAATGGAAATAAAAAGAGCAGAAATTCCACAAATTAAAAACAGCAAATAAGTAAATTCGCCTAACGGTTTCACCCATTCGAAACCGTAATAAGAAAAGAAGAAAGTGGGTTCGAGATATAGTTTTTCAATCCACCCATTAGCTGCAAAACGAATAATGCTCCCTAGCATAAGCATTCCGAAAAGAATCCGGAATACAGCTAAAGGAGCAGCATTTGTTTGTTTATTGAAATATTTCTGGAGAGACAAAGTCACCTTTTAATCTCCTTAATCACCGTCCGCATCCACATAATCTACATTTATATTTAAAGCTTGAAGCATATCAACCTTCAACAAAACAACATTCTTTTGAAGTTTGTCATAGGTTTCGAGCATTTTGCTGTTGTCCAATTCCACTTGCATAGAAAAATTCTCGTCAAGATTTTCAGCCTCAGATTTCGCCAATAGAAACTGATTATTGATAAGTTCGCTCAAATCTGCCCCTTGCTTCATTGTATTTAGAAAATCAAGGTATGATTCAAGGCTTTCTCCCTTTCCGGTTGAGTTAAAATGATTCCCCTGAAAGAAATTTTGAGATGCATCGATAGCTTCCTTTAAAAGTGTTTTCGACAAATTTCCATGGTAATAAGCTTCCACATGAGTACTCAGTGGTGTTCCTGAAAACACACCGGCTGGAATTCCAACTTTACCCGCCCTCAGGTTTTTCTCGTAATAGTAGATGTAATCGTTAACCATCATATCTACCGAAGAATTGGAACTATTAGCGGAATTTTGAACAAATTCATCCCGATAGTTTTCAGTCCAGTCATTCAAAACCTGTGAGGTTAATTCATCTATTCGGGAGGTTAAATCACCAAGGTAATTTCGATAGTTTTCCGCGTTGGTATTTGATGTATAGTGAGCAAGAATATCAGAATCGCTTTCAGCGAGTCCAAATAGGAGGTAATCGAGTGCGGGAAAACCTTGGCTGTTATTGAGGGACGGCAATTCCAGGTTGTAAGAATCTTCCTCAATATTCTGTTGAATTTCTGCTGTATCGGTAGGGTAGATGTTCAGGTTATCGCGATATCGCAGCTCCATTGCTCTACCCATTTCAAACATGGAAACATGCTGAAAGGAGATATATGCATCTTCCCATTCGCTTCGAAGTTCTTTCAGATTTTCCATAGTGGGTTCAGTGGTGAAAGCCACTCCTGCGGAATCAAGACGAGAAGTTTGTTTCTCAAAAGAAGTGAATGCCGGGATGATTATTTCATCTGCCCAATTTTCAAGAATGGCTTGCCGGTCGAAATCTGAAACATCCGGGCCTGAAGGTCCGTCATTTTTGCAGGCATAAAAAACAACCGTAGAAAGTAGAATAAGTGTTACTATTTTTTTCATAAATACCGGATTGAGAAAATAAAAAAGCCGGCTATCAGAATGATGGCCGGCAATTAATCCTTTTAATTTGAAGCCGCTTGCTCAACGGTGAAGTCAAAACGGGAAGCGATGGTTTCAGAAATTTCATCCAATGTTTGCGGTGTGAGGTCCCACAAGCCGTTTGGCCCGTCACCTAATAGATCATCCAATAAACCTTCAACTTCTTGATGAGTTAAGTAAGGCTGATCTGTTCCCGGCACTCTTGTAAACTGAAGGCTGTAAACAAATCCAAATCCTTCAGAAAGAGAATGAAAAGCCGAACCATAAGCCGGTGAAGATTCGCTTAAAGCAGCCTTTCCTGCTTGCATATAATAAATTGCACGAACAGCCAGTACAGTTGAAATATTTTTTCTGATGATGTCGGCTTGTTCATCACGCACGTCATAAGCACCTGCAACAATAGCAGCACGTCCACGCTTAAAGGCCTTGAAAATGTCTTCGGCAAGAGTTGCGAAATCAGCATCTTCAGAAACTTGTGCTGTATATTTATTCAAAAAGATGTCATCGCTGCCTAAAGTGGCATTAGGATTTTGAGGATCGGCGGAATTGCCATATATGTAACCGTAAGCTTCATCCCACTTGTGTTCCATATTCGTGTAGTTGGATGCTCCGGCAGTATTTTCTGCATCATTATCCTGGCGATTTGTTCCTTCATCAAGTACGGAAGTTCCCAAATAATTATTCAGCATTTGATCAGCTAATAAAGCTCCCATAAGACTTTTAGCAACCATTTGGTTGTACTCAAGCCCCTCTGCACTTATATATCTGGTGCTTGACCCGCTTGCAATTTGGCCGGCCTTACCGGGTTCGGCAAGTTCATTTTCATTTACAAAAACTTCGTTAACCTGAGCGCTGAGCCAAGTTTCAAAATTATTTTTTAATTCTGCACTCAGAGAAGCGTTAGAGGAAAAATAATCGCGGGAAGCTGCTACTTTACTTTTTACGCTTTTGGTTTCGGAATTTAAATCTGAGTTAGAATATGGATCTGCATCACCACCTTCTGCTGTTTGATTTCGGTACATTTCAAGAAGTAGCTCTTCGGTAGAGTTATCAAAATCGCTCATGGCAGAAAATAACTCCTGTGCCATTAGAATTCGGGTTGTTTGGCCGGTGAATGAAACTGTACTTTCCCCATTTCTGGTAAAATTATACGTTGCAGGTTCATCTATGTCGGGCTCATCATTAGAATTGGTTGAACAAGAAATTAGTGAGGTAGAGAGAAGTATAAGTAGAACTGGTAGTATGTAAGATTTCATTGTAAAATTTGAATGGTTTTTATTTAGATCGATTCTAATTTACGCACTGTTTTACTTTCAGTCAAAGCTTATATAGAATAATTCTAAATAAAATTAGTAAGGTGGGACGGATAACTTTTCCAAAGTTGCTGAGGAGCAATTAGTCAGAATCTAATTCTAACTTTGAAAAAGGTTTGATGGGTTGCCGGCTGAAGTTTATAAATCCTAAAGAGAAAAACTGAAAACTAGTTAATGAGATAAGCTACTGAAATTCCCGCAAACAGATTCTGATCATTTAAATTCATACTTAATGCAGGCTCAAATATGAGCAAATTATTTGAAAAGAGATTTAACGTAAAACCCAAACCCGCTTGTACGAGCATAAAACTATCTAATGAATAAGTGCCATATCTAAAAGATGTTTTGGTCTGAGAAAAAGGAATATAGCTCAGGTTAATAGCAGGTAGAACTTTTTCAAATGCAGATTCAGTTGAATTAAGTTTTTTAGAAATCGTTAAATTAATTCCTGCACTTTTTGATTCAATATAAAGATCACTGTAGGTAAACAAGAATCCAAAGGAAAGATTGAAAGGATCACCACTTGCTTCCCTGTACGGTGAATAATTTGAAGTAATCCCGACTCCGGTGCCTTTTGCAGAAATATCATCATCAGATTTAAGTTTTGCTAACTGAATCTGTAAGTCAATTCCATTTTTAAAACCAATTATCACAGATACTCCTTGAGAGATAGTGTTATTTCCACTAACAACTGAAGCGGAACCAGCTATAAAAGTCGACTCACCTGATAAAAATCTCTGTTGAGAACATACAGTTAGCGGCAGAAGGAATAGAAAAGTGAGTAATAATATTCGCATAAAAGATTTCAGTTAAATTAATTCCTCGGCGAGAGCAGGTTTATTGCTTGGGCTAAGATATTTTTCCCGAGACTAAAAAACCGTTCCTGATTTCCCATCGCCAGATAACGCAGAACAAACCGGAGTTCCCTAAGCATCAATGGTGGATTTGTAACAAGGGAATCTTCTGCCACTACCAAATCCCAGTTTATCGGCTTCTCAAAGTTTACGCCGGCTTGCCGCATGGTCTGGAAGTATACATTTGCCATCAATCCATAAGCGATGGTGGTTGGATGTAATCCATCCAAACTAAAAATTCCGCCTTTGTAGAGTTTGCCGGCATCATTAAGACGAATATAATCGGTGGTTAATTTCACATCTCCTTCAGGGGATACTAAATGTGAAGTACCTGGATAATTTTGAAGAGCTTTGGCTAAGCCCGGAGGAAAACCTTTCACTATTTCACCACCTAATCGCCTTCGTGCCATTGCGGCCACGTTTTTCGCCATTGGAACTACTACCCATCCGTATTCTTTGGCAACTTTTTTAATGATGCTGTTAAAATCATCTATTGTTAAATCGAGGTGAATGGCTTCATCTTTTGTAAGGTGAGGGTGGCGTTGTGGATCAAATTCCTCATCCCAAATCCAAAAACGGGTGTAATAATCAAAGTAGCCAAGACGCTTACTGGAAAGGTCTGAATTCACTCCCCTGCAAACCGGTGGAATGGTCACATAAGGAATAGTGGGAACGAAGACTCGCTTGGAGCCAATTTTTGAAATTTTTTCAGCCATCTTCCGATATTCCAGCTCAAAATGCTCCGGGCGATAAACAGTGTGTTTACGATCGGAAGGATACGCTTCGAGATCGGATTTTTCAGACCAAACGATTCTGAGATCGGTTGCCGCACCCATGATGTTATTGTGCCCAAGGCAAACAATAAGATTCTCAATTCCACCTTCATCCTGCAATACCTGTACATTATCAAACTGACTATTCTGAGGATATTTTTTCAAGTCGGGATTTAAAACCAGTCGCGCGGTTGTAAATTTCGCGTGCTCGGGCAGCATATCAAAAACAGTAAATCGCTCCCTGTTATTTTCAATATGCCGAAGGCTGTTTTCTTCATTTACAATCCAGGAATCGTTTATGGCAAATCCCCAAACCGATTGATTATGGTAAGGCATTTCCCGATTCACAGAAAGATTTTTCAAACCGCCTTCCCAATACCTCTTAACCCGGCGCAGGGTGCTGAAAACATGTGAAGCCGCGGGCAGGTATTCTTTCCAGTCAATGTGGTTGCCAAATTCTTCGGATAATCCACGAACCAAAATTTCGAGGTTTAAAGGGATGCCAGCTTGTGCAGTGAAAAGTGGTTGCCCGAATTGAGGTTCCGGCTCAAAACATCGGGCAAGAAAAGAAGGGAAATTGATGTCGGTGCGATAAATACCGCCGTTGTTAAATCCCTGTGAAAGGCTGTCCCCGATAACAACAAGTTTATGTTTAGCTTCTTTTTTCCAGATCATCTTAAATTGAGATCATAATGTGCAGAGCACAAAATGATTTATAAGTGTAAATTGGTTCATCAATGATAAGAAATACACGAACACATTATTAGCTGAGTTGTTGTTAAAATTGTTTGGGATTTCTTCAGAAATGAATAATTAATTCTACTATGCCAGAAAAAAGCCGCCTACAGTTATTCCGTGAAAAGCGTTCGGTGATGAATGATAAAGTTATGGATCTCGATCATCTTGGAATAAAGCGCTTCTTTAACCTTGATTCTAATACATATCGTGAAGGCGCTCTTTCCACACAAACCAAAGAGTTGCTGGGTTTGGTTGCTTCCGCGGTTTTACGTTGCAACGATTGCATCGACTACCACCTGGAGCAATGCGCTAAATCAGGTTCGAAAAAAGCAGAAATCATTGACGCTCTGAATGTAGCGCTGGTTGTTGGGGGCAGCATAGTAATTCCCCATCTTCGCCATGCAATCGAAACACTCGAGATTTTGGAGGAAGAAAAACTGCTTGAGGAGTGAGTATTATCTCCTGTTGTGCATCCACTTCTCAAATCGTTTTTCGCCGCTTGTTAATCGCAAATCATTCCGAGAAAAGTTCGGATTTCTCATCTAATAAAGCCCGAATGATGGAAAAGTTAACATGCTTCCAATTCGTTTCCCCAAATTTCTCCTTGGGCTTTCAGTTTTTCATAAATTCTGCTGGATCAGGATGCAGAAGTTTTACTTTCAGCTTTTTAAGTGCTTTCTCCGAAGAAACAACTTTAGAGTTTTCACCGCCATCTAAAAAATGAGGTTTTTTAAGCTCCATCCGTTCAGTGATGTCTGTATAAATTTCTTTTTTGGGGGGATGTGAAGTACTGCACACATTCAAAATCTCGTGTTTAACTTTACCCTCAATTACTTTTTGGGTGATCTGAATCACATCATCTCGATGAACAAGATTGACCGGTGCGTCTCCATCAGAAATATTTTTGCGGCCTGCTATATGTGTAGCAGGATGTCTTTCATCCCCATACAAACCACACAAGCGTAAAATTACAGCATCCGGGCAATGCTCCAGAAGGGAAGCTTCAGCGGCAAGTAAAGCGTTTGGACTTTCCTTATAGGGAGTGGAATCTTTTTCGTCGACTTCATTTTCAAGATCATTATACACTGATGTGGAGCTATACATAATAACTTGCGCCTTCTTTGCCGAAAAATGCTGGGCAAGCTGATTAATATTAGGCGGATACTGTTCTCTTTCGCGGCCCGGTGATAGCGAAATAATGATAGTATCCGCTTCGGGCAGATGCAGTTCATCAATTTTTGGGACCGGTAAAATAAGCTTAACGGGATTTATGCCAAGTCCACTCAAAGTAGAAAAATTTGATGATGAACGAGTGGTTCCAAACACCTTATACTTCTGCGAAATTAGTTCAGCACCCAGTTTTTTCCCTAACCAACCGCAACCAATAATTAAAACTGAAGGTGTTTTCTTTGTATTCATATGTGCTTCAAATAAATGTGAAAAATCGTTGGATTGTAGATATAACTCAGATCAATTAAAAGAACTGTTTATAGTATTTCAGCCTCTGAGAGTAAAATTTTCTAAAGCATAGAAAATATTCCGATACGGTATGATGAATCCCTTTCTATCTCCTTTTCTAGGTGAGATCCCATGCACAATTAATAAGGAGTGAACTAAGGGCATTTTATTTGAATTCATATAATCTTCATATTAATATGAAATTTTAGCAGATTGTAGATATAACAGAGATCAAATAAAAGGATGAAAAAATCAACTACCGGTATTTTATTAGTTAATCTGGGTTCACCAGATTCATATCAGCCTGAGGACGTTAAAGTATATTTAAGGGAATTTCTTACCGATAAAAGAGTAATTGATGCCCCGGAAACCATTCGGAAAATGATTGTAGAAGGCTTCATACTTCCTTTCCGCCCAAAAGAGTCTGCCGAAGCTTATGAGTTGATTTGGTGGGATGAAGGCTCTCCTCTGATCGTAATTACGGAGCAGGTTGCAGAAAAGCTGAAAGACCGGCTTGGTGATTCTGTGCCTATTTCAATTGGAATGAGATATGGAAATCCATCGATTGAAGCCGGAGTGGAAGATTTGCTGGAACAGAATCCCGGTTTGGAAGATATCTTTCTGATTCCGCTCTATCCTCAATATGCCATGGCAACCAGTGAGACAGTGATCGAGAAGATGAAAGAGGTGATGCTGCAAAAATTTCCGCACATCAAAACCATTATCAAAGAACCCTTTTACAACGATCCGCTTTACGTGAAAGCACTCTCCGAATCTTTTAAGCCATATTTGACCGATGATATTGATCATCTCCTTTTTTCATACCATGGTGTACCGGAGCGGCATATCAAAAAGAGGGACATCACCGGCGACCATTGCCTGAAATGTGAAGATTGCTGCAATGTAAATTCACCGGCACATACCTATTGTTATCGGCACCATAATTATAAAACCACGCAGAATGTTGCGAAATATTTAGATCTGGATAAGCAATCCTTCAGTTATAGTGTAGCTTTTCAATCTAAACTGGGGATTGACCCATGGCTTTTGCCCGCAGCTGATAAAGAAATAATTCGCCTTGCAAAAGAAGAAGGCAAAAAGAAAGTGGCGGTAGCCTGCCCGGCTTTTGTAGCGGATTGCATCGAAACTTTGGAAGAAATTGGAATTCGGGGAAAAGAAGACTTTCTGGAAGCCGGCGGCGAAGATTTAGTCCTCATTCCATGTTTAAATGATAATGAGCTTTGGATAGACGCTCTTGAAAAATGGTGTAGTGAATTGATTTCGAGTTCAGTTCAGACAGCCTAAATTAACGCTTATGGAGCAAAACGAGCATGAGAAAGCGGTAAAATATTCGGATCAAAAACCAATAATAGTTTTGGGTGGAGGGATCTCGGGCCTTTCAACCGCCTGGTTTTTACATAAAGCAGGAATTCCTTTCCGTTTATTTGAAAAAAGTTCTCGAACGGGCGGAAAGATAGAATCGGAGGAACACGAAGGCACCATTTTAGATTTCGGCCCAAATTCAATTCGGGATTTGACAGGGCAAATCATAAAATTAGTAGAAGAACTTTCTCTTGCAGAAAATCTTATTGAGATTTCTGAAGCTTTCAAAACCCGGTATATTGTTCGTGGCGGGAAATTACATGGATTATCACCAAGCATAAAATCTATGCTATTCTCGAAAACTTTGAGCACCCAAGGAAAATTACGCGTTCTTAAAGAGCCATTTATATCTTCGAAGGAAGTTGAGAATGAAAGTGTAGGGAGTTTTCTGGAGCGAAGAATCGGCAAAGAAGCGGTCGAATATTTAGTTGATCCAGTTTTTTCAGGAATTTATGGGGGAGATATTCACCAAATGAGTAAGAACTTGGTTCTGGATAAATTAGCGGGATATGAACAGGAATTCGGTTCATTATTCTGGGGAGCGGTTCGTTCAAAGAGAGAGAAAAAATCCATCAAACCCCAGGTTATTTCTTTTCGGCAAGGAATTCAGCAGTTAACGGAAGAGATTACCCGCCGGTTGTCAGATTCTATTATTCATGAAGAAGTAATCAGTGTAAAGCCTGCGGAAGAGGCTTATGTGATTTCTACCCATGAAGAGGTTTTCGAAGCTTCACAGGTTATTTCCTGTATTCCGGCGTATCAGTTGTCGCGCATTTTAAAGGGATTTGAGCCGGAATTATCCTCTGCTTTAAACGATGTTGATTACGTGCCAATGCTCTCTACCCAAGTGATATTTGAAAAGGAAAAGATTAAAACTCCAAATGGTTTTGGCTTTCTCATCCCCAGAAAAGAAAAGTACAGGCTGTTGGGTGCAATCAATAAATCGCAGCTTTTTCCAACTCTGACTTCTCCCGAACGTCAACATTTCACACTAATGACCGGAGGGGCGCATGACCGAAAAATCCTTACCGATTCTGTGGAAGAAATCGAGCGGCAGGTGATTTCTGAATTCTCCAGTTTAATGAATATCACAGAGCAACCACTGTTCGTTAAATCAAAATTATGGACCAAAGCGATCCCGCAGTTTGAATTAGGTTTTTCTGCCATCAAGCAAAAAATCGAAGAAGCGGAGAAGCAGTATCCGGGCTTTTATATTGGCGGAAATTTCCGGTGGGGAATTTCAGTACCTGATTGCATTGAGGGCGGAAGGAAGTGGGTTAATGATCTTATGAATAGGTATTAAGTTTGCACACGTTAATGAACTCTGCTTATCTTCTTTTTAGAGAAAAAGGTGGGGTTTTACAGCCTAAAATATCCCGATAATAATCTCTTCACATAATCTTCACATTCAGAAATTACCTTGTTTTTTAGTGTGCCTAATAATTTTTAAAGACAATATATGAGGTTTAGTGCAGTAGGTATTTCTCACTGGAAAAGTGAGGTTTCTATTCGTGAACTCTTTTTCTTAGACGACCATAGAAAGAAGCTTTTAGCTCATCATACGCAGGATATTCCCGGCGGGGTTCTGATGCTGGATACCTGTAACCGTACAGAGCTATATGCTTTTTGTGCCCCGGAAATATTAATTGCCGCTCTTTGCAAATCCACAAATACAGATACGGATTATTTTCATAAGCATGGTTATGTGCATACAGAAAAGGAGGCATACAACCATCTTTATAAAGTGGGAGTGGGATTAGACTCCCAGGTTCTTGGGGATGTTCAAATCATTCAACAAGTCAAAAAAGCCTATAAAGAAGCCCGGCGAAAAGGTTTATCCGGGGAATTTCATCAGCTTATACAGTCTGTTTTCAAAGTTCATAAACGATCCCGGACAGAAACCAAATTTGCGAGAGGAACGGCCTCGGTAGGATTTGCTGCAACTCAGCTGGCAATCGAACATTTTTCAGATATAAGCGAGATCCGAATTCTTTTGGTTGGTGCGGGAAAGATGGGGAAAGTTTCCTGCAAAAACTTAATCTCAAATGGTGCTTCACACATTTCCGTGATAAACAGAACCATCAATCGAGCAAAGAAGCTGGCTTCTTCTTTTGACATTAAAGCTCATGCTTTTTCTGATTTGGAGGCTGAAGTCAAAGAAGCTGATTTGATTATTGCCGCAACGGGAGCGAATAACCCTATTTTACTTCCAGAACATTTTGAAGGCATTTCAAAACCACAGCTTGTGCTCGATTTAAGCGTCCCCCGAAACGTTGATCCCGCCGTAAATGAGCTGCCAAATATTACGCTTGTTGATATGGATTCAATTCATGAAGACAATAAAAAAGCACTTGAGGAGAGAGAAAAGGCCGTTCCGGAAATCAAGAAGATAATTAATGAAGAACGTGCGGCGTACCTGCATTCGGTAATGCGCTCGCGCTATTTGCTTCCCCGAATTAAGGAAATCGAACACCATCTGAGTTCTATCACAACGGCAGAATTGGATCGGGTAAAAAATAAAATGGATTCCGACTCTTATTCAAAAATGGAAGAAGTTACTGAGCGAATAAAGAATAAGATTCTGGCAATTCACATCAACAGAATAGACGCGGAATTCGAAAAAAGGAATGATGAAGCTTAGAATCGGCACACGAAATAGTACGCTTGCGCTTTGGCAGGCAGAGCTGGTAAGTGACGAACTATTGAAGCAGGGAATAGAAACCGAGCTGGTAGAAATTGAGTCTTTTGGGGATAAAGAACAGGATTTGCCCATCCATAAACTGGGAGATAAAGGAGTTTTTACCAAGGCTCTCGACGACGCACTTTTAGCTCACGAAATTGATATAGCCGTTCATTCTTTGAAAGATGTTCCTACAGTTTTAATAGATGAACTGCATTTAGCTGCTGTTTTAGAGCGGGGAAATCCCACAGACGTTCTCGTAAAACCCCTCACAGAAAGCTCAAATTCACACCCCAAAATTATAGCCACCGGAAGTATTCGGCGTACCGCATTCTGGAAAAACCGGTTTCCGGAAGATGAAGTGGTTGGATTAAGAGGAAATGTACCGACCAGAATTTCGAAAGTAGATTCTAATAATTGGCACGGTGCTGTTTTTGCTTATGCGGGATTGGAAAGAATCGGGTATAAAAACAGAATTAGCGAAGTTTTGGATTGGATGATTCCCGCGCCCGCTCAGGGAACTGTTGGGATTGTAGCCTCGAAAGATTCAGCCCACTTAAACGTTCTGAAAAAAGTTGAACACTCGCACACCAGGATTTGTGTAGATATTGAACGAGCTTTTTTGAATGAACTGGAAGCGGGATGTTCATCGCCGGTTGGGGCATATGCTTTTATAAAATCAGATACTCTCAATTTCAAAGGAGCGGTACTTTCCGTAGATGGATCCGAAAGAATGGATATCGAAAGGTCAATACCTGTTAATAAAGCCGTTTCTGAAATGGGAAGAAAATGGGCTGCGATTTTAAAAGATGAAGGCGCCATCGATTTGATGAAATCGGTTTGAGATGGAAAATTCTAAACCCCTCCCAAAAGTGTTGTTTACAACCGATCTTAGTGCCGGGCAACAAGAGGTTTTGAAGTCTACCGATTATAGTTTTGAATCACTGCCCTTCATCACCTTCGAATATGTTGCTTCGGAAGAATGGAAACCGAAGATGAAAGTGAATCCCGATACCTGGGTTTTTACAAGCAAAAGAGCAGTAAAAGCTATTAAGGCCGTTATAGATTCTCTTGAAAAACCAGAATTTATTTTTGCGGTCGGCGATAAAACAGCAAGGAAACTTGAGAAGCTTTCATTATCACCGATAATTCCGGCAGAATTTAACCTGGAATCTTTGGCCGAACGAATGAATAACTTTAAGCTGAAGAATGTGATTCATTTTTGTGGGAACTTGAAGTCCGGAAATTTATCAGAGTTATTGAAGGATAAATCCATTGATGTTACTTCCATAGAAGTGTATCGCACCAATCTGAATCCTCAGAAAGTAGAAGAATCAAAGTACGACTCATTTGTATTTATGAGTCCAAGTGCAGTAGAATCTTTTTCCCAAAAAAATACATTGCATGAAAATTCTACCGTGTTTTGTATTGGCCCTTCCACGGCAAAAGCCCTTGAAAAAGCGGGTTTAACAACATTCATAACAGCTGAAGAATCAACGGTGGATTCTCTGGCTGCATCCATACAAAAATTTTATAGCTAATGGCATTTTCCGAATTAAAAAACCGTTTACTCCTCGATGTTTTAGCCGGTAAGGAAACAAGTCGTCCCCCGGTGTGGATGATGCGTCAGGCCGGCCGATATCTTCCTGAGTATATGGTCATCAAAGAGAAGTACACCTTTTTTGAACGGGTAAAAACTCCGGAATTGGCTTGTGAAATCACCATTCAGCCGATAGAAATTGTCGGAGTAGATGCGGCAATTTTATTTTCTGATATATTAGTTTTACTGGAATGCCTGGATGTAGAAGTGCAGCTTAAACCGGGTTTTGGGCCGTATTTACCGAATCCAATTCGAAGTGTGGAACAGGTGGAGAAGCTGAACATCATTCCCGCCGAAGAGCAGTTAACCTATGTTTACGATGCTCTTACATTAACCCGAAAAACTTTGGATGGGCGGGTTCCTCTTATTGGTTTTGCGGGCGCTCCGTGGACTTTATTTTGTTATTTGGTGGAAGGGCAGGGATCTAAAACTTTCTCTACAGCGAAAGCTTTTTTGTTCTCTCAGCCAAAAGCGGCTAAGAAATTGTTGGATGTGATGACAGAGCAAACTATTCAATATTTGCACAATCAGGTGAAAGCCGGAGCACAGGTTTTACAGGTTTTTGAATCGTGGGCGGCGGCATTGGGCCCGGATGATTTTAAAGAACTCGCGCTTCCACATCTTAAGCGGATTGCCTCAGAGGACTATGGCGTACCATTAATTATGTTTTGCAAAGATGCCGAATGGAGTTACCCACTTTTTGTTGATACTAATGTAAGCGGATTCGGAATTGGTTGGGGCTGTACCCCTGAAGATGCCCGAAAATTTGCCGGAGACAAAGCGGTTCAGGGAAATTTTGATCCTTCCAAACTTTTGATGCCGCCAAAACAAATTGAAGCCGAAGCCAAAGAAATGATTCGTCGTTTTGGGACAAAAAATTATATTGCAAACTTAGGTCATGGAATTTTACCCGATGTGCCGGTTGAACATGCAAAGGCCTTTGTTGAAACTGTGAAAAATTATTGAGACTCTGGTACGGACATCCCAAAAAGCATTAATCCAATGAACAACTTCCTGAAATCAAAGAAAGAAGCTTTCTCCGAATATGTTTCGGAAGTGCAGCAGTTTATCTGCGACCATTTGGAAGCTGTAGATGGCAAGAAATTTAAAGTTGAAAACTGGGAGAGAAAAGGGTTTGGCCACGGAAGTACCCGCGTAATTGAAAATGGGAATGTCATTGAAAAGGGCGGGGTGAATGTTTCGGTTGTGGAAGGTGAGCTTCCTAAAACCATGCAGGAGCGGTTTGAGGTGGAGGATTCCGACTTTTTTGTAACAGGCGTTTCTTTGGTTATTCATCCCCGAAATCCGTTTGCGCCAACTGTACACGCCAACTATCGGTATTTCGAATTGTATGATAAAAAATCGGGGGAGCTTACAGATCAATGGTTTGGAGGCGGGGCTGATCTAACACCATATTATTTGTTTCCAGAGGATGCCATTCACTTTCACGAAGTGCATAAAAAAACCTGCGACAAATTTGATCCTGATTTCTATCCTGTTTTTAAAGCTGAATGTGACGCTTATTTCTACAATCATCACCGGGATGAAAGCCGTGGAATAGGAGGACTATTTTTCGATTATATTCGTCCCGATGAAAAACATTCCGCTGATGAATTATTTGCATTTTCAAAAGCTGCCGGATTCGCTTTTATAGATGCTTATTTGCCTATTTTACTTAAAAGAAAAGATGCCGAATATTCACCGCAACAACGAGAATGGCAGGAAATACGGCGCGGGAGATATGTGGAATTTAATCTTATCCACGATCGTGGTACTTTGTTTGGGTTGAAAACGAAAGGGCGCATTGAATCCATATTGATGAGCTTGCCTCCACAAGTCCGCTGGGTGTATGATCATCATCCTGAAAAAGGAAGTCCCGAAGCAGAATTGCTTGAACATTTGAAACCAATTGACTGGATTAACTATCAAATCTGAAATATGAGTTTTCCGAATATTCGATTACGCCGGTTACGGCAATCTTCAGCCATCCGGGATTTAGTGCAGGAACATAAGTTGCATCCAAGCGATTTTATAGCTCCTGTTTTTATCATGGAAGGGCAGAATAAGAAAGAGGAGATTTCAAGTATGCCCGGCTATTTCCGATTCTCTTTAGATTCACTTTCTGGGGAATTGGATGAACTCACAGCTGTGGGAATTAAGTCGGTGTTGCTATTTGTGAAAGTTCCTGATGCAAAAAAAGACAACAAGGGAAGTGAAGCATTGAATAACGAGGGCTTAATGCAGCAATCCGTTCGGTTCATCAAAGAAAAATACCCGGATTTAGTTGTAATGACCGACGTGGCTCTTGATCCCTATTCCGAGTACGGACATGATGGAATTGTAGAAGATGGAGAGATAGTAAATGATGCTTCGGTTGAAGTGCTGGCAAAAATGGCCGTAAGTCATGCCCAAGCGGGTGCAGATTTTGTTGCTCCATCGGATATGATGGACGGGAGAATAGGAGCCATCCGGGAAGCTCTGGATGAAAATAACTTCACCAACACTGGTATTATGGCATACAGTGCAAAATACGCGTCCTCATTTTACGGTCCATTCAGAGATGCTCTGGATTCAGCTCCGGGTTTCGGAGACAAGAAAACCTACCAAATGAATCCGGCAAATGTGCAGGAAGCTCTTCGCGAAGTGGAGTTGGATATTGAGGAAGGAGCGGATATTGTAATGGTAAAGCCCGGGCTACCATATCTGGATGTGGTTCGTGCCGTGAAAGAGAATTACAACATTCCGGTAGCCGTGTATAACGTTTCCGGCGAATATGCCATGATAAAAGCTGCGGCCGAAAAAGGATGGCTGAATGAAGAAGAAGCCATGATGGAATCACTTCTGGCATTTAAAAGAGCCGGCGCTGATCTCATTGCTACTTATTTTGCAAAAGATGCGGCTAATCTGCTTCACACTGATTAACTGAAGCAGCAAACCAACTTAATATTGCTGTAAGAGAAAGCAGAGAACGGAACCAGTAGGAAATAAAAAAGCTCATATTTCGGTAAATAAGTAGAATTTTAGAACAGTATTATGAACTTCACTAACAGTAAAAAATTATTTGAAAGAGCAGAAAAAGTAATTCCGGGCGGGGTGAATTCTCCGGTGCGGGCTTTTAACAGTGTGGGTGGAACGCCCGTTTTCATCACAAAAGCAAAAGGTTCTTATTTGTGGGATGAAGACGGCAATCGCTATATCGATTATATAAGTTCATGGGGGCCGATGTTGTTGGGTCATGCCGATCCTGATGTGATTGAAGCCGTTCAAAAAGCGGCTGAAAGCTCAACTTCTTTTGGAGCGCCTACAAAGCTGGAAGTAGAAATGGCAGAGCTGATTACTTCTTCAGTTCCCGGAGTAGATAAAATTCGAATGGTTAATTCCGGAACCGAAGCTACAATGAGTGCTATTCGTGTTGCCCGCGGATTTACCGGAAGAGATAAAATCATCAAGTTTAAAGGGAATTATCACGGGCACGGGGATTCTTTTCTCATTGAAGCAGGAAGTGGCGCTTTGACAATGGGCGAGCCAAGCAGTCCGGGAGTTACCGAAGGCACAGCCAAAGATACCCTGAATGCAGACTACAACAATTTAGATTCCGTAAAGAAACTGGTGCAAGCTAATCAAAATGATGTAGCCGCAATTATCCTGGAGCCGGTGGCGGGAAATATGGGATGTATTCCACCTGTGGATGGTTTTTTGGAGGGATTGCGAACACTTTGCGATGAAAACGGCATTGTTCTAATTTTTGATGAGGTGATGACCGGTTTCCGGATTCATTTTGGTGGTGCACAAAAGTTATATGGAATCACAGCTGATTTGATTACCTACGGAAAAATAATCGGTGCGGGACTTCCGGTCGGAGCTTATGGCGGCAAAAATGAAATCATGGATTTTGTAGCTCCAAAAGGACCGGTATATCAGGCGGGTACTTTATCCGGGAATCCATTGGCGATGGCGGCCGGTTTCACGCTTCTAAATAAGCTGAAAAATAATCCCCGGATTTATGAGGAACTGGAAGAGAAATCTTCAGCTTTGGCAGATGGAATTAAAGGAATACTTGAGAGAGCAAACATCCCACACACCATAAATCGGGTGGGCTCAATGATTGGGGTTTTTTATTGTGAAGGCCCCGTTACCACTTTTGACGATGCCAACCGAACCGATAAAAAACTTTTCAGCAAAATCTTTCACGGAATGCTGAATCGCGGAGTGCATTTGCCTCCTTCACCATTTGAGGCGTTTTTCATGAGTAATTCACTCACTTCCGAGGATATCAGAAATACACTTGCGGCTTTAGAAGAAACGATTGCAGAAATCGTAGGTTAATTGGACCGCGGTAATCAAAACCTTCCGCAGAGGTGTGATTGTTTTACTTAAGATTAGTTGCTTCTCCCATATTGATGATGCCCAGCTCTTTGCATAACGACGGGGATTAGTAAGGCGCATACTGGCCTCAAAAACCTGAATCTACTAAGATCTCTTATTATATATTTCTTTAAATTTTTTATGGAAAATGCCATAGTATTAAGAAAGATCACACTAGCTATATCAGATAAATATGAAAGCAGTCTTATTTTTATGCGGGTTCAGTTTTTTATCTTCTCTAATTCTTCAGGCACAGCCTGTTTCTTCCAATGCTGTTTTTGATCAAATCACCTCTGTCACCGCTTTAGGGAATAATCAGCTTTTACTTACCATGTTTGCAGGACCTCAAAAAGCCGCAGTTTACGATATTGCCACCGATTCCATTCTCTACCGTTTTTTACCAGAAGGGAAAGGGCCGGGAGAAGCAACAGCTGTTTTATCGGCTATATATGACGAGGAAAAATCTCAATTCACTTTTTATTCTCAAAATCATAAATGGATTAAGACTGATCTTAAAGGAAACCTGATTCAAGAATCAAACACTACTGCTATATCAACAGTAAACCATCTGGAAAATGGTTTTGATGGCTCAAGTTTCTTGGTTTTTCCATCTCTTTATATTCCTCTGCAAGTGATACAAGAGCAAAAACCAATTCCAGTAAGTTTAACAATTGATAGTGAAAATCTAAACGTTATCGACTCTCTGATGCTTACCACTCAAGAATTGGGTTTGAATGAAATAAAGGATGTTAATAAAGTCAATTCGGTCAGTGTGGGTTTAATAGGTATACAACTCGATAAGGATCGTACACTTTTAACGTATGAAGGTAGCCGGTATCTGTTTTTATTTAAGGGAAAGGAGTTGATTCAGAAAAAAGCAGTGGATATACCCGAACATTTCGGCATCAGAATTTCAACCAGAAACGGGCATATTGGAACTCAAGCTGCCGCTTATTTTTCATACTTACAGCGCCTTGAAAATGGAACTGTTCTTTTTTCAGCGGGAAATACACATCAGGAGATTCCATTTGGAGCAACCTATGCACAGGTTACTGATTCAGATGAATTCATTCTGCACCACGAAAACTTGTACGATACATTTCATGAAGAAGAAGGTGGGTATAATCATATAATTGCCGGTTCAAAAAGGATCTGGTTTTCCAATTTCTATTTTACCGGCTATTCGCTTTTTATTGAGGAGTTGTTGGAAGATGAGTAATACTCACTTCCGTTGATATCAGAAATCGTAGGTAAATAATTTGAACCTGCCAGGAATCAATGTTTATGTTTAATAGCAGCGATTATATTATGCGGCAAATTTACCAGCTTTCGCAGGTTCTTACGAAAGTAATAGCTGCGGTTGTTGGACTAAAGGGAAAAGGGCAATCACAAGAGGTTTTTCAAATTACTAACCAATCACTCAATGAGCACCTGAAGCTGGATATAGATACCCTGCTTAATTTGGAAACCGAACAAATGATTGAAATGTTGGAAGCGAAGGAGGGAATGAATGATGAAAATCTCGAAAGAATGGCCGAGTTGTTTTACTCATTGGCGCATTCGTTAAATGATGAACAAGGAAATGAGCAAAAATTACAGATGCTATTACAGCGATCGCTTCATATTTATATTCATATAGAGGAAAAGGGTGATATATATTCCATAGAAAGGAATCACAAAATCCAGGAGATCGAACAGTTGCTGGGTTGAAAATACGTAAAGACGCAAGGCCTTGCGTCTTTACGTATTTTCACTCAATTACTTCAATTCAATCACAGTAACACCCGCCCCGCCCCGATCTTCCGGAGCTGTTTCGAAATTTTTGATATCGGTGCGTTCGTTCAGGTAAGATTGAATTTGATCTTTCAGGATTCCATCCCCTCTCCCATGCACAATTTCCACCTGGTTCATCCCTCGAAAAACAGCGCGGTCTAAATAATGGGTTACTTCTTTTAAAGCTTCTGGAGTTCTTTTTCCCCGTACATCAAGTGATGGTTTTACCGTTTCTGTGGTGAGATTACTTTCGCCCACAATTACATTTGAGCGAGCCCGGTTTTTCTTCTGCTTTTTAGGACGATCAACTTTTACCAGGTTTTGATACTTGGTTTTCAGCCGTAAACCGTCAGCTTGAACCACCGCATTTTTCCCACTTAACTCAACCAGTTCTCCCGTAGTATTTCCATTTTTGAACCGAACAAAATCTCCCTTTTTGGGTGGATTTTCAGAAACTTGTTCTCGCGATTCCTTTTTATTTTCAATTTCTTGCAAGGAATGATCGATTTCGGATTTCTCCCTCTCCATGTCCTTGCGAATTTCCTTAATCTGCCCTTTATCAGCCTGATTCTGCTCCACAATTTTCTGAACCGCTTGCTCAACCCGCTGATTCGCTGAATCCATAATTGATTTAGCTTCCTTCAATGCTTTTTCGCGGATGTTATCCTTTTCCCGCTCAATCGCTTCAATTTTATTCTGATATCGATTTTGCTCCGATTCAGCTTTTGCCTGAAGCCGGTTATATTTTTCACGAAGTTCATCGGCCTGCTGCGTTTTGGTTTCCAGCTCGGTAATCAGCGACTCCATTTTATTTTTGGCCTCACCCAACAAAATCCGCGATCGTTTAAGAACCTCAGCATCAATATTCATTCGCCCGGCAATTTCGAAAGCATAACTGCTGCCGGGAATTCCTTTTTTGAATTTATAGGTGGGAGAAAGGGAAGCCCGATCAAATTCCATCGAGCCGTTTACCGCCTTAGGATGTTCGTGCGCAAAAACCTTCAATGAGCCGTGATGCGTAGTCACAATCACTTTGCAATCTTGATCAAGTAATCGCTCTATAAATGCCTGGAATAAAGCGCCACCTTCCTCAGGATCAGTTCCGGCAGCGGCTTCATCAATCAATACCAAAGAACCCGCTTCAAAATGTTTGATGGTTTCCCGCATCCACTGAAGCCGGGAGGAGAAAGTACTCAAATCATTTTCTATGGATTGGTCATCACCCAAATCAACAAAAACACCAGAGAAAATGGGAATTTCAGAGGTGGCATCGGCCGGAATCCCAAATCCTGACTGCATCATCAATGCCATTAAACCTACGGTTTTCATAGCCACCGATTTACCCCCGGCATTGGGACCGGTTACCATCAGGCACTGTTCACTTTCTTCAAGTGTAAGAAAGAGCGGGACTATTTTTTCCTGATCAGCCTTTTTTCGAATGCTGAGATTCTTCAATCTGAGGATTGGGTTATAAGCATCCCTTAGGTTCAGGAATTGATTTTCAGAGAGAATGGGAATTTCTCCTTCCAGTTTTAAAGTCAACTTAGCTTTTGCTGCCACCACATCAAGTTCAGCCAATGTTGAAGCATTTTGATTGATGTATTTTGAATTTTGCCGAACGTGATTAGTCAGTTCTTTCAGAATGCGCTCAATTTCCCGGCGTTCCTCTACTTCAAACTGCCGGATTTCATTATTCAAATGGAGAGCTTCAACTGGTTCCAGATACACCGTTTGCCCAGTGGCGGAAACATCATGGATGAATCCCTGAATCTTTCGTTTAAACTCGGCAAGAATCGGAATTACCATACGCCCATTTCGGATGGTTGCGCCCTCCTCAGAAGCCATTCCATCTTTAACCGCCAGCTTCATGGTTCGGTTGATGGTGGTCCTTAACTCGTTTTTTTTCGCGTTTAGTTTTTTGCGAATGCTACGTAACTCCGGGCTGGCGTCATCTCTCAGCTCCCCATATTCCGTTACCTTATCTTTGATATGTTTTTCCAGTTCCTTTAAAGGAATCAAGCCTTCCGCAATAGAATTTAACTCTGGAAACTGTGCCGGTTTTGATTTAAAGAAGGATTTTACATTACGTGAGGTTGTGCAAATCAGGAAAATATCCACAAAAGCCGGCAGAGGAATGATACTATCAATGGCTTTTGCGCGCGAAAGATAATCACGGATTTCAGGAAACTCGCCCAATGGAAAAGGATCGGGTGCATTTAAAATTTCGATCATCTCGCCACACTGTTGCAGCAACCGTTCTACGCGTTTTGCATTTGAAACCGGTTTCAGGTTTTCAAGAAGCTCTGCGGACCTTTCTGACTGAACCAACTCAAGCGTAGCTTGCCGGATGTGATCGAATCCAAGTTTATCTAAAAGAGTGTCTGGGTAAAGTTTCATGTGTGTATTAAAAATCAAAAATCTCCAGACAAAGATAATTGTATATAAATTAGATATCGATTCTTATTAGAGTTGATTTTCTTTGGTTCAGAATTAGCTTCGAAAGATTTTGGGAAGTTGATATAATAGTAAATCGGTTATAATTTTAGAGAGCGATAAGTCGTATGTTTTGTTCTCAACGTTTTTAAATACTTTAAAATGAAGCTTCCAATTTACCAGGCCGATGCGTTTACCTCATCGCTTTTTGGCGGGAACCCTGCTGCGGTTGTTCCGCTGAATGAATGGCTTTCTGAAGAACAAATGCAGAACATAGCGGCGGAGAATAATCTCTCCGAAACAGCTTTTTTTGTTCCTGAAGGAGCTGGATATCGACTTCGCTGGTTTACTCCAACAGTTGAAGTTGATTTATGCGGACACGCCACTCTTGCAACAGCTCATATTATTTTTGAGGAATTGAATTATGATCAGGAGGAAATTATTTTCAAAACCAAAAGTGGATTGCTTACTGTGTACCGGGAGGCAGGACGGCTGGTGATGAATTTTCCGGCAGTGGAAATGCCCCAGATGGAGGCACCAGCCATACTTTTAGAAGCCCTGGGATTGAAGGAAATTCCAGAGGTTTATAAAACCGACGATTACATGGTTGTGCTGAATTCAGAGAAGGAAGTTTTTGCCTTAGATCCGGATTTCAGATTGCTTGGGGATATTGATGCCCGTGGAATAATTGTTACCGCTCCAGGCGATAATGTGGATTTTGTTTCCCGTTTTTTCGCCCCTCAATCCGGAATTGATGAAGACCCCGTAACGGGATCAGCCCATACTAAAACCGCTCCTTATTGGAGTAAAAAACTAAAGAAGGAAGTTCTTGAAGCTCGCCAAATCTCAAAACGAAAGGGAGAAATTACCTGCCGCTTATTAAACGACCGGGTAGAAATAATAGGAAATGCGGTAACTTATCTAAAAGGAGAAATTTTTGTTTGAACTCATATTATTGTTAGTAATCGGACTTATCGCAGGGGTAATTGCTGGTTTATTAGGTATTGGAGGTGGAATAATTTTCACCCCGGTTTTATTTTTCATATTTGATGGAGCTGGAGTAGAAAACCCGGTTATCTGGACTATTGGATCAGGTTTGTTCTGCACTTTTATTGCCGCTTTTGGAAGCACCGTTCGCCAGGCAATTCAGGAGAATATGTTTTGGCGTGAAGGGATAAAATTAGGCCTTATGGGCGCTATAGGTGTATTTGCCGGGAAATTAGTAGTTACTTCTCCTTACTATAGCCGCACAGAATTCGTGATTTTTTTTAGCCTGATGTTACTCTACGCCGGGTACATGATGTTCCGGCGAGGCAGGGATGTTGAAAGTGAATACAAAAGAGATTTTGGGAATATGGGAAATAGACAATCTCTTGTGACTGGCGGAGTAGGTGGATTTGTGGCTGCTCTTGCAGGTGTTGGAGGGGGCGGGGTGATGGTTCCCATAATGAATCTGTACTATAAACAGCCCTTCAGAAAAACCGTAAGTGTTTCCCAGTTAGCTATGACCATCATGATATTTACCGGCTGGTTTCAGCTTGCATTCTTTGAAAGTGGAGTGCCAGGAATTACTGACTATACTATCGGGTATGTAGATTTTGGTACCGCTTTACCGTTATCTATTGGTGGGCTTATTGGAGGATTTGGAGGAGCACTGTTAAATCACAAAATTAATCGGAGAACTTTGCAGTGGGGTTTTGCAGTGTTAGCTGTTGTGATGGCAGGCAGATTAATTTGGGGAATAATCTAAGGAATCAGCTTATTTTCGAAAAAGGCTATTCAAAATTTCTACGGCGATATCTTTCTTTGTTCCCTGAAACTCTTTTTTAGAATCATTCCCCAAAAGTATTACGGAATTGGTATCACCTTCGAAGCCGGAACCGGTATCCGTTAGAGAATTTGCGATAATCCAGTCTGCATTTTTCTCTTTGAGTTTACGCGTGGCGTTTTCCACCAAATTATCCGTTTCCATTGCAAAGCCGATCAATACCTGGCCCTCTTTTTTTTGCTTGCCCAGCCAAGACAGAATATCCTGGGTCAACTTCATCTTGATGGAATCGGCTCCTTCACTTTTCTTTACCTTCTTATGGTAGGTTTTTTCTGGGGTGAAATCTGAAACAGCTGCGGCCATAATAATGATGTCGGCATCGGCATTTGCTTTTACGGCTTCGAACAAATCCTGAGCACTAACAATCTCAATGCTTAGAATACCTTCAGGTTTCTTCACTGAAACTGCTCCATGAATGACGGTAACATCAGCCCCTAAACTCTTAGCGGCTTCAGCCATCGCGAAGCCCATTTTTCCCGAGCTCGGATTGGAAATAAAACGCACAGGATCAATAAATTCGCGGGTTGGCCCGGCAGAAACCACTACTTTTTTCCCATTCAACGGCCCCTTAACAAAGCCAATGATATCTGAAGAAGTTTTGAGGATTGTTTCTATTTCAGGTAATCGCCCTTTGCCTTCCAGCCCGCTTGCCAAAAAACCAGTTTCAGGTTCTAAAATGTGATATCCATTTCCCCGAAGCACATCTATGTTTTTGGAGACTGCGGGAGAATCATACATCACTCCATCCATTGTGGGACAAATAAGAATGGGACAACGAGCTGCCAAAATAGTGCTCGTGAGCATATTATCGGAAGTACCGGTTGCAATTTTTGCCAGGGTATTTGCAGTACAGGGAGCTATCACAAATAAATCAGCCCATTCACCCCAATTTATGTGGCGGGTCCATTCAGTTGCATCGGAATTCTCGGGGAAAATATCTACCGCCACCTCGTGTCCAGAAAGGGAAGCAAAAGTCTCTAAACCAACAAAGCGGGTGGCTGAAGGTGTCATTGTAACACGAACTTCGGCTCCCGCTTTTTGAAATTCTCTAAGTAAATAAGCGGCTTTATATGCCGCTATACCTCCGGTAACACCAAGAATTATGCGTTTACCGGAAAGCATTTATTCCTCTGTTTCTGGACGTCGGAAATAAATGTCATCATTTTGCATTTCGCTAACAGAACGCTGTGTTGCATGAGGAAGCTTTTCAAATGCCTTGGAGATTTGTTCTTGCTCTTCGTTGAAGGAAAATTCATCATCATCTTCAAATCCTTCGAAATACTGAAGCTTTTCATCTAATTCTAATTTTTCCTGAGCAGCAATTTGCCTGGCTCTCTTAGAAAGAATAACAAGTAATTCGTATTTATTACCTGTTTTGAATTTTAATTTCTCAATGTCTAATGTTTGAATTGGCATGATGTTCAATTGAAATTCATGAAGTTGATTACTGCTTTTTTTACTTGCTCGTAAGCAGTGTCAAAATCATCATTAATAATAATCTGATCGAACTGATCAGCGTAAGTAAGTTCTTTTTTAGCTCGTTCAAGTCTCAGGGAAAGAGTTTCGTTATCCTCAGTCCCCCGTGCTTCAAGCCGCTGTTGCAGGGTATCGAGCGAAGGTGGCTGTATAAACAAACTCAGGCATTCATCACCGTAAATTTGTTTGATACTCAGTGCGCCTTTTACTTCGATATCAAGCAGGACAAAATACCCTGAATTTAGTTTTTTATCAACTTCTGAACGCAAAGTGCCATATTTCTTCCCGCCATAAAATTCTTCCCATTCAAGGAATTCTCCACCGGCAATTTTCTGGTTAAAATCATCGTCAGAAAGGAAGTAGTAATGGATTCCATCTTTCTCAGTTTTTCTTGGCGGGCGTGTTGCCGCTGAAACGGAGAATCTCAATCCATCAACTTCCTCAAAAAGCTTGCTGGCTAATGAAGTTTTTCCAGCTCCGCTGGGTGCAACAAGTATAATTACTTTACCTTTTTTCATCTGGAAATAATTCTACTCTACGTTCTGAACTTGTTCACGAATCTGTTCGAGTGCTTCTTTCGCCATCACCACATAATGTGCAATATCAGAATCGTTAGCTTTTGAGCCGATGGTATTGAGCTCTCGGTTAATTTCCTGGGTTAGAAAATTCAGCCGTCTTCCGGCAGGTTCGGGTTGTTCTACAGCTTCGTTGAAGAACTTCAGGTGCGATCGTAACCGCACAATTTCTTCGGTGATATCCATCTTGTCTGCAATAATGGCAATTTCCATTTCCAGGCGTTCAGCATCAATTTTTTCATCGGTGATGATGTTTTTTATCCGTTCCTGAAGCTTACTTCTTACTTCTTCTGCGCGTCCAGCTGATGAATCCGTTATAGTAATTAAGCATTCTTCAATCACATTAATACGATCCAGCAGATCATGCTTAAGCTGATCTCCTTCCCGGGTTCGCATCTTTAGTAACGAATCAAGAGCTTCGTTTGCAGCTTTCAAAGCTAAAGCCCATCGCTGCTCGAGAACTTCTTCGTTTTCTTCTTTATTGATGAAAATGTCGTTGAACTGCATAAGATCTTCAACGGAAAGCGGTTGCTGAATGCCGGCTATCTCTCGCATTTCACCTAAAATTCGTACATAACCTTTTACTTTTTCCTCATCAACAGTAATATTCGGCCCACCTTTATCCGAATCGGTGATGTGAACGGTAACATTTAATTTTCCCCGGTTAATGGTTTTTTGAGTTAATTCTTTCAGGTCTAACTCTTTATCCTGTAGTCGCTGGGGAAGCCGGATGCTTAAATCCAGGTATCGGCTGTTTAAAGATTTTATTTCGACCGTAGCGGTAGTGCCATTTTCAGTAGCTTCTCCCCGCCCAAAGCCGGTCATTGATATAACCATATATATTTCAGGTAGATGAAAATTGAGCGAGAAAATACGAAAGTATAGCTCGTATTAAAATGTAGTGTTATTCATAATGTGATTTAGATAGCTCAGTTAGTATCTTTTGCGCCAAATCAGCACTGCAATGAACATTCTCGGTATTTCAGCTTTTTATCACGATTCCGCGGCCTGCCTGGTGCAGAATGGAGAAATCCTATCTGCTGCTCAGGAAGAGCGTTTTACCCGAAAAAAACAAGATGCTGGTTTCCCATCCCATGCGGTGAGATTTTGCCTGCAGGATGCCGGCATAAATCTCCATGAAATTGATGCCATTGCTTTCTACGACAAACCCCTGCTTAAATTCGAGCGTTTGCTGGAGACGTATCTTTCCTTCGCGCCAAGAGGCCTAAAATCTTTCATAACTGCCATGCCGGTTTGGCTGAAAGAAAAAATGTTTCTCAAAAAACTAATTCATGATGAGCTGCACAAAATTGGGGAGTATGACAGAAAGAAAATGAAATTGCTGTTTCCTGAGCATCATCTAAGCCATGCCGCGAGTGCTTTCTATCCTTCTCCTTTTGATGAAGCCGCTATTTTAACTATAGACGGAGTTGGCGAGTGGGCAACCGCCTCTATTTGTTATGGTAAGGGAATGGATATCACCATAAAACGAGAACTAACCTTTCCTCACTCCGTCGGACTTTTATATTCCGCTTTTACCTACTATTTGGGTTTTAAAGTGAATTCCGGAGAGTATAAACTGATGGGCCTCGCTCCTTATGGTGACCCGAATTCCGTGCTTTTACAGGAATACATCCAAAAAATTAAATCAGAATTGGTTGAAATAGGGGATGATGGCTCCATTTATCTAAATCAAAAATATTTCAATTATGCTACCGGCTTGCGAATGGTGAATGATGCCAAATGGGAAGCTCTATTTGGATTTCCGAGGCGGGAGGATGAAGGAGAGCTTCATCAACATGAAGCTGATTTGGCACTCGCGATTCAGCAAGTGACGGAAGAAATAGTTGTGAAAATGGCAACAGAAGCCCAAAAGATTACCGGGGCGAAAAAACTTTGTATGGCGGGCGGTGTGGCTCTGAACTGCGTTGCAAATGGAGTAATCCAAAAGGAAAAAATCTTTGATGAAATATATGTTCAACCCGCAGCGGGGGATGCCGGTGGAGCCACAGGAGCGGCTTTAGCTGCTTACCATATTTATTTTGAGAAACCTCGTATTCCCGAAAGGCCGGATGCAATGAAAGGAAGTTTCCTGGGGCCGCAGTTTGAGGAATTTGAATTGCTTACCTCCATTCAAAAATTTAAACCGGTTTATAAGAAGTTGACCGAAGATCAGCTTTACACAGAAGTGGCAAATTTATTAGCTGATGGAAATGTGATTGGCTGGTTTCAGGGAAGGATGGAATTCGGCCCGCGTGCATTGGGAAACCGAAGTATCCTGGCTGATCCCCGAAATCCGGAAATGCAGAAAAAGTTGAATCTGAAAATCAAATACAGGGAATCGTTTCGGCCATTCGCCCCATCGGTTTTGGCAGAGGATGTTGCTGAATATTTCGAAATGAATAGCGAATCACCATATATGCTTTTTGTTCAGCCAGTAAAAAAATCTTTACGAAATGAATTACCTCAAGATTATCATCGATTACCATTGCGTGAAAAAATGGAGTTTCAACGATCAGCTTATCCCGCAATTACGCACATAGATTTTTCCGCGAGAATTCAGACGGTTCATCGACAAACCAATCTACGATATTGGAATTTAATCAAGGCGTTCAAAGAACAAACGGGCTGTGGAATGGTGGTAAATACAAGTTTTAACGTGCGTGGAGAACCTATTGTTTGCACACCGGAAGACGCATACCGGTGCTTTATGAATACGGAAATGGATTATTTAATTATTGGTGAATATGTTTTTGCAAAGAATAATCAGCCTGAATGGAAGAAAAAACTTACATTTGAAAAAGACTAAAATCAGAAATGGATACACTTAAAGATTTATGGAATTTTATGAGGCAGCGGAAAAAATTCTGGCTGGCTCCGGTGATAGTTGTGTTGCTTCTGCTTGGCTTTCTGATTGTGATTGGCGGCGGTTCATCAATAGCTCCGTTCATCTACACCTTGTTTTAGCATGATGGAAACTCGCTCGCTGGATGTTATCCGAAAAGACCCTGATACTCCCAAAACGCAATTGGTAATTGTTACAGGTTTGCTCGTAATCGGAGCTATCTTTCAGAACGAAACATTCGCCTATGCAGCTTTAATTATCGGCGTGCTAAGTTTAGCTGTAGCGCCTATAGGAATTCGAATTGTGTGGGCTTGGTATACACTTGCTGAAATCCTGGGCTGGATTAATTCAAGAGTACTTCTTTCGGTGATATTCTATTTAATAGTCACTCCAATTGCATTACTTTTCAGGTTGTTTGGGAATGATCCACTGCTCCTGAAAGAAGACAGAGGCAGCATGTTTCATTTTAAAGAGCATACCTACAAAAAAGAAGATTTGGAAAATCCCTGGTAAAAAAATTCAAGTAGAGAAAAGAAAAATTTAACATCAAAACAAAAGGACCGAATTTGAAAACTGTAAGTAAAATTTGTTTACTACTCATTGCATTCACAATTAATCTGAATTCTGTTACTGCACAGAGTCTTGAAGAAACCATTTTTGAGATGATAGATGAAGTATCTGTCGACAATCTAAGTGATCATATTAAAATTCTGGAAGATGCCGGAGGAACAAAAAGCCGCATTACTTTCACTCCCGGTATTGATAGTGCTGCTGTATATATAAAAGCTGCTTTTGATGAAATTCCGGGGCTCACTTCTGTGGAAATTGACACGTTCTATATTCAATCGGCGGCATCTCCTTACAACCAGCAACCACAGTATAATGTGATCGCCACCATCGAAGGCGAAACTCACCCCGATCAATCTTATGTTTTTGGTGCTCATATGGATGCAACCGCAAATAGAGATGGTAATTGGAATGGTGGGAATTGGGATACAATAGAAGCTCCGGGTGCGGATGATAATGCAACGGGTGTTGCGGCTATTCTTGAAATGGCCAGAATCATGACAGATCCAACCCATCGATTTGCAAGTGAGTACACAATAAAACTTGTAGCTTTTGGTGCGGAAGAAGTAGGAGCAGGAGCAGGTCATTACTCAGGAAATCACCATGGTAGTATTCATTACGCACAGGAGGCATTCGCAAAAGATGAAGAAATTATGGGAATGATTTCCGTAGATATGATTGGCTTTAATAACAATTACGAATATGCTTCTCTTGTAAAATTGGAGGGTCAGGCTGTAAATGAGTCGGTTATGCTTGGGGAAGAGTTTTTAAAAGCTAACGATGATTTTTCTATTGGATTGATTACAAACGGTTCCCCTTTCCGGACTGGGAATTATAGTGATCACCAATCTTTTTCTGATGAAGGATATCCTTCCATTTTAATTATTGAAAATGCGCCATGGTCATCACACCAATATTACCAGTCTAATCCCTATTACCATACTTCCAATGATACCTATGCACAACTGAATATGAATTTGGTTAAAAAGATTACACAGCTGAATATTGCCACAGCAGCATCTTTCGGAGGTATTATTACCAGTACAGAAGGTCAACAGGATTTAGCTGATAAAATTCAACTCTCACCGAATTATCCGAACCCATTTAACCCGAGTACGATAATAAATTACAGTCTGAATAAAGCTACTCATGTGGAGTTGAGTGTGTATAATGTTGTAGGCCAGGAAGTTGCCCGATTGGTGAACGGTTCGCAGACTGCCGGCGTGCATAGCGTTACATTCGATGCTAATAATATCAGCGGAGAACTGACGAGTGGTGTTTATATCTATCGCTTGAAAGCGGGAGAGAGCGTGATGAGCAGAAAGATGATCTTGTTAAAATAAATTCATGTGAGTTAGGTAAGGCTTAATCCTCAACTTTCTTTAAGCTCACCGCATTTACGCAATATCGCAAACCGCTGGGTTGTGGTCCGTCGGGGAAAACATGGCCAAGATGAGCATCACAAACATTGCAAAGTGCTTCAATTCGAACCATTCCGTGCGAAGAATCACTTTCATATTTAACGGCATTTTCTTTAACCGGCTGCGTGAATGAAGGCCAACCAGAACTACTCTCAAATTTTTGAGTGGCGTCAAAAAGCTCAGTTCCGCAACAAACGCAGGCATAAAGGCCGGGATCAAAACGGTAACACATCTCGCTTGAACCGGGGCGCTCAGTTCCTTTCAGCCGTGTAACTTGAAATTCTTCAGCACTAAGAATTTCTTTCCATTCTTCCGGTGATTTCTCTACACGCCGGTCAGGTTCTGGATTACCATTTTTTGCGATGGAAATAATTTCAGGCCAGGTAGTCATGTAAATTAATTTAATGGCCGGGCAATCATAATCCCGGTATGTGTTGAGTTTGGTTTCAAATATCCTGCAATGGGTCTGTCGGAAATTTCCACTTTTAACTTACTTTGTGAGGCATGCATCAAGTGCATGTGTCCGTTTTGTTCCACAAGCACGCCAACATGCGCTACATCAAGTCCGGCAATATTGGTAGTGATGCCAACAATATCCCCCTCTTTTAACAAATGCTCGTTAGTGGCAATTTCCTCTTTTGGGATATAAAAATAGTTTTTGTTTGAAATCTCCTCTTCCTGCTCTTTTATCTCTGAAACAAATTCGGCGTTATTTTGCAGGTGCTTATAGCTGTCGGTATGAGTAGACATAAAATTGATTTTGTTCGAAAATGGTTTTCCGAAGCTATCGGCTGGAGTGGTCGCTAAATTATTATCCTTTTTGTCGTAAATCCATTCGCTAAAATAATGCAGTCGTGTTGGATATTCACCACGTTTACCATCCCGATAACGAATTTTATCCAACTCTTTTGTGAACTGCTGAAACGTAGCGTTTTCTGATTTCAGCGTTCGGGCAAGTGCGAGAAGATTCTCAGCATAAGTGGTGCAGTCAAGCTCCCTTAAATTCACGATTAGCTTTTCTTGATCGGTCACTTCCAAAGTATGAGCCACATATTCATTGCCTAAAAAATAAGCCCCGATTTCCGGTATCAGTTCACCAATAGACTCATTTTTTTTTGCTTCAAATTTCTGAATGATATCCGAGAAAATAGCAACATCTTGTTCGGTATAAACAACGTCATCCTCCGCAAGTGATGCCTGGTGATGAACTTCTTGAGCAAAGGCATCACATATAAAAAGTAACAAGACGAAAATTAAGGATAACTGCTTCATAGAGTGCATTTTTTATGGGGAATTAAGTTCCAATATAAGAATAAATTCAGCCTGAAATTATTGCCCGATTACATCATAAATCTTATTTGCAAAGCCCTTGGCAGCCTCTGGAGTACGGCCTTCCGAATAAATTCTGATAATTGGTTCTGTATTGGATTTTCTAAGATGAACCCAGCCCTCGTCAAAATCAATTCTGACACCGTCAATGGTGTTAGGTTTTAACTCAGCGTAATGATTTTTCACCATTTCGAGTACATCGTCGGCATCTTTGCCTAATTCATTAAGCTGAATTTTATTTTTACTCATGAAGTAATCCGGGAGCGTAGCACGATACTCGGCGGAGCTCATTTTTCGTTCAGCAAGCAGCTGTAAAATCATGGCGGTTCCTACCAGCGCATCACGGCCATAATGCAAATCAGGGCTTATCACCCCACCATTTCCCTCACCGCCAATTACCGCTTTTTGCTCCTGCATTTTCTTTACCACATTAATTTCTCCAACTGCAGACCGATGGCAGGTTTGGCCATACTTCCGGGCAACATCATCTGAAACCCTGGAAGAAGAGAGATTGGTAGCGCAACTTCCCGCATTCTTCGACAGGATGAAATCAAAAGCGGCGGCTTGAGTGTATTCTTCGCCAAAAAGTTTGCCGGTATTATCAACAAGTGCGAGACGGTCGGCATCGGGATCGGTCACAACGCCCAGATCTGCCCCGGTTTCTTTCACTAAATCACAAATTTCCGTTAAATGCTCTGGCAGAGGCTCGGGATTATGAGGGAAAATCCCATTCGGTGTGCAGTGAATTTTGTGTATCGTTTTCACCCCCAATTTTTCAAGCATTTTGGGAAGAGCTTCCGAGCCGGCGCCATTCACAGCATCAACGGCTACGGAAAAGTTCTGCGCGGCAATTTCATCTGCATTGATGTAAGGAAGGTCCAGAATTTTTTGAATATGATGATCCAAGGCATCTTTATTCTCGCGAATTACCCCAATTTTATCATAAGGCTGATAGGAAAATTTGCCGGATTCTGAGATTGCAATCATTTCCGCGCCTTGCTCAGAATCAAGAAATTCGCTCTTTTCATTAAGCAGTTTAAGGGCATTCCATTCGGCAGGATTATGGCTCGCTGAAATGATAATTCCACCGGCGGCTTTGTGGTTCAAAACAGCCATAGCTACTGTTGGAGTGGGTGCAATGCCAATTTTAATAACATCACAACCCACGCTTGCAAGAGTAGCCGCCACAATGTCTTCGCAAATTTTTCCGGTAACGCGCGAGTCGCGGCCCACTACAACGGTTCCTCCTTTTAACCATGTTCCATAAGCGGCGGTAAATCGCGCCAGATTTTCTGGGGTTAAATCAGTACCAAAAATTCCTCTTATTCCGGAAACGGAGATTATTAATGCCATAACGTATTATTTTCTTGAATTTATGATGGTTGTAAGTTGCTGAATCCAGTCTTGAATAGCTGGGAAATCAGAGTTGGTTTCTGATTGATATTTTTTACCCTTTTGGTATTGCCATGTTTATTGGGAAGGAATCCAGGGTTGTTCTGCGGTTCCGGCGGCGGAATTTTCAAAACGAGCCAGTACAAAAAGGAAGTCGGAAAGGCGGTTTATATATTTAATTGCAACTTCCGAAATTTCTTCTTTGTGGCGGCATTCCACCGTAATTCGTTCGGCTCTTCGGCAAACGGTTCTCGCAAAATGCAGGGCAGCACCAGCTTCAGAACCACCCGGCAAAATGAAGTTTTTGAGAGGCTCCAGTTTTTTCTCCATTTGGTCGATCGCTTTCTCCAGAAATTCAACTTCCTCATCTTGGATTCTGTTAATCCGAACCTCGCGGGATTTTGGCGTTGCTAAATCTGCGCCCAAAACAAACAATTGCTTTTGCACCGAATTCACCAACTCCGCTCCCTTTTCTGAAAGTCCGAATGCAGCCGCCATTCCTAAAATGGAATTTAATTCATCCACTGTACCGTAGGAATCAATTCTTTTAGAACTTTTAGAAACCCGCTGCCCTCCAAAGAGGGATGTTTCACCCGTATCGCCTTTTTTGGTATATATTTTCATGAAATCCTTTTCGCCAAAAATAAGTGTTTGCAGGGTAAGATTCTTTTCTTCCTTCCGGATGAAATTTTTCTTTTCTGATCTATAGTGTCCTAAACGATTTTAGCAGCATTCTAAAAATGCAGGGGTGTTACTTTTGTCTTGACACAAAAGTAACCAAAAAGTCAAGGCTGGGAATTGTTGGCGGCGCTCATGATGGCTCCGCTGCAAATTTTCAAAGGTCTATCAACAGTATAATAGCTTATAATACTGAGCCAGTGTGAAATTTTGCCGCCCTCGGCTGCTTCGCATCGAAGGCTTACGCGGAGCCTTCTGTTCGCTTCTCCCGCCCACAATTCCAAGGCCGGAAACAATAGGAGGGGTAGAATTGATATGCTTGCTTTGAATAAGCCTTGAAAGAATTTATGTTAATAATTTTCAAAAATATTAAATCGTTTAGGACACTATTGTTTTCTGAACGTACATTAAAAGAAGCTTTGATCGTTGTTATAATTGAAAAACCGATTCAAAAAATTCCTTAACCAATTCTGATGAGAAAACTGCTCGCGTTATTTTTCTTTAGTGTGATGATTTTCCTGCCAAACATCACCTTATTCGCTCAAACCAATATCAATTCTGGTGAAGATGTAATTCGGGCGATGCACGAGAAGTACGAAGGTAAATGGTACGAGTTCCTCACTTTTGAACAGAAGACAACCTTTTTTGGCCCTGATGGAGAAGTTCAAAAAACCCAAACTTGGTTCGAGGCAATGGAGGTTCCCGGACGACTTGCCATCAAATTTGATGAAAAAGATGGAGGAAATGGAATTCTATTTCGGGATGGAGTTCAATATGGCTTTGCGAATGGAGAGAAAATTCAAGAGGCAGAGAGAGTGCATGATTTGTTGGTTTTAGGATTTGATGTGTATGCTCAGGAGCCAGAAATCACAATAGAACAACTCACAAAAACCGGGTATGATTTAGAAAAATGGTATGAAGATGAGTGGCAGGGAAGAGCGGTTTATGTGGTGGGAAGTGATAAACCCGGCATGGACTCCCGCCAGTTTTGGATAGATAAAGAGCGGCTGATTTTTGTTCGGAATATTTCTTTCGGTAGGCAGAATTCACTTCAGGAAGTACAGTTTAATAAATATGAACCTTTAGGAGAAGGGTGGATAGCTCCCGAAGTGGTTTTCTTTGCGAACGGGAGCAAGGGATTACTCGAAGAATACTCTCGCATTAAAATACCGGATTTCTTAAGTGATGAAATCTTTCAGCCGGAGAGCTTTTTGAATGCAGTTTGGTAATGTTTAAATATAAGCTTCTTCAAGTTTTGTGAACGAAATGGAAAGATGAGATAATCCAGAAAGCTCCTTCTCCAGTGTTTTCGCTTTTTCTTTTGGGCAGGCAACTTTCAGCCGGACAGACGCTAAATATTCCGATCCCTGAACCGATAAATCGTAACTGTTTATCAACTTGTTTACAAGATTCTCTTCAGGATAAGAATAGCGAATCTCAAAAAGCTGAACGGGGATAATTGAGAGTAAGTCAGCTTCATTCAGGCACAATTTTGTAGCCAATCCATAAGCTTCAATCAGGCCGGATTTACCAAGCTTTGTACCGCCAAAATACCGAACAACAACGGCTCCAACATTTACCACTTCAAAAGATTTAAGTTGGTTCAGAATTGGTAAACCAGCGGTGCCCGAAGGTTCGCCGTCGTCAGAGCTAAATTCTTTGATGTTATTTGGATTAACTCGCCATGCATAGCAGTGATGAGAGGCGTCGGGGTAGGTTGCTTTTATTTCGGCCAGGTTTTTAGCAAAGGCTTCATCGGATTCACAGGAAAAAAGAATACCTGTAAACTTAGAGCCTTTCTCTCTGAAATTCGTCTCATATTTTTTGGTGATGGTATTCAAATCCCGGCTTTTTTGGTTAAGTATGCAAAGGTAGTTTTAGATTTCTTCAGAATCACTTAATTCATTGGTAAAGCTGCTTCAATTTCAAGCCAAATAAAAGAAGAGGTTGTTGGAGTATTTAGAATTAATCCACCTTGTTATTGAAGGGGGAAAAAGCGATTTTCACGGGCACACAGAGGCTATCCTGACGTTATAAATGTTTAGAATAATAGGTTCTCTTAGCTGTTTTGCATCAAAATTCGAATTTCTAAGAATCAAATCCACATGCCATCTTTTGTTAAAGCACTGAACTCTCAGGTAGGCCGCAAAGTGATGACCGCAATTACAGGCCTTGGCCTTTTTCTATTTCTGGTTATGCATCTTTTGGGGAACCTCACAATATTTGGTGGGCCCGAATCCTTTAATTTTTATACCATGAAGTTAGAGGGAATGGGATGGTTGCTTTATGTAGCAGAAGCGGGCCTTGCATTTCTATTTATTTATCACACAATTCTTGGCATATCTATTTGGTGGAGAAAAAAGCAGGCGCGCCCTCAGAAATATGACGTTTATGAAACGAAGGGAAGCCCAAGCCACCAATCTGTTGCTTCAAAAAGTATGATTTATACGGGGATCATCATTTTGGTATTTCTGGTCATTCATCTTTGGACCTTCAAATTTGGTGCAACCGACACAGTGATGATTGAAGGACAAGAAGCCCGGGATTTAAGGGAATTAGTTATTGATAAGTTTTCGACACCGCCGTATACGTTTGGTTATACAGCGGTTTTATTGCTTTTTATTCTGCACTTATCTCACGGATTTTGGAGTGCATTTACTTCTTTAGGGATGAAGCACAATACCTTCTCACTAAAAATGCAGATGACAGCTTATGCCTTAGCGATTATTTTGATGTTAGGCTTTATTTTTATCCCCTTATACATCTATTTCACCGGCGGACAAGGAGCATTAATATCTTATTAATGGGAGCCACAAAAGCACGAAGTTTTATAAAAGTAAATGACGATTAGCTCAGAAATATTATGAAATTAGATTCAAAAGTACCCGGCGGCCCTTTAGAGGAAAAATGGAGCAAGCATCTTAAAGATATTAAGCTTGTGGCCCCCAACAACAAGAGAAAGTATGAAGTAATCGTGGTTGGAACGGGACTCGCGGGTGGAGCTGCCGCAGCCAGTATGGCAGAAATGGGTTATAACGTTCGCAGTTTCTGTATTCAGGATTCTGCCCGACGTGCTCATAGTATTGCCGCCCAGGGTGGTATAAATGCCGCTAAAAATTATCCAAACGATGGCGACAGTATTTGGAGATTATTTTACGATACCATCAAAGGTGGTGATTACAGGTCGCGTGAGGCAAATGTGTATCGGCTGGCACAAGTTTCTAACGAAATTATTGATCAGGCGGTAGCGCAGGGAGTTCCTTTTGCTCGTGAGTACAGCGGACATCTTGCAAACCGCTCTTTTGGTGGAGCCCAGGTATCACGAACATTTTACGCGAAAGGCCAAACCGGCCAGCAACTACTGTTGGGAGCCTACCAGGCCATGATGCGTCAGGTGCATAATGGAAATATTAAATACCATCCCCGCCACGAAATGCTGGACGTTGTAATTATTGACGGCCAGGCGCGTGGAATCATTACCCGCGATCTTGTTTCCGGTGAAATTAAACGATGGGAAGCCGATGCGGTAGTTCTCGCTACCGGCGGATATGGCAACGTATTCTATCTTTCCACCAATGCAAAAAATTCAAACGTTACTGCAGCATGGAGAGCTCATAAAAAAGGAGCTTTATTTGCCAACCCATGTTATGTGCAGGTTCATCCTACATGTATTCCTGTTTCAGGTGATTATCAATCCAAACTAACGCTGATGAGCGAGAGTCTGCGGAATGATGGACGTGTTTGGGTTCCCCGCAAAAAAGGAGATGATCGTCATCCCAATGATATACCTGATGAAGAACGGTATTATTATCTCGAAGAACGTTATCCAAGTTTTGGGAATTTGGTGCCTCGTGATGTGGCTTCCCGAAATGCAAAAGTAGTTACGGATGAAGGCCTCGGAGTGGGTGATACCGGATTAGCTGTTTATCTCGATTTCAGGGATGCTATCAAACGGGATGGAGTAGACGGAATAGCCGCCAAATACGGAAATTTGTTTGATATGTATGAAAATATCACGGGTGAAAATCCTTACGAGCGGCCGATGCGAATTTTCCCTGCTGTGCATTATACAATGGGAGGTCTTTGGGTTGATTACAACCTGATGACAAATATCCCCGGTTTGTATGCAACGGGTGAAGCTAATTTCTCTGATCACGGTGCAAACCGTTTAGGAGCAAGTGCACTTATGCAAGGGCTTTCAGATGGTTATTTTGTGCTTCCATATACAATCGGAAATTATTTAGCAGATCAGCCTCGGGGCAAGAGGTATGGAACAGATCATGCTTCTTTTGATGAAGCAGCAAATAACGCGCAGTCTCAGATAGATAAGCTGCTAAGCATCAATGGAAATCGCACAATCATTGATTTTCATAGAACACTCGGTAAAATTATGTGGGATAAGGTTGGCATCCAAAGAAATGCGGAGGGGCTGAAATCTGCCATCGAAGAAATCCGAAGCCTGAGAGAAGAATTCTGGACAAATGTTAAAGTTCCCGGCGAAAAGAATAATTACAACAAATATTTAGAATTTGCCGGTCGTGTCGCTGATTTCTTCGAGTTGGCAGAACTAATGGCTCAGGATGCTTTGGACAGGGATGAATCCGCAGGTTGTCATCTTCGGGAAGAGCATCAAACAGATGACGGCGAAGCTTTAAGAAATGATGAGGATTATTCGTTCGTTTCGGCTTGGGAGTTTGGTGGTGTTAACGGAACACTTCAAGCAACGCGACATAAAGAAAACTTAGATTTCGAATTTGTAGAATTAAAACAGCGCAGTTATAAATAATTTCAGCCAGAAAATAAATTTTTGATTAGAGGCTAAAGGAAAGAATAAATTATGTCAGACTTAATGACCATTCACCTGAGATACTGGAAGCAAAAAAATGCGAATTCGAAAGGATATTTTGAGGAATATTCGCTCAAAAATGTAAATGAGCACATGTCTTTTCTTGAAATGCTTGACGTGCTGAACGAAGAACTGATGCAGCAAGGAAAAGAACCCGTTGAATTTGATTATGATTGCAGGGAAGGTATTTGTGGTTCTTGTAATCTGGTAATTAATGGCCGGGCTCATGGCCCGAAACAGCGTGTGGCAGTTTGCCAATTACATATGAGAAATTATAAAGATGGTGATCGTATCACTATTGAGCCCGCAAGAGCCGCTGCATTTCCAGTAATAAGAGATTTAGTTGTAGACAGAAGTTCTTTTGATAGAATAATTGAAGCCGGGGGCTATGTGTCAGTGAAAACCGGCTCAGCCCCGGAAGCTAATACCATTGCCGTAAATAAGAAAAATGCCGATACAGCTTTTGACTATGCAACTTGTATTGGCTGTGGAGCCTGTGTTGCCGCTTGCCCAAATGCGTCGGCATCATTATTTACCGGAGCTAAGATTGCTCACCTTAATAAATTGCCTCAGGGAGAAGTGGAGAGATCAAACCGGGTAGTTGCGATGGTTGACCAAATGCAGGAAGAAGGTTTTGGTGATTGCTCGAATTTCGCCGAATGTGAGGCTGTTTGCCCGGTAGGGATATCAATTTCTGCCATTGCCGAAATGCGAAAAGATTATATGAAGGCGATCCGGCAGGGAGATTAATTGGCCGGTTTTAAAATTACTTTTCCGTAATTAGTTTTAGCCTTAATCAATGAACCGCCACTTTTTAAAGATCCCGTAGCTTTTCCTGTAGATTTCTCTCCCCTAAAATCTAATGAAGAATCAAGCTCAACGGTATTGCCCGTCAAATCGATATTTGCCGGAGAATTGCTGGGAACCCAGATTGTGATTGTGCCAGCGCCGGTTGTTGCCGAGGTTATACCAGTAACATCAATATATCGGATTTCGATATTGCCACCATTTGTTGAAGCGTCCAGTTTCCCGCGAAAGTTATGAGCCTGAAGATTACCGCCCGAAGTTTTCATTCTGAAATTCCCCTCTGAATCTTGTGCGCGAATATGGCCCCCAAAAGACCGAAGATTAAAAGTTCCTTTAGCATCCGAAATGGTGATGTGGCCACCAGAAGTGCGGGCTTCAATTTTGCCGTTCAGGTGGTCAAGTGAAATATGACCGCCATCAGTTTGATAATTTTGATCCCCACTTATATTTGAGGATTTAATATGTCCG
The DNA here is from genome assembly GCA_040882225.1 of Balneolaceae bacterium. Lineage (GTDB taxonomy): Bacteria > Bacteroidota > Rhodothermia > Balneolales > Balneolaceae > Gracilimonas. The sequence continues at coordinate 40,636 of JBBEBR010000013.1, read as the reverse complement.
GCTTTTGTATTCATCAAAACAGACGTATTAGAAGGGATATTTAAGGTTGCCTGCAGGTGAATATTTTCATCTCCCGTATTAGACTTTGAAGATTGTATTTGAAATTTTGCACTTGAGCTGTTGATATCTGACTGGGTAATAAGTTGCTTTTCAAGTTCGGCCGGTGAGGAAACCTGCCCTGATGCCTGAATAGTCAGAGTAGCTGTTTCACTGTCTGTTCCCTGAACTGTAATCGAGCCAAATGGAAGGTTTATTTCAGCATCTTCAAGGGAGCTTGCGTTAAAATCGGTTACATAAGCGAATACTCCCGGTGAAACACGATTCCAGCTCCCTGGTGTAACATCTCTGGCTTTGTTGATAGCAATTAAACCTTGGTCAATATCAATCTGAATATCTAAACTCTCTTCTTCAAATTCTTTTATGGCTTCATTGATCTCATCAATGAACTCGGCTTTAACTTCAGCAGGCATGAAATTAGCAAGCCCTTTTAGCTTTTCGAGGTCTTGGAGCTTCTCGAGCCCTTTCAGATTTTCCAAGTTTTGTAAAGCCTGCAAGCTCTGTAAATCTTCAATTTTTTTCAGATGGATTACATGCCTTTGTTCCTGATCAAATTCAACAAGAACGCTGTCAGAGCTGGCAGCGGAAGTGGAATATTCAGGCTCAGACTTGCTTTCGATCAGGTAGATAGCAATCCCTACAAAAAAGAAGCCTGCTATTATAATTTCCCAAGATGATTTTCTCATATAAATATTTGTTAGCTAACGTCGAGAACTACGAAAGGGCGGTTGAAAGGTTACGGAACAAAAAATAATATGCTTATTATCTGGAATAATTTATAACCGATAAACACCGACTCTTTATGCACGATAAGATAAAGGAACTTTCTTCAAAGTATTTTACGGAAACGGTGCGAACGAGGGGATATTTGCATCAGCACCCAGAGGTAAGTTTTGAAGAGTTTAAGACAACCGAATTTATTAAATCAGAGTTGCAAAACCTTGGTATTCCTTTCGAATCTCCCTTGGAAACCGGCTGTGTTGGAATTATTGAAGGCGGGGTAAAATCAACCAGGGTTATTGCTCTTCGTGCAGATATCGATGCGTTGCCCATACAGGAAGAAGGAGAAGCCAAGCAGGGAATTCTTTCTAAAAATCCCGGAGTGGCTCATTGCTGCGGGCATGATGCACATACCTCAAACCTCCTTACCACTGCACGAATTTTGATGGAGTTGCAAGATGAAGTTGAAGGGAAGGTTCTGCTGTTATTTCAGCCGGGAGAGGAGAAACTTCCTGGTGGCGGGAAACTGCTTTCCGAAACCGGATTTTTACAGAAGCAGAATGTGCAGGCAATTTACGGGTTACACACTTCGCCTATGCACAAGCCGGGAACCATTGCAACAAAAGCAGGGCCATTGATGGCAAGTGCCGACGAGTTCGACTTAGAAATCATCGGAAAAGGTGGTCATGCGGCGCGGGCTCACGAAACCATAGATCCCATTGTGCTCGCGGGTCAGTTTATCAGTGCGGCGCAAACAATTGCCAGCCGAAGTGTTGATCCCACCGAGCCGGTTGTAGTGACTATCGGGAAAATAGCCGGAGGTTCGGCTCATAATATTATTCCTGAAAAAGTTCATCTAAGTGGGACTGTCAGGACTTTCTCAACTGAAACAGCCAATTTGGTTGAAGAGCGGCTCCATGCACTGGCAAGTGGAATTACTGAGTCGGCTGGAGGATCTTATAAGCTCGATTATAACCGCGGTTATCTACCGGTGATCAATTCGGAAAAAGAAGCAATGACAATTTTAGGTAGTATGCGTTCTTTATTTGGAGATGAAAATGCCATTGAGATGAACAGGCCTATAATGGCGGCGGAAGATTTTGCCTTTTATCAGCAACATTTTCCAGGTGCTTTCTTTTTTGTGGGAAGTGGAAGTAAAAATTCAGATTCGCTTTATCCCTGGCATCACCCCAAATACAATGTGGATGAAGATTTCTTTAAAGTCGCTACTCCTTTGATGGTTTCACTGGTTTTTGATCATAAAAATTAAAAAGGAATACTTCTCATGTATAAGTCAGGCATTTCTTTTTGGGAGAACGAGCTCTTTAACATTAAGTACGATCTCATTGTAATTGGAGGTGGGCTTACGGGGCAGTCGGTCGCGTACTTTTATAAACGCAGCCATCCAAATGCACGGGTTTTGGTAATAGATCGGGGTTTTTTCCCTTTGGGGGCAAGCACCCGAAATGCCGGTTTCTCGTGTTTCGGTTCGGTTACGGAGCACATTGCTGACATGGAATTGGAAAGTGAAGAGAAGATTATTAACCGGATACAGCGGCGATATAATGGTTTGAAATTGCTGAGAGAAACGCTTGGGGAGGAGAATATTCAGTATGAAGAACCGGGTGCTTACGAAATTTTCACTGATAAAACGATTTATGATAATGCTGTTTCACATCTCGAGCTTGTAAATCGCTGGTTGGTTGAGGCAACAGGCGTTCAGGATGTTTATTCCAATGCGGAAGTAAATGGTTTTCCTTCAATAAAAATTGAATTGGAAGGCTGTCTGCATCCCGGAAAAATGATGAACACCTTATATCAAAAAAACCTGAAAGAAGGAGTGGAGTTTAGATGGGAATGCAAAGTGGATACTATTGATCAAAACAATGGGCTCATAAAACTCGATAACGGGATTGAGTTGAAATCCCGACAGATTATAGTAGCAGCCAACTCATTTACAAAATCACTGATCAAAGAGATCGAAATAACTCCCGGGCGAGGATTCGTTTTTGTGACCAAACCTATTCAGGATTTAAAGTGGAAAGGCACCTTCCATTTTGATCGCGGCTACTACTATTTTAGGAATGTTGGAGAAGATCGGTTTTTATTAGGAGGCGCCCGAAGTTTAAACATTGATGTTGAAACAACAACTGAGTTTGGAGTGAATGAAATTATAAAAAATCACCTCATTGACTTCGCCAGTACGGTATTGAAACTTCCCGAAGGCTGGGAAATTGATCAGGAATGGTCTGGGATAATGGGATTCACAAAAACTAAAAGTCCCGTATTGGAAAGAGCCGGAGAAAAATGTCTGGTAGTAGCAGGACTCAGTGGAATGGGTGTTGCTCTTGGAATGCAACTGGGCAAAGAAGCGGTCGAAATGATAGAGTAGGTGCTTTAATTTGAGCAAATTGACTATCTGCCTATTGCTTCAAAATGAGTGGATAAAAAATCAAACCATAACCCACGGATTCATCCGTGGGAAAAACAACAATGAAATACAAGTCCGAGGCTATCTTGTTGATTAGAGAACTCTGGTTTCGAGGACAATCGCTCAATCTTCGATAAAATAATGGCTGAAAAAACCATTAAAGCTCAGATTTTCTCTGAATTCTCCCCTCCCATGGACCACCAAAGGTATTCGCTGTGCGAAAATTTGTGGAATCCAGTCTCTCCAAAATACTACATATTCATGCGTTGTCTGACAAGATGTAGTGTGGTTTATTGGGCTCAGTAGCTTTTTGTTGAACCGTAAAGTCGTCATTCTAAGGGATGGCGACTTTTTTTATGTTTTTCTTTTCAGCTTAAAAATTCCAGGAGAAACCATTTGTAAGAGAAAAAACCGTCTTGGTGATGGGGAGAATCGGTCGGTCTTCATAATAAATAAAAAAAGAAGTGGTATAACTGAACGAGGAAAAAACATTAGCCTTGACAGTAAATTCACCACTTATTCTGTTTCTGAAAGCGTCAATAGCGGAATCGAATCCGGTTTGATAATAACCAATAGAACTTACCTGCATACGTTCGTTTACTTTTTGTGAAATGGAAATATAATTGGTGGATTTCAGCAGGTTTTTATTTTCAGAATTCCACTGTTCCTTTTCAAACATAAGTCCGGTGCCGGCCGCAATTATAGTTCTGTCATTATCTACCAACTTAAACCTTAGTCCAGCACCGGCTAAATACCTTTTATTCAAGCCACGGGCTTCATCAAATTGGCCCTGTCCAAAAATTTCGTAGGAGAGAACGCGGTTCCGCAAAAAATTTGCCCTGAGATGAAGAAAGCCAGCGCTGGTAATTGCCTGATCACCAACCGCGCTATAAACAAGATCACCAAAAGAATAAAAAGCATGTTTTTTTAAAAAATAGCCAAGATTGGTTGCGATATTAGAACCGATATATAGATCGGTTTCACCATCTCTATTTAGGCTGCGGTTATTCAGAGAAAAATCAAGGGAAAGTGCGCCAACAACTGTCTTCTCAAGCTCTGGATCGCCGGGTTTCCTGTTCTTTTCGAAATTTAAAATTTGAGCTTCAGCTAAATTTGTTCCTGTAACAAATAGTAGTAATGTGAGAAATACTTTCATATTAGATAATGCGGCGGATGATTTAATCAAGAGATTTCCACCAAGAAAATGCTAAGATTCTACTTAAATTTTATTTAAAAGGGCAAATCTTCATCTAAATCAGGTAGCTCTTGATTATCATCATAGGTGAGCCCCGGCGCACTTGGAGGCGGGGGAGAAGCTTCACCGGAACCTTTTTCAATTTTCCAGGCCTTCACATCCGTATACCATTTTTCGTTGTATTCTCTGCTTTGGACATCAATATGAGCAGTGATATCCTCGTCTTCCTGAACAGGATTTTGATCTATACTATCTCCCCATTGTGTGATGCAAACCTGCTTTGGGTATTTTCCGCCTGTTTCCAGAATGAAATCGCGCTTTTTCCATTCACCATTTTTGCCGGTTCCAGATTGAAGAGGTAAAATTTTAGATACACGTCCGGTTATTTTTAAATCCATGAGAGGAGGAATTGTTTTGAAATTTGATTGCGTGTGAATATAGCAATTCTCATTACTGAATGCAGATACGGAGCATCCTTAATCCCAAAAAAACAAATTACTCTTGCACCTCATTGCTTCCCGCATGTACCTTCAGCTATGGCAAGTAGAAAAATGGAAATCTCACAAATCACTATCTCTGGAATCGAGATTGAGGTTCACAGAAAACCTATAAAGAATATGAATATCCGGGTGTATCCCGCAAACAGGGAAGTTCGGATTTCAGTGCCTTACTATATCAGAAATTCCGCCATTGAACATTTTGTAGCAAGCAAATTACCATGGATTCAAAAACACCTTGCAAACTTTAAGAGAGTACCTGCTAAGCTGGAGCCAAAGTTTTTAACCGGAGAAAGTCACTCATTCTGGGGAAGAGATTATGAGCTTAAAGTAATAGAGCAGAAGACTTCGCCGTGTGTTGTTTTGAAAGATGAGTTCATTGAACTTTATGTAAGAAATGGAAAGCACCAAAGAAAAACGAGCTACTGTTTTAGAAGAATGGTATCGCGCAGAGATTAAGAAAGAAATTTCAAAGCTCATCAGTAAATGGGAAGATCCAATGGGCGTTTCGGTGAAAGAGTTTGGGGTGAAGCGGATGAAAACCAGGTGGGGAACCTGTAATATCCGTGATCGCCGGATTTGGCTAAACCTGGAATTAGCCAAAAAATCTCCCGATTGCCTTGAGTATGTGGTTGTACATGAAATGGTACACCTTCTTGAACGGCTTCACAATAAACGCTTTCATAATTTTATGGATCAATTTTTTCCCGAATGGCGCCAAATAAAGAAAAAGCTAAATGGTAAAAATTGATTAGCTATTAAAGCTTGCCGTGTCAAACCTGTCAGGTTTTTATAGTGAGATAGATGGAATAAACTTAGACAATCTTGAAACCTGACAGGTCTTTTTATACAATGTTATATGTGACAGTAGATTTTCCTCCTATTATTCCGTGCCTTATCTAATTCTTTTTTTGTGTTCATTCAAAATCTCGCTATTCATTCGTACCTTTCTGTTCTTGAATTCAAATCTAAAAAAAGAGATTCCTTGAGCGACAATAAGATTATTTTTTCGATGAATGGGGTTAGTAAAACCTATAAACCCAAGAACACCGTTTTAAAAAATATCTACCTTTCATTTTTTTATGGTGCGAAAATTGGCGTGTTAGGATTGAACGGGTCAGGTAAAAGTACACTGCTCAAAATAATTGCCGGAGAAGATCAAAATTATCAGGGCGACATAAGCTTTCAAAAGGGAATCACTTTTGGATATCTGCCGCAAGAGCCGAAGTTAGATCCCGATAAAACGGTAATGGAAACTGTTCAAGAGGGCGTTCAGGGAACTATGGATTTGCTCAATGAATACGAGGAAATCAATGCAGCTTTTAGCGACCCGGATGCGGATTTTGAGAAACTGATTGAGAAGCAGTCTAAACTTCAGGAGAAAATAGATCATATCGATGCCTGGGATATCAACAGTAAACTGGAACAGGCCTTAGATGCGCTTCGGTGCCCGGCACCTGAAACCCCGGTGAGTGTGCTTTCGGGCGGAGAAGCCCGGCGTGTTGCTCTTTGCCGTTTATTGTTGAAAGAGCCTGATGTACTTTTGCTCGATGAACCCACAAACCATTTGGATGCTGAATCGGTAGGCTGGCTCGAACAACATTTGGCGAGATACGAAGGAACGGTAATTGCCGTAACTCACGATCGCTATTTCCTCGACAATGTGGCTGGCTGGATTTTAGAACTGGACCGGGGTGAAGGAATTCCATTTGAAGGAAATTACAGCTCATGGCTTGAGCAAAAATCAGATCGGTTGGCTCAGGAAGAAAAGCAGGAATCAAACCGTCAAAAAACTCTTAAACAAGAGCTCGAATGGATTCGGCAAAATCCAAAAGGCCGTCGTGCAAAAAGTAAGGCTCGAATTAGCGCTTATGAAGATTTGCTATCGGAAGAAAATCAGAAGCAACGCGAGGATATGGAAATATTCATACCTGCTGGGCCAAGATTAGGTGATAAAGTGATTGTTGCTGAAAAAGTATCTAAAGGATTTGATGACCGCTTGCTGGTTGAGGATATGAATTTTAGTTTACCACCCGGGGGAATAGTTGGGATAATCGGGCCAAATGGCGCCGGTAAAACTACTTTATTCAAGATGATTTCCGGAGAAGAGAACCCCGATGATGGAAATTTAGTTGTTGGCGACACTGTAAAACTCGGTTATGTAGATCAAAAGCGCCCTCTTGATCCTGAGAAAACAATTTGGCAGGAAATTTCAGACGGCCACGATGTTTTAAAGTTAGGAAACCGTGAAGTTAATTCACGAGCTTATGTAGCACGTTTTAATTTTAGTGGGAGTGATCAGCAAAAGAAAGTAACGGAGCTTTCTGGTGGGGAAAGAAATCGCGTTCACCTTGCGAAGATGCTAAAAGAAGGCGCAAATGTTTTACTCCTTGATGAGCCTACAAATGACCTGGATGTAAACACGCTGAGAGCACTTGAAGAAGCCTTGCTAAAATTCGCTGGTTGTGTGGTGGTTATTTCTCACGACAGGTGGTTTTTAGATCGCGTTGCAACACACATTCTGGCTTTTGAGGGAGATAGTCAGGTTTACTGGTTTGAGGGAAATTATCAAGAGTATGAAGAAAGCCGAAAACGCCGGCTTGGAATCACCGACGACCAACCGCACAGAATCAAATACAAAAAGCTAAAACGGTAAAAAGAAATTCAAAATTATAGATTCTAAACATTCCTGTTCAGTTAAAATAAATCTGCGAAGGAAAATAATATACTGCATCGCCTTTGTCATCTCTTCCAAAGGCATTCCTTTGGAAGAAACGATTAGATCATACTCATTTTAGAATTTATCCACTTTCATTCCCCACGCGGGATAAAGACATTCTGTTGGTAAAGAAATCAGCGAAAATCTTAATCAGCAATTTTACTAATTAAAAAAAACAGCAAAATTTTAATTAGTGAAAATCATTAGTTAAATTATTTCGAATAAATTTAACTAAGGGTACAAAAGAACCATGAAATCATTTGATTCAGGTAAACTCATAAATCAGGGAAGCTATAAAAGCTTTCAGCCGGAAAAATTAAACCGGACATGGATGATTGAAGATATGGAGGTGCTTGAGCTTTTGGGAAAAGCAGACAGACATCTTGGTAGGCTTGATATGTATTCTGAATGCATCCCAAATATTAATTTGTTCATTAATATGCACGTTTTTAAAGAGGCCACGCAGAGTAGCAAAATTGAGGGGACACAAACAAATATTGAAGAAGCGCTGCTTGACGAAGAAGATGTTCCGGTTGAGAAAAGAGACGACTGGAAGGAAGTCAGAAATTATACAGAGGCTATGAATGCGGCTATTGGCCATTTAGAGGAGCTTCCTTTTTCCACACGTTTAATTAAGGAAACCCATCGCATTTTGTTGCAGGGTGCACGCGGCGCTCATAAACAACCCGGTGAATTCAGGCTTAGCCAAAACTGGATTGGCGGAGCAAATATTGATACAGCAACTTTTGTCCCACCCATTCACAATACTATTGAGGAGTTAATGGGGGACCTTGAAAATTTTGCTCATAACAAGGAGCTGCATTTCCCGGAGTTGCTTCGTATAGCTCTTATACACTATCAGTTTGAAACCATTCATCCTTTTTTAGACGGAAATGGCAGGGTAGGGCGATTAATGATTACTCTCTTCCTGGTTGAAAAAGAAATCCTGAAAAAACCTGTGCTTTATCTATCCGATTTTTTAGAGAAAAATCGTGCTGACTACTATGGAAATTTAACATTGGTACGCCGTGACAATGATATCTCCCGTTGGTTTAAATTTTTCCTGACCGGAATAATTGAAACAGCTAAAAGCGGGGTAGAAACCTTCGACCGCATCCTGCAGCTTCAGAGAGATGTAGATGAGCGAATCCAAAGCCTGAGCGGACGTGCGGTTAATGCACAGAAAGTAGTGCAGGCTTTGTATGAAAATCCGGTGGTAGTTGCAGAGGATGTAAAAAAGGTAACAGGCTTAACCAAGCCGAGTGTTTATACATTAATCGGGGAGATGGAACGTGTAGGAATTCTGCATGAAATGACTGGAGCCAAACGCGGACGTATCTATTTATTTAAAGAATATATTAACCTCTTTACCTAAACCGGCTGCAATTTTTGATTTTCAAAGGAATGAAAACAGACAAAGGCAAATTCTCAAATAATCAATAACTAAAAATCTCCTTCTCGGTACCTTTCAGCTAATTTTTGTTCGTTAACTCGCTTGAATTCTAATAATTTGGTTTCATCAAGAGAGGCAAGCGTCATTTCTCTTTTTCCTAAAGTTCCGGGCGCACGGGCTACAAACCAGCCGCTTGCCGCCATTGCAGCTCTCGCTTTTGAAGCCGAACAATAAGTAGCCAAAACTGCATTTTCGCTTGAATAATTTTTGAGCTTTATAAAGGTTTCCGCAGTCCAGAGCTCTTTATTGACTTCAGGTGAAAACGGATCGTGGAAAATAAAATCGGCGTGAAGATTTTGGATAGTGAAATCCGCAAAATTTCCAAAGAACAAATGCAGTTCCACATCCAAATGTTCAATTGGTTTGATGTGATTATATCCCGACTCTAATTCAGAGAATATCTTGGGAAGAAGTTTATTCAATTCGGGATTTTGAAGATGCCCGGTGAAATCAAGTTTCTTTGCCGTTTCTTGTTCCAACGGAAATGCTTCAATTGAAAAAAACCTGACCGGAAAATTAAGCTCTCGCTTTTGGTATAAATCGAGCAGCAACAGGAAGTTCAATCCAGTTCCAAAACCAACTTCAAGTATCGTTAAAGATTTTGCAGACTCTAAAAAATCAATCAATCCGGAAACCCCAAAAAAGATATGCAGGCTCTCACTTACAGCTCCGTTCGGATTATGATAATACTGATTAATTTCAGCATTGAAGATTGTGGTAGAACCATCTTTAGAAGTATATAGCTTATTATTCATGGGATGATATGTCTCATCAGTCAATCCAAAACTATCGTCTTATTTCCATGGATAAATACTTTATCGTCGAGCACTAATTTGGCCGCTTCAGCCATAACCTGACTCTCAATTTCCCGGCCAGCTTGTGTCATACTTTGTACATCGTAGCGATGGTCTACACGGGTTGTGCTTTGGTAAATAATCGGTCCTTCATCAAGGCTGCTTGTGACGTAATGCGCCGTTGCCCCGATAATTTTTACCGCCCGGTCATAAGCTTGTTGATATGGGCGAGCTCCAATAAATGCGGGTAAAAAAGAATGATGAATATTGATAATTCTATTTTTGTAAGCCTCAATGAAATCAGGATTTAAGATGCGCATATATTTTGCCAGCAACAGGTAATCAGGATCATAAGCCGACAGTTTTTCCAATATTTCAGATTCATGGTCTTTCCTGCTTTTATTTTCATGTGTGATAAAATGAAAGGGAATATCAAATTTTTGTACAAATGGTTTTAGCACTTCGTGATTACTAATCACGGCCAAAACATCCGAGCGAATTTCATCGAATTCATTCCGGATCAACAAATCTCCAAGAACGTGATGCTCTTTGGTAGCCAGAATTACCACCTTCTTTTTTTCTTTGCTTCGAAGCCTGATATTAGAAGTTTTAGGGAGAACAGCTCTTAATTCAGAAAGAATTTTTTCTTCATTCAAATCTCCCTGAACTTCAGTTCGCATGAAAAAATGCTTGCTCTCATGCTCAACAAATTCCTGATTTTCTACAATGTTAAGGTCGTTGTTGTAGATGATGTCTGTGATCTTATACACCAACCCCTTAGCGTCTTCACAATCGATAAGGAGCGTGTTAGAGTGAATATGATTCATTTAATAATTTGGGTTTTATTGTGAAGAAAGCACTTCCTGAAGCTTCTCAATCTCTGTTGCAGTATTGTAGACATTAGGAGAAACCCGAATGGAATCTCCCCGGTAAGAAACCAGGATATTCTGTTCTGCGAGTTCCTTTTTTATCTTTTCCATTTGGTGAAGTTCTCCTAATCGAATTCCAAAAAGATGTGAAGCCCGAAAATGATCATCTTCAATTTTGAAACCAGCATCTTTGAGTTTCATCAGCGGATCGGCTGTAATCTTTCTGCAGTAATCCTGAATGTTTTTAATTCCCCAATCATTCAGTTGCTGCACCGCCGTAATCATCATTGGCACTAAAATGAAATTGCTGTGTTCACCAACCTCATATCTTAAAGCTCCGGCATGATAATCATCATTGTAGTTAACAAGATTAGAAAAATTCTCGCTCTCGTTGCGATTTATCCAGTTTTCTTCAACAGGATTTCCGCCATCCAAAGCAGGGCCATAATAAGCAAGTCCGATACTGTAAGGGCCCATCAGCCATTTATAACCGGCGCAAATGAGTGCATCAGGTTCAACTTCCTGTACATCAAAAGGAAGAGCACCTACCGATTGCGTTCCATCGATCACCAGCCAGGCACCAACTTCCCGGGTTCTTTTTCGGATGGCTTTTAAATCAAATAAGGTGCCGTCAGCCCAATGAACATTCCCAATTGCCACCAATTTTGTTTTAGCATCGATGGCGTCAAGAATCAACTCATTCCACTTTTTACCGCGATCATTATTTAGGGTGGGAGGAGAAACGGTTACAACTTTAGCGCCTTTATTCTTTTCGAGTGATCTCCACGGATATACATTACTGGGAAATTGTTCGCCGGCAACGATTATTTTGTCTCCACTTGAAAGCGGAAGATTTTTCGCCACATTTGCCATCCCATAAGAAACAGACGGAATCACGACAATCCGCTTTGGATCCTGGGCATTAATAAGCCTCGAATACTCGTGCCTCAATAATTCTGTTTCCCCGAAAAAATCTTCCGGCGGTATCTTGAAAGGATCTCTTTTTTGTTTGATACCGCGAACTCCCGCTTCCTCAACGGAGGTTAAAAGCGGCGACATATATGCGCAATTTAGGTAAGTGATAGAATCATCAAGTTGGAAATCAGCTTTTTTGCAATCCATAGAATTGGTTAAGAATGTAATGGAAGTTGAAGAAGGAGAATCTCCAAATTTCACACATCAAATTCCAACTTTAGTGCTGTTGAAAAACTCGACTAAATACTCTGAATCAAATCAAAAACCGAAACAGGTGTGGCTGGTTATTTACGTATTCGTACTGAATGTTTTTTACTTCCATTCTTTTTATCAGCGGCTCAAAATCTTCTCTGGATTCAATCTCAATTCCGATCAAAGCAGGGCCTTGTTCGCGAGTAGTTTTTCGGGAATATTCGAAGTGTGAAATATCATTTTCCGGCGCAAGAACGTCATTCAGAAATTCACGCAAAGCACCCGCCCGCTGCGGAAAATCGATAATAAAATAGTGCTTCAAGCCTTCATAAAGAAGAGATCGCTCTTTAATCTCAGCCATTCGGGTAATGTCATTGTTGCTTCCACTAAGTACGCAAACCACATTTTTACCTTCGAGCTCATCTTTTAGAGAATCGAGTGCGGCAACGGATAACGCGCCAGCGGGTTCTACGACTATCGCCTGCTCATTATACAGCTGAAGGATTGTGCTGCAAATTTTACCCTCAGGAACAGTTATAACTTTTTCAAGCACTTCTTTGCAGATTTCAAACGTGAATTTCCCCACCTTTTTAACAGCGGCGCCATCAACGAACTTGTCTATTTTTTTGAGAGTGATGATTTGGCCTTTTTCCAGCGACTTTTTCATTGCTGGAGCACCTTCCGGTTCTACTCCGATAATCTTAGTTGATGGTGAAAGAGCTTTAAAATAAGACCCGATTCCAGCGGCAAGTCCCCCGCCGCCAATTGGAACAATCAGGTAATCTATCGGTTTTTCAATATCCTCAAGAATCTCTTTACCGACGGTTCCCTGTCCTTCAATTATTTTATGATCATCAAAAGGAGGAATGAATGCGGCTTTTTGTTGGCTGCAAAACTCGATGGCTTCCTCAAACGCATCATCAAAAGTATCACCGGCGAGAATCACATCCACATATTGTTTCCCAAACATTTTCACCTGTTTTACTTTTTGTGCGGGAGTAGGTGAAGGCATAAAAATCGTTCCTTTTATTTCCTTCTTGTTACATGCAAAAGCAACTCCCTGAGCATGATTTCCCGCACTGGCGCATACAATTCCGTTTATCAATTCATCATCAGTAAGACTCTGAATCTTATGATACGCGCCTCTGATCTTATAAGAACGGACCATCTGTAAATCTTCCCGCTTCAGCCAAACATCAGCTCCAATTTTTTCCGAGAGCTGTGGATTGAACATCAACGGAGTTCTTGTCGCTACACCTTCTAAAACCCTTGCGGCTTTAGCGATATTTTCAACGGTAACTGTAGATGTTGGTTTAGTTTGAGGCATTGGGAAATTTTGAATTATGGATTGTGAATTTTGAATTATGAATTCAAAGTCTCGTCCTAAAATAGGTTTGAGATCTGACAAAGTGTCTTTGGCAGGAATGGAATCCATTTTCTATAGTGTTTGAAAAAAGCTCTTATTCCTCAGTAACCTCTTCCTAAACGGCTTCAACTTAATCAGCTATTCTCGGGACGAAGAGTGCGAACCGTGGCTCCGGCTTTCCACATTTCCGATTCCCGAAGTTCTTTCAGTTCTTCTTCAAGATTTGCGCGGTAATCATCCTTGCTGTTTGAGTCGATTGAGCGTTGTGCTTCGCGTCCCGCGGCAACTTCCTCATACAGATTTTCAAAAACCGGTTTTGTGGCATCACGGAATTTTTTCCACCAATCCAGCGCGCCTCGCTGAGCGGTTGTGGAGCAGTTGGCATACATCCAGTCCATTCCATTTTCCGCAACCAATGGCATAAGTGATTGCGTCAATTCTTCCACGGTTTCATTGAAAGCTTCGGAAGGGGAATGTCCGTTTGCACGTAGAACTTCAAATTGCGCGGCAAAAAGTCCTTGAATGGCTCCCATCAATGAACCGCGTTCGCCGGTTAAATCGCTGTACACCTCTTTTCTGAAATCAGTTTTAAATAAATATCCCGATCCAACTCCGATGCCCAAAGCTGTCACTCTTTCTTTGGCACGGCCAGTGTAATCCTGGAATATCGCATAACTCGAATTCAGGCCCCTCCCTTCCAAAAACATACGCCGAAGAGAGGTTCCTGAACCCTTTGGAGCTACTAATAACACATCCACATTTTCAGGAGGGATGATGCCTGTACGTTCTTTGTACGTAATTCCAAAACCATGAGAGAAGTAAAGCGCATTACCAGCCGATAAATTTTTCTTAATGGTTGGCCAAACAGAGATTTGTCCGGCATCGGAAAGCAGGTATTGAATTACGGTTCCTCTCTTTGCGGCTTCTTCAATTTCGAAGAGAGTTTCTCCGGGAACCCAGCCATCTTTAACCGCTTTATCCCAGGTTTTTGAATTTTTTCGCTGGCCTACAATCACGTTAAAGCCATTATCTTTCAAATTCAAAGCTTGTCCAGGCCCTTGAACTCCATAACCAATAACGGCAATTGTTTCCGATTTCATGGTTTCTAAAGCTTTTTCCAAAGGAAATTCATCCCGAGTTACTACTTCTTCTTCTATACCGCCAAAATTTAAAGTCGCCATTTTTTGTTTGATTTATTTTTTGCCACAGAAACACGAAAACACGAAATGTGAGATAGTATTTTGAGCTATTTATTTTTTTAGTAAAATGTTGCCACAGAAATACTAAAGCACGAAAGTGAAATAGTTTTGGGGCATTGTTTATTGATTAAAAATTATTTTCTTGATTTGTCACGGAAATACTAATCCTTGCATATTATTTTTTCGTGTTTTGGTGATTCTGTGGCAGACCTTCATATTTCTGAAATAGAATCTGCGGTAGATTCTCCCACAAATCCCGAAATTCCTTTTCCTGTTTTGGATACCGCAATTCTTCCGGATTGAGAAAATTCGATAATGCCATAAGGTTTAAGCGCTTCGAAAAGCTGCCGTGTTTCTTCGTGATATCCGGTTTTTTCGATCACCGTGAATTCTTTCTCCATCGTAAGAACCCGTGCGTGATGCGCCCTCACAATCTTTTCGGCCTTTCCGCCATGGGCAAAAACCCTTGTGGGAATTTTGTATAAAGCCATTTCCTGTTGAATCACATCTGAGCTTTCGTGATAGTTTGCTTGTAAAACATCCACAAGTTTTTCAATCTGCTTCACAATTTTCGCCACGCTTTCTTCTGTTTGGGTGATGACGATTGTAAAACGATGAACGCCCTCCGTTTCACTAGCTGAGGCTGTCATGCTTTCGATATTCACTTTTCTTTTTGTAAAAATGATGGTGATCCGGTTTAACAATCCCACCTGATTTTCGGTATAAACAGTGATGGTGAAATCCTTTTTCATAAGCCTCATTCCAACCTGATATTTGATATTGACTGACCGCTTGGAACCATGGGGAATACATTATTTTCTTTGCCAACCATCACTTCAAGAAAGTAGGAGCCATCATAATTGATAAATTCCTCGATTGCTGACTCCATAGTTTCCCGTTCAATTACAATATTGGATTTAATACCGAACCCTTTTACCACACTTTGGAAATCGGGATTTTTCATTTCGGTAAACGAATATCTTTTCTTGAAGAACAATTGCTGCCACTGGCGCACCATCCCCAAAAATTCATTATTCAAAAGCAGAATTTTTACTTTCGTCTGTGTTTGATAAATAGTAGCGAGTTCCTGAATTGTCATTTGAAAACCACCATCGCCAATTACCGCTATAACTTCACGATCTGGAGCACCCAATTTTGCACCCA
This sequence comes from Balneolaceae bacterium, assembly GCA_040882225.1. Taxonomy (GTDB): domain Bacteria; phylum Bacteroidota; class Rhodothermia; order Balneolales; family Balneolaceae; genus Gracilimonas. The sequence goes on along the minus strand of JBBEBR010000013.1, from coordinate 25,005 downwards.
ATGCGGCAGGCAAACCAAAACCCATGGTTCCCAAGCCACCAGAGGTAATATTACCTTTTGACTTGGTGAATTTGCTGTACCGGCAGGCAATCATTTGGTGCTGGCCAACATCAGAAACAATAATCGCTTCACCTTTTGTTTTCTCTGAAATAATCCGGATTACTTCCCCCATACTTAAAACCGGCGAGGAAGGATGAAGCTCTTCTTTGACCACTTTTTCAAATTCTTCGGCATCACAATCCCGGAAACGTTGCAACCATTCTGCGTGAATCCTTGCCTTTACCCGCTTTGTTAACTCTGGCAGAGATTCTTTGGCGTCTCCCAAAACAGCCACATCCGTTTTCACATTTTTATCGATTTCGGCGGCATCAATTTCGAGGTGAATTACTTTTGCCTGTTTGGCGTAATAATCGAGGTTGCCAGTTACGCGATCGTCGAACCGCATCCCGATGGCTATTAAAACATCACATTGGTTGGTGAGTAAATTAGGCCCATAATTTCCATGCATTCCCAGCATCCCAACATTCAGTGGGTGATCGCTATCTATGGCAGAAAGTCCCATAATTGTCCACGCAGAGGGAATACCCGTTTTTTCGACAAACTTTTGGAACTCCTTTTCTGCATTAGCCAAAATTATGCCCTGTCCAAAGAGGATTAAAGGCCGTTCTGCCGAGTTTATAAGTTCAGCGGCTTCTTCAACTTTGGAAATATTTAGCTCTGGTTTCGGACAATAACTTCGTAAAGCTGTGCACTTTTCATATTCAAAATCGAAGGTCTGAAACTGTGCGTCTTTGGTGATGTCGATTAACACCGGGCCCGGCCTTCCAGATCGGGCAACGAAAAAAGCTTTGGCAAGTGCTGCGGGAATTTCTTCAGCTTTGGTAACCTGGAAGTTCCATTTTGTAACCGGCATTGAAATTCCAATTACATCGGTTTCCTGGAAAGCGTCACTTCCCAAAAAAGGAGAAGCAACCTGCCCGGTAATGCAAACAAGGGGAGTGGAATCGATTTGAGCATCAGCAATTCCGGTAATGAGGTTTGTGGCCCCAGGCCCGGATGTTGCCAAACAGACGCCAACTTTGCCTGACGCGCGCGCATAACCCTGAGCGGCGTGAATGGCTCCCTGTTCGTGCCGGGCCAAAATGTGAGTGATAGAATCCTGAAAATCATAAAGGGCGTCATAGACCGGCATAATCGCTCCACCAGGATAACCAAAAATTGTATCCACATCTTCTTCCTGAAGAATCTGGATTATGGCTTCAGCTCCGCTAAGAATTTTCTTTTTCCTTGGTTTCTTATGTTTTGTTTCTGGGGTTAGTGTTTCCATGTTAATGTTGCTTCTTCGATGAGTGAGTTTGAGTATTTTCTATGATCTGTCACAGTTCCCTTCGGCTAAAATTCATCTGTTACACAGCCTTCTGAAGCTGTTGAAACCGTTTTTGCATATTTATAAAGGGTGCCGCTTTTTTCTTTCAAGGGCGGAGCCTCCCATTCTTTTCTACGCTGGGATAATTTTGCCTCGGATAACTGCACATTAATTTCATTTTTCTGGGCATTTATTTGAACAATGTCTCCATTTCTGAGCAGCCCAATGGTTCCACCCAATTGTGCTTCAGGGGTGATGTGGCCCACTACAAAACCATGCGTTCCACCAGAAAATCTGCCATCGGTGATAAGAGCGACTTCATTTCCAAGTCCTGCGCCCATAATAGCGGAAGTTGGTTTTAGCATTTCCGGCATTCCGGGTCCGCCTTTTGGCCCTACATATCGGATTACAACCACATCTCCAGATTGCACCTCTCCGGATTTGATGCCCTCATTGGCTAATTCTTCACTGTCGAAAACGCGGGCGGGGCCTTCAAAAAACTCTCCTTCTTTTCCGGTGATTTTTGCCACCGAGCCTTCGGGAGCGAGATTTCCAAATAAGATCTGTATATGTCCTTTTTTCTTGATGGGATTATCAAGCGGATGTATAATTTCCTGTTTCAGGTCTACAGGGGAAATATTTTTCAGGTTTTCAGCGATGGATTTTCCGGTAACGGTGAGGCAGTCTCCATCCAATAAATCATGCTCCAGCATATATTTCATCACCGCGGGTACGCCTCCGATGTCGTGAAGGTCTTCCATCACATATTTGCCGCTGGGTTTTAAATCAGCTAAAAAAGGAGTGGTGTCGCTTAATCGTTGAAAATCAGCGAGGGTTAGATCAATTTTTGCAGCTTTTGCGATTGCGATAAGATGAAGAACCGCATTTGTAGATCCTCCCAAAACAATCACTAAGCGAATAGCATTTTCAAAAGACTTCTTTGTAAGGATGTCAGAGGGTTTAATATCCTTTTCGAGCAGTTTATAAAGATGATCTCCCAACTCTTCACATTCTACCACTTTTGAACTATTTACCGCTGGATTTGATGAGTTGTAAGGAAGGCTCATTCCTAAAGCTTCAATCGCGGACGACATTGTATTTGCGGTATACATTCCTCCACAAGCGCCTGCACCGGGACATGCATGCTGAATCACATCTTTAAAATCCTCGTCCGAAATTTTTCCGCTCACCTTTTGCCCCCAAGCTTCAAAAGCGGATACAACATCCAGTTTTTTCCCATTGTGAAAACCCGGTGCAATAGTTCCTCCATACACCAAAATGGAAGGGCGGTTTACGCGAATCATCGCCATTAAAGCGCCCGGCATATTTTTGTCACAACCCACTATTGCGGCCATTCCATCATAAGACATCCCCTTTACCACCGATTCCATAGAATCTGCAATGAGGTCACGGGAAGGGAGAGAGTAACGCATACCCGGCGTTCCCATCGAAATGCCATCACTAATACCAATTGTATTGAAAATGAGGCCTGTCAATCCTGCCGATTGTACGCCTTTTTTTACGTGAAGCGCGAGATCGTTAAGATGCATGTTACAAGGGTTTCCCTCATATCCTGTACTTGCGATACCGATGAGTGGTTTTTTGAGATCTTCGGAACTGAGCCCGATAGCGCAAAGCATAGCCTGAGCGGCTGGCTGAGAATCGGATTGTGTAACGTGTTTACTAAATTTGTTGAGTTCGGTCATAAGGTTTTTAAAATATCAGGCATAAAAAAAGCCTTCCGGGTCAGGGAAGGCTTTCGGTAATCATATGAAAAAAATGCTAATTACAAAGCTTTCCCTGGTTGGTATGCGATACCTATAATTCGAATAATGACCAGAGAAATAATTAAGAGCATTTTTGTGTGTTTTGTTCTGCGGTTCAAAGAAACGCCATGAGAGGTTAAACGGCAAATTTCAGTAGCAACAAATAAAGTGATTAATGGGATGCCCAAAAAAAGCTGGAGTGGTTATCGGGGAGTGAACTTGCCTTTAATGATATCCTGAACCGGCTTATCCTGCGTTTTAGACTCTAACCATGATATGATATCCAAGTACAAAAATGGCCTCTTTTGATAGGGAAGTTCATTGATTTCAAGGAGCCTTTTTCTTAAAGCGACGAATTTTTCCTTGATCGGCTTCCCATTTCTTTCGTCCAGACTTTGAAGAAACTTCAGGATTTCCTGCTGTACCATATTCAAATCATTCATTTTTCGAAGAAATCGATACACCGACCGAATTTGATACTCCACATGCGCACGGTTTCCCAACTCATAATGAGCGATTAAATTCAGAATACGGGCAAAGCAGTGAATATCTTCACGCAGCCGCTGATCGGGATAATTGATGATTTTATTGAGGTATTTAATGGCTTCCTCATTTTTACCGGCACCGAAATAAAGGCTGGCAATTTTATAGTAAAAGATGAGGATTCGGTGAGGGTCAACTTGCTGAGAGTATTTTTCAATTTTACGGTTTAATTCAGGCACCATTTTTATGCCTTCCGTAAAAGTACCAGCCATAAAATGGGAGTTTATTTTTGATGTATAAAGATACATAAAGCCCAAAGTTTCCAGGTTTTCGTTATTTCGGGATGGCGGATTGTCAACAAATTTCTGGAGGTTTCTGACCACTTCTTCATGCTTTTTATAGTGGCCTAAAACAAAAAGAGCTTCCAGCAATACATGCTGCCCTTTTAGATACCAAATAGGTTCAAGTTCCAGCATATCCGGGTTATCCTGGAATAAATCTACCCACTTTTGAGAGTACCGGTACTGAAGCAAAAAGTCCTGAACAATAAGGCTGTACCACGCATAAGAAACATTCAGATACAGTTGCTCAAAAAATCCAAGCTTGTTTTGCTCAATGCCTTTTAATGCCACTTTGAAAAAGGAAGTAATCTGCTCGTAGTCTTTTTCATTCCGCACATGCCCGGCTTTGATATATATGCCGTACAATCTGAGCGAGAGATTTGAAAGGGTATTGTAATTGTTAAGAGTATGGAGCGTGTCTTCGGTTTGTAAGATTAGCTCATCAGCACGATTACTAAGACTGCGGGTTATGTATTGAGATTCAATTAATTTTTCGAAGGTGAGAATCTCATATTCCAGAGTTATGCGATGATTATGAGCAGCCATAGATTTTGCTTTTTCAAGCAGTTTTAGGCTTTGTTTGTAGAGGCCTTTATTGTAGAGAATACGGGCATAATCAATTTGCTCCCGAAGTAAAATGTCCAGATTATGGTTGATATTCGTGAGCCTGAGGCTCGTCAAAATTTGTTTATAAAGATGAGCTTTTAAGTTCGAAAACTGTCCTTTTTTGATTCCTTCTAATTTTTTGACGATAGCTTCTTCATCATACAACAATACTTTATCTACAGCGTCAAAAAGCTGAATAAACTTTGCCTTTTCACTGCTGTTCCGCATCGCATAAATTTTAAAAGCTCGTTTTTCGGCTTTAGAGAGCGATTTTATTAGCTGGAAAAGATGGTCGTTTGGTTGGTTAGCCATTGTAAAAAAATAAGAGCCTAAAGTGGTTTAAGTAAGGTTTGGCGAAGGAAATCTGCTTTTAAATAAGTTTGGATATCGTAATAAATAGCATTTCTTGTTTTAGATATATAGTTATGCCATCTACTTTCGCCACGTAATTACTCGATTGACCAGAGAAAGTAATTGAATCGGCAGCTAAGTTAGAAATCATACAACTAATGCCAAATAAACAAATTCAAATTTTTGACACAACTCTTCGTGATGGCGAACAAGTGCCTGGTTGCAGGCTCAATACATCCGAAAAAATTGAGATAGCCAAAGCGCTTGAACAACTTGGAGTTGATGTGATAGAAGTTGGGTTCCCGGTATCCAGCCCGGGAGATTTCGAATCCGTACGCAAAATTTCTGAAGTGATTACCGAATCAACTGTTTGCGCTCTCTCACGAGCAGTAACTCACGACATCGAAGTGGCAGCTGAAGCAGTTAAGTCAGCTAAACGACCCCGCATTCATACAGGGATCGGTACTTCTGATAGCCATGTTTTCGACAAACTTCAAACAACCCGTGAAAATGTAACCGAGCGGGCTGTGGCAGCCGTGAAGTATGCCAAGAAGTTTGTTGAAGATGTGGAATTTTACGCCGAAGATGCTGGAAGAACAGAGAATGTGTTTCTCGCAAAGGTGATAGAAGCGGCAATAAAAGCGGGTGCAACCGTCGTCAATATTCCTGATACCACGGGATATTGCCTGCCTTCGGAATACGGAGAAAAAATCAAATTCCTAAAAGAAAATGTAAAGGGGATTGATAAAGTTACCATCTCCACGCATTGCCATAATGATTTAGGATTGGCTACCGCTAACTCGATTTCGGGGATTATGAACGGTGCTACTCAAATTGAATGCACCATTAATGGAATTGGTGAACGTGCGGGAAATGCATCGCTCGAAGAAGTAGTGATGATTATGCGAAAACATAATGACCTGAATTTTGACACCAGGATAAATACCAAGCACTTGTGTGCGATGAGCGCGCTCGTTTGCAGCAAAATGAATATGGCCGTTCAGCCAAACAAAGCTATTGTTGGATCAAACGCTTTTGCTCACTCTTCAGGAATTCATCAGGATGGAGTAATTAAAAGTCGTGAAACGTATGAAATTATAGATCCGGCTGAGGTTGGCGCACTCGATTCAACCATCGTTCTAACCGCCCGAAGCGGAAGAGCCGCACTTAATTACCGGGCAAAAAAACTTGGGTTCGATTTTGAAAAAAAGGAACTGGATAAACATTACAAGGAATTTTTAGCAATCGCAGATCAGCAAAAAATAATACAGGATCAGGATTTAATTCGCCTGTTTTCTGTAGCAGCTACTGGATAAAAAAGATCAGCATGTATGGCTAAAACGCTATTTGAGAAAGTTTGGAACAGGCATGTAGTCGATAAAGTTGAAGGCGGGCTCGAAATCCTGTACATCGACAGGCACCTCATTCACGAAGTAACAAGTCCGCAGGCTTTTAGCGGTATTAGGAACCGCGGCATCGACATCTTCCGAAAAGAAAAAATTGTTGCCACCGCAGATCATAACGTTCCTACTCAAAATCAGCACCTTCCTATAAAAGACGCCCTTTCCAGAATTCAGGTGGATGCGCTTAAGAATAATTGTAAAGATTTTGACATTGAATTGTATGGTTTAGGGCATCCTTATCAGGGAATTGTGCATGTTATTGGCCCGGAACTTGGCATCACCAAACCGGGAATGACCATTGTTTGCGGAGACAGCCACACTTCTACGCACGGAGCTTTTGGAGCCATCGCTTTTGGGATTGGCACTTCGCAGGTTGAGCAGGTAATGGCCACGCAATGTTTGTTGATTGAGCGCCCAAAAACCATGCGCATTAATATTGACGGCGAAATTGGGGAGGGAATTTTTGCGAAGGATATCATTTTGTATATCATTTCGAAATTGGGAACAGCCGGCGGAACGGGACATTTTGTGGAATATTCGGGAACGGCCATTTGGTCGCTTTCGATGGAAGCCCGAATGACCATCTGTAATATGAGCATTGAAATGGGAGCTCGTGGTGGGATGATTGCTCCCGACGAAACTACCTTCAGATACATCAAAGGGCGGAAGTTTGCGCCAAAAGGAGCTGATTTCGACCGAGCGAAAGATTACTGGCTTACGCTTTATTCGGATGATGAAGCCATCTTTGATACCGAGCACTATTTTCGGGCAGAAGACATCGAGCCAATGATCACCTACGGCACAAATCCCGGAATGGGAATCAAAATAACAGATCAGGTTCCGGAAGCTGAGCAAGTAAAGAATCCCGAAGGGCTGAAAAAATCACTCGCTTATATGGGGTTGAATCCCGGCGAATCATTATTGGGAAAAAAAATTAACCATGTATTTATAGGAAGCTGCACGAACAGCCGCATCGAAGACCTGCGAATTGTAGCCGATTTTGTGAAAGGCAAAAAGAAAGCAAGCCATGTTCAGGCGATGATTGTTCCGGGTTCGAGGCAGGTTCAGGAACAGGCTAAAAAAGAAGGAATTGATAAAATATTAGCGGACGCAGGTTTTGAACTTCGCCAATCGGGTTGTTCAGCTTGCCTGGGGATGAATGAAGATAAAATCCCCAAAGGCGAATATTGTGTTTCAACTTCAAACCGGAATTTTGAAGGCCGGCAGGGGCCGGGAGCGCGGACTATGTTAGTAAGTCCGCTTACTGCCGCAACTATTGCCATTGAAGGCCACGTTGTTGATCCACGAGCATACTTATTAGAAGAAGCCGGAGTTTAAAATGGAAAAGTTTAAAGTTTTAAATTCATCCGTTGTACCGATTTCTGTTGAGGATATTGACACCGACCAAATTATACCGGCGCGCTTTTTGAAGGCAACTTCCCGGGAAGGTTTTGGGGAAAATTTATTCCGTGACTGGCGATTCGATTCAGACGGAAAAGAAAAAGCCGGTTTTGTTTTGAATGATGACTCTTACTCAGGAAAAATTCTGGTTGCGGGCCGGAACTTTGGATGCGGGTCGAGCAGAGAACATGCCGCATGGGCGTTATATGACTACGGTTTCAGAGCCGTTGTTTCGAGCTACTTTGCAGATATTTTTAAAGGAAACGCACTCAATAATGGATTGCTTCCGGTGCAGGTTAGTGAGGATTTTTTAGCGGAAATATTCAAAGCGGCAGAAAAAGAGACATCAATCCAAATAAAAATAGATTTGGAATCGCAAAAAATCTCTATCCCGAAAAATGGAATATCGGAAGAGTTTGAAATCAATTCCTTCAAAAAAACTTGCCTTTTGAATGGTTATGACGACATAGATTTTCTGCTTAGCAACAAGAAAAAAATTGAAAAATTTGAACAACAACACCTGGAGTTTTAGGGAATGAAGAAGAAGATCGCGGTATTGCCCGGAGATGGTATTGGGCCGGAAGTAATTAAACAAACCATCAAGGTTCTGGATACTATTGCCAACCGATTTGGCCACCATTTCACCTATCATCAAGCAATGGTTGGCGCCTCAGCAATTGATAAAACCGGAGATCCACTGCCGCAACGAACTCTCGATATTTGTCTGGATTCGGATGCCGTTTTGTTTGGCGCGATTGGAGATCCAAAATACGATAACAATCCCAACGCAAAAGTCCGTCCGGAGGAAGGCTTGTTAAGGCTGAGGAAAAATCTTGAGTTGTTTACCAATATCCGCCCGGTAAGAACTTATAAATCTCTGATTGATCATTCTCCGCTAAAAGCAGACCGCATCAAAGGCACTGACTTGGTGGTTTACCGCGAACTTACCGGTGGAATCTATTTTGGTGAAAAAGGCAGATCCGAAGATGGGGAATCGGCTTATGACCATTGCGTGTATAGCGTTGAGGAGATAGACCGGGTGGCGAAAATGGCTTTTGAAGCAGCAATGAAGCGCCGTAAGAAACTCACGCTGATCGATAAAGCGAATGTGCTGGAAACTTCCCGGCTCTGGCGGCAAACCGTGCAAACCATTGCCTTAAGTTATCCCGAGGTGGAAACGGAATATCTTTTCGTGGATAATGCGGCCATGCAGATTATTTTGCGTCCAAATCAGTTTGACGTGATTTTAACAGAGAATATGTTTGGTGATATTATTTCGGATGAAAGCAGCGTAATAACCGGGTCCATCGGTTTATTGCCATCAGCTTCGATAGGGGAGAAATCAGCGCTTTTTGAACCCATTCATGGCAGCTATCCACAGGCTGCCGGCAAAGATATAGCCAATCCAATTGCGGCTATTTTATCTGCGGCAATGATGCTCGAGCATTTTGGCCTTCACGAAGAATCAAAGCTCATAAATGAAAATGTAGAGCATATTATTGATAAGGGTTTGGTAACACCAGATCTCGATCCTCACAATTTTATTTCATGCTCGAAAGTTGGAGATGTCCTGAGCTTGCTACTTGATTTGAATGTCTCTGATGTCCGATTCGAAAATATGTTTGAAGGGAAATTGCCGGTTATTTGATATTTGAGTTCGATCTGACCGATTGTCGGTCTGATCAATAGCTAAAAGGTGCAGTGGTTGAATCCACCAATCAGTGAGGCGGACTTGGAGCCGTCAGACCTAGGAGTTGTATCAAATCAATCAAGAACACGATCTGACCGATTGCCGGTCTGATCGATAGCTAAGGGCGCGGTGGTTGTATCCACCAACGGTCAGACGGACTTGGAGCCGTCAGACCGGGGCTTAAAACAATTTTTGCATCACTTTATCTGGAATTGTTTCAGTAGATAATTTATAGAACTCTTTTGGTTCATCAGGAAGTTGAATAAGTTCTTTCGCTAATGTTTTGTTGCATAATGTACCATCTCTGAATCCAGCATAATCCTGAAAAGAGGAAAACTGCCAATCTTCCATTTTTTTAACTAAACCAGCCCTGATTGGATTCTGATGGATATAAAAAAAGCAATTCAAGCCATAGAAGTTTCTCATTTTTCTGTGACCGCTCAATGACTTGGCTTTAGTTCTTGTTCTGAATAATGAACCACTTCGATTATACTTTTTATTTATACCCTGTGTGTATGAACTTTGGAGCGAACCGATACTTCGATTCAGCGGGTTTATGTGCTTTTCTCTGTTTTCAAATTGAATAGAATTTTTATAATTCATTTTTACTTGAATAAGCCAATGAAAATGATTCGGCATTAGGCACCATGCAATGATTTCTGCATGTGGAGTAATATGGTATTTCATCTTTTTTATAAAGTAGAGATAGTTTTCTTTTTCAAAGAAAATTTTCTCCTTGTTATTTCCCTGATTATACACATGATAGGTATGCCCCGAATAGAATTCCATTCTTGAGGATAGAAAACAAATTATTCAAAAACCAGCCTAACTAAAAATCCGGTCTGATCGATAGCTAAGGGCGCGGTGGCTGTATCCACCAATCGGTCAGACGGGCTTGGAGCCGTCAGACCGGGGAGGGCATCAAATTCGATTAAGAACTTGTAAATCGAGATATCAGCAATCAATAATAAAATTAACCCTGCCTCTTTGTATTTTAGCACAAATTTGATGCACAAAATACAGGCTGAACTTTGCAAGACTTTCTCAAAAAGGCGGAACAAAATCTTAAAAAATTCTGGGGATTCGACGCTTTCCGCCCGGGGCAGGATGAAGTAGTTCGTGCTGTATTTGAAGGAAAAGATACGCTGGTTTTGTTCCCAACCGGCGGTGGAAAATCCCTTTGTTATCAGGTGCCGGCTACGGTTTTTGAGGGGATGACGCTCGTGATTTCACCTTTGGTTGCCTTGATGCAAGATCAGGTTCAGCAACTTACCGATAGAGGCATTTCAGCTACTTTTATCAACAGCACCATTCCTTCTTTTGAAGTGGAGCAACGATTGGTTAATGCACGCAATGGCATGTACAAATTGCTGTATTGTGCTCCAGAGCGATTAAAAACGCCATTATGGGAGGCAGAGCTTCAGAACTTGAATATTGAATTGGTTGCCATCGACGAAGCGCATTGTGTGAGCGAATGGGGACATGATTTCCGCCCTTCCTACCGGGAAATTCGAACCTCGCTGGAGCCCATAGCAGATAAAACCCGCTGGCTTGCTCTAACCGCGACAGCCACTCCTGAAGTAAAAGAGGACATTCTGGAATGCTTGAAATTTAATAATCCCGAAATAATCTCACGGGGTTTTTCACGCCCAAATTTGAAGTGGTGGGTGGTTCAATCAGAAAAGAAAAAGCAAAAGCTGATGGAGTCGGTAAAGAAGGCTTCTAAAAAAGGGGACGGGCTCATTTATGGAGGAACCCGAAAAAATTGTGAGGGTTTGGCTGAGTTGTTTTCGAAGAACGGCATCAAAACGGAAGCTTACCATGCCGGCGTGGATTCGGAAAAGCGCAAGGCGATTCAGGCCAGGTGGATCTCAGGAAAAACTCCCTTGGTTGTTGCTACAAATGCTTTTGGAATGGGGATTGATAAGCCGGATTGCCGGTATGTAATTCACGAGGAAATGCCCTATTCGCTGGAAGCATATTATCAAGAAGCGGGACGGGCTGGCCGTGATGGCGAAGAAAGTTTCCCCATCCTCTTATACAGAAAATCTGATTATCTGAAAGCGGATACCCGGCTTGAAGAAAACTATCCAACCCGTGATGAGCTGGAATATGCTTATCGAATTATTTGCGACAGCCTCAATCTTGCCGTTGGTTCTGAAATGGAACAGGCTGAATCTTTCAATGTTGAGCAGATAAAAAAACGCGGAAAATTATCCTATAGCAAAGCTAAAGCAGCGTTGAGATTGTTGAATCAGTTTGATGTAATTGCAATGGAAGAGGGCGTTAAGCCAGCTGTGAGCTTACAATTCACCCTAAGCAGAGAAGCACTTGCCACATTCAGGGAAAGATGCGGGAGCCCAGATAAAGCAGAATTTGTAGACAAACTTGAGCGAGTTTTTGGTTTTCAGGCTTTCAATGATTTGGTTCAGCTTGATGAAGATTTGGTTTTAGACCGGCTTTCCATAACCAGAAATGCGTTGGTGAAAGCATTGAACGTGCTGATGCAAAATGATCACATTCTGGTATTTGAAATGCATAAAGAACGGAGTCTTGTGAAGCTTTTGGAAGCCCGGTCTTCGCGGCTGCCTCTTACAAAGCAACAGGTGGAATCGCATCGCAACAACTTGTTTCGAAAACTTGAATACATGCACGGTTTTGTGCTTACCGAAACTTGCCGGGAAGTGTATCTGAGAAATTATTTCGGGGATACCAACGCTGCCCCTTGTGGCCATTGTGATAACTGCCTGAAAACCAGTTCGAAATCAATAGAAATAAAAAGCGAAGAGATTAAGGCGATCCATGATCTTTTGGTTGATGAGCAACGGACCATTCAAGAACTTCAGACCCTATCTGGATTGGGGAAGAAGCCGGTTATTTTGATTCTTCAGCATCTTATAAAGGAAGAAAAAGTGACTACCAATGCTTCTAAACCCGGCTATTATTGCGTCTTAGAAATGAAGTGAATCACAATTCTTCATCAATTTCGATAGCGGTTGTGTCGGTCTGGAGAGAATCCATACGGGCTTTTTCAGCTCTTGCAGAGTCAATTTTAGACTGGATTTTTTGATTTTCATCTTCAAGCCTTTGGATGGCTTTTTCGGTCCGCATCAATTGTCGTTGAACCTGCGTTTGGTAAAACTCGTGACTGTTAAGAAACTGCTCTTTATCAATTTCATACTTCTCATAAATTATTTGTGCCAAGGAATCTGCATCCACACTATCTGGCATAGAATTATGGTGAGTTCGGACAAGCTGTAATTCCACCAAAACATCAATATACTGGTCTTCGGGGATGATATTATCTGGTGTTGAATTTGAAGAACAACCAGTAAACATCCCAACCGAAATCATCCCCCAAACAAAAAAAATGGTGGCTCGATTAAGAATCGATTTTTTGAGCATCTGCTTTATTTTTTTGGTTGTTTGGGATTCAGAGGCCGCATGGTGATCTCATTAATCAGGTAATTGTCACTGGTTTGCAGCAGAAATTTCACCGTATCCGCTATTTCTGAAGGCTTCATCATGTTGGGATGATTCTCGACATCCTCAAAATCATCAAATAAATTTGTGGCAATCGATCCCGGAAAAACGCAGGTAACTTTGATGGCGTCATATCTCAGTTCTTTGAATAATGCCTCACTGAATCCTCTCACACCATATTTGCTCGCGTTATAACCCGACATTGTAGGGTTTCCCAAAAGTCCCGCAATAGAAGCAATATTGATAATATGGCAGGTTTCCTCATTATCCTTCATCAAGGGAACAATTAAGCGGGTTAAGTAGAAGGTGCCGGACAGATTCACGTTAATCATATTTTCCCATTCGTGAATTTTCAAGTTGTCTACATCTTCAAAATAAGCCACGCCTGCATTATTTATAAGGATGTCGGGGAGGTGGTTTTTATCAAAAGCAGCATCAACCCATTCTTCAAGATTCTCTGGCTGGGTGATATCCATAACCACGGGATGAAATTTCGGCCCGAGTTTTTTTTGGATAGCTTTTAGCTTATTCTCACTGCGTGCAAGGCCATACACGGTTGCTCCGTTTTCCACGAGCATTTTGCTGAATTCAGCTCCAATCCCGCTGCTTGCGCCTGTAACAATGGCTACTTTTGAATTAAGATTCATTGTAAAAACTGTATTTTGTTCAAATTCTATTCTAAATGTACTACAAAAAGATGAGCAATTTCGATTCCATTAAACCCGAAAAGTTGTTATTTCTTGACGTTGGCAATACGGCGGTGAAAGGCGCTTTTCGGAAAGAAGCTAACTGGCAAGGTTTGCATGCGGGGCAAATAAAGACGGCATCCGGGCTGGTGCGGTGGATTGAAGATCATCCAAATAAATTTACCGGGGTAGTTTGCTCAAGCGTTCGAAAAGAATTAGCGGAAGCTCTGAAACATGAACTGACTTCAGTTCCTTTAACAACGATTAGTATCTCAGATATTCCACCCGCTCTTTTAGATTATCAGACTTCGGAAACTCTTGGAATTGATCGGTTTTTGGCTTGCTTTGGGGCGGCATCTCACACCAAAAAAGCGGTGGTTGTTATTGATGCGGGAACTGCAACAACTATTGACTTCATGACAGAAGAGGAGGTTTTTTGCGGAGGAATGATTGTCCCCGGTTTTTCCTCTTTCACAGAAATCCTTCACCAAAAAGCACCCGCTTTGCCATTGGTTGAAGCTACACTACCAGCTGTGTGGCCGGGGAAAAATACGGTAGATTCGCTTCGGTGGGGACAAGCCGGTTTTTATGTTAGCGGGATTGAACAAGCACTTCAAAGGTTTGAAAAGGAATTCGGGGAATTTGATTTATTCCTGACCGGAGGAGATGCTGAAAAGTTAAAAAGCCTGATTACGAGAGAAGGAAAAATCCGCCCATTCTTAGTTTTTGATGGAATGGAGAGAGTAGTGAACGAATATTTTTAGCCACGAAAGCACGAAAGCACGAAAGCACAAAGGAGCAATAAAAAATTAATTTGTACTCAATTCCCCTTCCGTGCTTTTGTGGCAAAACCGAGGCTTATGAATTCCGAGTAAGGTATTTCTAATATCCATAACCCATGGATTCATCCGTGGGATTTATGGGAGAATTTAGAGAAATCTGAGAGACAATGGATTTTCCGGCTATAATCGTATTGAAGATTGGGCCAAAAGTTCTTAAAAAATAACTTCACACCAGCGAGATTGTCCTCGAAACCAAGGTTCTGTTAAACAAGAAAATAGACTCGGACATGTTTGTTCATTATTTAATTCCCACGGATGAATCCGTGGGTTATGGTTGTTTTCAAACAGAGACTCCCTTAGAACTCAGCTACCTGAATTATCGCCGTTCAACTTCCCACGGATTAGCGCCGAAACCATATCAAGGGCCACTTTATTTTTACCGCCGCGTGGGATGATGATATCCGCATAGCGCTTGCTGGGTTCTACAAACTCGAGGTGCATGGGGCGCACAAACTTTTCGTATTGAGACAAAACACTTTGGACTGACCGCCCTCGTTCTTCTATGTCTCGTTTTAATCTCCGGAGTAAGCGAACATCATCATCGGTATCCACAAAAATCTTAACCGCCATTAAATCCAGCAATTCCGGCTCGCTAAAGATCAAAATCCCATCAATTAAAATAACGGTAGTGGGGACAGCGGTGATAGTTTCTTCTTTGCGAGTGTGAGCTTCAAAATCGTAAACAGGAACTTCAACGGTATAACCTTCCATTAAAGCTTTTACGTGACGAATCAGGAGTTCAGTTTCGAGTGAGGAAGGGTGATCAAAATTCTGTTTAATTCGCTCCTCAAAAGGGAGATGTTTTAGTTCTCGATAATAAGAGTCGTGTTGAAGCAGGAGGATATTATCTGCGGCAAATTCTTCGCAGATATAATTCACAACCGTGGTTTTTCCTGAACCGCTTCCTCCCGCTACACCAACTACTAAAGGTTTTGACATATTAGTTGGATGTATTGTAAGCCTGATTTTTTTCGTACTCAATTTTATAATCTCGAATGGCACGGAACAGTGCTGAAGCAATAATATTTTGGCCATAATCGCTGGCTAAAAACCGCTGCTCAGAAGGATTGGTGAGAAATCCTGCTTCCACCAAAATAGCCGGCATGGTAGATTGATAAAGCACCACCAATCCCATCTGTTTTACACCCCGTGATTTACGTTGCGCCCGATTCTTTAATTGGTCTTCCATCATGTAGGCAATGCGCTCACTTGTGGCAATATTACCGGAATGTGCTAACTCGTATACTAATAAATCTTCTTCCGTGAGATCTTCCACCAGCTCATTTTGGTAAACCTGATTTTCTTTTTTCATAATTTCGAATGACATATCGCTCCGGTTCAACCCTAAAAAGAAAACAGAAGCTCCCCGCACCTGATGGTTGGGAAATGCATCAGCATGAATGGAAACAAATAGATCGGCTACAGCACGGTTAGCAATACGGCCTCTTTCTTCCAGAGCTACAAACTCATCATTTTCGCGCGTATAAATAACTTCCACGCCCGGGAGATGTTCTTCGATATAGCTCCCAAGTTTTTTGGCAATCGACAAGACGATGTCCTTTTCTTTAACGCTGTTATTATAACCCGGATTTCCAGGATCATGCCCTCCATGGCCGGGATCAATAACAATACGGTCGAACCGGAGCTTATCTTTAATAATGTTGTAAGAATCATCAAAGGGATTAACTTCAACCCCGGTAACTTCCAGGGCATCTTCGGGGATAATCTCCCGATACCAGTTTCGGGCTATAAATTGTTGTGAATACCGCTCAGCTTCTCTTTGTGTGGTTTCAGTTAAGGCCAGCAGAATATGGCTTTTGTTTTGATCGAGGTAAGCAGTGGAAAGATAATAAGCGTCTTCAGAAAGATAGATATCTACACCATAACCGTATTCCAATTTGTATAAACGCACCTCTTTTAGTTTCTCACTTTTTTCGGGAAGCAGAATCCCGGAGGTATCAATATCGGTGCCGTAAAGCACCATTTGGACAAGGTCGGAAGCGGGTTGGATGAGATCAAAAGAATCTACAGGGGCAGTTAAATGATACCGGACAACGTAACCCAATCCATCGCTTCTTGCTGAGTTTGATATTCTTTGGAGGTGTGTTTGGGCAAAAACCTGAACGGAAAAGAGAAAGATTATAAAAGTAACAGCACATAATTTACCACAAAACAGATACGGCTTTTTTATGCTTGAAATGTAATAGTTGTAGGTCATTTGCCTGAAAGATGATTTATTTAATGTAAGGTATTATCCAAATCATTGAAAGAGGAACAGGTGGAACTGTTTTGATTTTCGAAGTGAATTGGTAATGCTCTAAGTTAAGTTTCCATAATAATTTTTATTTCGTTCCAGAATGGTACATTCTCTAAGGTATGAAGGGTAATAATTAAACAAATACATGAATTCAGTTATTTCCAGGGAACAAGTCTCAAAAAAACTTCGAGATGAATGGCTCCCGGATATTCGCAAGGAATTAATTTCATCCATTGAAAAAGATGCTCATGAGTTAAACCAGATTCTAAATAGCTCTGGGAAATTATCTGAGCAGGAAAAGGCCGAAAAGCTTTTCTCAAAACTTAGTCAGCTTAATTCAGCTAAGGCTGAAAACAGTGAATGGATAGAATCAATCAAAAGCATCACTTCTCAAATTGAGGATGAAGTTGTTTTTGTACAGGATGAAGATCGATTTCAGGCTTTGGAAGGTGATTCCATTTTATTTCGAAGCAGGAAAATGGGTAAGCGTGGTTTTCGGTTTATACAACGCGGTGCACATGCAATAGGAAATGGAATCCGAAGTATTTCCGGCCATCCGCAGAAGCAAAAGCCTGAATGGCATCAAAAAATACCACTACAAAAGGTGGTAGAGTTTGAGCTTTTTGAACTTTCTTCGGTTGTTCAAAACTGGGAACATGAACAAAGAAAACTGAAAGCAGAGCTTTTGGTTCAGGCTGATGCCTGGCTATTGAGTTCAAATGGACTTCAGGTCAAAAATCCCAATAAAGAAGAGGATGAAGAGAGCAGGGAGGAATGGAATCCTCAAATACCCGATGATTTAGAGCAAATTCAGCGTCTTGCCCAGGAAAAATTATCGAAGCTTCTGAAAAATCAATCCCAAACAATAAAAGAAGCGTTTGAGGGAATTTCGAAGAATATAATTCATGAAATCTCCATCACGGACACCATAGAACGAAAGGCAAGTGATTACAGTGATAACCGCGTGAGTGCTAAAAAAGCGAGAATCATTCAAAGAGAGCAGGAATTTTTCAAACAGTGGAATGCGCTTCTTGATATGTTATGTGACCGGATGTCTTTGTCGCTGGATTTTACTGAACTTCACTCGCAGTTCAATGAACGGGTTCAGGGTTTTGGTGAATCTCTGACTGAATTTTTCACCGAAAACATCCAAAAACCCAAACATGAGTTAGATGAACGTCTCTCCGAAACCATTTTGGTATTCGATGAAACGGAGAAGCATTCCCTCAAAGAGAGACAAAAATTAAGCGGAAAGCTTCGGGATGAACTGAACGAAATTGTAGAGAATTCGCTAATTCGTCCCATTCAATATCTTATTGAAGAAGCTATTTTAAGTACAAAGTTGAATGGATTCATATCCGCCATTCCCGGTTGGACAAATGGGTTATCTGAAAAGGCGATTTTTGTTGAAGAGTTGGATATGGCTAAATTTCCTCCGGAATATGATTATGAAGAAATAAACTGGCAAGTATTGGTTCAGCGGGTGATTAATAATCACCTGGTGATAAATTTCCTGCCCAAGGAAATTAAGCCGGAGCAATTTTTAATCGAGTTGATTCAGGATTTCAGGGAGATTTCGGAAATAATACTCACAAACCTCGAAATTGCAGACGAAGTTAAAAAGGCCGATGAAGAAGAGCCTTTTCAGGTGGCGCGCGAGGGACTTGAGCGCGCTAAAGTTAAGCTGGCAGAGATTTCTCAAAAAGTAGAAGAAAAGAGAGAAGGTTTGGTAAACAGTTTAAGGGATAAAGAGAAGATTGCTTTCTCAAAACTTGCAACATTGCTACTGAAGCAAGATGTAAGCGAAACCCGCATTACCGGCGCCCAATACATGGCAAAAGAGGCGGCCGTAGGCTGGAAAGTTAAGCTTCAGGTGGGGTGGGCAAAATTCGGAGATAAAGCGGAGTTATTCGCCCGTTTTTTTGGAAAAAAAGGGAAACTATATTTTGAGAATACAAGGAAGTTTTTAGGCTTTCGGGAAGCCGAGATAATAGAAGGAGATAAAAGTGATTTGGCTACTTTTCTGTCAGAGACTGATGAAAAAATGGAGAGGCTTCCTTTTATTTATCGGCGGTTGTTCGACTTTCAAAAGGAAGTGGATGATCGATTTTTCGTTGGCCGTCCCGAACAGTTTGAGCGCCTCAAAAAGGGCTATGAGTTATGGAAAAATAATTTTCCATCCACGTTTGCGGTTGTGGGTGAAAAAGGAAGTGGGAAAAGCTTATTTGTCCGGCTGTGGGTTGAGGAAAATATTACTAAGCATGATGTGGTTGATGTTACTTTCAAAGATACCATTTGGAAGCCGGAGGGTATGGTCGCCATCATTTGTGATGCACTCAAGATAAAAGACGTAACCACTGTAGAAGAGCTAATCGCAGCCATACAGCGCAAGAAAAAAAGGACGGTGGTTACCCTGGAAAATGTTCAGAATTGCTTTATCCGGAATATTTCGGGTTTTGATGCTTTTGAACATTTGATGTATCTCATTTCAGAAACGAACAAGGAAATCCTGTGGATAGTAAGCAGCACTCGTTATGGTTGGCTTTACCTGGATAAAGTGCTGAATGCAGTTGACTATTTTACCCATGTAATTCAAACCGATCAACTCAACGCTTCACAGATTGAAGACCTGATTTTGAAACGACATCGAGCAAGTGGATATCAGCTAATATTTATCCCAGAGGAATCTGTAAAAAAAAGCCGCTCTTTTCGAAAACTTATGGATGATGAAGCTCAGGTGCAGGAATTTTTAAAAGACCGGTATTTTGAGAAAATGGCTAATTTAGCGGAAGGAAATGCATCTATCGCCATGATTTACTGGATTCGCTCGATCAAAGAATATGATGATTCTCATTTTGTCATTAATCCATTTCAGTTTGATTCAATAAGGAGAATTGATGAGTTGGGAAGTGCTGAATTATTTGCGCTGGCTGCCTTTGTGCTGCACGATTCATTGAATGCCGAACACCTTTCATTAATTATGCACCTGCCTTTGCGGGAATGCAAACTGATGATTTCACGGCTGGCATCACGATCAATTCTATTGCAAACCGAGCATGGTTTTACATTAAATCATCTGATCTACAGGCAGGTTGCAAGAGTACTCAAATCGGCAAATATTTTACATTAAGAACATGAACGGAAAAAAGTTTTTAGCGATAATATTATTTTTGGTGACATCGGGAGCCTTTACCTCTTTTCCTGTCTTGGCGCAAGAATCAACAGATAGCATTCGAACTGCTTCAGCCGATTCCCAGCTCACCGCCACCGATTCCCTGCTTGTAAAAATTGATTCATTGATCCAATTAAGGCTCAGTACACTTGATTCTGTAGCTCAGCAAAGTGAAGAGTCAAATAATGGGGCATCAGAATTTGAAGATGATACTCAGCGGGCTCTTTCAAACTTCGAGGAAGTAATATCGTGGCAGAAGATTTTAACTATCATGCTGTTCTTTATCTTCACGTATTATATCACGGTATTTATCAGTAAGGTGCTTGATAATTTTTCCGAAAAAGCCTCGAAATACCGGCTTCGGATAAAAAGAATGGTGCCTATTTTTAGAGTGACTTTGTGGGTTTTTGCAATCTATGTCGCTATTGCGGGTATTATTCAGCCACCCTATGCAACGGTGATTACCGTGCTGGCTTCCGTAGGTATTGCGGTTGGTTTGGCTTCACAAGATGTACTCAAAAATCTTTTTGGCGGGGTGATGTTGATTCTCGATCGGCCCTTTCAGGTGGGTGACAAAATTGAATACAACGATCATTATGGGGAAGTGATCCAGATTGGGCTGCGTTCGAGCCGAATTGTAACTCCAGGAGATTCGATTGTCACTATCCCGAATGGAGAATTGATTAACACCGCAGTTTCAAATGCGAATTCCGGGGCTTTGGATTGTCTGGTTATCACCGAAATTTATTTACCGGCGGAATGTCCGGTAGAAGAGGTGAAAAGTGTAGCTTTCAAAGCAGTAGTGTCGTCTCGTTTCATTTATCTGAAAAAGCCAATAAGCATTATAACTGAAAATGAAATGCAGCAGCGGCGTTTTATTTTGAAGGTAAAAGTGAAAGCATATGTACTCGATATCCGCTACGAATTCCCTTTCCAAAGTGATGTAACTGAGTTAATTTTGACTGAACTTGGGCGAAGAGGAATCCTTATAGATGAAGGCGCTCCAAAAGAGATTGAAGAACAAAACACCAGCAATTAAAAACTATCATTATGTATTTGAATTTAAAAAGAGCGCTAGCGATCAGTTGTATATTAGCAGGTATGGGGTTTACGGGATGTAATACTGGAGAAGATACCTCAATGAATATGGATGAACGGCTTGCTCAATACACTCCATTTACGCTTACATCAGACGTTTCTGTGCTTACCGATAATGAGAAGCAAATGATTCCTATCTTAATTGAAGCTGCCAGGGAAATGGAAAAAGTTTTCTGGTTGCAGGCTTATGGTGATAAAGAAGAACTCCTGGACGGTTTAGATGAGGAAACGCAGCGATTTGTATATATCAATTACGGCCCATGGGATCGCCTGAATGGCAACGAGCCTTTTGTAGACGGAGTGGGTGAAAAACCGGAAGGAGCAAATTTTTATCCCGCCGATATGACCAAAGAAGAATTTGAGGAATGGGATTCTGAAGAAAAAACAAGTCAGTATACACTTATTCGAAGAGATGAAGCTGGCGAACTTATTACCATTCCATACAGCGAAGCGTTTGCCCAGGAACACCAGCGAGCTGCTGAATTACTTCGTGAAGCGGCAGAATTAGCAGAAGATGCAGGTTTGAAAAAGTACCTGGAATTACGTGCGGAAGCTCTTTTAACCGATAATTATCAGGAAAGCGATTTAGCCTGGATGGATATGAAGGATAATATCATTGAAGTAATTATTGGGCCAATTGAAAATTACGAAGACCAGCTTTTCGGTTATAAATCTGCACACGAAACATTTGTTCTTATTAAAGATAAAGAGTGGAGCGACAGGCTTTCGAAATACGCAGAAGTTTTACCGGAATTGCAACGCGGGCTTCCGGTTCCCGAAGAATATAAAGCGGAAACTCCGGGCACCGACTCTGACCTGAATGCCTACGATGCCGTTTATTATGCCGGAGATTCCAACGCAGGATCTAAAACAATCGCAATCAATTTGCCGAACGATGAAGAAGTTCAGTTGCAAAAAGGAACACGAAGATTGCAGCTCAAAAATAGCATGCAGGCTAAATACGACAAAATCCTTCTTCCAATTTCAGAAGCTTTGATTGCTGAAGACCAGCAAGAGTACATCACCTTCGACGCTTTTTTCAGCAACACGATGTTCCATGAAGTTGCGCATGGATTAGGGGTCAAAACTACAATAACAGGTAATGGTACAGTTCGCGAAGCGCTGCAAAATCATGCTTCCGCACTCGAAGAAGGCAAGGCCGATGTATTGGGTTTATATATGGTGAAATCTCTCCGAGACAAGGGGATGATTGAAGAAGGTTCTATCGAAAATAATTACGTTACATTTCTCGCCAGTATTTTCAGGTCCATTCGTTTTGGCTCTTCAAGTGCACACGGGCGGGCAAATTTAATCCGCTTTAATTTCTTTCAGGAAATGGGAGCCTTCACATATGATGAAGAAACCGAGCGATATCGTATCAATATGAATATAGTTGAAGATGTGGTTGAGGCACTTTCTGAGCAAATATTGGTGTTACAGGGAAATGGAGATTATGAGGCTGTGGATGAATTTGTACAGAAATATGCCGTACAGGGAGATCAGTTGAATGCATCTCTGAGAAAACTAACGGAACAAAATATTCCTGTAGATATCACTTTTGAGCAAGGCGTAGAAGTGTTGGGTTTAGAGCAGTAGAAAAAATCCAATCAAGCTTCTTTCAACTTCACAACCCCCGTTTCGGGTTGATAGGTGATTTCTAAATCTACATCACGATCTTCATCATACACTTTCAGTGAGATATGTTGATTGAGTTCGATTTCGTCAATTTCCTGAGGTTTGATCTGCATCTTCTCAAAAAGTGCAGAATCTAAACTGCTCATGGTTTTGATTTCCTGGTTTAGGAAATCCATATACTCAATTTTCAAATTTCCTTCATTTATAAATGTTACGATCAGGGAATAAGCAACTTGACCGGAGTATCTAAAGCGGGCTTGCAGCTCGGAGTTTAGTTTTCGTACATCTTGTTGACGGGAAAAAAAGTAAAACTTCAGAGCTTTTTCGAACAAAATTTTGTCCCGTTCATTCAATATCTTTGTAGCAGGTTTCATACAGCTAAGTTAAAATCAAAAATCGACAAAAATAAAGGATATGTCAGCTACGCCATCCACGATGTTGAAATTAGGAACCAAAGCGCCGGATTTCACTTTGCCAAGTGTGCACGGCGGAAATTTATCTCTGCGTTACGCGGAAAATACTAAAGCTTTTGTGGTGATGTTCATTTGTAACCATTGCCCATACGTGATGCATATTGAGCAGGGAATCATTGATCTTGCCAACGATTATATTCAGAAGGGAATAGCTTTTATCGCGATTTCTTCAAACGATGCGGAGAAATATCCCGATGATTCACCGGAGAAAATGAAGGAGAAAAAATATCCTTTTCCGTATTTATATGATGAGGATCAGGAAGTCGCAAAAGCATATAAAGCAGCTTGCACTCCCGATTTTTTTGTGTTTGATGAGCATAAAAAATTAGCCTATCGCGGGCAATTTGATGACAGCCGTCCGAACAAAGATGTGTCTGTGACGGGCAAAGATTTACGAGGAGCGCTTGATGGAATGCTTTCAGGAAAAGAAATTCCTGCGGAACAGACACCAAGTATTGGATGCAATATTAAATGGAAGCCGGGAAATGAACCGGATTATTTTGGGTAAAAAATGAAAAAAGAAGAACTGGAACAACTCCGTCAGGAATATTCAAAACATTCGCTGGATGAAAAAGAGGTAGATAAAAACCCCTTCAATCAGTTCGAGAAGTGGTTAGCTGAGGCTTTGCGATTGTTGGTTCCCGAGCCAAACGCTATGACCCTTTCCACCGCCGATTCCCAAAACCGGCCACACTCAAGAATTGTTTTGTTGAAAGGATATACTGACCAAGGTTTTATCTTTTTTACTAACTACGCCAGCGATAAAGGCAGAGAACTTGAGCAAAATCCCTATGCCGCGCTTTGCTTTTTCTGGATTGAACTGGAACGTCAGGTTCGGATTGAAGGAGCGGTGGAGAAAATCTCCCAACCGGAGAGTGAGCGTTATTTTCAAAGCCGGCCATATATGAGTCAGATTGGAGCTTTGGCTTCCAATCAAAGTGAAGTGGTGGAAAGCCGTGAAGCGTTAGAGAAAAAGTTTAGTGAACTAACCGAAAAATATCCTGAAGAAAAAGTAGAGATGCCCGAAACCTGGGGCGGATATTTGGTGAAACCTTCCGCTTTCGAATTTTGGCAGGGAAGGCAAAGCCGGCTTCATGACCGGATTAAATACACCAAGAAAAACGAAAATTGGAATATCGAAAGACTTTCACCCTAAAATATGCCCAAGATAAAAGAGCAACGCATGGAAGACATGCAGCGCTACGAAAATGTTCTCGAATACACCGATTATGAAGAGGATTCAGCATCACCAAAAGGAAAATGGAATAAAGAAATTTTCCAAAATGAAAAACCCATTGTACTGGAACTGGCCTGTGGAAAAGGAGAGTATTCTCTGAATTTGGCTCAGCTTCACCCCGAAAAAAATTACATTGGCATAGATATCAAGGGAAACAGAATGTGGGTTGGTGCTACAAAAGCGCAGGAAAAAGATTTGAATAACGTTCGATATTTTCGGGCTTTTATTGATCATCTTGACCAGTTTTTTGCAGCGGGAGAAATATCCGAAGCCTGGATTGTATTCCCAGATCCGTATATCAAAAAAGAGAGAAAGCGGCTGACATCCCAAAAATTTCTGAAGCTTTATCGGAAAGTCTTTAAGCCGGGAGCGATCATTCACCTAAAAACAGACAGCGATTTGCTCTACGAATACAGCAAAGAAGTAATTGCCGCTGAAGAATTAGAGTTACTGAAAGACATCCCGAATGTTTATAAAACTCACCCTGATGACCCGGTTCTTTCGATAAAAACCTTCTACGAAAAAAAGCATCTAAAGGAAGGAAAGTCGATAAAATATTTGTCTTTTCGGCTGGATTGACGATAAAAATTCTCTAAAAAAATCACTGCTTTTCGGTTAAATTTTATTTGGTGTAAAAGCCATAGATAATCAGATAATTGTTTTAGGGGCTGAAGTAGCTAAGACCTGAATAAGGTACTAACTTAGTTACTATGTA
>JBBEBR010000012.1:0-84383 GCA_040882225.1 Balneolaceae bacterium | reverse complement strand
CCTGGCTGTACCTCTTCTTCTACTAATTGCGATCTCCTGCACTTCCAATTCAGATAAAAATCCCTACAATCCTGAAGCCGATACGTTGAAATACGAACAGGAAATCCATCTTCAGAATGTGCGGCAACTCACTTTTGGTGGCGATAATGCCGAGGCGTATTGGAGCTACGATAACAAAAGGCTCATCTTTCAGTCCAACAATCCCAACTGGGGAGTAGATTGCGATCAGATTTTTTCTATGGATATCACCGAAAAGGATTCTGACTTTGAACCTGAAATGATAAGCACCGGCGAAGGACGTACCACCTGCGCCTATTTTTTACCGGGAGATTCGCTCTTCGTTTATTCTTCAACGCATTGCAAGGATTCGGAATGTCCCGCTGAACCACAGCGTACAAGTGGCGCTTATGTTTGGCCGGTTTATGAAAGCTATGATATTTTTAAAGCCGATTTGAGCGGGCGAATTGTTGATACCTTAACCAACGAGCCGGGTTATGACGCCGAGCCAACCGTGTCACCGCAAGGCGATAAAATCGTTTTCACTTCTACCCGAACCGGCGATCTCGAGCTCTTTATTATGAATACCGATGGTTCTGATGTTGTGCAAATCACCGACGAAATTGGCTACGATGGCGGAGCTTTCTTTTCTCCCGATGGCAAGCAGTTGGTTTTTCGTGCTTCCCGTCCCATAACAGAAGAAGAAGTCAGCAAATATAACTCACTTTTAGCTGAAGGCTTGGTTGAACCAACCGACATGGAGCTATTTGTGGTGAATGTGGATGGAAGTGGCTTACGACAAGTCACCAACCTTGGGAATGCTAACTGGGCTCCTTATTTCCATCCTTCTGGAGAAAAGGTCATTTTTTCATCCAATCATAACTCTACGCGTGGATTTCCCTTCAACCTTTTTATGATTAATACCGATGGTTCTGGCCTAAAGCAAATTACTTTTGACAACACTTTCGATTCTTTTCCAATGTTTTCTTACGATGGTAAAAAACTGGTCTTCTCCTCAAACCGAAATAACGGCGGAGACCGATCTACGAATGTGTTTGTAACGGATTGGGTGGAATAGTATGTCCCATCCCTGGCATCAATATTTATTTGCTTTGCTTTTTATTTTGGCGGGATTGAACCACTTTCGACAGCCAAAATTTTATGTGCGAATGATGCCTCCTTATTTTCCCGCTCATAAAAGTTTAGTGATATTAAGCGGAATAGCTGAAATCTTACTTGGTATTTTTCTTCTCATTTCCACTTTTCAGATAATTGCCGCCTGGGGAATTATCCTGATGCTTCTGCTCTTTTTTACCGTCCACATCCATATGCTAATGGATGAACGGGCTGGGATGAACCTTCCCAAATATCTACTCATTCTTCGAATTCCGCTACAGTTTTTGCTCATTTTTTGGGCCTGGTTATATACATAATTCACTCATCAGGCTTCCACCCTGAACAAGATAAGCCTGAATTGTGTTATGGTGAACAGAGATAAATTTTCACCTGATTACAATTTCATCCTGGCTTTGGTCTTTTTGTGGTAATGAAGATAAGAGGCCAATATAATCTGAAATAATGAGGTGACCGATCAACGAATATTTTTGTAGCGGATTGGCTAGAGTAGATTAGGTTCTATTGTGTGATTATTCCTCATGGGATAGCATATATTTTTCTGTAATAAGCAACATCTCATCACTTTCAAACTCCTGAAAATTACAGCAATATTTTCCTTCAGTTAGTTGAATTTGCAGGGTTAAGGAACTTTTGGAGAAGTCTATAATTTTATAATCCCAGTCAGCTATCTCACTATAATCCGGATATATTTTAAGAGTGAGATACCTGCCATTTAGCTCCCATTCACCACCCATATAATTCCTAAAAAAGTTATGATCCTCACCAAAATAAAGATAGTTTTTATAACCACTTATGGATTTTTCATCTGATAAGCTCCTAATTTCCACACTTTCAGATATCCAAGAACCAACTAAGACATCGGCAGTGGGTGTAATTTCCTCGTTCTGCATGCAAGCAGTAAGAAACAAGGCAATTAATATTATTGGTAACGATTTCATATCCATTAATAAAAATAAAAACCGACTAAAAAGCCATCCCCAAACCAAAATGGATGCGCTTATAGGTAAGGGAAGTTTCCAGAACACGACCTTGCCAATCCCTCTCCTCATAGTTCAAATTATCCACATTATATCCGGCACTAAAATACCAGCCAAAACCTTCAGAGTTATCAAACTGAATGCCGATTCCGGGATTAAGTAAATATCCGCCACTGTATTCTTCAATTGGGTAATTCTCATTGGGTGACAAGGCGAAATTGTAGCCACTCTTAAAATAAATAAAGGGAGTAGTGTTGGCTTCCAGTAATTTATATCGCAGATCGAGGAAAAGAGATATCGCGTTTAGTGGATCATTATATGTAATAAACCCGATACCAATACCGGCTGAAAGACCGGACGTAAATTGGTATCCATTTACCATCTGAAACCTTAGCACTGAAGAATTTTCATCGCCGGTTAAATAATCCAGCCCGGTAAAATTTACATATCCTGATTTTTTGTAGTATCGAGGAAGTGGTTTTTCTTCTTTTTTTATTTCTTCCACATCTTCCATCTTTACCACAATCACGTTTCTGCCTGCGGTTTCAATTTGAAGGGAGATATTCTCTGTCATTTCAATGATTTCTCCCCTTAAGATGCCTCCATTTTTTAAATAGATAACATCTTCCATATCTGCTTGTGCAAATAAGCAAGAGGGTGACAGAAGAACCAGTAAAAATACAGCCGCTTTTAAAAAATTCATCCGATACAAATAATATAATTCCAATTAAGCACCACTTCTTTTCCTAATCGATCACTCCTTAACAGGAATTGTACTCAGATGCTCCACATTATTAATATCGCTATAATCGTATTGAACAATACCTGTTTCACCAGTAACCATTAATACGTTGTTGAAAGGAATAACATCAAAAGTGCGAATATCTTCAATATGCCGCAGTTGCGTTATTTTATAAGGATCTGTTGCATCCATAATTCTCAGACCTTTGTCTCCTTCACTTATAAAAAGATAGCCTCCGTCAATTCCAAGTCCATGGGGATTTGACATTTCATAAGTAGCAATTTCTTTTGGATAAACGGGATCTTCCACGTCTATCACTTCAAGCCTGTTTACCCCTTGTTGAGGGCAACGGGCGCCTTCTCGTAGTGTCACATAGGCAAAATTTCCTTCCACAACTACCGGATCGCAGGCTGTAAAATGATTGTAAATGGAAATCTGTGTTGGAAAAGCAGGATCACTGATATCATATATATACATGGCGCTTTCTGATCCTATAAAAAGATTCTGCTGGTATGGAAATATCGTTTCAATAGCCCAGCCAACATCTCGTTTATTTCCCTCAGTTGGAATTTGTGAAGAGATATCAAAGGTGATCAAATTTCGGTGATCTACGGCATACAGATAATCACCATTTATGGCAAAACGAGCCATGGAACCTCCTATTCCGGCAGTTGCAGCCCCACCGTCTGACTGCGTAATAGGGCCGCCTCCGCTAGATTCTGCTGTTGTACCGAAACGCCATCCACCAGTTGATTGATGAAAACTACAATCAACTTCGCAAACTTCTTCAATTTCAACTTCTTTCCAATCTACTACTATTCCCTTGGAGGCGTCTATTTCCTGAAAAGGAAAACCACGTTGAATATTTGCTGATGTTTCAAATACATTTTCTATTCGATTTATCAATTCCGGATTCTGAATATCTTCAATATTAAAAACCAAAAAGTCAGTGTGAGAGTCTGCATATAATAAATCCCCTTTAACCGCTATATCTTTATTGGCCGGGATATTTATAAATCCAATATTTGTGGGGGCAGCAGGATTACTGTTATCTATGATATGTACTCCTTTATTGATTTCGTTTACAAATAAATAACTATCGTAGAAATAAATTTTCCCCGGTTTTTCCAGTTCGCGGGAGTTCTCCATAGCTACGGATTTTTTAAATTCCTCCTGTGTCATATACACCGGTTCAAGTTCAGTCCACTTAATTATTTGAACCCTTTGGTCGTCACAAGCAGCAAAGAAAAAAGGGAGTAGTAACAGAAAAAACATTTTATTGACAAAGGGAGGCTTACATGTAAAAGTCTTCATGACAATGGCGTTTTGGGTTATAAAAAAATCAATTTTGGAAATTTCTCTTTCGACTTTAATACCCACTTTAAAAGTAAGAAAGTAAGGTACTTATATGATATAACTAATTAAGCGTTAAAATGAAAGAAAAAATCTCAGGTGGTTCAAAAATTACAAATCTTTTCTTTTCGTAGTTATATAATTATCCAGAACCAGCCATTCGTGAAAAACTTCCTAAAAATATAACTACGAAAGATGATCCTATGAACTGGCTTTGGGCTTTTTTCGGTAATGAAGAAAAAAGGCGATTTTGATCTCAAACCCTGATCGGAATATTGGGTACGCTAATCTGAAATCATCTACAATCTTCAAGTTTAAAGGGAATTCTGCTTTATCTCACTTTGTTTAAATGTATAAACTGAAAACCCACCAAGCATAAAATAAGAGAGAAAAAAAATGTCTGTAGTTAAAGTAATTGAAGTAATAGCATCATCCGATAAAAGCTTTGACGATGCCACTAACAATGCCCTAAAAGAAGCCGCACAATCTGTTAAAAATATATCTTCCATATATGTGAAAGAAATGAAAGCAGAGGTCAAGGATAATAAGATTGTGTCGTATGGAGTAAACGCGAAAGTTTCTTTTGAGGTAAACGGGGCTAACTAATCTGGCAAAAATCATAAAGTAGCCACTACTTTAGCAATAATTTTAGCAGCAAAGACCTCATAAGGTTTTTTTAGATTTGATAATATTTAGCCTTGTCTAAATTTAATATTAGTCATATATTTAAATAAAAATGTATGCATCTAAAATAAGACATCAACTTTTGTTTTTCTTATTGATGTTGAGTTCGTTTAATCAAACATTTGCACAGTCTTCTGTCAAGGGAGTTGTAATTTCGAATGATGAGCCGCTTGTTTCTGCAACTGTTGGAATTCAATCTCTGAATAAAGGAACATTTACTGATAATGATGGGAAATTTCTGCTTCTGAATATACCCTCAGGGGAGCATCTCTTGTTTGTAAGTGCGGTTGGATATGAACCTTTCAGGCAAAAAATATCTGTAGAAGGACAGGATTTTTTCATTGAAGTACATCTTCAGGAATCCATTACAGAACTGGAACCGCTTGTGGTTACCGGCACAATGACCGAAATGACCATCAAAGAATCTCCGGTTAAAGTAAGTTGGGTTTCAAAAGATGTGCTTAATAAATCCGCTTCTGACAACCTGATGGATGCCGTTAAGTATATCAATGGTTTATATAATCAGGTTGAATGCGCAGTTTGCGGGACAAATAGTATCCGAATAAATGGAATGGATGGCCCTTATACTTCGGTGCTTATTGACGGAATGCCGGTGATGGGAGCATTGGCAGCTGTTTACGGGTTAAATGGTATAAATCCAAACATCATTCAGAATCTGGAGATTATAAAAGGCCCCAATTCCACTCTTTATGGGAGTCAGGCGATGGGAGGTGTAGTGAATATAATTACCATTGATCCTAAATCAGCACCTCTTTTTTCTGCACAAATCAGTTCCAGCACACATGCAGAACATAATGTAAATGCGGCTTTTTCTCCGAAGGTTGGAAATTCAAATGTTTTATTCAGCGGCAGCTTGTACAACTCAAACCGATTTATTGATGAAAATAATGACGGCTTCTCCGATCTCACACAAGACACCCGCCTAACTTTGTTTAATAAGTGGAGGTTTGATCGCCCCGGTTTAAAAAAGACCTCTCTCGGAGCTAAAATTTATTATGAAGATCGTATGGGCGGTGTTGAAAATTATGAACATTCTTTAAGAGGAAGCGATAGCATTTATGGAGAATCTGTATACACCCGAAGGATGGAATTATTTGGAAGCTATGATCTCCCTTTTGATTCCGACTTTAAAATTGATGCTTCTTTCGCCTATCACGACCAAAATAGTTTTTATGGAGATTATCATTATGAAGCCACGCAGCAGACATTTTTCACAAACCTGATTTGGAAAAAATCTCTTTCCCAGAAAGCAGATCTGCTTTCTGGTGCAGCTATTCGATACGATGCACTCGACCAGGTTTTTAATGAGCAAATTCTTGCTGGCGGTTCAGCTGACAATCACTTTGTTCCGGGATTATTCCTTCAGTTTGATCATATTTTGAATGAAACTTTCCGCACCTTATTGGGAATTCGTGCCGATCAACATGAGGAGCACGGGATTATATTTTCCCCACGTTTTAATGTGAAAGTGAAACCGGGGAGCCATACTACTTTTCGATTAAATACTGGGACAGGATTCCGCATTGTTAACTTGTTCACGGAAGAACATGAAGCTCTCACTGGATCAAGGCAGGTTGTAATAGCTGAGTCTCTCGAGCCTGAACGTTCTCATAATATAGCGGTCAATTTGAATCAAATTATTGATATTGGGCCTTCCATTCTAAATGCCGATCTGGATGTTTTCTACACGAAATTTTCCAATCAAATCATCCCCGATTACAGCACTCCAAATCAAATTATTTACTCGAATCTTGACGGGCATTCGGTTTCGAGAGGAATCTCTCTGAACCTGGCACATAATTTCATTGCGCCATTTACTTATATGATTGGCATAACTGTTCAGGATGTTTACAGTGCGGATAATAATACTGTGGAAAAGCTGCCTTTTTCTCCACGATTTTCTGCGGTTTTTAACGCAACCTACACCTTTACCAAAGCGGCCGTTACATTAGATTATACCGGCCGTTTAACCGGGAAAATGCTGTTGCCGGAATACCCAAACAAAAGCCGGTATTCGGATACTTTCACCGAACAAAACCTTAAAGTCTCTAAAACATTGAAAAATGAGATCAAGCTTTTCGCGGTTGCCAAAAATATTTTCGATTATACCCAAAAGGATCCCATTATAGCACCTGATCGTCCTTTTAGTAATGATTTTGCAACCGATTACGTTTTTGGCCCTATTCAGGGCAGAAGATTTATGGCAGGAATTTCCTTTTCTGTGAAGTGATGGGCTATTTTTGTTGACTATATACAAGGTTACACTAACTAAATAGAATTTAGTGTAACAATCTACTATATTAGTCAGCGATTAACGAACACTCTCATGATTGATACAAAAGACTTCAAATCAATACTAGAACTTGTCAAAACTTTTCCTGATGAGCAAACTTGCATAAATCATATAGAAAGGCTTCGATGGAATGGTATTGTTATTTCTCCTTTTGATCCTACTTCAAAGGTGTATGATTGTAAAGATAATAAGTATAAGTGCAAGAATTTTGGAAAGTATTTCAATGTTAAAACCGCTACTCTTTTTGACAATACTAAAGTATCTCTCCAAACATGGTTTATCGCTATTTACCTTGTTACTTCTCATTCTAAAGGTATTTCATCTGTTCAGTTAGCTAAAGACTTAGATGTTACTCAAAAAACAGCTTGGTTCATGCTTCACAGAATCCGTAACTGTTTCGGCATCTCTGATGATGAACAATTAGATGGCACTATAGAAGTTGATGAGGGTTATGTAGGTGGTGAGAATAAGAATAGAAGTCTTTCTAAAAGAAAAGAGTTACAATGAACGGTCTTCAAGCAGGCACTAATGGTAAGACTCCAGTAGTCCGAATACTTCAAAGAGGCAGTAAGGTTGAAGCCTTGGCATTACCAAGAGCTACTGGCTGGCTCAAAATATGACTAACCCACTAACTTACTAACATTTAATAAATGAATAAGAAAGAAGCGCATAAAATAATACATGAGGGTGTTTTAGAACTCAACGGTCTTGAGATTCCTTGTTACGTTTTAGAAGATGGAACAAGAGTATTATCAGGAAGAAATATGCAAACTGCCTTGAAAATGGTGGATGAAGTTGAAGATGGTAAGCAAACCGCCGGAACCAGATTAAACCGATATTTAGAACAAAAATCACTTAAACCCTTTATCTATAAAGACAAAACAAAGGAACACTTTGAACCTATAGATTGCTATCGGGGAAACCAAAAAATTAATGGTTATGAAGCAACAGTTTTAGCGGATATATGTGATGCATTCTTGCAAGCCAGAAAAGAGATTCATCTATCACCAAGGCAAAGCATAATTGCAGATCAATGCGAGATACTTATGAGAAGTTTTGCTAAAGTTGGTATCATTGCCCTTGTTGATGAGGCTACGGGATACCAGTACGATAGAGAGAGGCAAGAACTACAAAAGATTTTAAAACAATATATCTCAGAAGAATTACTTCCTTGGCAAAAAAGATTTCCAGATGAGTTTTATAAAGAGATATTCAAGCTTAATGATTGGGGCTATTTTATGTCCGGTAATATAAATATTCAAAACAGACCAGGGGTAATCGGTTATTGGACAAAGAAATATGTTTACTCAATTTTACCCAAGGGAGTTTTAGAGGCACTACAAGATATTACTCCAAAAACGGAAAAAGGAAATAGAAAGTACCGTTTCCATCAGAGACTGACAAAAGAAGAAGGAATAGAACAACTACAAAAGATTTTAGTAAGTGTAATTACATTAATGAGTGTATCTGATACATGGAAAGATTTTGAGAAATTATGGAATAAAAAATACGGTCAACAAGAACTTACATTCCAAGAACAAAAGGAATTGATAGAACCTAAGCCAAAATCACCAGAAGGTTTCGATAAGAAGCTTAAAACAGCCTTAGAATTCGACCCTAAAGGAAAGGGTGAAGGTTAATCTTCAATATTTAATAAATCATTATATGTGTTTTTAAAGCTATCTTCTATTTCGTTAAGCTTAATAAATAAATCTTCATTACCCTTATTTATTAATAGGTAACAACTAATTTCTTTGTAGGTAAAATGTTTGAAGGTTTCTGTCCCGAAAAATCTCTCAATTAATGTACTATAGACCCTATATCTCTGATTTTCTGATCTTGGTTCTAATGCATAAACAACAGGATCAAAACTACTGGTTGCAGCTATTGCAAATGAAGCCGTAGGATTTTCTTTCAAAAGAAGAGGTACTAATTGTCCGGCTGTAAGCAATATATTCCTTACATCACCCAAATTTACAAGCCTTCTATACCTGTCAGAAAGCCTTTTGTGCCTTTTAGCATAAAATTTAATAGCAAAAGTATCAGTAGTAAAATACTCTGCTCTTAAAACATATTTAAGCTTTGTTTCATTGGAAAAAAAAGTATAGATAATACTATATAAATGATCAGTATTGTCTCTGCAAGAATCTTTTTGTATAAATTTAATTGGATAAATAGTATGCAATCAGGCAACAACTAGACGAGCATCACCATTTACAAATCTTTTAGCTCTTTGTATTTTTTCGGAAGGCACTTCTTCGGCTTTTATGTCCAAAGATTTAAGATATACATTCCCTGCTTTATCTTTAGGAGTCCAATTAAGTCTTTCCCCTTTACTAGGAACGGTATTTGTTTTTCTTTTATCCATATTATTATATCTGAATCTGTATATCGATTCCCTTATTAGAACCTATATTACATATGCAAAGTTTCTTTTGCAACTATTACTTTTATAATAAATTGTTATGAATGTTTCATTTTGATCAAATTTTGAACGTAAAAATCACATTTTCTAATGTAAACTAATATAATAGTTACCTTATGCTTCAACCAGGAAAACTTCGCTCGCGATATTATTCCCAATTACCTCTTCCTTGTCTTCCAAAAGCACTTTTACCGGACCGTTGAAAGGAGCTTTATCCAGTACTTCAATTTTTACACCAGGAATGATACCAATCTTTTCGAGATATCGAAGCAGTTCTGGATCCTGATCTTTCACTCTCCCAATAATGTAAGTGGTATCTTTCTCGGCATCCACGATAGAAAGCTGCGCCATTTCCGGCATCACTCCGTCTTTGGTGGGGATAGGATCACCATGAGGATCATGCGTGGGATGATTTAGCAGCTCCGCGATGCGGTCTTCAAATTGTTCCGAAATATGATGTTCGAGTTTTTCAGCTTCATCATGAACTTCATCCCAGGAATAACCCATTACTTCTTTCAGGTAAAGCTCCAGCAAACGGTGATGCCTGAGAATTTCGAGGGCTATCTTTTTTCCAGCAGGAGTTAAAGCGGCTCCTTTATAAGACTGATGGTCCAGCAATTTTAGCTTGGAAAGGCGTTTTAGCATGTTTGTAACTGAGGCGGACGAAACGTTTAGCGCACTCGCGATATTTGTTGTTGATGCTACCTCACCTTCCGATTCCAAAACAAAAATCGCTTTTAAATAATCTTCTACCGACTGACTTAACCCCATGATGCTTCGTTGAATTTCTTTACTCATTTTTTGCCTTGATGTAATCTTCAAACTTCATATTACTGAAAGCTCCGGTTCCCACATAATTAAGCATCGGCTCAAAAACTTCCGCAGGTAAAAACCCTGGTTGAGCGCCCAATATTTCCCCGTCTTCATCTAAAAAATAATGTGTGGGTAATGAAGTCAGCCGCAGATATCCCGCCAACTCCCCTTCTACTACTTCTGTTCCATTAAACTTAATCTTGTCTTCCGATTCCGTATTCAGCTGTACCGGGTAATAATGCTCATAAATATTTTTCTGAACCGTAGTATCAGAATAAACTTCTTTCCGCATTTTCCGGCAGTAGGTGCACCAATCGGCATATCCGAATATCAGTACTTTTTTTTCCTCTTCTTTCGCCTTCCTCTGAGCTTCTTCCATAGAATACCACTTCATCCCAGAGTCTGTTTCTATAATCTGGGCAACTGCCGATTGCGATGCCATCAACGCAATAAAAGAGATCAATAATAAGGATGTGAACTTTCTCATAAACAAAAATACAAAATTTATTGATTGACAGACGCATCGGCTTTTATAATTACCAAAGTCATATCATCGTGCTGTTTGGTCAGCCCTTTAAACTCGTTTACATCCTCAATTATTATTTCCAGAATTTTGGCGGATGAAGCTTGCCGGACTCCTTTTACCAGACGATTCAGTCGCTCTTCCCCATAAAACTGATTTGCCGAATTCAGCATTTCAGTAACACCATCGGTATACAAAATCACAACATCTCCCTCTTTCAACTTCAAAATAGATTCTTCGGTGCATTTTATAAACGAATCATCTTTCGCAACGCCAATTCCGATTCCTTTTGGTTTGATCCACTCTGAATCGCCGTTTTTCCGAATCACTAACATCGGATTGTGTCCTGCCCGGGCGAAAGTAAATTGCCTTTTATCGGCCTCAAGAATCCCATAAATCATAGAAATAAAAGTGCCACGGGTAGCATTTTCATTGAACAGCCGGTTCAATTGATTCAGCAATTCTACAGGAGATAAAATGAGTGCACTTAAACTGTGAAGCACCCCTTTCGTAAAAGTCATATAAAATGCAGCGCGAATTCCTTTCCCGCTTACATCGCCAATAGCAATTGCGGTTCTTGATTCACCGAGGGAAATCATATCGTAATAATCACCGCCGGTTTCTTGTGCGGGAATGCATGCACCAGCCATATCAATTCCGGGCAATTGGTGAATTTGTGAAGGCAAAAAGGTTTCCTGAACTACCCTGGCAATGGAAAGTTCTTGCTTCACTCTTTCTTCTTTGGCCTGATCTTCGATATAAGCTGGAACGTATTCAGGAAGTTTTTCACGTTCGGTTCCCTCCCAAATAAAATATACCCCCATTGCTACCAAACTGATAAGAATGAGTAAGAACAAGTAAAAAATATTTATATCCGGTGAATTTGAAATCACCCATCCGGTTTCACTAAGCAACACATTCACGAAAATGAAAAATGCCAAGGCAATAGTCAGGTAATCAAATTTGAGATAGAAATAACCCAGCATAAACCCCATCACAAAACTTGCAGTGGCTTCTAAATACCAGGGACTCAAACTTACGGGAAGAACATCCAAAACGGCTAAAATTAATCCACTTATCACCGGAATGAGCCAGGGTTTGCGTGTTAAGCCAATAACTTGATTTCCTATAATTAGAAAGAGCGTCACTACAATCAGCAAAACAATAAATATGGAAACTAAAAGACTGGCGATGGGAGAAATCAGGTACGTATCTGAGAAAAGTTTTAGGTCGGGTGTAATGCTAAGAGATGGCATTATGCTGAACACTACGGCCCAAACTCCTAACAAAATCCCCCCAATGGAAATCGCGTGAATTATCACCCAGCCAAGAGGCTTATTCTTGAAATTTCCTCTTCTGATCAAGTCCCAGGTTCGCAGTTTTTCCGGCCAATATTGGCGGGTAACGGAATCGCTGACAGCAGTTAGTACAAAAAAGATAACGGCACTGAATGCTCCAAAAATCGCAAGAATCATTACTGTATTTAGAAAATCTGTAGTAGTAACAGATCCGCTAAAAATTCCCATTTCCTGAAACAGGTAAAGCCCTAAAAAAGCGGGTGCTATAAAACCCGTTAGTACCGCAATGATCATCGCCGGTTTAGTATCGATAGCTTTTGCTTTTATGCGCAGGTAAAAAATTACAAGCAGAGAAATCCCGAAAATTAATCCCAGAAGTAAAGCGATAGTTTGCAGGATATTTCCCGCGTCATCGTTTGTGATTACTTCTGGGCCTAACTCCACATTCAGCGATTTAAGCGAACCTGCCGGGAGCACCTCTACGGTTAGGGAAGCTGTTACGCCCGTTGCCGAATCCGAATAACTAAGATAGGATCTGGCAAAACGGATTCCATCTTCCTCTTGCAGCTCAACGGAATCGCGTTGTACATTTAATTGTCCCCAAACCGTACGATTCAGGTAAAAATCAGTAAGATTCCAGATATTTTCCATGGAATACATTTCTCCCGACAGCCCCCCTCTTAAGCCTCTGAGC
This sequence comes from Balneolaceae bacterium, assembly GCA_040882225.1. Classification (GTDB taxonomy): domain Bacteria; phylum Bacteroidota; class Rhodothermia; order Balneolales; family Balneolaceae; genus Gracilimonas. Next base: position 71,426 of record JBBEBR010000012.1, on the reverse strand, counting down.
CTTTCGATGATTTCGGCGGCTTTAGAGTTCGAATCATTCGCAGTGTTCAGGTGCTGATAATCGACTAATCCGGTGATAATAGAGTCTTCAAGCCCCCGCCGATAGTCATCAACCTGATTTTCAAAAACATGCCTCACAGCATTTCTGTTGAGGGGCCGCTGTTCACGAATCAGCTCTGTGGAGATGTTAACATCAACAATTTCTCCCATTGTATTCAGCCCGAACCGAACGTCTAACCGGTTATCGTTCGCTGAATTAAATTCCTGAACATTCCATTTATATAATATCTTCTGCAGATGTGGATGTTCTTTCATTTTAATTCTGAACTCTTTTTTTCCCCACTTTTTCAGGAGGGAATCGAGCACTTCGGTTGATGAAGTCAGGTTAGCTTTTTTCAGAAGATCATTTGAGGAATATTGCCAGCTTTGAAAGGCTGCATCAGCTTTGGAAATAATTTCTTCTTTGGGATAATCTATTTCCACACTTCCAAAAGGATGAAATGTGGGATATTTGTGAAAGAACCATATCGCACCAATAATCCCGAAAATTAAAAGAAAAGTGTGCCTAAAGAGCTTATTTTTTATTGAAAACATTGTATGATATACAGGAATAAAAAAATTTGGTTGCGGCCATATATACTTAGATTGAAGGGAATTATAAAATCATTTTTTGAAACATGTGTCTGATTGCATTTGCATATAAAGCTCACCCTAAATACAACCTAATTTTGGTTGCCAATCGGGATGAGTTTTATGGAAGGCCAGCTCGTCCCGCTTCTTTTTGGACTGATGAAAAGTACCCGGATATTTTAGCCGGAAAAGACCTTGAAGCCGGCGGAACCTGGATGGGGGTTCACAAAAATGGCAAATGGGCGGCTGTTACTAATTATCGTGATCCATCCATTATAAAAGAAAACCCGCCCTCCAGAGGTGAATTGGTATTAGATTATTTGAGAGGGAATGATTCTGCCATGGATTATTTACAGGCGCTAACGGCCAAGGCGAATGATTACCGAGGATTTAACCTGCTTCTTTGGGACGATAAAAGCTTATTGCACTACTCAAATCAAAGTAAGATTGTGAACAGGATTGAACCGGGAATTCATGGTTTGAGTAACGCTCTTTTAAATACCGGTTGGCCTAAGGTGAGATATGCAAAAACTGCTTTGAAGGAACTTTCCGGGAGTGAAAACTTTGAAAAAGAAGAACTCTTTAAGTTGTTGATGAATGAGCGAAAAGCCCCTGAAGAAGAACTTCCAGTCACTGGGATTCCCCAGCATTTAGAAAAAGCCGTTTCATCCATTTTCATCAGAACCGAAAGCTATGGAACGAGGTGTTCATCGGTTCTATTAATTGATAAAGAGGGCAACGTCGATTTTACGGAACGGAGTTATAAGCCGGGGACTACGGAGTTGATTGAAGAGAAAAATTTCAATTTGGAATAAAGCAGATCAAAAAAAATCCTGCACATCTATCAACCCTGAGAATCCTGATTCAACACCCCTCAACAACTTTCCCGCCCAACCTTCGAACACAGTTTTCGGCTTTCATTAATTCAGAAGCGAAGGTTTTTGTTGTTGGTTCACTTTCATCCCCGGACTAAAGTCCGGGGCTATGTTATAGCCCGTGGATTTGCTATAAAGAATGGCATTCTAATAAAATAGATTAGGCAGATTTAAAACATCCTGCTAATTCATCAATCCTGAAAATCCTGATTCAACAACCTTAATACCCATCCAAGCTGGTAACTGCGGGTTCTTTTCCTTCAGGTGTAAATTCGGCCGGGTCTGGTATTTTACCGAATTTGTAGATTATGGCAACAATCATCGCAATTCCGGCAGGATAAATCACCCAAACGGAAATATTCAAAACCAGTACAGAAATCATCGCAAGAATACTTATAGCTCCCACAATCATCGCATAAGGAAGTTGCGTATTCACGTGTTCCACATGATCGCATTGGGTTGCAATGGAGCTTAAAATAGTAGTATCTGAAATGGGTGAACAATGGTCGCCCCAAACCGATCCTGCTAAAACAGCACTTACACTTGCATAGATAACTTCGAGCGTTACATCTACAGGTAAACCTGTGGCATTACCAATTTGCCAGCCTAAAGGAACAACCAGAGGCATCAGAATTCCCATAGTTCCCCAACTCGATCCGGTTGCAAATGCGGTAAGCGCAGAAAGCACCAAAATTATTGCCGGCATCCAATATGGATTAAGAGCTTCACCAAAAACCGATACCAAATAATCGGCCGTTCCAAGAGCAACGGTTACATCGCTCAGGGCCCAGGCGAGCACAAGAATTAAGACTCCGTCAAACATAACGTGCATCCCGCTCATCATTCCTTCTAAAGTTTTTTCCACATTTAGAAGTTTTTGGGAAAGAGTCATCCCAATGGCTACTACCACCGAAGCCAGCGAGCCCCACAAAAGGGCATTGTAAGAGTTCGCTGTTTCAATTATCTCCTGAACGTTATCGCCTTCGCCGGTCACGAAAAGTCCGGCAATTGTTCCTATAACTAATACGATGATTGGAATTCCTGCATTAGCCCAATGAGATTCGCTTTTGGTTTCTTCATCCTCCTCTATTTTTTCTTTATAGAGATTATATTTATCCAGTTTTGGGTTGTGCTTGGCTTTATATAAGGTGATGCGGGCTTTCAGCATGGGACCAAAATCTCTTCCAGACCACGCTATCAAAATCACAAAAAGTATAGTGAAGAATGCGTAAAAATTATAAGGCAGAGAATTAATAAATACCGAATACGCCGCTTCGTTAAAATCCGGCATTTCCTTTTGGGCTGTTGAAATGAAGCCGACCATAGCTCCAATCCACGTACTTACCAGGGCAACTGTTGCAACAGGAGCTGCGGTTGCATCCACCAGGTAGGCAAGTTTTGCGCGGGAGATACGAAGTTTATCCGTGAGCGGACGCATCGTATTTCCCACAACCATAGTGTTGGCGTAATCATCAAAAAACACCACAAAACCCATGAGCGAAGTTACTACCTGCCCCTGAACTTTGGTTCGCACAAATTTGGTAATAGCTTTTATAACACCTCTCGTTCCACCATTAACAGTGATAATGCCCACCATTCCACCAATTAAAATGGAAAAAACTACAATGCTCATTCGGTCAGGATCGGAAACTCCGGGAACGATGTAGTCGCTGAGAGAAGTGAAAAAGCTTTCAAAAATTCCGGGGAAACTCATGTCATTAATCAGAAAGGCTCCCATCCAGATACCTAAGAAAAGCGCGAATAAAACCTGACGAAAAATAAGTGCAATCAAAATGGCAAAAAGTGGCGGTAAAATACTTATCCAGCTGCCAATTAAATTTGAGGAAGTTTCCGCTGCCTGCACATCCGCCCAGGCGTATTGTGCTGATATGATGAGAATTGTACCAAGCCCAATTAATGCCGCAATTTTCTTTTTCATTCGTCCCTGTATGAATTTTTAATAATCCGGCAGGAAAATAAGATGTCTGACACTAAAACCAATATGTATCTCCGGGTTATTAACTTTTAACAGATAGAATTTTGAATTCCAACTTCATCCGGCTTACTATCTGCGAGTTATAAAAATCAAAGACCATTCATTTATGAAAAAGAAACTATCTCAATCGGGGATGTTGCTGTTGATCTTACTTCTGGGTTTTAGCGGAATCGCTCACGCTCAGGATTCTTACAGTAATTTCACGGATATGACCGATCGCCTGCAAAGGCTGCAATCCCAAAATAAAAATCTTACAAAGCTTCAATCTTTAGCGAAAACCAACGATGGCCGCGATATTTGGGTCTTGACTATCGGCAGCGGTGATGTGGAAAATCACCCTGCAATAGCGGTTATTGGCGGAGCCGAAGGTTCTCATCCTTTAGGCAGCGAACTGGCTGTAAAATTTGCCAAACACTTACTTGCTAATTCCTCGGATGAGGAAATTAAGGAGCTTTTAGCTGGCACTACTTTTCATGTTCTGCCAAGGATTAATCCAGATGCCGCCGAACAATATTTTGCTTCGCTGAAATATGAGCGTGATGTGAATTCTTCATCCACAAATGACGACCGCGATCACGCCACCAACGAAGATGGCTTCGAGGATTTAAATGGCGATAATCTCATCACCTTAATCCGGGTTGAGGATGAAACCGGGAAGTGGATGATTCACCCCGATGAAAACCGGCTGATGAAAAAAGCCGAAACTTCAAAAGGCGAAAAAGGAAACTACCATGTTTTTTCTGAAGGAAGAGATAACGATAAGGACGGCCAGTTCAATGAAGATGGTGAAGGCGGGGTGAACATCAACAAAAATTTCACTTATAATTTCCCTTATTTCGAAGCAGGCGCGGGTGATAATATGGCCTCGCAAATTGAAACACGGGCTGTGTTGGATTTCCTTTTTGAAGGTGCGCCAAATGTGTTTTCGGTAGTTTCCTTTGGCCCGGCGAACAATCTCAGCTCGCCCGTCAAGTTTAATCGGGGTGATGTAAGCAAGCGGGTAATTTCCGGCTGGTATGAGGAAGATGTGGCTGTAAATAAGCTTGTTTCTGAATCCTATAATAAAACCACTTTTCTGAAAAATGCTCCGGATGCTCCCGGTCAACCCGGCGATTTGTTCCAGTGGGCGTATTTTCATTATGGACGCTTCAGCTTCAGCACACCCGCCTGGTGGACTCCCGATGTTAAAGATGAAGAAGGAAGTCTCCAGAAGTTTGATACAGAAGAAGCAAAGTTTCTCGCCTGGGCAGATTCAAATGAAATTGATGCTTTCGTGGAGTGGGAAGAGATAAATCATCCTGATTTTCCAAATAAGAAAGTAGAAGTAGGTGGAATTAAACCTTTTGCAGTACATACTCCCCCTTATGAGCAGGTAGATTCTCTTGCTCAAACTCATAACGATTTTATCCTGAAGCTCGCCTCTATGAAGCCGGATGTACAGCTTGTAAATCTTCAGACAGAGCAAGCCGGACGCAATCTCACTCGCATCACTGTGGATGTTTATAATAGTGGGATTATGCCAACGGCTTCCCGCCTCGGAGAACGAACCGACTGGGTAAAAAAGCTGGTAGTAAACTTAGATTTATCTGGCGGATTGGAATTAGTGAGTGGCGAAAACCAGCAAATCATAAATTCTATTGAAGGTGATGGCAGCCTTAAACAAAGCTGGCTGGTTCGTGGAAAAGGTAATTTTAGTATTTCCGCAGGATCACCAAACGCGGGAATTTCAACAGCAGAACAAACTATCAGGTAGTGATAATCATGAAGAATTTTAAATTTACTCTGTCATTATTCGTATGTATGAGCCTGGGCTTTTTGGCAACTCAAACAGCTAAAGCTCAATTAACAGAAGGAGTTTTTCCGGCAGCGGGTTCGCCTTCTAATCCTGAAGTAGCAGCAAGCTGGAATCAGTACTACAATTACCAGGGGATTTCCGATCTCACCAAGAAATTAGCTGATGCTCACCCCGACCTTGTAAAAAGAACCTCTATTGGTAAATCTTTTGAAGGCCGCGACATTTGGCTACTAACCGTTTCGAATTCTAAGGAAAGAAATCCCGATCGTAAGCCAGCTATTTATATCGACGGCAACATTCATTCCAACGAAATTCAGGGAACGGAAATGGCTATGTACACTGCATGGTATTTAGCTGAAATGTTTGACAGTAATGATTTCATAAATCAGCTGTTGGATGAGAAAACGTTCTACATCGTTCCAACTATCAATCCGGATGCGCGGGAAAATTTCTTCGCTGAACCAAACACGGCAAGTTCTCCCCGATCTGGTATGAAGCCCATCGATAATGATGGCGATGGAAAAGTGAACGAAGATAAAATGGATGATTTAAATGGGGATGGCAGCATCACCATGATGCGCAGAAAAAATCCAAGAGGCCTATACCGCTCACATCCCAAATACCCTGAACTGATGGAGCGAGTTGCTTCTGATGAATTTGGTGAATATGAGTTGCTGGGACAAGAAGGACTGGATAATGACGGTGACGGCAGAATCAATGAAGATGGTGAAGGTTTTTATGATCCAAACCGTGATTGGGGATGGAATTGGCAACCGGATTACATTCAGCGAGGAGCTCATAAATACCCGTTCTCATTACCCGAAAACAGAGCAGTATTTGATTTTGTGATGAGCCGCCCGAATATTGCCGCAGCTCAAAGTTATCATAATAGTGGTGGAATGATTTTACGCGGCCCCGGTGCAGAGGAAGATCGTGACACTTATAACCGACAGGATGTTCAGGTTTATGACGCCATCGGCGAAATGGGTGAACGCATCATTCCGGGCTACCGATATTTAGTTGTTTATGATGATCTCTACACTGTTTTTGGCGGAGAACTGGACTGGTTTTATGGAATCCGTGGAGTCTTCACTTTCTCGAACGAGCTTTGGTCTTCCTTCGATATGTTTAACTCTAACGAACGCTCCCGAAGCGATTCATACGAGTTCGACAGATATCTGCTGTTTAATGATGCTTTGGTTGAATGGGAGCCTTTTGATCATCCACAGTTTGGAGCAATTGAAATAGGTGGGCTTAAGAAAAACTTTGGAAGAACACATCCGGGGTTTTTACTGGAACAAGCTGCGCATCGAAATATGGCCTTTACCATCTATCATGCTTACCACACTCCTAATATTGTGATTGATGAGATTTCAGAGAAAAATCTCGGTGGCGGTTTAAGAGAAGTAACGGCTGTAATCACCAACACCAGGATGATTCCAACCCATGCCAGCCAGGATTTGAAATACAATATCATGCGTCCCAACTATATCAGCATTGAAGGAACAAATGTTGAAGCCGGAATGATTGTGAACAACCGTTCCATGAATCAAACCACAGAACAGAAAAATAATCCTGATAAAATAGCTGTCTCAAATATTCCCGGTATGGGCTCTGTTACCGTTCGCTGGATAATCAGTAGCGGGAATAATTACACCGTAACCGTTGATAGCGAAAAAGGCGGGGTTGTTTCTAAGCGAAAATAATTTCCAAATAACCTGTTTCGATTAAAAAACTATCTCGTCTTCGCGAGAGAGGCTTGTCATAGACTTCAAAGTGTTGTTGACGAAGCGATCTCCCTGGAAATGCCTGGAAAGTAGTTTACGGGAGTTCTTGCAATGACGGTTTTTTTTTGAAACAGGTAAATACTAAATAATCAAAAAGGAGCTTTATCGGCTCCTTTTTTTGTTCAGGATTTTCTGTCAGATTTCCTAAAGCTCGTTTAGTGCTTTATCAATTCTCTCCAACACTTCATTTTTGCCAATCAGCTCCATTGCGGGAAAAAGATCCGGGCCGAATCCTTGTCCGGTTACGGCGATACGCAACGGCATCATCAGCTTTCCAAAACCGACTTCGTTTTCCGTAATCACTTCTTCAAGTTTTGATTTCAGCGTAGCTGCTTCAAATTCATTTTCAGGTAAATCTTCAATTTTTGCTTTGTACGCTTTTACCAACCCGGGACTGTCATCTTTCCACTTTTTGAGGGCATTTTCATCATACGATTTTGGCGCCTCAAAAAAGAAAGCGCCCATACTTACAAACTCATCCACTTTTGAAACCCGCTCGTGCAGCAGTTCAACTACCGTTGTAAGATATTCATCTGACTTAATATTATATCCTAACTTCAGAGCCAGGTCTTTTACTCTTGGCTCCAGATCTTCAGCCGGTGTTTTGCGGATATAATTCTCGTTATACCACATCAGTTTTTTGTAATTGAAAACAGCGCCGCCTTTGCTCACACGGTCGAGCGTAAACAGATTACAAAGTTCTTTCAAGTCATGGATTTCGGAATCATCGCCCGGACTCCATCCCAAATAGGCGAGAAAATTCATCAATGCTTCCGGCTCGTAGTTACCGGAGATATAATCTTTGGTATTCACCGGAATTCCTTCACTTTCCGCTTTTCGTTTGGAGAGCTTTCCACCACTTGGCGACATTATTAATGGCAAGTGCGCCATCACCGGAGGCTCCCAGCCAAAAGCCTGATAAAGCAAAATATGCTTGGGAGCACTGCTCAGCCACTCTTCACCCCGAATTACATGTGTGATTTCCATGGTGTGATCATCCACCACATTCGCCAAATGGTATGTCGGCATTCCATCCGATTTCAGCAAAACCTGATCGTCGAGTCCGGCGGTATCAAAAGAAACGATATCACGAATTTCATCTTCAAACTTAACGGTTTCGCGACGGGGTACTTTCAGCCGCACCACATATTCGTCGCCCGCTTCCAACCTGCGCTCCACTTCATCCTTCGATAGAGTGAGGCTGTTCTTCATAGACTGACGAGTAATAGAATCATATTTTGGAGAAGGGTTTCCGGATTTTTCCAGGCGTTCACGCATCTCATCAATTTCTTCCACCGTATCGAAAGCGTAATATGCCGCACCGGATTCTATCAACTGTTCGGCATATTTATGATATAAATCTTTGCGTTCGCTTTGTCGATACGGGCCAAAATCTCCGCCTTTTCCCGGACCTTCATCAATGGTCATTCCTGCCCATTCCAGAGATTTAATTATATCCTGTTCGGCGTCCTCAACAAAACGAGCCTGATCGGTGTCTTCAATTCGAAGAATGAATTTTCCGTTGTTATGCCGGGCAAATAAGTAATTATAAAAGGCAGTTCTTAATCCGCCAATGTGTAAAAATCCTGTTGGTGATGGCGCAAATCGTACACGAACGCTCATTTAGCTTCTCTGTTTTAGTGATGTTTTCATTCATTTTTTCTTGTCTCTAAGATAAGAAATTTTAAATGCTAAATTTTGAATGTTGAATTGGCTAAGTTTCAATTCAACATTCAAAATCCAAAATTTTCCATTGCGCCTCGCTCTGCTACAACCCCAATTTGCTCCTAATTTATATGATCTCGCTGCTATGTTAAAAGCCGATCGTGTTGTATGGGAAGATGTGGAGAAATGGTCTCGAAAGGGGCGCACTCATCGTACAGAAATTCGGGGTGAAAATGGCCTGCAGTGGATTAACCTGCCCATAATGACTGAGGATAAAGAATCTGCGATCAAAGATGTGAGAATTGATCACTCGCGCGATTGGCTGGAGCCGATGTGGAATGCCATCTACCATAATTACCGAACAGCAACTTATTTCGATTTTTATGTGGATGAGCTTCGAGCCGATTTTGAAGCTGCATCACAATTTGAAAAACTTCTCGATTTTGACCTATACTTTTTTGGCAGGATGATGGTTTATCTGGAGCTTGATCTTCAGCCTGAATTGGCGAGTAACATTCCGGAGTATGATACTTTCCCTGATATTTTTACGGAGAATATCGGTGCCGACATTTTGTACCTCGAACATCAATCCAAAAATTATCAAAGGCAAAGCAGAAACGTGGTCGATGCCTTGGAAATTCATCCGGAATACCGACAGGCTTATAAACCATTCTTTCCCAGAGCAAGCATTCTCGATTTACTGCTGAACTGCGGAAAAGAGAGTTTTAAAGTGATTGATGAACTTATCATCTAATGCCCTTTCAAAAATACCCCACAATGGCTATTATCGATCATGGAAGAAAAACCCGCTAAAGAAACCAATTGGTTCAAGAACTATACGGCTGTTGCCATTTGTGGTGTCTTATTTATTTTGATGTTCTGGTGGTTCACTTCAACCTTCAACACACCATAAATGGGCTGGATTGACTGGGGAATTTTAATCGCATTTCTGGCCTACACTATTTGGGATGGAACCCGTCGGGGAAAGGATGCTTCCACTATCGAAGGTTATCTACTCGCTAACCGCTCAATGCCATGGTGGGCTGCCGGACTTTCAGTAATGGCCACACAGGCTTCCGCCATCACTTTTATTGGCACCACCGGTATCGCTTATGTGGAGGATATGCGGTTTGTGCAAACTTATCTCGCCATTCCTTTTGCCATGATCTTTATCTGTGTGGTGCTGGTTCCGTTTTTCAGTAAAATGAAAAATTTTACCGCCTATGAAGTTCTTGAAGAACGCTTTGGACTGAAAACCCGCTTAGTTACCAGCGGATTATTTTTGATTTCACGGGGTTTGGCGTTAGGCGTTGTAATTGCTGCTCCCTCTTATGTACTTGCACTGTTATTGGGATTACCACTCAGCATCACCATTCTGGTAATTGGGATTATCGCCACACTTTACACCATGGTTGGAGGAATTGCAGGTGTTATTCAAACCGATGTAAAACAGATGCTAATCATGTTTTTCGGGCTTATTTTTTGTTTTTTCCTGATCATATTTTCCCTACCTCAAGAAATAGAGTTTGGCGATGCTTTATATCTTGCCGGCAGCCTCGACAAGCTCACTGCGTTAGATTTGAGCTTCAATCTGAGTGAAAAATATAATATATGGAGTGGAGTAATTGCCGCTTTTTTCCTCATGGTCTCTTATTTCGGAACCGATCAAACGCAGGTACAACGTTACCTCACTACAGACTCTGTCAAAAACGCCCGAAAATCATTGCTGATGACGGCCTACGCTAAAGTGCCCATGCAGTTCTTTATTCTTTTGCTTGGGGTGATGTTGTACGTATTCTTCATTTTCAACCCTGCTCCAATTTCATTCCGCGCGGCAGATAATGTGGCTCAAACCGAGCAACAGCGAATTGAAGAGCGGGCAATAAAATCACAGTATGAAATCTCCCATTCACAACGCAGAGAGTCCGCGTTTTTAGCAGCTAAAAATCGTGATAGAGAATCCCAGGCTTTATTTATTGAAACTGATGCCTCTTTGAATGAAGCCCGAAATGCGGAGCTGTCTCTTCAGGCTGAAATCAGGCAGGCTGATGTAAATGACACTAATTATATTTTTCCCTACTTCGTGCTTAATCATGTTCCTGTAGGAGTTATTGGTTTGATTGTTGCCGGAATTTTCGCGGCCGCCTTAAGTAGCATCGACAGCGAGTTGAATGCCCTCACTACCGTCTCAATTGTAGATTGGTATCGTCGGTTACGAGGCAAAGAAAGCGAGGAGGCTCATTATGTGAAATCATCACGGGAAATAACCATTTTCTGGGGAGCACTCGCAACCCTCTCAGCTTTACTGATGGGTGAAACCAAATCTATTATTGAGCTGGTAAACCAAATCGGAAGTTATTTTTATGGATCTATTTTGGGTGTATTTATTCTGTTGTTGTGGGTTAAAAAAGCGAATGGTAATGGTGCCTTAACCGGATTGATTTCTGGGATGCTGGCGGTATTCTCTTTTGACCGGCTCTTCTACAACGCCGCTACTTCCGATTATTCCTTCTTTTTCCCCTGGGAAATTACACCCGATGGATATACCAAAGCCATTGAGTTTTTATGGTTGAATCCCGTGGGAACTTTTGTGGTGATTGTGGTGGGGATTGGAGTGAGTTTACTTTGGCCACGTAAGCAGGAGACACTTACTAAATGAGGTGATTTTTTCTAAGAATTATCCTTCTTCTTCAGCTCCTTTTCACCGAATTTTGAGTTTACCGGCGGCCGGTATTGCTGAAATGGAATCTTGAGCAAATTCCCAAGATTATCATTTTCCTTGGGATTCATATGGGTATCAATTCCATATTTTAATTCAGCTGTATTATCAACTTGGGCAAAGGTTCTGAATAGCCGGTCCCAAATAGAGAAAATGTTTCCGTAGTTGGTATCTGTTAAGGGCTGCGTGTAATGATGGTGAACTTTGTGCATCAGCGGTGTAATAAAAACCCATGAAAGCGCACGATCTACCTTAACAGGCATTCTGATGTTGGCGTGCGTCAGATGGGCAAACAACACAGACAAACTTTGATATAAAAAGACAATTCCAATCGGTGCTCCAACAACGGCTACTCCAAAAATAGTGAATGATATACGAATCACAGTTTCACCGGGATGATGACGCAGTCCAGTGGTGACATCCACAGTTGTATCGGAGTGATGCACGAGATGAAATTTCCACATCCACTTTACTTTATGCTCTGTCCAGTGAGCAAAATAGGCACCGATTAAATCGAGCAGCATCACTCCAATAATTATCTGTAACCATAGCGGCATTTCTGCCAGGTAAAGCAATCCTATCTCATTTTCAGCCACATACATGGAGACCCAGTACAAAACTCCGGCAAGGCCAAAACCTATAATTGCGGTACAGAGCGTAAAGAAGAGGTTGATTCCAGCATGGCGATATTTTTTGTAGTTGAATTGAAAAAGCGGAATCACCCCTTCCATCACCCAAAAGAGGAAAATACCGCCAATTAGAACTGTTGCCCTAAAAGAGGTGGGAACAACTTCAAAAAAATCGATTAATGATTCCATAACCAAATATGTTAAACAAAATGATGAATAGTTAGGCCACCGGTGACAAAATAATGGATTTTTTAATAGGTCGAAATCAGCTATGACCACAAATTAAGAGGCTACTCTTTCAGACATAAAAAAAGCCCCCTGAAAATTCAGAGGGCTTTGAAAACAAAAAACGGGAATTAATTATTGGGATCCAGAATATTTTCAACTCGGATTTTTGCATCTTCGAGATGGGTTCTGGTGCTTCGATCAAATCCACCACTTCTTAAAGCACGATCAAGATCGCGGTTCAAAATGCTTAACTGATTTCTTACAACCGGACGAATATCAGATTGACTTACATCAACACTTGTCCAGCCAAGAAACCGGCGGAAGTTTGCGGAGATATTAGGCAGTTCATCCGTCATTAACGATTCCAGCCTCTCAATATAAGCGCGTTGCAGATTTCGGCGGTGTACGTTTATGTTGCTGTTGGAACGTACTTCACTGAAAATGCCATTTCGAACATCATCCATCATTTCGAAAACCGTGTAAACGTCGCCATTTGAACGTCGCTCAAACTCAATAAGCCGCGCTATTCGCTGAGCATCAACAACCTGATTCAACACATTTTGCTGTGAGTTACGGAAGTTATCAACGGCGGTAGATTGATTCACACGATCAAGAATATCAGAATTGAAAGCCCATGTTGGGGTACTGAAGGCATGTTTATTCAAGAATGCAACCGAACGCTTTTGAGTGTCTTTGTCGACAGGTTCATAAACCACACCTTCCTGATCGAAGGTTTTATGATTCTCGTATACACCACCAATATTGCTCAGAGCGTGGCCCATATATCGATACCATTGCCCGGTAATATTAGAATACAATTCATTCAGGTCGGTATAGCTTTTACCATCTTCACCAATCCAGTCTATTAGATTTTGCGTGATAACCTGAAGATTGGCAAGGCCTAACTCACCGGCTTCTAAAGCATCGTTAGTTAAATCTTCGTTTTGAGACCGTGGATCAATTTTACTGCCTGTTTGGCGGCCATAAAAATAAGCAGGATCATCTGCTCTTTCTTTTGTCCACTCGTTTAAGGTTCTTTCAATTTCTTCGGTGCTCATATCCTCCGGAAACCAGGTATAACCCCATTTCGCATTCCATTTGTCGTATTCACCTACTGCGGGATAGAAGTTGGTAACACCATCACCAGGCTGTGCCACATAATTAAAGCGGGCATAATCCATAATGGATGGGGCAGTACCATGAGTTGAGGTAAATTCAGGATCACGAAGCTGAGCTACCGTGTAAGCATGGCTTGAGCCCCAGTTATGGGGGAAACCAAGCGTGTGGCCAACTTCATGAGCAGAAACAAAGCGAACAAGTTCAGCCATCACTTCATCATCAAACTGTACGGAACGTGCTTCAGGGTTTGCAGCCGCAGTTTGGATGAAGAACCAGTTGCGCAGCAAATTCATCACATTGTGATACCAACCAATGTCACTTTCCAGAATCTGTCCGGATCGTGGATCATGAACATGAGGCCCATAAGCGTTTTGAATAGGAGAAGCGAAATAACGAATCACAGAATACCGTACATCTTCGGGGCTGAACTCAGGATCTTCTTCTTTTGTAGGAGGATCTTTCGCATAAATGGCATTCTTAAAACCAGCTGCTTCAAAAGCAACTTGCCAGTCATTTACACCTTGTTTCAATGGTTCCCGCCATTCTTTTGGAGTTGCCGGGTCTATATAGTAGATAATAGGGTTTTCAGGCTCTACCAGTTCACCACGTAAATAAGCTTCTTTATCCTTAGGCACTAATTTCCAGCGGGTAATGTGCTGAATAGGTTTTGCACGATGCTCAGTAGAACCAAAATCGGTTTTTTGCACACTGAAAAAACCAACTCTTTCGTCATAATTACGAGAGCGCATTTGTTCCGCCGGAAGCAGAATCATACTATGGTTTATTTCCAGAGAAATAGTTCCGGTAGCGGAATTTGACGGGGGTTTGCCAGCATCATAGGTGATTAAGTTACGGGCTTCGATATTTTCAGGATAACTGTTGATGTGCTCGATAAAAGTACGGTTTGCATCTACTCTTCTAACCTGATATGCCTGGCGGCGGCCGTTTTGCAGGCCCAAAGAAGGAATATCTGTGCTGAATAAGCTGGTAATCTCAACTACAGTTCCAGTTGTATCTTCATTCAAAGCCTCTATACTAAAGGAAGCGATAACCGGCTCAAAATTGGAATTTCGTACCGCTTCGTAAATAGGTAAGGTATCGGTTGCAACGTTTTCGAAAGAAACATGGCGAAGAAGAATATTCTTGTCTTTTTTCTCCCATCGAACAACTTGAGTATTTAATTTTTCACCACCGTATCCAATATTATCGGCTGTTTTTGCTACACGGCTTACCAGTAACATCTCGCGCCCTAAAGCTGAGTCTGGTATTTCGTAGTAGAATTTGTCTTCTACTTTATGAACAGTGAATAAGCCCTCATCACTTTCAGCTTCTTTGGTAATAACTTCACTGTATTTTTTTAGCTCGCCTTTTTTGGCCTCTGGCCCACTTGCTCCAGAGCGGCTTGATTTTGAGGCTTGTTCAGCGGTTTTACATCCCGCCAAAACAAAAACAAACCCAAGCAGTAAAATCGAAAGTTTACTGGTGTTAAAATTTCCGTAATTCATATGATGTGTTTTAAATTGGATTGAATTCTAAAGTGCTTAAAGTGAGGTTACTTTATCAGCTTATCAAGTGCTTTTATTTTTTTTTGATGTAAAAAGATTAAAAGCGACATAGCTTGAAATAAGTTTAAAAAAAAGCACCGAAAATCTATTTCGATGCTTTTTTGAGTTTCGTGTTAACAGAAACGTGTTTTAACAGGCAGTTCCCTGATAACTTGGATTTTGGCATATGTTGGGGTTAGAATCCAATTCTCTTCTGGGAATTGGTAATACTAATTTATCATCATCATATGCACGTGCACCTACACTTCTTTGAGTTCGCTTGATATCATGAAGCAGGTTTCCTTCAAACATCAGCTCAAGCTTTCGTTCATTAAGAATAGCATCAAGGTCAAGTTCAATTTCTAATAAAAGTGGAAGATTCACGCGGTCACGTATTTCATTGATGTCATTTAATGGTGTGTCACCAACATCTTCACCTAACCTGAAGTTACCTTCAGCCCTGGTTAAATACATCTCAGCAAGACGGATAATGTTTACATTGCCATTAGTTCCATCATTCCATTTTCCAGATCTTATGGCGCCGTCTGCCGGATCAGAGTAAAATAAATTCAAGCGGTCATCAAGAGCTTCATATTCATCTAAATGAGCTTGTTCGATGTCAACATCTCCACGGCTATCAGCACTGTAGAAAGTAAACATACTGTTCACTCCATCTTGAGAACTGTTTTGCATGGAAAATACATCTTCACCAGAATTCTCTGTGTTGTTGAATGCTTCTGCATAAGTGCCCTCCAGTCCATAATTCCCAGATTCTATGACCCTGCTTGCTTCATCTCTTGCAGCTTCGTATTCACCTTGCTGAAGATAAACCCTGGACAAAACGGCACTCGCTACCATTGAATTTGCATAATAAGATCTGATGGGATTTATATCATCAAGCAAATCTTTCGCATCAGTTAAGTCGCCAATTATTTGAGTGTACACCTGTTCAACAGTTGCCCTGGAGACGTTACTTTCTTCATCAATAGTAGTAGTTGGAGTCAGCACTAAAGGTACACCTGGCTGGCTATTTGTTTGTCCTGTTTCATAAGTATGAGCAAAAAGTTTTACCAGCTCAAAATAGACTACTCCTCTTATAAACTTCGCCTCACCCTCAACTCGATCCTTTTCAGACCCTTCTAATAAATCAAGAGCGGAAATAACGCTATTAGTGATATTTATTGCGTTATAAGAATCGTTCCAGGTATCAGTAAGCTGTGTGTTGTCGTATTCTTGCTGCTTAAGCCAAATTTGCCTTGGCGGGAAAAAAGTTCCGGTGAAAGAGAACTCATTATTTGCAGCCAAAAAATCGGAGGTCATCAAATACCACCCACCGAATAAGTCGCTATCGCCAATAGCGTCATAAGCACCGATAAGTACGGATTTTACATTCTCAGGATTTGTCAGAACCTGTTCAGAATCGATAGATTGCTTTGGTTCGGTATCTAATAAACTGTCACAACCTTGAAACGTTACAATGCCTACAAGGGCTAAACTAAAATATTTAAGTAAATTTTTCATAATGTGTTTTTTTTTGAAAATTTTTGAGTGCTTGGATTCTGTGTTTTTTAAAATCCAATGTTTACACCAAATGAGATAGTTCTGGCTTGTGGCGCAGAATAAAAGTCATTTCCGATATTTAGGTTGTTTGACAAATCATAAAGATCCGTATTTACCTCTGGATCCCAGCCATTATAATTTGTGAAGGTGAGCAAGTTCACACCTGTAGCATACAGCCTCACTTGTCGAAGATTAAGCTTGGTTAGCATATCCTGAGGAAGCGAATAACCCAAAACTACATTCTTTAGCCTCAAGTAAGAACCATCTGAAATGTATCTTGAAGATGGATTACTTCCATTGCCATAAAACAATCTGGCTTCGGGAATATCTGTAATATCCCCGGGATTTTTCCAACTGTTTAATTGGTCACGGGTTTGATTATCAAAAAAGTCTCCGTTTGCTGATTGATAACGGCCACCGCCATTATAGATATCATTGCCGGAAACAAACTGAAGTAAAACCCCCAGGTCAAAATTCTTATAATTAAACTGGTTATTTATTCCCCCAATGAAATCGGGGTTGGGGTTACCAATTACTACATCATTTGCGGAGGAATAGATGTTCGTAGTTCCTGCACTTCTGTCTTTTGTACCATCACTGTTGTGAACATAATAAAGTGCATCACCATTATCGGGATCTACTCCGGCATATTCTTTTCCAAACATTACACCAATCGCTTCTCCTTCAATTGCTCTGTTTAGAAAACCACCCTCAATAACCTGTCCATCAAGATTTGTAATATTATTTTGATTGAAAGCAATGTTGAAGCTTGTTCTCCACTGGAAATCTCCAACTAAATTTAGGCTATTCAAAACAAATTCAAATCCTTTGTTTTCAAGTTCACCCACATTTCTTAACTGAGAAGTGTACCCAGTTGTAGCAGGTACATTAACATTAAGCAGAAGATCGTCTGTATTTTTGATGTAATAATCAACTTCACCGCTAATACGGTCATCAAATAAGGCAAAATCTAACCCGAAATTATATTGGGTTGTCCGCTCCCATTTTAAGTCGGGGTTGGGAGTTTGGCTTGGGATTAAACCCGAAGTTCCAGCATATCCCGTTCCTTCATATAATGAACGTGAAGGGAAGTTTCCAACGTTTGCATTTCCTGTTAATCCATAACTCGCTCGAAATTTAAGAAAACTCAAAAGGTCAATATCTTGCAAGAAATCTTCTCGGGTAAGAATCCAACCTGCGGAAAGCGATGGGAAAAAACCATAACGAGAATTTTCACCAAATCGAGAAGAACCATCTACTCTGGCACTACCAGAGAATAAATATCGGCCCTTGAATACATAATTACTTCTTGCGAAATATGATAAGAATGTAAAAGTAGTTTGTGAGGTAGAACCATTAGTTATTTCGGCAGCACTGGCTAATTTGGTAAAGCTATCTGTGGGAAAGTTAGTACCGGAAACAAAGGTTAGCAACCGGTCTGAGCTTTGAAAACTCATACCTCCAACTGTTGTTAACGAATGATCTGCTCCAAACTGAGCATTCCATGTTAGATAGTTATTGGTGGTATAATTAATAACGTTTACCCACTGTGAATCTCCGTATCCATTGGTATTTTCTCCAACGTCTGTATTTCGGTCGGCATAGTAGTCTTCATTCTGAAAAAGAAGATCAAGGCCTAATTCACTTCTAAATTCGAGGTTTGGCATTATGCTATAACTTGCATAAAGATTACCCAAATTTCGGAACACGGTTTGATTATTGTCTACTCCTCTTACATGGCGTAGGAAGTTATAGTAAAGGGTATTTTCATTTGGTACATCAGAGTATCCTGTTAGGTCTCCATTGGTATCGAACTCTGGGGTATAAATTGGAGATATTGGGGGCTGGGCAACTGCCTGAAGCGGTGTTGCAAAAGCGTTGTCATTGGATACCCGAATATTCTCTGTTCTTGAAAGCGCCAGGTTCATTCCAACTTTGAACTTCTCAGAAGCAGTATGGTCAAGATTTAAACGACCATTTAGCCTGTTAAAAGTGTTTGCCCTCACTATCCCATCCTGGTCTGTGAAACTTCCCGAGACAAAAAATTGAGTTTTATCAGTTCCACCACTTACCTGTACACCAAAATCTGTGTTTGAACCATCTTGATAAGCTTCATCTTGCCAGTTTGAATCTACCTGTCGGCTTTCCCAATCGGTTCCCTGTGCTAAGAAGTTGAAATAGACATCCTCTGCATAAGCAACTCCCTCATCATAAGCTTCGGCTGCAGACGAATATCCATACGGATTGCCATCTCTTTCATAACTATATAAATCTCCTCTACCAGCCGCATCCTGAAAAAAGGTGATGTATTCATCAGCATTCATAAATTCAACGCGATTTGTTGGTGCGCTTACACCGCGATCTAACGATACATTGATACGGGTATCTCCTGCTTGTCCTCTTTTAGTTGTAACAAGAATAACACCATTCGCACCCCGGGAACCATATATAGCAGCTGCGGCTGCATCCTTCAAAATTTCAATAGACTCAATATTGTCCATGTCAAGATCAGATAGTGGATTGGTATCAGCTATTTGTGACTGGCTTTCTGAGGTAGTAGGGATTCCATCAATAACATATAAGGGCTGGCTACTCGCAGAAACGGAAGAAGTACCTCTTACCCTAATGTTAATACCCTGACCTAACTTTCCATTACTTTTTTGAATAAAAACACCAGATGCTTGTCCCTGTATTGCTGATTCAAAACTATTCACGGGCACCTCTTCAATCTGCCTGCTGGATATACTGGCAACATTCCCTGTCATCTCTTCTCTCACAATTGCACCGTAACCCACTACTACTACATCATCTAAAAGCTGAGTGTCGGTTACAAGTTCCACATTTATAGAGGACTGCCCATCAACAGCAATTTCCTGCCGAACAAATCCAATTGCAGAAAATATGAGAATACCATTCTGAAACTCATTTGTTGATAGCTCTAACTCATACTCACCGTCTAAATTTGTGGAGGTGCCTTTGTTTGTACCTTGCAACAATACCGTAATGCCTGGTAAGGCATCATTGTCATCTGCGGAAACCACAACTCCCGAGACAGTCTGAGCTTGAGTTAATCCGGTTGTTATGAATAATAACATCATAACTAACGAACTAATTTTTATAATTTTATACATAATTTTATGCTTTATTATTAATTTTTTACACTATTTTATAGTTGCTACACAATAAAATTATTTAACAGCAAAAAAAATTATTTTATTCTCGGCTTGAATTTATCTCAAATGCTCTAAAAACCAGCCTTCCGTCCAATTTAGAACTTCTGAAAATGGTTTGGGGAATTCGGGCTCTTCGAAGGGATGAGCAGAGCCATAGGTGTGGCCGGTATTGGCTATTAAACGCAGTTCTTTATTTTTTGATTTGCAGGCAATATGCAACTGTTCTGAGTCGGTATAAGGCACCGATTCATCTTCACGTCCATGAATAAACAACGCAGGGATTCGCAGTTCTTTTACCCGGTTGATGGCATTTACACGACTCGCGTTTTGGATAAAGTCCTCGTATACCACCTTCCCAAGTTTCATTTCTTCGCCGGTTCGGCTATTCTTTATCAGTGTATAACCTTTTTTCTCCCAGTCTTTTTTCATTTCATCCGTCCACCGGTTTTCATAATCAGCCACTGCCGACCAGGTTACCAGGCATTGGATGGGTGCAAATTCTACCGCAGCAGAAATAGCGGTATGCCCACCTCTTGAATGGCCGACTAAGCCAATTTTATCAGTATTGAGATTAGAGTGGCTGTCATCAATTTCACCATTTTGAAGCGCGTCAATAATACTGCCGATGTCAGCTAAATCCTGTGAAAAAGTTTCGCGTTCAAATAAATCCCCCTCTGAAAATTCAGTCTTTTTCTCGCCAATTCCATTTAACGAGAAGTTAAATGCTAAAACAGCGAATCCCGCTCGGGAAAGTTCCTCACAGGCATCGGGAAATGGCCCCCAGTCTTTGAACCCTTTAAAACCATGCAAAAAAATGATGACCGGAAAAGTTACCGCATTTCTTGTAACCGGCGAATAAAGATCGTAATGAATTGGTAAGCCTTCTGTAGATGAAACCTGTCCCGATACAACTGAAATACTGCTAACTTCCATAAAATCAATTTTTCTTGAAATCCAACGTCTCGAGTTTTACCAATTTTCTAAGATCGTTGATTTCGTTCTGGTGAAGATACCTCCAACGTCCCTGGCTCACTCCTTTCAAATTTAATCCCGCATATTCTACTCGTTTCAGTTTAGTCACTTCTGTGCCGTAATGTTCCACCATTCTCCGGATAAGGCGATTTCTGCCTTCAAATACCGACATCTCAAAAAGCTCCGGCATATCCACAAATTTCTTAATGTTGTACCCTTTAGCCTCGCCGTCTTCTAACTGAATCCCCTTTCTAAAACCTTCCAGATATTCATCCTTCAGCGCTTTTTTTGTGGTGATTTCATAGATCTTTCTCACTTTGTAGCTGGGATGCATCAGCCGGTGAGCAAGGTCGCCATCGTTTGTCAGCACCAGTAATCCCGTGGTATTTCTGTCGAGCCTACCCACCGGATAAACCCGATAGCCTGTTGCATTTTCAATTTCATCCATCACCGTTGTGCGATTTTTATCGTCATCGGTAGTGGTGATGACATCCCTTGATTTATTCAACAACAAATACACAAAAGGCTCAAGACTCAGGTTTTGTCCGTCCACAATTACCTTATCTTTTCTGCGCACTTTCGTCCCTAACTCTGTTACTACTTTTCCATTTACCTGTACTTTTCCGTCTTCTATCAAAGTATCCGCTTCGCGCCGGGAGCATAAGCCCGCGTGGGCTATAAATTTGTTTAGCCTAATTTCTTCTGTGCTTGAATAATTCTGATCCACCTTCACCGCTTTTCTATCCGATACTTTTGCTTTTTTTGTTTTTTTAGATGGCTTGTCCGACTTATCTGAACTTCGCTTCCTATTCATTCTTCTTCCCCGGAATTATCCATTCCATTTTCTTTTTGCTGATTTTTTTCGATGTCTTCGAAATTCAGCTTTTCTGTTTCTTCTTCTTCCTCGTCCTCATCCATTTCGTCCAGCATTAATTGGCGCTCCATCAATAATTGTCGATGCTCGGCCATATCATCATCTTTTAAAATTTCATCAATCTCTCGCGGCTTGGGGAGTTCGTCTACACTATTAATCCCAAAATGCCTTAAAAAATGCCGCGATGTGTTATACAACAAAGGCTTGCCGGGGCTATCCGCCCTGCCCGAAACTTCAATCAACGCTTTTTCCATCAGTTGCCGCAAAATGTACCCAGAATCCACACCGCGAATCTGATCCACCTCTGGCTTTGTTATGGGCTGGCGATACGCTACAATAGCCAGGGACTCAATTGCTGACTGTGATAACTTCCGGTATGCGTTTTCGTGTTGAAAAACACTGAGCCAGTAATGGTATTTGCTTTGGGTTACAAATGTGAACCCGCCGCCGATCCGTTCAATCCGAAAACTCAGGCCATTTTCATCGTACCGCTCATTTAATTTATCAACAAAGGTTGAAACCGTTTCTTCCGTAATTTCAATCTGTTCTTCGTTCTCTACAATAATTTCCCTGATTTTACTACCAGGGAGCGGTCGGTCGCTTGCAAAAATAAGCGCCTCTATCACCGATGATAAAAGCGTACCGTCTACAAATTGATAATCATTTTTCATAAAGCCGTTTCTATTTTGACCACAGAATATCCCGGGGCAACAAAATACAGGTGTATTTACACAATCAATAATCCCATTTTAAGATAAAAGCAGAATTAGGCGAGAATTTTTTACCGTTCATGCTTCACTTACTGTTGGAAAGCTTAACGCACGCTTCTCCCATAGTGAAATAATTTGAAGGAATTTATGTGCTTCTAAAGCGCAACTTTCTATACTGCTTGCAAATTTATTACTGAATAGAATCCACATTCACATTTATTCTTACCGAAGAAGCCCTTTTGGAACCGTTCATTTCATACACCTGCAATACTTTTTCAACTAAAGCATCTATGTAAACCGCTCCCTTTTCGGGGTCAATTTTTAAGGTTACTTCCCAAATAAATTTCTTATTCATCCAGGGAATAGCGCCGGGAGAAGGACCTAAAACCGGTAAATCAGGGACTACTGCATTAAGTGCGGATTTTAGTGAATGCGCTGCCCAGTTAACATCATTTTCTTTAGCCGATTTCAGCACAAAGCGGATTAATCTTGAAAATGGCGGGTAATACAAGGGCTTCCTGAACTCCATTTCTTGGCGGGAAAATCCCCGGTGATCATGATTTTTCGCAAATTGAATTGCAGGATTATCCGGCTGTCGTGTTTGTAAAAATACTACACCCGGTTTGCTGCCCCTTCCCGATCTCCCCGAAACCTGACTCAACAACTGATACATTCTTTCGGTTGCCTGAAAAGACGGAAAAGCCAGTTCCGTATCCGCATTTACCACTCCAACTACGGTTACATTTGGGAAATCAAGCCCTTTGGCCACCAGCTGTGTTCCAATTAAAATATCTGCTTCTCCCTTCCCGAATGCCGTTAGAATTTTTTCGTGCGCTCCTTTTCGGGAAGTTGAATCTCTGTCAAAGCGGGAAACTCTTGCCTCGGGAAAAAGTTCACCTAATTGTTCTTCAATATTTTGAGTGCCCGATCCCTGAACTTTCAGATTTTCAGATCCACACATTTCACAAGCAATATCTGCCCGGCGGGAATATCCCGAGTAGTGACACATCAACAGGTTTTTATTTTTGTGATAAGTGAGGCTAACCGCACACTCCGGGCTTTGAGGAATATGTCCGCAATCTTCGCACTGCATATAATTGGCGAATCCGCGCCGGTTGTACAATAAAATAACCTGCTCTTTTTTCTTTAGCGCCTCTTCCATAGCCATAAAAAGCGGGACCGCTAATTCCCCCCGCATCGCAGATTTATATTCCTTTAAATCGATGATTTTTACAGTGGGAAGCAGCGCATCGGCATGGCGTTTATTCAATTCTAAGAGTTTGCATTTATCTTTTGCCGCCATATGTAAAGCCTGCAAACTCGGAGTAGCCGAACCCATAATAACAACCGCATTATTATTTCTCGCTCGAATTATAGCGGTTTCCCTGGCATGATATCTTGGGGAAGGATCAATTTGTTTATAGGAACTGTCGTGTTCTTCATCCAAAATAATGAGACCCAGATTTTGCACAGGAGCAAAAATCGCGGAACGCGGGCCAATGGCTATATTTTTTTTACCTGAATTTAAATCTTTCCAGGCTTGCAGGCGTTCTCTGCTGGTCATCCGGCTGTGGAGCACAGCAATTTGATCCCCAAAAATCAGGTAAAAGCGGGCAAGCGTTTGTGGGGTAAGAGCGATTTCAGGAACCAGGACAATTCCACCTTTTCCCTTTTGCAAAGCTTTTTGCAGCGCCTGAATATATACTTCAGTTTTGCCACTTCCGGTAATTCCGAATAGCAGAAAGTTGGAAAACTCCTCTTTTTCCAGCGAATCCTGAATGTGGCGAAAGGCTTGCTGCTGCTCCTCATTCAGTGACTTGATGGAATCCGGATCAAAAGCTAAATCCTGAAGACCGGCACCTTTTTCAACTTCCCTAAAAGTGATCCAACCTTCTTCCTGAAGTTTATTCAAAGTATAGGAAGTAAAAAGTGCTTTATCCGTAATTTCAGACTGCCGAACCGGTAATTCCATTTCCACAAAACCTTGTAAAGCAGACAGCCATTTCAGGCTGTTATTAGTCTCATCGTTCCTCAAAAAAGACTCCGCTCCCTTCGAAGACTTCCCTTCAGCCCAGTTCCATTCTTTTTCGGTGGCGATGGTAACTTTTACATCCGGCTGCTCCCAGATCTCTATGGTTTTTTTCTTTAGAAGCTGACTGAACACTTTGTTAAGGCCGGTTCCTTTCCATCGCTTTTTGGCTTCATCAAGAGTTGTGGGATTTTCTTTCAGGTCTGAAATTATTTCCCGCTCTTCTTTAGGCAGGGTTTCCATCACCAATGAATCAGCAACTTTCAAATATTTTTTGGAGACGAAATTCAGTCCTGCGGGAAGAGCGGCCTGAATGGTTTCTCCCCAGCTTGCCGCATAAAAAAGAGATACCCATTCGGTCAGTTTTAAAAGCTCTGCGGATAAAATCGGCTCTTTATCCAGCACTTGTTTTACCGCCTTGGTTTTGAATTTGGGCGTATTCTGATGAATGGCAGTTATAATTCCTATGGCAAAATAATTCCTGAAAGGCACCCAAACTCTGTGCCCCTCCTGAATCTTGCTTTCAAGATCTTTTGGAATGTGGTAAGTAAATTGCTTTCGTATGGCGGTCGGAAAGGCTACATCAACAAAAAAAGACAAAATTTACAGCTCTATATTTATTTTCAGGATGAAAGCTTATCCAATTATTGAGCTTCAATCAACTATAACTTACAGGACAAGCAACAAATATAGAATTATAATCAGGAATGGAAGGCTAAATACCATTCCACCCTGCCAATACGCCGTTCTTTTTTTCATTCTATTATCCATAAAACCCTCTCTTTTTGTTTAACTATACATAGTTAAAAATTGAGCCTGTTGTTCCTTAGAAATTAATGTAAAGCTGGGATTTAAACACCGCATGAACATGTCAGAAAAATTCTTCTTTCCTCATTGCTCTTCAAGTTCTATGTTCAGCCATCCCTAAATCTAATTCTATCCTGATGTACAAAAGCTGTCTTTACCTACTCATACTCTCTTTTATATGTACTACCGAAGTTTATAGTCAGGATCGGCAACGAGTTCGGGAGCTGGGAATTTATCCAGGGATTCTAACACCGGGAATAAATAATGCCATCACAGATGTAGAAGGCGTTCAGGTTGGCCACAGAACAGTTGTTGAAGGTGAAAATGTACGAACCGGCGTAACGGTTATTCTCCCCCATGGTGGAGATTTATTTAAAGAACGGGTTCCGGCGGCCGTTTATGTGGGAAATGGATTCGGAAAAGCGTTGGGCTTTACTCAGGTTCAGGAACTGGGAGAAATCGAAACCCCGATTGGGCTTACCAATACGCTGAGTATTCATACTGTGGCAAATGGAATAACGGATTATGTGCTGCGGCAAGAGGGAAATGAAAATGTGCGATCGGTAAATCCTGTAGTTGGCGAGACGAATGACGGCTGGCTGAATGATATTCGTGGCCGCCACTTAACTATGCAGCATGTGTTTGATGCCATCAGCTCAGCAAAAAACGGAGCGGTGGAAGAAGGAAGTGTGGGTGCCGGAACCGGGACTTCTGCTCTTGGTTTTAAAGGCGGAATTGGAACTTCATCCCGAAAACTTCCTGAAAGGCAAAATGCTTATACGGTAGGAGTTTTGGTGCAATCAAACTTTGGCGGAATTCTCACCATCAATGGTGCGCCGGTAGGTGAAGAATTAGGGAATCACTACATGCAAAGCCTGGTACCTTATGATGTTGATGGTTCTGTGATGATTATTGTAGCCACTGACGCGCCGCTTTCTTCCCGAAATTTAGAACGGCTTGCAAAACGAGCTTTTATGGGAATTGCCCGCGTTGGCGGATTTGCCTCAAACGGCAGCGGTGATTATGTAATTGCTTTTTCTACCCATGAAGAAGTTCGCCGCAATAACCAAAACCGGCAACCAACGCGAACCATCACACAACTTGACAATAATTATACAACACCTCTTTTTCTTGCGGCCGTAGAAGCAACCGAAGAAGCTATTTTAAATTCCCTTTTCATGGCAACAACCGTAACCGGCGATAACGGAAATACCCAAGAGGCTCTGCCCATAGAGGAAGTCCTGGAGATTATGAGGAAGTATAATCTACTTGAGGAATGATGGCGCAGCTGCTTATTCGAAATTGGTAATCATTTCTAAATAGATTCTTCGACAATAGTCCCAGAAAGACTCTTCATAAAATTCCCCCACTCTCTCCCACCTTTCGAGCAGAAGGTATTCTGAAAGCTGATAAAGCTTTATCAGTTTAGCTGAAGTATGATATCGCCTCCCTCGCAAATAAAAAGCCTCTTCTAAAATCCTCAGAAAATTCACCCTTGGGCTGCCATTTAAAATAAAGTGGAAAGCTCTTGACACATTGTGGAACTTTAGGGTACATTGTGGGGTGAAGTGGGAGATAGTGGGGACTACTCTTTCTTTCCCTTTATATTAGCAATCAACAATAAGTGCCGGGATCATCTTGCCAAGTTTCAAAGGACAATACGAACATAGCATAGACGCCAAAGGCCGTGTAGCCTTCCCTGCCAAACTACGGAAATCGCTCAATCCCACAGCTCAGGAGCGCTTTACAGTGGTTCGCGGCCAGGAAGCTTGCCTTTATCTTTACCCCGAAGATGAATGGGCGAATGTTGAGAAAAAGCTTTCCCGCATCAATAACTTCACGAAGAAAGGCCGGCTGGCTAAAAGAAATTTTTTGCGCTACGCGGAAGATGTAGCGCTTGATAAACAGAACAGAATCGCGCTCCCAACTGATCTTACTTCCTACGCAAGCCTCAGTTCTAAGGCTGTTTTTTTGGGGATGGGAGAGTACATAGAAGTATGGGATCCTGAGAAACTCAATGCCGCAGACCAGAGTTTAGATGATAGCACTTTTGAGGAAATTTTTGAACAGGTAATGGGTGACGAACCCGAAACTGATGATAATTAATATGGCAACATATCATCCACATACCCCTGTTTTGCTGCATGAATCGGTAGATGCCTTAATCACCGACAAAAATGGAATTTATGTTGACGGAACGCTCGGCGGCGGCGGCCATTCCGTGGAGATATTATCCCTTCTTGACGGCGAAGCTCAGCTTTTTGGCATAGATCAGGATGATGAAGCACTTGAAGCCGCAACCTCACGAATTGGCAAAGACCCCCGCTTTAACACTTTAAAAGGCAATTTTGGCTACCTGTCCACCCTTCTACCTCCCCAAACCCACGGCCAGGTAGCCGGAATTCTTTTGGATTTAGGTGTTTCAACACATCAAATAAAAGAACCTGAACGTGGTTTTAGCTTTCAAGAAGAAGGCCCGCTGGATATGCGCATGGGAAATTTATCCGGTGTTTCAGCTTATCAGGTGGTGAATGAATATGATTATGAAAAGTTGCGAGATGTAATTTTTCACTATGGCGAAGAGCGAATGAGCCGCCAAATAGCAAAAGCCATTATTGAAGCGAGGCCAATTGAAACCACCGGTGAGCTGAAAAAAGTAATCAGTACGCTGGTTAGTAAAAGATTTGTTGTTAAATCACTGGCCCGTGTATTTCAGGGAATTCGCATTGAAGTAAACCGCGAATTGGAAATGCTTAAAAAAGTTCTGGAGCAATCGCTCGAATTATTAAAGCCGGGTGGACGTATTGTTGCCATTTCCTACCATTCATTAGAGGATCGTATTGTGAAGCGATTTTTTAAGGCCGGAAATCATGAAGGCAGCATCGAAAAAGATTTTTATGGAAACCCCATTTCCCAAATACACCCTGTTAACAAACAGGTAATCACACCTTCAAAAGAAGAGGTTTCTGTAAATACGGCATCCCGAAGCGCTAAACTTCGAATTGCTGAAAAAACAGATGGAGGTAGTTTATGATTGTGCAATCCCCACTAAAAAAGCATGACATTCGCCCTAACCTCCGGCGGGTACCACTGCCTGATAAAAATCCCCCTTCTTCATCCCGAAGAAAATCATCGGCAAATACCCAAAAGGCCAGGCAACCGATCAGCCTTCCAAAAGTTACCCCCTGGAAGGTAATCCTTGCCAGTATTGTTATTGGAGTTTCCGGCCTGTTGTATTTAACTCATGTGTTCGCAACACAAAAGCTTCTCAATGAAGTACAACTTCTTGAAGCTGAGTACAACAAAGCCCGCTCGCAGTACGACGAGCTGAAGCTGCGATACGACCGTATGGTAGGCCCCGCGGAAATTTATCGTAAAGCGGAAGCTCAGGGCTTTATAAACGGTGGCCCGGCGAGTAATGTCATCATCATAAAGGAGTAATATGGAGGAACGTACAGCCATATTAAGCCGAATGTTCATCGTGTTGGGGTTCATCTTACTGATACCCTGCGCATTGGGTTTTCAGTTGATTCGCATCAATTACCTTGAAGGTGACCAACTGCGCCAACTCTGGAGTAAACAAGCCATTGAGTTGCTTCCAATTCCAGCGCAACGGGGCAATATTTATGATGCCAACGGAACGTTACTCGCTACCAACTCAGTAGATTATAAACTCGCTTTTGATCCCAAAGTAGCGGGAGTAACTCTTGCGCAAATCAGCCTTTTGAGTGAAAATCTTGGAAGGCTAACCGGAAAAGGAAGTGCGGTTTATAAGAACAAAATAAATTCAGCTCCTGCCCGCTCACGATACATTGGGCTGGAAAATAATCTTTCTGTATTGCTGAAAGATGAAATAAAAGCACTTGGAATCCCCGGAGTTATTCTCGAAGAAAATTATCGCCGAAAATATACTTTTGGAACATTATCAGCTCATGCGCTTGGTTTTGTAGACCATAAAATGGATGGGAGAATTGGACTTGAATCTTTCTATAACACAGAATTGAAAGGTGAAGACGGTGTTCGTCAGGTTCGCAGAGATCCATTCAACAGGATATTTGAATATGTAGGCGCTCCGAAACGCCTTCCCCGAAACGGCTATTCTTTACATACCACGATCGACGCTTATCTCCAGGCAATTCTGGAAGATGAACTTCAGGCAGGTGTAGAAAAAAACCGGGCGAATTATGGCACCGGTATTATTATGGATCCAAAAACGGGCGCCATCAAAGCTATCGCGAATTATCCAAGCTACGATCCTAATTTTCCGGGAGAAGGTGAAAATCGTCGCAATTTTGCCATTTCCGATATGATTGAACCCGGTTCAACATTCAAATTGGTAACCGCAATTGCTGCCCTTGAACAAGGCGTGGTTTCTTTTGATGAAATTTTCAAAACCCCTGATAATGGTGAAGTGGTTATTCACAATTTAACTCTTCGGGATCATGATCCGCTCGGAGATTTAAGCTTTCAGGAAGTTATTCAGAAATCCTCAAATGTGGCTACCGCTGAAATCGCTATGCGGTTGAAGCCCGAGGTTTTTTATCAATATGCGCGCAACCTCGGTTTTGGGACTTCCACAAATATAGATTTATCGGGTGAAGAAAGAGGACGCTTAGCGAAACCTTACGACTGGAGCCTGGTAACTTTACCCTGGATGTCGCATGGTTATGAAATTCAGGTCACTCCTCTTCAAATTGCTCAATCTTATGCCGCGTTCGCTAATGGGGGCGTCCTGATGCGGCCTTATATGGTAGAGCGTATCGAAGATGGAAAGGGCAACATCATAAAAGAACGTGAGCCGATAGCCATCCGCCGAATTGCGCGGGAATCAACCATAAAAAAATTACTTCCGATATTTGAAAGTGTAGTAACAGATTCAGGAACCGGAGAATTTGCCCAGGTTGAAGGTTTGGCAATCGCTGGGAAAACAGGTACCGCCAAAAAAGTAGTTAATGGACGCTATACTAACAATTACAGAGGTTCTTTTGTAGGATTTTTCCCGGTTGAAGACCCTAAGTATGTATGCTTCATATTATTGGATGAACCCAAAACCAGTGCTTATGGAGGATATACAGCAGGCCCAATTTTCAAAAATGTAGCAACCCGAATAGCCGGGCTCGACAATGACATCCAAAGAAAAATTGAAAATGAAAAACCGGAACCGCAACTGATTGCCCATGTTCCTTTCTTGAAAGGATTGAAAAAAAAACAGGCTGAAGAAGTTTTAGACAACTTGAACCTTGCTTACAGTATTTCAGGAAAAACCGGTTATATATCCCAACAAATTCCACAAGCGGGCGATTCTCTTTCGGGTGAGGGTAAAATTTTACTCACTCTTTCGGAAACTTACCTCCCCACAGACAGTGCAAATGTGAAAGAAGGGTATTCCAAAATTCCTGAATTGAGAGGAATGAATATGCGTCAGGCAACGGCTTTACTTACCAATCTTGGGCTCGAAGCAACACTCATTGGATCAGGTACCATATTCGCGCAGTTTCCTAAATCAGGAGAATTGCTGAAGAAAGGAAATGCCGTAACCATACGCGGCAAGGCAAAGTCGTTGGAAATTTTAACAGAAGCAGGCAAAAGATAGTTGAAACTTGATAAGCTCATAGAATTGTGCTCTCCGCTTCATGTATCAAAAGTAGATTTTGATGAAGAGCTGAATACGTTCGCGCTTAACTCCCGTGAAGTAACTGATGGTTCTGTATTTATAGCAATACGAGGTACTCAGGTTGATGGACACATGTTTTTGGAAGACGCTATTGCGCGTGGAGCCAAGGTTCTCATCTGCGAAGAATCTTATTACACGGAAGCGCCGGGAGTTTGTGTTATTGAAGTGGAGAACACCGCAAAACTTGCCGGGCCGATTGCCCAGGCCTTTGCAGGATATCCCGCCAAAAAGATGAAAATAGTTGGTATCACCGGAACAAACGGAAAAACCACTACCGCAACTTTAGTGTACCAGATTTTGCGAGCCTGCGGAAAAAAAGCTTCGCTGCTCGGCACCGTAAATAAAAGAATTTTAGATGAAGTTTTTGACAGCAGATTGACCACTTCAGATCCCATCGAACTTGCCAGCGATATGAAAAAGATGTCGGAAGCAGGTTCTCAGTATTTGGTGATGGAAGTTTCTTCTCATGCATTGCATCAGGAACGCGTAACCGGTTTCGACTTTGAAGTTGCCGCTTTCACGAACCTAAGCCATGATCACCTTGATTATCACGAAACGCTGGAAGAATATGGCCGGTCTAAGAAACTGTTATTCGATCACCTACCAGAAAGCTCTACCGCTGTGGTAAATATGGATGATGCTTTTGGCGCTGAAATTATAAAAGATTGTAAGGCTAAAAAAGCATTCCTCAGTTTTAAAAATGGTTCTTCCCATATCCTGAACAACTCCTCTGAAGGAGTTTCTATTGTGGTAAATGAGACGAAAATCGAAAGTGCGTTGGTAGGAACTTTTAATGCTTATAACGTTGGCCAGGCCTTTCTTATCTCCAAAGCTTTAAACCTTGATACAAAAGAAATTGCTAAAGCGCTGAGTGAAGTAAAAGGAGCGCGCGGAAGAATGGAACCTGTTTCAGTTGATGGAAAAAACTTGCCTCTGGTGATAGTAGATTACGCTCATACTCCCGACGCCCTGGAAAATGTGCTTTCTACGCTTGTCTCTGTGAAAAATGAAGATCAAAAACTGTTTTTAGTTTTTGGCGCCGGCGGTGACAGAGATTCAGCGAAGCGGCCTCAAATGGCAAAAATAGCAGCAAAATTTGCCAATCATATTATTGTAACAAGCGACAATCCCCGAACAGAGAACCCCGATTTAATAATCGCCGATATTCTCGATGGATTTGAGGAGCTCGAAAATATTGCCAGCATCACCAATCGAAAAGAAGCCATTAAAAAAGCGATCTCCCAAGCTTCCGCCAATGATATCGTGTTGATTGCCGGGAAAGGCCACGAAAACTATCAGGAAATAAATGGTATTCGCCATCCTTTTGATGATCGTGAAATAGCACGCGCGTTTCTTACAAAACATGTGGAGGAAAACTAATGCTGTATGAGCTTTTCACATGGCTGGATGTAACCTACGATGTTCCCGGAACCGGAGCCATTGCTTTTATTTCCACACGAACAGGATTGGCGGCAATTACCTCTCTCCTCATCAGCTTATTTATTGGTCGGCGGATTATTGAGTGGCTTCAAAAACTTCAGCTACAGGAAGTAATCCGCGAGGATATTGGGCTCGACCACCATCTCGCTAAAGGAAAAACGCCTACGATGGGAGGAGTTATTATCATTCTCGCGATTGTAATTCCAACCATTCTTTGGGTAAAATTGGACAGCATTTATGGCTGGCTTATCGTTTTTGTGACCCTTGCCCTGGGCGCTGTTGGTTTTATTGATGATTACATAAAAGTGGTGAAAAAAGACAAAAGCGGACTTGCAGGATGGTTCAAAGTGGCCGGACAGGTTAGCGTAGGCCTGGTAGTTGGAGCCGTACTTTATTTTCACCCCGATTTTGAAGCCTTCAATACACTTTCAACGGTTCCGTTCCTGAAGAATGTAAACATAGACTACGCTTTCTTCGGAGATACTTTAGGCTGGATTATTTATCTCTTTGTGGCCGTTTTTGTGATTACCGCCGTAAGTAACGCTACCAACTTAACCGATGGTTTAGATGGTTTAGCTTCTGGAATTTCGGCCATTTGCGGGATTGTTTTTGCCATTTTTGCTTATGTCTCTGGCCGGGTAGATTTCTCCGGTTTCCTCGACATCATGTATTTACCGGGAGCTGGCGAGCTCACCATTTTTAGTGCCTCGTTGGTTGGGGCATGTATTGGCTTTTTGTGGTACAACACAAATCCCGCTTCTGTTTTTATGGGTGATACCGGTTCCCTCGCTTTAGGCGGTGCTTTTGGTGCACTCGGTTTAATGCTGCACAAAGAACTTCTGCTCCCTTTTATCTGCGGCGTCTTCTTTTTGGAAACTCTTTCGGTCATTATTCAAACGTCATGGTTCAAATACACCAAGCGCAAATATGGAAAAGGACGGCGAATTTTCTTGATGACCCCAATCCATCATCACTTTGAGAAAAAGGGTTGGCCTGAACAAAAAATTGTAGTTCGTTTCTGGATTATCACTGTTTTACTTGGCCTCTTGAGTCTTTTAACGCTAAAAATCAGATGAGAGAAATTTTAAACAAACATATCGTAGTTATTGGCGCTGCCCGAAGTGGTGTTGCAGCCGCTCTTCTCCTCAGGAAAAAAGGAGCCGATATTTTTGTGTCTGATTTTGGGGTGATTTCTGATGAAGCAAAAGCAAAACTTGACGCTGCTTCCATCACTTTTGAAGAAAACGGGCACAGCGAAAAAGCCCGTGAGGGAGAATTTGCAGTGGTAAGCCCGGGAGTTCCTTCCGAGTCTGAGATCATTCAGTATTATTTAAATAATGGGAAAGAAGTTTTCTCTGAAATTGAAATTGCGAGCTGGTTCACCAAGAATAATATTATTGCGATTACCGGCAGCAATGGAAAAACTACTGTAAGCAGCTGGTTGGCTCACGTCTGGAAAACCGCTCAGGCAGATTATTCTCTTGCCGGAAATATCGGTTTTGCTTTTTCCGAGAAGGTCGAAAACGGAACAGGCGATTTCATTTTGGAAGTAAGCAGTTTTCAGCTCGACCACATCCACAGTTTTAAACCCTCGGTGAGTGTTTTACTGAATATCTCTCCCGATCACCTGAACAGGTACGGGTACAATTTGGAAGCTTATGCGGCATCGAAATTCAGAATAACAGAAAATCAGGGGCCGGAAGACACCTTCATTTTCAATTATGACGACCCGCTTATTAAGCAACATGTAGAGAATATTCAGAAACAGAAAAACTTCCCTCAGCTGTGGGCTTTTTCCAATAAAAAGGAAGTCCCTGAAGGAGCTTTTGTTCGCAACGATCAAATCATTTTCAAATTCAACAATAAAGAAGAAACGCTTATGCCAGTGTATGAAGTAGGATTAAGAGGCCAGCACAATTTAAATAACGGGCTTGCCACCGCCCTTGCTGCCCGTGCTTCGGAAATCAAAAATGAAGCTATTCGTGAAAGCCTTCGCTCGTTCGAGGGTGTAGAACACCGGCTGGAAGTTGCGCGTGTTGTTGATGGAGTGAAATACATCAACGACAGCAAAGCTACCAACGTAAATGCCGTTTGGTTTGCTTTGGATAGTTTCCACGTGCCGCTTACGCTGATTTTAGGAGGCAGAGATAAAGGCAACGATTATTCTGAACTGGAATCGCAGATTCGCGAGAAAGTGCACACCATTATCGCCATCGGAGAATCCAAAGAAAGCGTTGAGAAGCAGTTGAAAAAAGTGGTTCCAAATTTTGTGAAAGCAGAGACCATGGGCGGAGCTGTTCGGGCAGCCAGAAAAACTGCTAAACGCGGAGAAGTAGTGTTGTTAAGTCCCGCCTGCGCCTCCTTCGATATGTTTGACAGTTACGAACACCGCGGTAAAATCTTCAAAGAAGAAGTGAATAAACTTTAATGAGAAACTGCAATTTAAAAATATCGCCAGAGCCAGTCATTGCGAGGAGCTTACCGAGTTTGAGCAAGATTGAACTTTTTAACGACGAAGCAATCTCCCTGATACAGCATTTTGTGTATTTAAGAAAGATTGCCGCGTCGGATGGAATCATAAATCGGATAATAAAGAATCGGCTCCTCGCAATGACATTTCTAAAGGAGAACTTGGTTGAAAACTAACCTATGATATACACCTCCCCACATAGCAATATCTCCAATATCATCGGCACAACGCCCGAAGAGATTGATACCCGTTCGCAGGGCAGCGATCGTTTTCTGCTTATGTCGGTAGTTATCCTGATGGTGTTTGGCATGCTGGCGGTGTATTCTTCCATTGCTTTTTTTGCGGAGACAAAATCGACTACTGCCGGACAATTAATTATAGGCCACCTTGTAAAACTGGGTATCGCTTTCATTGTAATGTTGATTGCCTCAAAAATAAATTACCATATTCTCGCAAAATTCAGCCGTCTTGGAATGGTTTTAAGCTGGATTCTTTTAATAGCCGTTTTGGCCTTTGGAGCAGAACAGTTTGGAGCAAAACGTTGGCTGAATGTGGGCGGGTTTTCTTTCCAGCCCTCCACCATTGCCACCGTAGCTCTTATGATTCACGTTTGTGTGTTGCTCAGCGAAAAGCAGGAGTATATCAAAGATTTTAAGAAAACCTTCCTCCCCATCATGTTTTGGGTGGTTATAACCTGCGCCTTAATTGGAATTGAAGATTTCAGCAGTGCGGGAATACTCCTCGCCATTTGCCTTATTGTGATGTTCATCGGAAGAGTGAGTGTAATTCAGCTTGGCTCATTAGTTGGCATTGGTTTATTGGGCGGGATGCTGCTGCTTAACCAGTCTGGAAACCGGCAGGATCGTATTGAACAATATCTTACTCAGGTAAAAGACATTCCAAGCGAGACTATCATTCAGGGAAGCGGTTATCAGGCGCAACAAGCGCATATCGCCATAGCCAAAGGAGAAATATTTGGCGTTGGAATTGGAAAAAGCTCGCAGCGTGATTTCCTCCCCGCCCCCTACAACGACTTTATTTTTGCCATTATCGCGGAAGAATATGGCCTGCTCGGAGCCATGTCTCTCATCTTTATTTTTACTTTGATTTTATTCCGTGGAGTGGTGTACGTCGCCCGAAATGCGGAAGACCATCTTGGTTCACTTTTGGCTGTAGCATGTACGCTTACGGTGGTTTTATATGGATATGTGAATGCGGGCGTAGCAAGCGGAATCTTGCCGGTAACCGGCCTCCCAATGCCCTTTGTAAGTTATGGCGGAACCAGTATGCTTTTTGCCGGATTTATGGTTGGGATTCTTCTGAATATCTCGAAACATAACCGAGGCAGGAGGGCCATGTTCTATGCGTAATCCAAGAATATTATTAGCAGCCGGCGGAACAGGCGGCCATGTTTATCCTGCAATTGCAATTGCGGACGCTTTAAAAGCGGAGAATAATAATACGAGTATTCTTTTTGTAGGAACAAAAGATCACATGGAGTGGAAAGCTGTTCCAAAAGCGGGATATGAAATTGCCAATGTTTGGATTAGCGGGTTTCACCGAAGGCTAACCATGAAAAACCTGCTATTTCCCGTGAAGCTGATTACCAGCGTTATGCAGAGTTTAAAAATACTAAACTCATTTAAACCTCAGGTTGTGGTTTCTTGTGGAGGATACGCGGCCGGGCCAGTGGGCTGGGTTGCTGGCAAAAAGAATATTCCCGTTGTGATTCAGGAGCAAAATAGTTTTCCGGGTGTCACAAACCGGATGTTGGCCAAATTTGCCCATAAGATTTTCACCGCCTTCAAAGAAGCTGATAATTTCTTTCCGGAGTCAAAAACCCAAATAACCGGAAATCCCACCCGCTCAACGTTATTGAATGTAGATAAACAGGAAGCCCTGCAAGCTTTTGGTTTCGATGAAAACAAACCTGTCTTACTTGTTTTGGGTGGAAGCGGTGGAGCAAAAACTATCAATGAAGCTATGTCAGAGCAAATTCAGCATCTTCAGGATACTTCAGGTTTACAGGTTATCTGGCAATGTGGATCGAGATACTTTGATGAACTTTCGGCCACCATCAACCTAAAAAAATTAGCTGATGTGCGGTTATCGGCATTCCTTGAAAATATGCCCGAAGCCTATGCCGCCGCCGACCTGGTTGTCAGCCGCGCGGGAGCAAGTTCTTGTTCCGAACTGATGCTTACCGGCAAACCCAGCGTGTTGGTGCCTTCTCCAAATGTGGCGGGAGATCATCAAACCAAAAATGCAAAAGCTATGGTTGACGCCGGAGCGTCCAAGCTCTTAACCGATTCCAATTTGAAAGAAAATTTAACAGAACTAATAGAATCTTTGATTTTTGATCAGGAACGGCTGAATAAAATGCATTCGGCAGCATTAAGCCTGGCAAAACCTGAAGCTGCTCAAATGATCGCGAAAGAAATTTTAGAACTTGCTAAATCCCGTTTGAACTGATGGAAAAACGAATTGAAACTCAACCCGCATTTGGACGAACCCGCCATATTCATATGGTCGGTATTGGAGGGATTGGCATGAGCGGAATGGCGGAAATCCTGCTCCAGCGCGGATATAAAGTCACAGGTTCGGATGGTGCCGTGAATGAAACCACGAAGCGCCTTGAAGAAATTGGAGCTACTGTTTTCGAGGGCCATAAAGCCGAACACATAGATGGAGCCGATGTAGTTGTTTATACAAGCGCGGTGAAAGCGACTGAAAACGAAGAGACTATTGCCGCCATTGAAAAACGCATTCCCACTATAAAAAGAGCGGAAATGCTGGCCGAACTTATGAAGATGAAATTCGGAATCGGAGTGGCTGGAACTCATGGAAAAACCACCACAACAACAATGGTTGGCCATGTAACGCAAGATGGAAATTACGATCCCACAATTATAGTGGGTGGAAAAGTGCACAGTTTTGATAAGACCAATGCGGTGGTTGGTAAAGGAGATTTAATTGTAGTTGAAGCCGATGAATTTGACCGGACTTTCCTGCGTCTCTCTCCTTCTATCGCCATTATCACGAATATTGAAGCGGAACATCTGGACATTTATGACGATCTGGAAGACGTGAAGAATGCTTTTATCGATTACGCTAACAAAGTTCCTTTTTACGGTGCCGTTATTGTGTGTCTTGATGACCCTAATGTGCGAAGTATTCTTCCACAGCTCGAGAAAAGAGTTATCTCTTACGGCTTAACACCACAGGCGCAACTTCGGGCAGTTGATATCAGGCTAAACGCTTTTACAAGCACTTTTACCGTAGTTCAGAATGGAGAAAAGCTTGGGGTGATTACCCTGAATTCGCCCGGAGATCATAATGTGAAAAATGCACTCGCCGCTATTGCAACAGGCATCGAATTAGATATTGATTTCAAACTGATAAAAAAAGGGCTGGAACGATATCAGGGAGTATTCCGCCGGTTTCAGCAGAAATTTAACGATGGCATTTTGGTGATTGATGACTATGCCCATCACCCGACTGAAGTACAAGCTACTTTGCAAGCCGCCCGGAAAGGCTGGCCGGACCGAAGAATCGTAGCCGTTTTTCAGCCGCATCTGTATTCTCGCACTCAGGATTTATACAAAGAATTTGGACTCTCCTTTTTTGACGCCGAAGTGCTGATTGTTACAGATGTCTATCCATCCCGCGAAAAACCAATCGAAGGTGTCAGCGGGAAATTGATTAGTGATACCGCCGTGCAGTATGGCCATAAAAATGTGCACTACATCGAGGATAAAGAAGAAGTGACCGACATGCTGAAGGAACTGGCTAAAACCGGTGATATCATCATAACTATGGGTGCCGGTGATATTTATCGGTTTGGAGAAGATTTTGTGAAAGTATTGAAATCAGGAAAATATAAACCATCAGCAGATTGAGCAGCCAGAATTCACATAGCATAAAAATCATGCCCTGGGTTACAGCGTTGATGCTTATTTCAGGAATTGCTGTGGTTGCCGCACTTTATTGGAATCAGAATATGACCGTCCAAAAGGTGAAGGTAAACGCTTTGCATTACACCGATGAGGCTCAAATTCAGCAAACCGCAAGTAATACAATTGGCCTTAATCCAGACAGTGTGGATTTATCTCTCCTGGTAAATCAGATAGAAAAATTTGTGTACGTAAAGTCGGTAACCCCTTTTATAGAACCCAATGGCAGTTTAACACTCGACATCACCGAAAGAGAACCTCTTGCATTATTGATTGATGGAAGCAGCCGGATTTATGTAGATGAAGACGGCGTGAGGCTTCCGGTTTTGACGGGAAAATCGAAAGATGTGCCCCTGTTATACGGATACAGTTCTGCCGCAACAGCTGATACTTTGAAGGATGAATCTTTTTTACAAGTGCGTGATTTCCTGCTGAAAGCTAAAGAAAATGGATTTGGCTGGGCAACTATAAGCGAAATAGCCTTTGATGAAATTGAAGGAGTTGTAGCATTGAGCCACGAAAATGGAGTCAAACTTCTTTTTGGCAGGAATGATTTCGAAACAAAGTTAGAAAATTGGGAAGCATTTTATGCGGAAGTAATTCGAACAAAGGGGATTCAGGTTATGCAACAGGTAGATCTCCGGTTTAGTAATCAGGTGGTAACCCGTGAAAGTTAACTTGGCACCACATAGCACAGCTTGCGAAAAAAGCACCAGGAATTTAGCAATCAATCAAAACACAGCGGACAGTCATGGAAGAACATGAAAACATAATGGTAGGCCTCGACATCGGGACTACAAAAATTTGCGCAATCGTAGCATCTATTGATGAACAACAACGCATTAATATTCTCGGGGTGGGTAAAGCGCCCAGCGACGGATTGAACCGTGGCGTTGTAGTAAATATCGATAAAACGGTAAATGCCATCAAAGATGCCATCGACCAGGCTGAGCTTGCTTCAGGGATAAAAGTTAATTCCGTGAATGTTGGAATTGCCGGCGATCACATCCGTAGTATGCGAAGCAAAGGAGTCATCACCATAAATAATCGCGATAATGAAATTACCGCTAAAGATGTGGAACGACTTCTGGAAGATTGCCAGCGCATCATGCTTCCTACAGATCAGCAGATTTTGCATGTGATTCCACAGGAATTTGTGGTAGATGGGCAAGACGGCATCAGTGATCCGGTTGGAATGAGCGGGATGCGAATGGAGGCGGAAGTCCACATTATTACAGGCTTGGTTTCAGCTGCAAAAAACATGTACCGATGTGTGGAACGTGCAGGCTATCAGGTTGCCGATCTTATTCTTGAGCCGCTTGCGTCTTCTTATTCCGTTTTGGATGAAGAAGAAAAAGAAGCCGGTGTAGTTTTAGTTGATATCGGCGGCGGAACAACCGATGTAGCCATTTTCCAAGACAACACCATCCGGCATACGGCTGTAATCGCTATTGCAGGGCAAAAAGTAACCGACGATATCCGTCTTGGACTCAGTGTATTAGACGATCAGGCTGAAACACTCAAAAGAAAGCACGGTGAAAGCTATGCCGATTTAATTGAAGAAGATGAAGTAATCACCGTTCCCGGAATTGCGGGAAGGCCACCCAAAGAAATCACCAAAAGCATTCTTGCCAAAATTGTACAGGCAAGGATGGAAGAGATCCTTGAAATAGTAGGCATCGAAATAAAACGCAGTGGCTATGTGGATGCCCTGAGTGCCGGTGTAGTTATTACAGGCGGCGGATCACTAATTAAGAATATTTGTCCACTGGCAAACGAAATCTTAGGCATTGATGCCAAAGTGGGAATTCCTCTCGGTATAACCGGGGGCTTAAAAGAAGAAGTAAACAGCCCGATTTACGCTACCGGCGTTGGTTTGGTGATGCATGCTCTTCGATCTGGTACAGCCAACAATCAGGCGATGATGCCCGCATCATCGAAAGGAACCAATGTGGAACAGGTAATGCAGAAAATTACCGACCGCATGAAAAGTTGGTTTAAAGAACTTTAATTCAAAACAAGCAATCAGAAAAACTATGGAACCGTCTAACGAATTAAAAACACAAAGTAGTTCGAATTATCCATCAGACCGACTTAGAGCGGTCAGATGGAGGCCTATTCGTTCGTCTGACGGATGGAATTTCATCAGCAATTTCTAAGAACTTTAACAGTAGAAATAAGCAATCATCTACAATAACAATCCAGTAAACAACAACTCAACAGGAGTTAACATGGCTAACAATAATTCACGTTTCTTTTTCGACGAACAGAGCCAGGAAAACGCTAAGATCAAAGTCGTAGGCGTTGGCGGTGGTGGCGGAAACGCCATAAATAATATGATAAATATGGGACTCGACAGCGTAGAGTATATTGCGCTGAATACCGATGCCCAGTCACTCAAAAACAGCATGGCGGATATCAAAATTCAGGTAGGCTCAGCACTTACAAACGGCCTTGGAGCCGGTGCACGACCAGAAATTGGCCGCGAAGCTGTGGAAGAAAACCGGCACGAAATTGAGGAATCAATTGAAAGTGCTGATATGATTTTTGTAACGGCAGGAATGGGCGGCGGAACCGGAACCGGTGGAGCACCCGTTGTGGCAGGTATCGCAAAACGGCGCGGAATTCTTACCGTGGGAATCATCACTACCCCGTTTGAATGTGAGGGTAAAATTCGCAAGAAATATGCACTTGAGGGCATCACCGAGCTCAAGAAAAATTGTGATACGGTGATTGTTATCCCCAATGAACGGCTTCTTGATATAGCCGACGAAAACACTTCCTTGATGGATGCTTTCGCTATGGCAAATGAAGTTTTATACAACGCAACTCGTGGAATCAGCGACCTCATCCTGATGCCCGGCCTTATCAATCTTGATTTTGCCGATGTGCGCACTACTATGAATGATGGCGGAGCCGCAATTATGGGTTCTGCAACAGCCGAAGGACCCGACCGTGCTGAGATGGCAGCCCGATCCGCAATCAACTCTCCCTTGCTTGATGGAGTAAGTATTCGCGGAGCGCGAAATGTTCTGGTGAATATTTCAGCCGGAGCAAATCTTGGAATGCGGGAAACAACCACGGCAACGAGCATCATTCAACAGGAAGCAGGTGATAACGCCGAGATTATTCTTGGTACCGTGCTCGATGAAAACTTTGGCACGGAAATCCGGGTAACGGTAATCGCTACAGGTTTCGATTTGGCTGAAGACCGGACTACCGCAAAAGTGGCTCCAAAAGAGTCGTTGCATAAGGCAGCTGAAAATGCCGCTTCCAATATTCAATCCCAAAAAGAATCACAGGTTCCAAATCGCTTTTCACGAAGTACCGGCGATTATTACAAAGGCGAAAATAACCTAAAGAAGCTGGACACACCCTCTTACCTGCGCCGAAATCTGAATGTTCGCAGACCGGAGGAGAGTGAGGATATTTATGATGAACAGGAAGATCAAAAAACAGAAACAAAGGATAATATCGCACCTTTTCAAAGCCGTACTGAGCGTATAAGAAAAGACGATACCGATCAGCCTGCTTTCCTGAGAAAAATTATGGATTGAGCCTTTTGTGATGGTTTCTGGAAATACCGTGGGTAAGGTATCTCCTACAACCAACCATTTTACTGGATATAGCTTTTCAAGCTATAGATTGCTAACACAAAAGAAGCCCTTTGATAGAGGGCTTCTTTTTTTTGATTGATTTTGCAGATTGTTCTGATACATCTACTCTTTCGACTTAAAAATGAAATGGATTTCAATCATCAAGTGTAATATGGTACTAAGAGAGAGCAGTAAGTATGCTATTTTATTAACAGCATCTTCTTAATGAGAGTTTGCTCCTTAAACCTTAGCTGATAAAAATATACACCGGATGAAATTTGACTGGCGTCAAAGGTCACAGAATGATAACCACTATTCAAACGCCCGCTTTTCAGAGTTGCTACTTCATGACCTATTGTATTAAATATTTTCAGAGAAACATCTCCGGCAACAGGGATGGAAAATTCAATTTGTGTAGTTGGATTAAAGGGATTAGGATAATTCTGCGAGAGCTTAAAGCTGTCAGGTTTTTCGGGCGCTGGCTCATTAGGGACAACAACAGTTTCAATATCTATGAAATCAGCGATGGCACTGTCAGATAACGCATAATTATAGACTCTTATATCATCTAAATCTCCGTAAAAAGGCTGATCACCAGTGGCTGTATTTCCTATAAATAAATCAGATTCAGAGACCGTTATGATGCCTGTATAAGATGCTGTTTTTACCATCTCTCCATTAATGTACAGCTTCATCATTTCGTCCTCGAAGGTGCCTGCTACATGGAACCAGCTTCCAGTTTGGATGGGTTTGTCTTTAAATGCAATCTCTTCATCATCTATACGAAAAAGAATTCCCTCAGCATTTTGAGGGTCGTCACCCCAATAGTCACTTTTACCATCTACAATACCTAAATAAAAACTGTCGAACTCAGAATCCATTCTGGAAATTAAACTACTTTGAGGATAATTCACTCCGCCCCCTTTCATGTTTACCCATGCGGCCATTGTAAACCCTGTTCCAATAGAGTCCAAGGCTGAATTCGAATCCTTAATTATAAGCCTGTCATTCTCTCCATCAAAGGAATAAGCTGATTCCGGATTATCCAGCCGGTCTTCAGTGAAACTTCCACCTTCACTTATAACTGGGTGGTCAGTTTCACTTGAATCAACAAGAGTATTGGAAAAAGAAAGATGAAGCATATTTTGGGGAGGCAGATCATATCCTTTAAACCGGTTTTCATAGAATGCCTGTATTATCTCTTCTTCCAGGGCATAGTTATAAATACCTACTTCATCAATAGACCCTCTAAAAGGCTGACTTAAGTCATTATTGTTGCCAATAAGAATATCTGATTCTCCCATTTCTAATCTACCAGAATATCCTCCTTCTGATGCAAGCTGCCCATCTATAAATAATTTCATTTTCGAATCCTCAAATGTAGCGGAAATTAGATACCATTTCCCTCTATTGAGCTTATAATGATAATAATAAATCTCTGCATTATTGATTTTGAATCGCACTTTAGTACCACTCATACCTAAATAAAATTGACCATACTGTGAGGAATCTTTTCTATGAACAATGGACATATCAGAATCTTCATCGAATTTTATCCAGGTATGTATGGTAAGTCCAGCATATATGGAATCCAGTTCCGCAGAATCATCTTTAATTTTGATAACATCGGTATCGTCATTAAATG
This sequence comes from Balneolaceae bacterium, assembly GCA_040882225.1. Taxonomy (GTDB): domain Bacteria; phylum Bacteroidota; class Rhodothermia; order Balneolales; family Balneolaceae; genus Gracilimonas. Next base: position 27,537 of record JBBEBR010000012.1, on the reverse strand, counting down.
TGTAGGCAGTCTCCTCCTGATCAAATCTGCCCCCGGATAGTTGAGCACCAATAACCTCTGTATTATTCCTGTTATGACTGGAATCTATAGCAGAACCATTGAATGGCAGATACGCTATTTCCTGCTTTTCGAACCTTCTTCCTATTTCTAAATCATAAGAAGATTTTATCGCACTATCCGGTAAAGCATAATTATACAACCTGATATCATCCATTACCCCATCAAATCCTTTTTCATTTTTCAAATAAGATGGTTTCCCTCCAATATGCAGATCTGAATCAGTCAGGCTAAGAGTTGTTTCATAGTTTTCAGAGCGGATTAACTCTCCATTAAGAAAAATCTTAAGTGTATTGCCATCGTACGTACCCGCTACATGAATCCAATTTCCTTCAACTACATCGAGTGAATTAACAGATACTACTTTACTATTTACAGAAAAATATATTTGATTTCTAAAGTCAGGATTTTTGTAAAGCCAAAATTTTAACTTGTCGGCATTCTCCTGATCGGTTCTTGATAATAAAATATTTTTAGCATGAGTACCATTTTCACTAAGATTATCAGCCCTTACCCAAGTAGAAAAAGTAACTTCTGTATATAAAGAATCAAGCCGGTTATCTGTGTCAGCAATTGTAATATAATCTGCTTGATTAAACTTATAGGCCTGTTGAGTATTCCCAAATCGGTCTGAAGCTAAGTTGCCACCTGTAACAGTAATATTATTTTCTATATCAGATTCATCTTCTAAAGAAGTATCAAATGGAAATGATATTAAAAGTGAATTTTCTGGCGAATTAAAACTATACTCATAATCCACTATAGATTTTATTTCACTGTCGCTTAGCTCATAGTTGTAAATTGAAATGTCATCTATAGATTCATTAAACCCTTCTGTGTTTGAATAATTATTTCCGATATATAACCTCTTCTCATGTCCACAACAGTCTACAGGAAATGAAGGTCTTGTATCTATTGTATTTATATCTTTTTCACCATTAATAAAGACCTCACTATTTTCGCCATTATAAGTAATGGCTACGTGGACCCACTGTCGTTGAGGAAACTCACTTCTATTATTTTTACTATACAAATCCCCTGTTTTTGTGTAGAAATTCAACATTCCTGAATTATCTAATTCCATAGAGAACCCTATACTTGTTCCATTATAGTGGTAAGGAAGCTGCATTATTACAGAATTTTCTTCTGGATAAGATTCAACATATAACCATAGGGCTATTGTAAAAGAGTTATAGAAATTAAGATACCTATATAACTCACTATCATGAACTTGAATGGCATTATCTGTTCCTTTAAATCTATACGCTTTATCCTGACCGCCAAATCGATCTTCTATAAAAGTACCATCAGCTTTACCTGTCTCTGGGTCTTCAAATACTTCGTGTTCATACTTGCTTGAATCAGCAATTGCCCCAGAAAATGGCATATAAAAAATACGATCCTGAACCTTAACAATTGGTTCTAATCCTGCGTTAATTCTAATCACATTCTCATCTGCGGCATAATCATAAATTTTAACCTCATCTAAAGAACCTTGGAAGGGGCTGTTTGAAAATTCACTAATCCCGATAGTGATATCTGAGTTATTCGCTAAATATTTTTCGTTCAAAGTGGAAGCTTCATCTATTAATTTTCCGTTGAAATAGAACTTTATTCTACCTTCCCCAATAACAAATGCAATATGACTCCATTCATTGGCTTCTAAGCCTGCTCCTGCAGTATAACCCTCAACTTCCAGATACCCGTCTCTGTTCATCCCAAAGAAATAACCTTCTGTATCATATGAGTCAAATCTCTCAAGTATAGTAGCATAATAGCTTTCCTCATCAAATCCTTCATATTTTACCCAACTCATAAAACTCAGCTCGGTTATTCCATCCAACGCATTATCCGTATCTGCTATCGTAATGGCATCATCAACCCCATCAAAATAAAATGCGCTGTTCGGGTTTCCGTTTCGGTCTTCAACGAAGCGCCCGCCCTGCACATCAATCTCTGGGTTTAATCCGCTTAGATCTGTAACACTCTCATCAAAAGATAAATGGAGAACTGGCAGGGGGGTTTCTTGTGCGAGAAGAGAGGGTGTATTAGCAAATAATAGTGTTAATAAGGCAACAAGAAAAAATTTCATGGGAATCAGGTTATTTTTTATATGCTTAAAATATAATGGTTAACAGGAATCAAACCATCATGATTCTTATTATTCTTTCAAATTCAAATAATCCCATAAATCAGTCTCACCGGTATTACAACGGCAAGCACCGTATGAATTTTTCCTGTTTCTGCACCTTTTTTAACCATGATTTACAGGATTTACAGGATTTTCCTGATTACCACGAGTGTTGTTAAAATCATGGGCATCCTTCAATCCTCATAATCAAGGTTAATTAATCAACCAGCCACTTATAAACGCGGTATTTTTTTGCGATTTCACATCCAAAAGCTTCAAGACTTCGGCGCATGATCCAGTTTTTTTCGCTTACAAAACCTCCTTCCATTTTTTTTAATTGAGGATAATGTTTTCTGGTCCATTGTATGCCTTCTGAAAAAATAAGAGCTTCCAAACCCTTTCCTCTGAACTTTGGATCGGTGCCAAAAGCTAAAGGCCGTAATTTCCCAACGCGATTCTTAAATCCTATCAATTTGGGATAATGCCACCAATTGAATTCTCCTTTTGTCTGGGCTGATATTTCATGCAAATCCGGAACACTGATCAAAAATGAAGCCGGTTCGCCATTAACAAATGCAATAGGTGAAGTTTCGGGCATCAAAAATGGTTTCAATTTATTGATCATCTGCCTGATGGTTTCTCTCGTGATTCCTATAAACTCTTCCTCTCTTTCTTTCACCACCTGATTATGAAAAGCCCGGTTATAAATTTGTCGGATAAACTCCCCATCGCGTTCCAGATTTTTTTTATCGATAGGCCGAATTTCAATCTGATCATTTTGCCTGAGCCTTTCGCTAATTCTCATAATCCGGCCCGGAATTTTCGTGTCCATTTCCAGTTGGTACATGAATACATCATCCAGTTTCTCTGGATTGGTTTGTTCAATTAACTCCTGGTAATATCGATGATGGTAAAGCATTCCGTATACATTTGGTTCATCAAACCCACTAATCTGAATTCCCCAAAAACTATCATTCTCTCCAAAGTTTATCGGCCCCCGAAACCCTGCATAGCCTCTTTTTTTATGCCATTCTTTAGCAAAATGAATGATTTTCTCAGCAACTTCTGACCGTTTTTCCATCTCCACAAAACCAATTCCTCCAAGTTTGGGATGATATTTATCATCTTTCTCGGGATCTGTGAATAGTGCGAATCTGCCGACAACCCGTTCATCATCGTGCACCAAGAAACGTTCGCATTCACCGCCTTCCCAAAACCGCTCATTTTTCTGTTCATCAAAAATATTCTCGACCTCAAGACGAAAAGGCGGTCTCCAAAATTCACTCTTCTCATATAACCGTGTTGGCAGTTCATGAAATTCCTGAACCTGATGCTTTGTTTGTACCAACTTTACCTGAACAGGCATATCGTTTATTAGATAGATTTTATAGATTCAGCCTAAAGGTAAACTCTCAACATCATTGTACCAATACGGTTAATTTTGAAAATAACGAAGGGCAAAACAGCGGTTACTATTTTACTTATCCTTTCCTGCATTGTGAGCGGGCTCATTTTAGTAGCCACACCTGCTTCAAAAGCCAACCATATTCATAGTCGAAAGCAGTTAGATTCTCTGATTATCAACCACATTTTTAGCGCTCAGATAAGTCCACAGCAAGTTCGCATAGTTGATTTTCCGGTAGACTCATCCTTCACCCGCAGAATGTTTCAGGTTCGGGTGCCTTCCCGCTTTTCAAAAACATTATTTCATGTAGAGCTGCATAAAGCTTTTAATGCTTATGAGATTGAAGTACCCGCCAAGGTTCAGTTCCCGGAACACGATATGGATATTTATGTATATCACGAAAATACTATTCTGCGAACCATACGCTTGATTGGCGACACAAGTCTTGATACTGTTATAATTGGAGTGACTGAATAATGGCTGAAAAACGCCCCCTGCTTAAGATGTTAGAGTTGAAAGAGTATCCTCAGCCGGAAATTGTAAAACTAAAGTATCCCATTTTTATGTGCCACGGTTATGGTGCAATCGCTTCAGTTATAAAATCAGGCCCTATGCATGATCCCTGCATGGAAGTCCGAAAGCATGGAGTAGTTTCAATCGCTCCCAATATCGTCCCTTATGCCCTTATTGAAACAAGAGCCGTGAACTGGATAATGCTCTTAAAAAAGTTTTTGGAGGATCATTCCTATGAAAAAGTGAATGTAGTTGCACATAGCATGGGCGGACTTGATATGCGTTACGCACTTTCAAAACTGGATATCGCGGATAAAGTTGAAAGTTTGACTACCCTCTCCTCTCCACATCACGGGTCCAGCCTTGCCGACCTTGTGCTAAAAGCACCGGAACTTGTTACCGAAAAACTAAGCTGGGTTTTTGACTGGTTTGGCGACAACATGTATCCCAAAACAAAAAGCGATGCCCTGGGTTCTTTAGAGCAACTTACCTGTGCGTATGTTAAGGAGGTATTCAACAGCACAGTAAAAAATGTAGACTCGGTAAAATATTACTCCTACAGCGCAGCAGTGGGGAAAGGCACTAAATATTCACTCAATCCTGTCTACAAATTTCAGAACTACCAGATTTTTGATAAAGAAGGGATTAACGACGCTTTCGTTTCTGCCCAAAGCGCCAAATGGGGCGAGCATATTACAACGGTTCCTCTTTCTCACATCACTCAAATGCATATTCAGGTGAATAAAGAGAATCAAAAATTATATGAAAAATTTTGGCTTGATTTGCTGAAGATGCTTGCCGGGAAAGGGCATTAATAATTACAGATTAGAAAACCCCATCGACAAATCTGTGACTACAAATCATCCTCATCAAACTCTTTTAGGATACTGTAGGATGTAAGATCATACTGAATGGGAGTTACCGATGCGTAGCCTTCGTTTAAAACATGAATATCTGAATCTTCAGCTTCATCAAGTAATTCAAACTTTCCCGTCAGCCAGTAATACGCTCGATTATAAGGATCCTTTCTGCTCTCATATTCTTCTACATACCGGCTGTCGGCCATTCGGGTCCATTTAATTCCGGTGAACTCTCCGGCAGGCGCATTTACGTTCAAAGTCACCCCTTTTTCCAGGCCTTTTTCGAGCACAAATTTTATCACACGGCGGGCAGCTTCCTGACATCCTCTCAGATCTGCATCTTCCTGGAAATCCGTACAACTAACCGCAATGGATGGATAACCAAGAATAGTTCCCTCGGTGGCCGCACTTACTGTTCCCGAATACAAAATATTTATTCCAGCATTGCTACCATGATTAATGCCGCTAACTACTAAATCTGGTTTTCGATCCAATAACTGCCCATGAGCAAGCTTGACGCAATCAGCCGGGGTACCGCTCACTGCTTCTCCCTCAAACCGGTCATCAAGATTAAATTTGCTGGTTCGCAGAGGAACCTGAACGGTAATCGCATGCCCCATCGCACTTTGTTCGCGCTCTGGTGCTACTATATAAGTGTCGCCAAATTCGGCCGCTACTTCGGCAAGTGCTTTAATACCAGGTGAGAAAATTCCATCATCATTACTAACTAAAATGAAAGGTCTTTTTTTGTTGCTCATCCGCCGTATTGCTCGTCTTTATTTGGAAAGTTTTTGTTTTTGATGTCTTTGATGTAATGCTGCACCGCATCTGTCATCACGGTATGCAAATCTGCATATCGGCGCAAAAAGCGTGGATTAAATTCCTTATTCAACCCCAGCATATCATGAATTACCAGAACCTGACCATCACAGCCGACACCGGCTCCGATTCCAATGGTAGGAATGGAGAGTTCATTGGAAACTTTTTCGGCCAGTTTTGCGGGAATTTTTTCAAGTACCAGCGAAAAACAGCCTGCTTCTTCCAGTAATTTCGCATCACGAATAAGTTCTTCAGCTTCAACTTCCTCTGTGGCGCGTACTTTATAGGTGCCAAACTTGTAGATGCTTTGGGGAGTTAATCCCAAATGTCCCATCACCGGAATACCGGCGTCCACAATTCGTTTTACCGTATCCACAATGGATTTCCCGCCTTCCAGTTTAATGGCATGCGCGCCGGCTTCTTTCATCATTCTGCCAGCACTATTTAGCGCTTCTTTAGCTGTAACTTGGTAACTCATAAATGGCATATCCGCAATAACCAGCGCCCGTTCCGTGCCGCGAACAACGCACGAAGTATGGTAAAGCATATGCTCCAGCGTCATGGGAACGGTGGTTTCATAACCCGCCATTACATTACTGGCGGAATCTCCAACTAAAATAATTTCAATCCCCGCCTGATCGATAATTTGCGCCATAGTGAAATCATAAGCGGTAAGCATACTGATTTTTTCGCCTTTAGATTTCATATCCACCACAGTTTGGGTGGTGATTTTTACCGGTCGATCTGATCCTTTTTGTGTACTCATGATTTATCCTTTGGAACTAAAGCGGCCGATGCTTCAATCTCACAGGCTACTTCTCCATCTACTGTTGCAACTCCCGTCATTACCACAAAATTTCGTTTCATCGCGGTAAGCTTAACTTCAAGCACTAATTGATCTCCGGGAACAACCTGTCTCCGAAATTTAGCGTTTTTGATTCCTGTAAAAACCATGAGTGAATTTTCCGGGTCATCCACTTTTTGTGTCATCAACATGATAGCGCCGGCTTGTGCAAGAGCTTCCACCTGAAGAACTCCCGGCATAATAGGCTGTCCGGGAAAATGGCCGTTAAAAAATTCTTCGTTTGCCGTTACGTTTTTTATGGCTTTGATGCTTTCTTCTTCAAGTTCCAAGACCCGGTCTACCAATAAAAATGGATAGCGATGCGGCAGCACTTTCTTAATTTCTTCAATGGTCATAAAAGTAAATTTTTTTTGATTAGCTGATGAATATACAATTATTGAACGATTCCTACATAAACGTAAGCAATTCCACCGGTTAGTTTTACAGCTCTGTATTTTTCGAAAGCGCCGGATTTTTCCATCAGTTCTAAAAAATTATCCCCTGCCGGAAATGCGGCGCTTGTTTTCGGAAGATACGTATAGGCTTCCCGATTTCCACTCAGCCAGCCTCCAATAGTGGGCATAATATGCTGACTGTACAAGTTGTATGGGTATTTCAACAAACCTTTTGGCTGACCAAATTCCAGCACAACAACCCTTCCGCCGGGCTTTACCACGCGCGCCATTTCCTTGAGGGCAGTTACAGGCTCATCCACATTACGAATACCGAATGCGATCGTTGATATGTCGAATTTATCATTCTCGTAGGGAAGGTTCATGGCATCCGCTACTTCGAAATCAATTTGGAGTCCGGCTTTTTCTGCTTTGGCCGGAGCCGGTTCAATCATAGGAGCGCAAAAATCGGTTCCCATCACATAGCCGGAGTCCCCCACTGTTTCTTTGAATGCGATAGCCAAATCGCCGGTTCCCGTGGCGCAATCCAAAACATGATCGCCTTCTTTAGCCCCGCTTTCCACAACCGCGGTTTTTCTCCACGCATGATGTACTCCGAAAGAAAGCACGCTGTTTATGCGGTCATAATCATCCGCAATATCGGCAAACATGGCTCTTACTTTTTCACTCATAAATTTTTTAGTAGGGATTTACAAAACGATGGTTCAATTTTTTTTGAGTTTTGAAAGGTACGAAATTTTAAGTGAAGGCTGATAGATGAGGTTGCTTTGTAGGTAATTTATTCATGCCTATTCGAATCCCCTTCAGGAATGAAGAGTGCGTTTTTTCTCCTTTTCTATATGTAAAAAATCCATTAATTTCTTAATCCAAAGAAATGGTGAAATCATACAGATATTTTGCATTTTTTGCATAAACTGTATCTTTTGAAGTCCCTATCACCATTATTGAAGCGTTGTTTGCATTTTCAAATTGCTCAACCAATATTTTTCTTGTTTTATATTTCCCTTCACCATCCGGTGTTAAGTATATTAGCTCCTCTTCTATTCCAATATAAATATCGCCATTGTCCATTAGCCTGTGATAAACAAACGGCCTTTGGAGATTATATCTTTTAGAAGATGGCTTTTTTTCTAATTTAAATTCAGGAACATTCAAACTATCAAAGCTGCTGTATTCGAAAAGCAACGTTTGTACATGCTGATAATCATCATCGAAGATGAAAATCCAGGGGAAAGCCGAGTATGAAGCAATAACTACCCCACTACTATTCACCGAAAATAATAAGTTATTATAAAGTGAAGGTTCATATCCGATGGGAACTATTCGGGGCATTATTGTAGCTAAGGTATCGTAAACATTCTCAACGGAAGTGATTGTAAGCAGATTTTCCTCCTTACTAATGCCATTATTCTCAAAAATCAGAATTTCATTATTTAATTCTATAGTACGCAAAACTTGTAATGGTATCGAAGAAAGTACTTTCATATCCAAGGTATAGCGGTTGATGCGGCCATTATTAGGATCAGTAGCATAGATGTTCTTCAAATTGGCACGTATTACACCCACACCCAAATGCTCACCCGGCCCGCGGCCCTCACGAGTGAATGGTCCATTGATTTCACCTTTCGTGTCTATGGAATAAATAGCCTTAGATGAAAAATCATAAACATAGATTTTATTATTTACTTTTATCGCGTCCCATATATCTCCCAAAATAGGATCAGTGTCATCTAATTTCTGATAAACACTATATATAATGTTTTCTTCTTTTAGGCTGATTTTAATTGAGTCTATCCCATCAATGTTTATGACTTGAAAAGGAGCGGATTGAACAAAATTATTAAGAGTTAAAGATTCTGTAATCGGTGGTTTAGCGCCTGCACCTGACCTATTTTCAGAACTACAAGCCCATACAAAAAAGAGGATACTACTGCTGAGTATGTAAATGCTTTTCATTTGATATTTGACTATTTCCAGAAAATGGTTTCGTTAGATTGACCTCTTCAATCAAAAGTTAATGGAATAATATCTATGCCATCTGCTCCATAGATGGTATTACCATCACTAGTCACCTGATAAGGGTTCTGATAAAGGTGATAAGAATCTGTCAGTTCTAATTCCGTCTTTAACAGATGTTTTTGAGCGGTCAGTTTATTTTTATCATTAACCTTCACTTTTATAACCCCTTTGTGTATTCCCTTAGAAGCCTGGCCGAAGGTGAAATAAATTGACTCTCCTTTTCTTACATAATCATTCAACAAAGTATAGGTTCTTTGCCCATACCCGAATGTAGGATGTTTGACAATTTTTGGAGTTTTAATATTATTCACATTTATTTCAATTGTATCAACTATCTCTGAATTTTTATTTATAAGATAAATTTTATTAAAGCTTTCAAATACTACAAGGTATAATCCATTTCTGTATGAAGAAACAACCAAAGGGCGGAGATCAAATGTAGTTTGTTTATCAAAATCTTTTATTTGTTCGAGTTTCAATTCATCCAAATCAAAGAATGATGTATCTGATACTTCTAATGTACTTGGATTAAGCAGATAAGTAAGCGGATACCTATCTCTGAAGGGCGTTTCTTTCGTAACATGAGTACCTGGAGTTATTAGCAGTTCATCCCTGAAAGCATCCATTTTATGTGCATAGGTAATTTTCAGGTGCTTTTCCTTAATTGGGGTGCCTTGCTCATTAAAACAGATTATTTTACCGCTTTGGAAATCAATTGTGTATAACTTTTTTGTCTGCCAGTTAAATACCATTCCCCCCATATATTCAAGTTCGAATGGCCCTCTTCCCGAACGGATCAAATCTTGTTCAATCTTTCCTTCCTTTGCATTATAAATTTGGGCAAGCATCTCTCCTGACAGCTGTGCAATTACAAATCGATGCTCGGATAACGCTTCAAAATTATCGAAATAAATTTTCGGAGAAGTATTCTGATTTGTCGATGGCTGAGCTAAAACAACTGATAGTGCGAAATTTGATAGAATGATTATTGTCAGAGCAATAGCCATTACTTTTCTTTTATTTTTTATCATAAGTGCCCATTTTGAGGGTATTTTTGGATATATGACTCTCTTATTGAATTAACGAATGATTTGGTTCAGTAGGTTATTTGTTGATCTGAGAGATTCCCTGAAAATATTCCCTTATATCAACTTCCATGAATGGATTTACAAGAATTTTTTCCTTCTCAAAATCCATCCCGATATAAGGATTCAAATCCTCATCCGATACGACTTTAATACGTTCTGCCAAGTTTCCTGCCGTGTCAAATTTATGAATCCACATTGGGCGACGAGGGGCGAATCTTGTAATTAAATTTGTGTATGTGATCAAAAATAGTTCACCTTCAGCATTACTCCTTCCGGAAATATATTTCCGAACCTTCATAGCACTCAGTCGCCGGTTTGGATGTTCCTTTGCCACTTTACTAAGATCTATGGCCAGGGAATCAACTTCCGGGGTATTAGGTATTTTTAGCTCCCATAATTTCTGTCCGGATAAATCGTACTTCTCTATTTTTGGGATGGCACTATAAATAATAAATATCTCTTCTGGATTGATGCGTCATTCACCGGAAAAGCCAGACACTGATCTTTAGCAGGAACTTTCTTCTGTTCTAGTGTAGACCTTACCGTTTCATCGTCATCACTCTTTGTGCAGTTTTCTGGCATTTCACCAATATCTGCAATCTTCTCGCCTTGCCAGTTCACCGCCTGATACAGAAACTCTTCTGCTACCTGAGATGGAATAAGCACTGTTTCATTCAAGGTTACAAAAAGTTGATTGTTATTGTCCATAAGTGGCAAAGGAGGTGGGGGTGGAGCCCCATCTGCTGGTAACCTTTTTATCTTGGCTCTTAATTCTGCTTAATCTAAAGAGGAGATATGCTTGCCATCTTTCCGATTATATTTATGAATAAAGAGTTGCCCTCCATCAACTATGTAGAGGTGTTCCTTGTTAACGAAAAAGTCATTCAGCATTTGGATTTCCCCCGGTCCGCGCCCACGGCGACCATACTCATTTATAACATTACTGCTATCGTCAATCTCAGTGATTCCCCATTTAGGTAAATCCTGAATAAACAGATGTTGGTTAATGTCATCGTACTTTAGCCTGACCGGCATCCCAAGCAACAGTTCTTCATTCTTCACATAATGATCAAATGTATTGAGCTCCGTGACCTTAATTTCAGAATGATTAGATTTTTCCTTTTTATCTATACATGCTGTTATTAACTGCAGGGTCATAACTATCAGAAAAAAGTAAGTATATCTGGATTTCATAATCTCCTTCTTTAATAGTTCATATTTACTTAGCACTGAATTGATTTACTTTCAAGCAATTTGGTCGTAATAGTGGTAAAGGATACACATAGCTTAGTGACTGGGATGCAACACAATTTTGAATATATACTCATTATTATGAGCATAGAATTCATTTTCTTTATCAGAAGGAATAGGAGGACTTATTATTCCCCACATTGCATGTTCTTTGCCTGTGTATTTAAATCTGTATTTACCAGCTATTTTATACGTGCCATTATGTGAAGCTGAAAGTTTGATTAGTTCCCAGTTATTAGTTGGATGAACATCGTTTATGCCTTCATTGGTAGTAGAGGCCGAGTCAGATTTAAATACTATAATCATAAAAATATCGCCGTTGTCCATCAGCTTATACCCTGTAACAGGCATAGTTCCACCGAAGCCTTCGTTCCCTTTGGGCTTGAAGAATTCCATGGATGGAATATTCATTGTTTGAAAAATGGAATATTCCATAATTAAAGTCTGTACGTGATTCTGATTCTCATCAAATAAAAAAAACCAGGGTAATGGAATATATGAAGCTGCAATTTGGCTATTCCCGTTGATAGAAAATTTCGTGCGATTATAAACTCCCGGTTGGTAGCCTACCGGAATTATCCGTGGCATAAAGGTACCAAGGGTATCCTCTAAATTATTAAGGGTACTAGCGACTATAAGACCCTGTTCCGGTTTCGCAGGTGCAAATCCATTGCTGTGTCGGTTATAAACTAAAAGCTGTTCATTATTTAAATCCACTTCCATCGAAGACATAAAACCGAAAAGGGCATCAGCAATTTCCATGTTGTGGGTATAGCGATTGATTCGCCCGTTATTAGCATCAGAAACATAGATGAACTCAGAATTGGTTAAAAGCATGCCCCTGGTATTCTGCTCCCCTGGCCCTTTGCCGAGTCTTGTTAAGGGCCCTTTAATTTTTCCTTCACTATTTACTTCAAAAATGGATTTTTCTGAATTTATATAAAACCTGTCTTCCACTTTTATCATACTAGCTATAAAACCCAAAAGAGGTTCATCCGCTTTTGAATTATGTATGCTATATATAATATCTTCTTCGCCTACTTCTATTAATTCACTTTTAACCTCATCCAGGTTGATATATTGAAAAGGAGCCGAGCGCACAAAATCGTTTAATACTTGGGAAGGAGTTTCAGGGGGACTTAAATTAGATTTTCTTTCAGTGCAATTCGCAAGGAAAGTAAAAGTGAGAATAAATAATAGTAAAGGGATAGAGTTATTCATTTTATTATTTATTCAAATTTATTATCCAGAAAACTTCCTTCCTCTATATTTCTGGTTCTTTTTCTCATTTTGAAGCTTCCAAACTTGTCAATTTAATTCAAATCTATATCTCACAATTGAAGCAACTTCCATTTCATTGGTTTCTTGGGTGTAGAGATAACTATTATTTACTAATTTGACAGGTTTTTCACGCGGCCATTTAAATTTGGTAATGATCTCTCCCGTGTCCTTTAGCACCCACCACTCATAAACCTCCTCCTCATCTATAATAGTAGATATCCATAAACGATTTTCGTTATCAAAAAACATAGTCTCTAAGGCCGGCCACGTTTCAGGTATATTCTGTGCATTTCTTATCATTTTTATAGCAACCTGATCACCTTCATCACGATCATACTGAGACATATAATTAATTTCTTTGTAATGATCTACAAGCTTATCCAGGTTTAATTTTTGGTTCTCAAATGGGTACTGAATAGACCGGATATACTTGCCATTATTATCGTATATAAAAATTTCAAATACTTCAGTATTAGCAACATACATTTGATCTTCGTTTGAAACGGTAAATAATGTCTTACCATAAAAGGGAAATGCGTGACGCATGGTCATCTTAAAAGGGCTTGTATAAGTATAGTTCAAATAAATAAGACCTTTCTGCTTCAATAGAGGACCTTTAATAATCTTCCCAGTACCGTCTTGTATTACATACTGAATTGTATTTTCTGAATCTTGATATTCACTTATAGATTGGTGATAAGGCACAAGAAACATACCATCATTTCGAGGAAATAATTGTTTAGGCCCGTGGCTTTTCGGTATGTCAAAATCCGACATATTCTCTCCTATAAGATTCATCGTATGAGAGAATGACAGATCTTTCAGTGAAAACACTTGCGCTCGATGTGGATAGAACCCATATGTATCAGTAACAAATACCTTGTCTGAATGAATAGTTAGTGTAGTATTTTTTGATATGTAGGAAAACTCTCCAGGCCCTTTTCCTTGCCGACCGAGTGATGTAAGAAAGCTCCCATCGGGATTAAATACATGAACGGTTGTTTGGCTTATATCACCTATAAAAACACGGTCTTTTTCATCTACCGCAAAAGGTCCTACTGTTCCAACAATTACTTCATCAGTAGTGCCAAAGACAAGGTCTTTTTCGAATTGAATTTCAGTATTGATTAAAGAATCGGGAGCGGGTCCTTTCTTGCTTATGGTTTGGTTGTTCTCTGTTATAGAATCTGGAGATTCCTGAATTTCTCCTTTAGAACATCCTGCCAAAATCAAAATTAAGAGTAGCTGAATTTTAATTAGAATCAACATTTTAAACTAAATAAATAATGAATATCACTTATGACTTCCTGCCGTTGGTGTTTGGCTATTTGAAAACAAGTGGGGCCGCAATCCATTTGATCGTATTGGCGATAGAGTTTAAACTTATCCATATATTGAAAACATCTTATTCCACGATCTTATACTTCACAATCTTCTGAATACCTTCTTGTTCATTCATTTCTACCACGTATAGGAGGCATATTTTTAAAGCTTTGATTTTAAGTTTTCATGTATTCTAAAAAGTTTCCTTCCGGGCCAATTTGAATTTTGCAAGTAATCTAACATCACTTTATTATCAACAAAGGTTGGTATCCATACCGCGAATGTAATATTTAAGTTTTGCAGAACTATTTATACTCAACATTTTTTTAAATCAGATCGAAACAATTATAAAGCTTCCTTAATAATACCTCATTTAGCTTAAGCCAAAGTATTTTCCTTTTTTCTACTTTTCTGTAAATTCAATCTGATACTTTACAACATATTCAGCACCCGTTTCTTCATTGGTCTTTTTGCTGTAGAGAAACCCTTTTTTTATGTCGAAAATATGTTTCTTCTTAGGGAGCTTTAATTTTGCTAATAATTCACCATTCTCCTCAAGTATCCACCACTCATATGTATTACGGCTTGAACTTGTTGGTAAGGCAACCCAAATCCTATTTTCATCATCAATAATTAATCTCTCGATTACTGGAAGTCTCTCGGGTATGTCAATTCCATTAGCTAATAAAGCTTTTTCAATCTCACGTACTTTAGGACTAAAAACAGCGGATTTAGTATAGTCTTCAAGTATAAACGGGACACCCAGTATGGGATAATAAATGGCAGATTGGTACTTACCATTACTATCATATTTTTTGATTAAAAATTCATGGGACCAATTAGTAAACAGTTCATCTTTCTGCGAAAGCGCTGTTCTTGTTGTACCCAAAAATGTTAAAGGCATTGTGGGAGTGGGACGCTTTGATTTGTCATCAGTGGTAATCTTATATCCAACCGGAAATCTAAGTGGTTCAAAATCTGCTTCTTTTCCTTCACTGTTGTTAACCATTTGTAAGATTTCTTGAAAACCAGTTTTAGATCCAAGACTTGAATATGTTACGTGATAGTTTTCATCAAACCTGGGTTCTACAGAATTGAATTTAAAGTTCTCCGGTGCCTTCCATTCCTCAAATAATATGGAACGCGTGAACTTATAATCTGATGTGGAATACTCATTCAGTCTTTGGCTTGTGTAATCCAAGACAAAGATGGCATTAGCTTTAGAATACATGCCAAGTATAATACCGTACTCTCCCGGTCCCTTTCCCTGGCGTCCGAGATTGGAACGGAAAGTTCCATCAGAATCAAATACAAACAACTGCTGCTCATAATTAGAATTGGCACTCCTGACAATTATCCTTCCTTGATCATCTACAACACATGAATATACATTTAGTAGAAACGGTTCTCCATTTTCTCCAAATCTCCCTTCCTCAATTAATTGGATAGAATATATTGCATCAACATCACCTGAAAATATTGATAAATTTTCAACTGCCTGTATATGGTCAGGTATTTTCTCTCTTACATTGAATTGGTAAAATTGTTGTTTTTCTGATAAAAGTCCTGATCCACTCGTTTCTAGGGGCTTCTTCCTATCACAGCAATTAAAATTAAAGATGCCCATTGCAGTAATGAGCATCAATGTTAGTTGTTTGAGATTATTCATATTTAAAGTTCAGAAAAAATTAAAAAGATTAACATTGTGATCGCAACGTTTGTACCTCTACTACACAATCGGTAGCACTCCAGCCTTCCTCTGATGCACTAGCCGTACATACACCTGTTAGGCAGTCATAATAACTTCGACATGATGACCTTGATCCAGTATATGTACATCCATATTCGTCTACAATATACCCTGCAATAATGTTTTTCATTTCATTTCTACTTAGTATTTGTAAATTTTCCATTTTTTACTCTTTTATTAAAATTAACATGTTTCATTCAGCTTTTGCCAAACCGGGTACAGGCTGTTGAACACGAGTGTTTAGTATTGCGCTTTCTAAACACTTTCATTTACCTTTCCTTAAATTCAATTTTGTATTTGACGATGCGGTCTATTCCATTCCGAATATCTCTTTCCCGTTCAAAAAAGTACCCATTCTGAATTTTGTAGAGTGGTTTTGTCATTACAGAATTCTCAGTCCGTGCTCCCGGTTTTGTGAATGTGGCTAATAGTTCTCCCTTATCATTTAATACCCACCATTTAAAAGTGCTGTCACTTTCTGTGATTGTAGAAACCCACAAACGATTCTTATCATCTGTTTCGATTGTATGTAAAGCTTGCCAGGTATCAGGGAGTTTATAATTACTAAGAATCCTTTGCTGGTCTTTATTCAGTAGTATCTCATCCATAGAAAGACGGGCTCTTGAAACCGGATGGTAGAAGGCCTTTTTATAGTTCCCATCAGCGTCATAAACTTTGATCAAAAAATCCTCTGACCATGCTGTATAAAATGTTCCGTCTCCCGATGTAGCCACCAAAGTATTTCTCACGAAAGGCATTAATATTGGATATCCAGCATTTGAAGGGAAGTAAAACCTGTATTTATCAAGTTCTAAGATTCTTTCAGGAAGAATGTGTCCATCAGCAGATATTTTATGATACAGTACTTTGGTAATTTCATTTTCCTCCCGCAGAGAAAGGTTACTCATTTTGGCAAGTATTTCCCCGGATTCAGTGACCTGTAATTCATTAACTCTCAGTATTCTTGCTAATTCGTCATGCTTTGGAATGGAATCTCTTCTGATAATTTGATCCCTAATTAACTGATAGTCATCCAGAGAGAATACACCGAATTTTTGAAGTCGTGGTCCAAAAACATAGAGCTTATTTCCTTGAATACTTATAGAACCTATCGACTCAAATTCTCCTGGGCCACGCCCTTCCTGTCCAAATGATGTTATAAAACTACCATCAGGTTCAAAAATATAAATACCTATTGAGCCGGGGTTGGTCGCTGTAATATAGACTCGATCATCATTATCTACAGCAATTTCCCCAATGTAACCATCCATGAATACCTCTTCATTACTTTCAAAAACTGTTTCTCTAATCAGTTTTACAGAATACCTGATATCAGTAGTATCTATGGATATAACATTTGAAACAGATCCTAAACCTGATACATTTTCTTGGTTATCGGAATGAATCATCAGGTTTTCAAGGTCTGCACCATGTTCCGACACCTTAATTTCACTTCTCTCCTGTTTCTCACAACCACACTGGGAGATTAAAATCGCAAGCGACAGTAGCTTTATAAATTTCATTGAAGTGGTTTGATATTTGTTAACAGATCAAGGCAATTTCCAGAGGAATCTAAAACTTTTAAGCCTATGACAATTAATAACAAATAAATTTACCGAACAAATAGAGCTTATTAACCCCTGCCCCCTCAACCCAAATCACCCAAATGCGCTGTTTTATTTAGCTCCACAGCTTTGAACTCTCCGTTTTGCCAAGTTAAGTGATTAATGGCTCCATTTTGGTGCTCAATCAGGTGCATATTTTTTAATCCATGCCCCAGCCACTCGGAAAGCAGAATTCGAATCAGCCTTCCATGTATAACGAACACAATATTTTCTTCTTCAGATGTACTTAAGATGTGCTGAATCCGCTTGTTGGCGCGATCAAAAACCTGCCTGGGTGATTCCCCGCCCTCAACCGCAAAATCAACTTCCCCACTGCTCCATTTAGTGTGCACCATGTTGATTTGGCTCTCAATAAGCTGGAACTCTTGTCCCTCCAGTTCTCCAAAATCAATTTCGTCAAGATCGGTATGTTTTTCGGAATCGAGCCCCAGTTTCGTCGCCAATGGTTCTGCGGTTTGGTGAGTCCGATCCAAGCTGCTGGCTACAATTTTCTGAATAGAAAAAGTATCCAACACTTCAACAATTGCCAGAGCTTGCCGCTTTCCCAATGCATTAATTGGTGCGTTTATGCTTCTCCCCTGAATCATTTTCGCCTTGTTATTATCGGTTTCTCCATGGCGGATAACAAACAATTGCTTCATAAAATTATGTTCTTCCTACTTCTTGTTTTTCCTGTGATAATTGATCACCCGGAGAAGTTCTTCCTCCATCTCTTTTACGCTGCCGGTAAGCACTCCCTCTTTCAACCCATAGCGGATAAGCAGCATATTCAGAATACGGTCTGGCATTTGAGTTTTCAGGTTAGATTGTTTTGCAAGAACGTATTTAATTCCCAGACGCAACAGCCCAACTTTAAACAGGAAAAGCATTCCCGCACCCACCCACATTGCTTCTAAACCAGTAAAAGAAAAGTAAATCAAAACTACCCCTGAAACCGTGTAGACGAAGGCATCACTTTGAATAACTTTTATAACCGGGCCAAGGCTAACCATCACAAAAGCACCGGTATTGAAAAACCAGAACACGAAAAAAACTATTGAAACTAAAGCCGCTAAATATGGATTAACAGCCAGCAAAGTCAAAATAAAATAAAGCATCAGCGACAGGATATCGCCACTTTTTAACCACGCATCGGCTTCGCGGATTATCTTCTCCAGGGAATGTTTTTGAAGCAATCCCGGCAGGTAGTTTTTGATGCCCTCGCTTGTAATGTGATACCAGTTCCCACTTGATGTCGTAATCCCATCGGGAAGCTCCAACATCTGCCACTTAAATCGTCCTCGTTTTTCATTTTCCATAGCACTAAATATAACTTTAATACAACTCTGATTCAGGCTTGAGCTACCGTTGCTATTATAATTTCTGCTGTTCCACCGGTTTTCAGAACGGCGGCTAACTCAAACGTTGTGGCTCCTGTTGTAAACACATCGTCAATAATCACGCAAATCGAATTTTTTATTTTTCCGGGATTTTTCAGATGGAAAGCACCATCAATATTTTTTCTTCTTTTTTCGAGGCTAAAACCTGTTTGGGTGCTTGTGTTTTTAATTCTTTGCACATCCTCGCGTTTAACAACCGCAAGCCCCGTTACCACAGAAACACCTTTTGCCACAAAAAATGCCTGATTATATCCTCTGGTTTTTCTTTTTCTGGGATGAAGTGGCACCGGAAGCAGAACTGCATTTCCATTCTTTATTCTATCAACGAACCACGGGTTTTTCATCAGGCTTTTACCCAGTTGCCGCCCGATATCTTCACCTACTCCGGTTAGCCGGTTGTATTTTAGCTGATGCATCAAATCTTGCAGATAACCTCCTTTATCAAAATTCCAAAGTGCGTGCTGCAGGTAAATTCCCTCTGGTAACATAATGTTGCTCGATGACTTGCTATCTCCAAAACCAGCCTCTTCAAATTTATCGTTCAGGCAAATGGTACAAACCGATAGCTCTTCACTGCTAAGTTTTAGCCCGCAAACCGCACAAATAGTGGGAAATAATACCTCTAAAATTCCGTCTTTTATTCTCTGAATTTGTTTTATCATCCTTTATTAAATAAAGCTAAAAGTTTGCTTTTGCAGTCAAGTTTATTTACTTAGTTTCATTCAAATCATAAGCAGCCTTAAATATTTTTTCTATGCCTCTGGGAAAAGACCTCGCTTACATCAGAAAAAGCCAAAACCTCACTCTTGAGGATATACAAAGTGCTATCAAAATTCCTGTCCATACGCTAAAAAGTATTGAAGATGGAAGTATCTTTCATGCAAATGCCGAAAATCAAACCTATCGGCGAAGCTTTATCCGAAGTTATGCTAAAGTACTAAAAATCCCGGATGAAGAAATTGTTCAGGCTTTGGATGCAATGGAAGCGGGAACCTACCACGGCGATCTTCTCTCAGAAAGTGACCAAGGTATTGCAGAATCTGACGCTGAGGAAATTGAATCTGCCGAAGAAAATGAAGATCAGGATGTTGAAACCTCTGCCGAGGCTCCCCTCATTCCGGAAAAACCTAAACCTAATCAGCCACCAGATGTACATTCAATAAACTGGGCCGATATGGGCCGGAAGTTTTCCCCTGCGGGGCGTAATTCCAAAGCCGTTTTATTGGTTATTATTTTCGTTTCTGTTTCCATTTTAGCAGGTGCCGGTTATTTTTTTTCCGATCAGATTGCGGGAATTTTTGGTTCGGATGTCACCCCAACCGATCAGCTGCAAGCAACTTCGGGAGAGCCTGATGTAGTGTTGGCTCCAATCGATTCAGTTGGCATTCCCCAAAATTTAGAAGAAATCTCGCCCGATAACACCTCTGCAGATTCTGAGTCGGAAACCCAAAATGAACCTATAACTCTTTCAGAAACTATCACAGTAGCTGTTTATGCAGCTTACGGGCAATTGGAACCGATAAGGGTTACCAGTGATCTCAACTGGAGAACAAATCCATATTGGATGGAAGAAGGCGAAGCCTATAATTTTGATTTCAGAGATACACTTCTGGTTAGAGGGCAGTATAGCCGAATGCTTTTGTTGTTTAACGGGCATCCCATAGATAATCCCCGTCAAAATCATTATGACAGCTCCTTTAATTCTGTGATGATTACCCGATCCGATTTGAACCAACCACAATACCTGGCGTCTCCACCTCAGGAATTCCCACTTGAAGTTGGAGAACCTGACAGCTTAGTATACCGGATACGATTTTAGTACTTTTTTGCAATGAATAAAGAGCAGGCAGAACAGCGCGTTAAAGAGCTCAGAAATCTTCTCGAAGAAGCAAATAAGGCTTATTATCAGGATGCTCAGCCATTTATGAGCGATAAGGATTTCGATCTTAAACTAAAAGAGCTTGACCGTTTAGAGAACGAGTTCGGCCTCCATCACCCCCAATCTCCTACCCAGCGTGTGGGCGGCGAACCCTCCTCTACTTTTCAGACTGTAGAGCATCCCGTTCCACTCTTAAGCCTTGATAATACTTATAATGAAGAAGAGCTTACTCTTTTTGATGGACGGGTTCAGCGCATTTTAGGCCATAATGAATATGAATATATGGCTGAGCTCAAATTTGATGGTGCTTCGCTGCGGCTCCGGTACGAAAATGGCGAGCTGGTTTTAGGAGCTACGCGGGGTGATGGGTTTAAGGGCGATGACATCACCAGAAATGTAAAAACTATACGGGTGATACCGCTAAAACTGACGGGAAATTATCCTGAAGTGGTTGAAGTGCGCGGTGAGGCTTATATGGAGAGAGAAGCTTTTGCGCGGCTTAATGAACGACGGGAAGAAGAAGGCCTGTCGGTGTTCGCGAATCCAAGAAATTCTACTGCCGGCTCTTTGAAGATGCAAGATCCGAGAGCGGTTGCACAGCGTCCAATCCGGTTTTTTGCCTTTGATTTACTCCTTGATGAAGAGGAAAATTCCCTCACTCAATTCAGGAAAGCAGAACTTTTGAAGGAGTTTGGGTTTCCCGTAAATGAGTATAATCGGGTGTGTTCAGACATCAACGAAGTTCATAAGGTAATTCAAGAATGGAAGGTTTTGAGAGATGAACTTCCTTATGAAACGGATGGCGTTGTAATCAAGATTAATCAGAGTCATTTTCGGGAACAGCTTGGCACAACTTCTAAATTTCCGCGCTGGGCAATTTCTTATAAGTTTGAAGCGGAACAAGCCACAACAACCATCAATAATATAACTTTGCAGGTTGGCCGGTTAGGAACTATTACTCCCGTTGCTGAACTTGAACCTGTTTTGCTGGCAGGAACTACCGTAAAACGTGCTTCTCTTCACAATGAAGATGAAATCCGCAGAAAGGATATTCGTATTAATGATATTGTAGTAGTTGAAAAAGCGGGTGAAATTATTCCACAAGTAGTAAGTGTGGTTAGTAAAGACCGGCATGAACGGAATGAGCCGTTTCATTTCCCATCAAATTGTCCGGCTTGTAATTCTGAGCTTATCAAATATGAAGGGGAAGTAGCCTGGAGATGCATTAATCCGGCTTGTCCTCCACAAATTCGAATTCGTATTGAGCATTTCGCAGCTCGTGACGCTATGGATATAGAAGGACTTGGAGAAGCGGTTGTCGATCAGCTGGTTTCCGAAAAGCTCGTGCAAACCTACGCTGATTTATACGACCTGGAAAAAGATCGGATTATAGGTTTAGAAAGAATGGCGGAGAAAAGTGCACAGAATCTTATTGACGCCATCCATCAAAGTAAAAAACAGCCTTTTGAACGGGTCATTTATGCGCTCGGAATTCGCTTTGTTGGCAAAACAGTGGCCAAAGACCTTGCAAAAGCGTTTAAGGGGATGGATGCTTTGGCAGCTGCAACAGAAGAAGAATTGGTAGCGGTTGACTCCATAGGCCCGAGTATTGCAGAATCGGTTTTTGAATTTTTCCGTAAAGAAACAAATGTGGAAATTGTTAGCCGTCTCAAAGAAAAAGGATTGCAGTTTGAACAAAAAGAGCAGGTTTTAGCTTCTAATGTTTTAGAAGGAAAAAAGATTGTATTAACTGGTTCTTTGCCAACGTACACCAGAGATGAGGCCAAAGCGTTGATAGAAAAACACGGAGGAAAAGCGGTCTCTTCTGTGAGTAAAAACACTGATTTTGTGCTTGCCGGAGAATCAGCCGGTAGTAAACTTGAAAAAGCAAACGAGCTGGGCGTAGCTGTACTAACCGAAGAAGAATTCCGGCACATAATTGGCGAAGAGATTGAATCATAATTTCAGCTAATCACTGGCAAGACAAAGCTATTCACAAAAATATTTACCATTTTATTATCTTCTTTAATGAGCTTTAATTATTGTGGCACATGGATATAAAACCACTTGATACCGAACAGATAGGACTAAAAACTCTTGAAAAGCATGTAATGCGCTCCCAAAGTAAAGTGTCTTTGAAGATTGGGTTGCCTAAAGAAATCTCAAACGATGAGCGGCGTATTTCACTCACTCCGGGCGGTGTCTCTATTCTGAAAGCAAATGGCCATGAGATTTGTATTGAGAAAGGAGCCGGAAACAGCGCTAATTTCGCCGATAAGGATTATGCCGATGCCGGAGCCGAAATTGCGTACAGCCCAGATGACGTTTTCGCGAAATCTGATCTCATCCTCAAAATAGCCCCTTTAGCTAAAGACGAACTCGATTTATTACAGCCGAATCAGTCTCTGATTTCTGCGTTGCACATGGGAAGCCAAACCAAAGAGTACGTTCAAAAACTTATCGAAAATTCCATTACTGGGATTGGATACGAATTTATCCGTGGTGAGGACAAAGAATTCCCCATTGTTCGGATGATGCACGAAATCGCGGGATCAATGTCGGTGCAGATTGCCGCCCATTATCTTGAAAGTATGAGTGGCGGACAGGGAATAATGTTGGGAGGAATTTCGGGAGTTCCACCGGCAACCGTTGTTATTCTTGGAGCGGGAATTACAGGGGAGTATGCCGCCCGAACTTCGCTTGGTTATGGCGCCCAGGTTTTTGTCATGGATACAGACCTTACCGCTCTGCGCAGGCTTGAAAATGCTCTCGATCGAAGAATAATCACTGCGGTTGCAAATCATCAGTACCTAAACACCGCGTTGAAATTTGCTGATGTAATTATTGGAGCGGCTATGGCAGAAGGAGACCGCTCCCCATGCTGGGTTACCGAAGAAATGGTGGCCGCTATGAAGCCCGGCAGCGTAATAGTTGATACGGTTATTGACCAGGGGGGATGTGTTGCTACAAGCAAAGCTACAACCCATTCAAACCCGGTGTTTATGAAACATGACGTGATTCATCATTGCGTACCTAATATTCCAGCAAATGTGCCGCGTACCGCTACTTATGCGCTTAATAATGTGTTGGTGCCTTATCTCCTTGCAATTGGTGATGCCGGGGGCGTGAAAGAATGTTTATGGCAAAATGTAGCCTTGCGAAATGGTACTTATGCTTATAAGAAACATCTTACCAAAAAATCCTTGGCAAATATGTTCAATATGCCGCATCGGGATATTGAGATGTTAATTGCTTCTCAAATATAATTCACCCCAAATCCTTGTCTGAGCTAAACGAATCCAATTATAAGCGCATTTCCATCATCAACTGGCTTCTTACTGTTCCTTTGCTCGTACTTTTTGCATGGCCATATTATTATACTGCAAAACTTTTAGGGATGGATCTTCTTCTCCGGTATATCGGCGCTTTTATCTTTGCAATTCCTTTTATGCTTACCATCCTCCACGGACATGTAACGATGGCCCTGGGTTCGGTTCACCGGCATCATTATTATATTTGGATGGAGGAAAAAAACCTCACCTATGGCCTTTTTTTCCATCCAATGTTTGTACGAACCCGATTCAGGCTGATTATGATGAGTCTCGGCCTGATTTTTTTACCGGTAGGATATTTGTTGAGTTTTTGATTTTCGATCAGAATTAATAAGCCTGTCCATTCATTATATCCTCTACCACGCTTGGATCGAGCAACGTAGAAGTGTCTCCTACATTCTCCAAATCGTTGGCGGCAACCTTTCGAAGAATACGGCGCATTATCTTTCCAGAGCGGGTTTTTGGCAACCCTGAGCAAATCTGAATCTTATCGGGTTTAGCGATAGGGCCGATGATTTTTACTACCAGATCCAGCAATTCTTTTTTGAATGCCTCGGGATCATTTATTTCTTCATCACAAATCATGAAAGCAAAAACTCCCTGTCCTTTAATATCATGAGGAAAACCGACAACGGCTGTTTCTACCACTTTTGGATGTTCATCTAAGGCATTTTCAATTTCCGCGGTACCGAGCCTGTGGCCGGAAACATTCAGTACATCATCTACTCTGCCAGTAATGCGATAATAGCCATCTGCATCTCTTCGGCAGCCATCACCCGTAAAATAATATCCTTTATATGTGCTGAAATATGTTTGCTTGTACCGCTCATGATCACCCCAAATAGTTCGCGCAACAGCAGGCCACGGATGCTTGATGCATAAATTGCCTTCCACACCATTTCCTGTTATTACCTTACCGCTTTCATCCATCAATTCTGGAAATACCCCAGGAAGCGGCAATGTTGCGAATCCCGGCTTGGTTGGAGTGATGCCGGCAAGAGGTGAAATCATGATCCCGGCTGTTTCAGTTTGCCACCAAGTGTCTACAATAGGGCATTTACCGCCTCCAATATTATCATGATACCAATGCCATGCTTCCTCATTGATGGGCTCACCAACAGATCCTAAGACCTTCAAAGAACTTAAATCATATTTTCTTACATACTCGATATCAGCAGCCATTAATGCTCTGATTGCCGTAGGTGCTGTATAAAAGTGAGTTACCTTGTACTTTTCTACCACTTCCCAAAATCTGCCTGCATCGGGATAAGTGGGAGTGCCTTCAAAAATAATACCTGTAGCGCCATTCAAAAGTGGGCCATAAATAATATAGCTATGGCCGGTTATCCAACCTGCATCTGCGGTACACCAATAAGTGTCATCCGATCCCACTTGAAAAACATTTCTAAAAGAATAGCTGGTATAAACCATATAACCGCCACAAGTATGAACAACTCCTTTCGGCTTACCAGTGGAGCCGGATGTGTATAAAATAAAAAGTGGATCTTCAGCATCCATTTCCACAGCTTCATGCTCCTTCGGCGCATTTCTTATTAAATTATGCCACCATTCATCTCTGCCCTCTACCCAATCGATGTCTCTGTTTGTTCGTTGACACACAATTACGTTTTTAACCGAAGAACTTGTTTTCAATGCTTCATCGGAAATATCCTTTAGAGGAACATGTTTATCTCCCCTTCTAAGCCCATCATTTGTGATTAGCATTTTGGCTTCGCAATCATTGATACGCTCACTTAAAGACTGCGCAGAAAATCCAGCAAAAACAATTGAATGAACCGCTCCAATACGGGCACATGCAAGTGCTGCGATTACCAACTCCGGTGTCATCGCCATATAAATACAAACCCTGTCACCTTTTTTAATTCCTTTGCTCTCCAAAACATTAGAAAACCTGCAAACATCCTCATGCAGTTGCTTAAAGGTGATGGTTCTTCGAAATGAATCGGGGTGATTTGGCTCAAAAATAAAGGCAGTTTTATTGCCAATGGTATTCAAATGCCGATCGAGGGCGTTTTCAGTGATATTCATTTTACCACCTTCAAACCATTTTACATCGGCATTTTCAAAACCCCCGCTTTGAGTTTTCTTCCACCTCTTACGCCAATAAAAAGTACCAGCCTCATGATCCCAAAAAGCTAATCGGTTTTTCTCACTTTCTTCAAAAGTCTGTTTGTACTCTTCAAACGATTTAATATTCAGCCACATATCTTTTTAACTTTTTGTTTTTTAGAATTTGTTGATGTTGAGGTTTTTTAGCCGGAGAATCAAGTGCTACTCTGTTTAAAGGTTTTAAAAATTAGAAGAAATGTGTGGGGGTTCTAAAATGTCTCTGTTCCAAAAAATAATTGAAACCCAGGTATCGGGTTTGACTATCTGTTACAATTTTTTTTATGCTTTTTACACCTCATTTAAGATCAAATGTCAAAAGTGTTACACGCACAAATTGAGGTTTTTTTGCTAAATTTCACGCATAGAAAATATATGGCTATTAGATTTACAGCTGAAATTCACAGAGCGATGAACAAATTTTAACTAATTATTTCAGATTTTATGTTTTCTTTTGAGCAGGAAAAAAGAAGGAATATCCATTTTTTGAAATAATGAGGATAAAATCACTGAGTTGATTTGCGCTTATAACAATGATGAAGACGACTTAAAATTCTAGACTTTTTGGTTCTTACATTTGCGCTGGAAAGATTAAAAGCCTTAACTGCTTCTTCTGTAGTGGAGTCAGGCTTATCTATAAAATACTCGATAAATTCTCTGGATTTTTCTTGTAGCTCACTTAAGCACTTTTCCAGAATTCTCTGCCTTTCTTTATCCATTAAATTCGAAAGTTGCTCTTCAGGATCACTCATCTCGGAAAGCTCGTTATCATAATTAAATTTATGCTGCCGTTTAAGATACCTGATGTATTCGTTTCTACTGGTCTTTAGTAGGTAGTTAAAGATGTACTTAGTGTTTTTGATATTGCCTTTCCTAATCTGTTCAAAAACATTTAGAAAAGCCTGATGTATACATTCGCTTGCGTCTTGCTGCTTAGCATTCATTACCACGCATAAATAATCCTGCAAACGAGGTAATACTTCCGATAACAGTTCGCTGGCACTGGCATCATCTCCTCGTTCAAGTGCTTCTACTAATTCTGAAAAATTATATCTGATTTCTGCCAAACTAATAACCAAGTTTTATGGAACTCCAATGGCTTTGATCCTTTCACGCCAATCTCATTTAGCATTTATAATATAAAGCTATGAGAGTTCTATCAAAATGTTTTGAGCGGCAATAATAAGTGTTTTTTTCGGAAATGTTAATGTTTTTTAATACTCTTTGGCACCTGTAAATATTAAAAATTAGATTAAAAGTGTAACAAAACTATAGTTCGATACTCTTGTATCCAAGCCTAAAAATATTATAAACAAAACTGCATTTTAAAATATTTTGTAACAAACAAGGGATACAACACTCTTGTACTTAACCTAAAATATAATCCTAAAATCAATACCACTATGAAATCACTTAAATCTCTCTTCGCACTCCTCGCCAT
>JBBEBR010000011.1:0-94903 GCA_040882225.1 Balneolaceae bacterium | reverse complement strand
AAGCGGTGAAAGCTGAACCGTCATAAGCTTTGGATTTATCTTCGGCGGTGATAGTTAAGGCTTTTTCCGAGATATCGGCGGTTGTGGTGATGGCATCTTCCGAAAGTGTGTAGTTATGAGCATCATCTCCACTCAGGGTTGCACCAGTCAGTGTCACTGTCTTTTCCGTGCCCACATTTTGATCGCCAAAGGCTGCTGTTCCACCTGTCAGTTCCACATCATCACCATCTACCTCACCGGTTACACTTCGGCTTTCTATCGCAGCGGTGGTAGTGCCGTCATACGTTTTATGCGATGTGGTAAATTCAGCAGTAAGCTCTTTTTTATGTATATCAACGGTTGCTTCCGCGCTGGCAGTCAACAGGTTGTAATTAGCTGCATCTTCTCCGCCACTTATGCTAATACCGGAAATATTTACTGTTTTATCCTCGCCTGCATCGGCATCTTCAAACGCAGCTGTAAAATCGAAATCTATATCATCACCTTCTATGCGGCTATCATCAAAGGTGATGCCGGATGCTGTAGGAGTGCCATCATAGGTTTTATCGGAAGCCGTAAAATTGCTCAGAGAAAGGTCGCGCGGAGTAATTTCCAGATTATCACTCTCAAAGGTGATATCATAGCTGCCGTTATTGGCATTCGTTAAAGTATTTTGTGTGATTGCGTAAGTGTTAACATCTTCACCTGCCGAACGGCCAAGTTCACCACTAAGATCAAAATCGGGAATAAGTGTGCCACTGGTAATTTCGTAGGTCAATTCAGGATCATCATCGCCATAAGTTTTGCTCTTTCCTTCAGATGTGATGGTAATGGAGCGGCGGGTTATATTAAAGGTGCTGCTTTCAGCCAAATCAAGACTTTCGGATACAGCAGAGAGCGTATAATTTTCGCCTAGCTCAATAACATATAGATCATCAAATGTGGCTAATCCATCGATAGAGTTTTGAAAAAGTGTACCCACCAAAGTGGCATCATCGGAAATAGATAGAGTGATTTCAACATTGTCTGTATCCACAGGATTGTCAAGAGCATCCAACAATTGAACCGTTATAGCAGGCGAAAGAGTGTCGCCTGCTATCGCATTCGAAGGATTTTGTACAAATGCTAATTTAGCTGCTGCACCATTTACAAATGTCACTTCAGCCGGACTTCCATTAATGATACTCGTATTTCCATCGCCATATAATGCGGTAACATTTACCTCTTCTGCGGTGGTGTTGGTGATAGCTACTGTAATCTGTCCATTTTGATTTGTTGTCCCGGTAGCATCTTCTATTTGAGCATCCCCATCAGCACTGAAAGTAACTGAAGTACCCGGAATAGGATTACTGAATTCATCCAATAAAGTAGCTCGAACTTCGGCTTCAGCCGTTCCGTTGGCTTCAACATTATTAGTGATTATTACGAGTTTGGTATTGGTCTTGGAAACATCAACTTCAGCCGGATTTACCGTAATATCTTCCTGTCGACCTGTTTTATCTGCATCAGCAGCCTGAACCCATTGTTCACCGGCTGTTCTTAAAATAATCTCGTCTGTAAATGTTTTTACCCCATTATCGCCGACAATAAATGTATAATCAGAATACAGGCCGGCTTCTCCATCACTTGAAGTAAAAGTAATAGTGCCCGTGTAATCGGTTTTCGTGTTACCGTACTCATCCAGAGCAGTAACTGTCACTGAGTTTTCATTCCCTGCTGTAGTAGGATCAACAATTCCGGAAACTGTAAATTCGTGAAGGTCAGAGGGGTTTACAGTAATTTGAGCCGTCTTGCTGCCAAGGCCATCATCTTCATTATTATCAGCAGCGGTTAAAGTTTTTTCTCCTGCCAATTCATTGCTGTAATAAAACCCTTCACTGCTTTCACCCTCTGCAATATCAATAGTTGTAAGTGTTCCTACACCTTCTTCATCTTCATAGAATAGTGCAGCATCACTGTCGGTGCTGCTGAGGTTGAAGGTTATTCCACCGGTTCCTGCTGTTGTAGTATTTCCTTCCGAATCCTGAAGAGTAATAGTGAAAATGGTACTTACTTCGCCGGCTTCCACATCACCCGGACCGCTGAGTGTAAACTGAGTTACTTCACCGGCATTCGTTGTAACCGATTTTGTTCCGGTGATATCACTATCCACATCATCCGTGGCTGTGATTAGTTGTGTTACTTCTGATGTGCCAGAAACGGTAAATATGATTTCCGCAATTCCACTCTCATTTGTTTGGCTTGAATTTGAAGCAAAACTTCCGCCGTTATTCGAACTCCAGTTTACGGTTCGGCCCTGGTCGCTAATAGCATTATCATTTTCATCTGACAATTGTGCATTTACAGTGATTTCTGATCCGGCTTCCGGAGTTTCGTCCGATACAGTTAATATATACTTCGCCGCATCCCCGGCCACACTTGTGATGCTTATTTCATCAGATATGGCAGCATCCTCATTTAATTCAGCCTGTAAATCTGCGGTTTCTACAGTAGTAGAAGTTTGGTAAACGGCGGCTGCTTCACCGGCTGCATTGGTAGAAACACCGGAGAATGTGCCGCCAAAACTGCCATTTCCATTTTCTATGCTGAAATCAACATCCTCGTTTTCGATAGGGTTGCCAAAAGCATCCGTTACTACCGCTGTAATTGTGGAGTTTGATCCCGCTACAGGACTTGATGGATTAGCTGTAAGGGCAAGCCCAGCAGCGTTTGCAGAAATTACACTTGTTATTTCTGCAGCTGAATTTAGATCCTCTCCATTATCTTCGGCGGTTAATTCATGATTGCCGGCACTCGTTCCGTAATACCAGAGTTCAGCCTGAGTATCACCCTGCGAGATAGTGATTTCGCTGATGGCATTGGTTGCAGGATTTTCACTGTCGAAATCATCTGCATCAGTATAAAAACGTCCTTCGGCTTGATCGGAGCTTAGATTTACAGTGATGTCACCGGAAGCAGGAGTCTGCTCATCATCCGCATCATGAATTTGAACCTTAAAACTACCTAAGGTACCAGCAGTTATCGGATCGGTTAAATCTGCGATAGCAAGCTTGGTGGCATTAGTAGAGTTGATGTCAATTGAATGAGAGTCACTCCCAATATCGTCGCCGGTAGTTTGTGTGGCTGTTACAACTGTTCCTGTATTTACTTCTGTATCACTGTAATAAAATTCGGCTGTTCCTTCTCCGGCTCCAATAGTGATTTCATTCCCGGCCAAAGCTGAATTTCCTTCAGAATCAGAATAGTATGAGCCGGTTCCGGAGGTGTTTGTAGTCAGGCTGAAAGTGGTGGATAAAGTGGTAAGCGTTTCATTTCCGTAAGCATCCAGAACAGTAATAGTAAATACCTCACTCACTTCACCCACGGTAACTTCGTTTGGACCAGCTAACGTTATTTGATTAGCAGTGTTTGG
This sequence comes from Balneolaceae bacterium, assembly GCA_040882225.1. Lineage (GTDB taxonomy): Bacteria > Bacteroidota > Rhodothermia > Balneolales > Balneolaceae > Gracilimonas. The sequence goes on along the minus strand of JBBEBR010000011.1, from coordinate 91,512 downwards.
TGAAATTCCGGTAATTTGGGCAGTTTGAGTAAGATCACCCGCACCGGCGTTAAAAGTCAGATCATAAGGTGTAGTTTCTGAGGAATTGGTGTCGGTGTACCAGACTGTGATGCTGCTGTTTTCATCAGCTATATCAATGGATGCAATTTCACTGCCACCAACTTCTCCGGCGAAGAAATCGCCAGAATCCGAGTCCCCGGTGAGATTTACTGTAAGTTCTCCGGCGGTGACTTCATTATCATTCTCGTCAAAACGAATAATTTCAAAAGAAACTCGCTCACCGGCAGTAATGGATCGGCTGGCAGGAGTTACCGTTATTTTCGCTGCTGCTCCAGCTTCCATCACAACTTCAGCGGTTCCAATTAACGCTCCTTCATTGTCCGTTCCCAGGTATCCGCTGATGGTGGCTGTGCCGGCAGTGTTTCCGGTTAAATTAGCCGTGTAGGTTCCGTCTTCATTATCCGAGAGTGTACCTAAGGTTCCGCGGTCAGTTTCAGCAAATATATTGTCCCCGCCGGCTGCACGTAGATTCCCGTATTCATCATATAAAGTGATCGTTATAACTGAAGCGTCTTCTCCATCGGCGGTAATTGTTTCGGGATTGGCTGTGATGGTAGAATTGGCTGTATTGGCTTCTGCAACTGTAATATCAAAAGTATCACTGTTTTTTGTAATGACCGGATCTGCACCATCTACAGATGCAGTGAGAGTATAATTATCGCCGGCTTCAGTTACCGAAAGTGTACTGAAGGTAGCGGTGCCATTTTCGACTGTAGCCACAGTTTTTGTACCATTTAATGTGGTTCCATCAGAAATAGTCACAGAAATATCGATATCTGCTGTTTCTACCACATTATCATTGGCATCCAGCAGTTGCACAACCACATTATTCAACGTGGAGCCTGCCGTTGCATTTTCAGGCTGAGTGGTGAAAGCCACCTTTGTAATATCACCGGCTGCGAAAACAGCTTGAACAGGACTGCCCCTGGTTACATCCGCATCAGCCGTTCCATTGTCGCTGTCATCTACTTTTGCTGTAATATCAAAAATACCTGCGGTGGTGGAGGATAGTGTTGCACTGGCTTGTCCTGCTGCATTCGTGGTAGTATTTGCTGTGCTTAAATCTCCCCCGGTTGCATCAAATATTACCGACACATTTTCTTCTTCGATGTTATTTCCAAATTCATCGCGAAGTTGCAGCGTAATCGTGGCTTCTTCTTCACCATCTGCAATTCTGTTCAAATCTGTCCCGCTAAGCAGAGAACCCGTCTCGGCCACACTTATAGCTCCCGCCTGAATGGTTATTGACTGACTCGCATCGCCCACTCCGTCTTCCTCATTCTGATCGGCAGCAGTTAGCTCATCGGTTCCCGCAGTTTCGGAATAGTATCGGAAAGAAATCCCGGATTGATTTTCTGCGATGGTTACCGATGTAATTTCATCTTCATCACTGGTATTTCGGAACTCACCTGCTCCATCGGTGGATACATCAAAAACAATTCCACCTTCGGGGGCAGTGGCTGTATTGTTCAGTGCATCACGCAGTTCAAGGGTGATGTTGGAGGAATTCTGTCCGGCGGTGATGGTTTGCTCAGAAGTGGTAAATAACATGGTAGAAGGTGCCCCGGCTTCAAGAGTCACTTCTACAGTATCAATTGAATCACCTTCATTGTCTGTTCCAAGGAAACCACTTATTGCAGCTGTACCGGAAGTGGTTCCGGTTAAGTTAGCCGAATATGTTCCATCTTCATTATCAGTGAAAGTGCCTAATGTTCCGCTGTCAGTCTCTGCAAATACATTGTCTCCGCCGGCTGCACGAAGATTCCCATATTCATCATATAGAGTAATAGTTATAACTGAAGCGTCTTCTCCATCGGCGGTAATGGTTTCGGGATTAGCCGTGATGGCAGAATTGGCAGCATTGGCTGGGGCGGAAATTAATGTAACTTCAACGGTTTCGCTTCCTGTTATGCCTGTCACCTTTATGGTTAATGTGTGATCATCAGCTAAAGTGAGAATTGCATTACTTAAAGTAGCCGAACCGTTCGTGAAGGTGAAATCATCATTAAATATCTCGTCATCCTGCCCATGATTGCTGGTCACTGTGACAGAAATTTCACCTTCCAGATTCTCCCCGTTGGTGCCTTTGGCATTGGTTATTTCAAGATCAAAACCAACACCGGCTGTTTTATTTCCGACCTCGGCAAGAGCTACATCAAAGCCAGAAACGTCTTCAACACCGCTCATATTGAAAAGATCACTTGTAATGGGGTCAAGCTCCACCGGCAGTTCTGAAATAAATAACAGCTGATATCCCGCCCCGTCCCTGTTAAGTGTAAGATCAGAATACGTAGCTGTTCCTGATTGGATATTCAAAGTTTTAGTTCCACCCAGAGCAGCAGCATTTTCAGAGGCATCGACAGCCAAACTCACTGTTACCAACTGTTCAGTATCTAAACCAACAGTGGATGGGTTTCCAAAAGCATCCTGAGTTTCCAGTTCTACATTACCAAATCCGGCTGGTGTGCCATCTTCGCTTCCGGTTCCGCCGGCAGGTTGTAATGTAATGGCCAGTTTACTTGCCGCCGCTGCATTCACATCAAAGCTGTTGGAGGTGCCGAATTCTGTTCCCGCTCCGGCATTTATAACTGAAATTTGATAACCAGTATCGGCTGTATCAATTCTAATGCTATGTGAATTAAGAATTCCGTTTTCAAAAGCGGCAGTTTCTCCACCACCGCTTTCAAGGTCAGATTTGTTCAAACTCAAATTCACGGTCCCGGTAAAGCCGCTTAAAGTATTATTGTTGGCATCTCGTGCGGTTATTTTAATAGCAAAAGATTCCCCGGCAGTTTGATTTTCAATGTCTCCGCCATCTGTTTTCTCTACGAGGAAATTTTCCAGCTCACCGGCTGTAACATCTATATTAGAAGTGGCACTTCCTAAATCATCACCACCGGAATTCCATGTGGCTTCAATGGCATGCGTACCGTCTCCCAACTTGGTGTTTGTGTAGGTGAATGTGCCTGTGGAGCTTCCATTGGAAATAATAACCGGAGCCGGACTGAAACTCGCTGTTCCGGGTTCATCCTGAGAAGCAAGGGTAAATTCAGTGTCCTGATTTATGTTGGTTTCATTGCCCTGAGCATCTAAAACAGTAAGGGTGAAGTTTCCGCTTTCTTCACCGGCGGTTACATCAGCCGGTCCGCTTAAACTAATTTGAGCAGGTGCGCCGGCTACCAGAGTAACTTCTGCAGTACCAATTGAATCACCTTCATTATCTGTACCAAAGAATCCATTTATTGTAGCAGTACCTGTAGTGGTTCCGGTTAAATTAGCCGTGTAGGTTCCATTTTCGTTATCGGTAAGAAGGCTTAGACTTCCCAAGTCGGTTTCTACAAAAATATCATCTCCACCTGCTGTTCTAATATTTTCGAATTCATCTTTCACCGTAATGGTGACTAACGACAAATCATCACCATTGGCTGTAATGGTTTCGGGATTAGCCGTGATGGCAGAATTGGCAGCATTGGCTGGGGCAGGATCTACCGTAACTTCAACGGTTTTATCGGAAGTTACGCCCGTAACATCCACGTTTAACTGATGCACTACGGCGAGAGTAAGTTTTATGCCAGGTAGTGTAGCTGAACCAGCTGTAAAGTTTACGTCTACATTAAATACTTCTCCATCCTGTGCCTGATCACTTGTTACAGTTACATTAATTTCTCCGGTTAAATCATTTCCATCCGCTCCGATGGCATTGGTGATATCCAGCGCAAAATTTTCGCCGGCGGTTTTATTTCCGGCTTCGGCAAGAGCTACATCAAAGCCGGAATCATCTTCCACATTCTGCATATTGAAGGGGTCGGAAATCACCGTTCCCAAGCCAACCGGAGAGGATGAAGTGAAGGTAAGCGTGAAGCCGGTTCCGTCTTTATCCAGGGTAAGATCATCGAAGGCAGCCGTTCCAGACTGAAGATCTTTCGTCAGTGTTCCGGCAAATACAGCTGCTCCGGAGGTTGGGTCGGTTCCGAGAGATACTGTTACATTTTGCTCTGCATTTAGCCCAATGGTTGAGGCATTCCCAAATTCATCCTGCGTTTGCAGTATGACCGTTCCTACAGATGTCGCGCTTCCATTATTATTTCCTGTGGAAGGATTAGGCTGCTGCGTAATCACCATTTGGTTTGCTGCTGCCGGGGTGATATCAAAATTGTTAGAATTCACATCATCAACACCCGAAACATCCGCATTAAATGTGAGTTGGTAACCGGTATCAGCGGTATCAAGAATCAGATCATTAAATTCAGCAATTCCACTTGCATTAGTAAACTGAGTAAATGTACCGTTTGCAAAAGCAGTTTTGTTGATAGAAACGGTTACATCAATTCCGGAAACGGCATTTCCTTCTGAGTCGGTGATGGTTACCGCAGGCATTCCGTTAATGGTATCGCCGGCCACCGTTTCTTCGGGTTGAGTTGAAACTGTCATTTGAGAAGCCAAACCCGCAGAGAGGTTAATAGGATCTGAGTCGGCAGGGTCTAACTCTGTTGCGCTAAACTGAAGTTTATAGTCTTCACTCACGGTTCCCGCCAAAGCTAAATCGGCAAACGTAGCAATACCATTTTCTGCCGTTGCGGTCGTTGTTCCACCTAAAGTTCCATCATTTCCGCTTAAAATAGCTACCGAGACTTCCGTGGCATTATCATCAGTAATCACATTTCCGGCCGCGTCTTGAATTTCAATAACGGGCTGAGTAGTTAATTCATCTCCACTTGCACCGCCGGCAGGTTGCGTGGCGATGGCTAATTTGGCAGCATCACCATGTTCTACGGTTATGGTTCCGGATGGGGTTGCCGTTAATCCCGTGGAATCTGCATTTATAACCGCTGAGCCGATTACATTTCCCGCGAAGGTTGCAGAACCGTCCTCATTATCTACTAAATCCTCATCCGTTACTCCCGTTTTTTCTGACAGGCTCCAGGTTGCATCCTCTATCAGTTCCACAAAGTTGTTGGAAGCATCACGAGCAATTGCATAAACGGTAATAGTATCCCCGGATGTGATCATTTGCTCACCCATTACTTCGCCGCTGCCATCATTGGCAGTTTCTACAAGAATTTTGGTGGCTGTTCCAGCCGTTATTTCAATATCAGAAGAATTGCTTGTTACTATTCCGCTGATTGAATGAAGCTTTCCTGTTCCGACAGGCCCGGTGTAGGTTAATCCCAATACCGTTAAATCCGCAACACCATTTGTAAAATCTCCGGCCTGATTTATAATATCATTTCCTGCGCCATCTAACCCTGAGATATCCCCACTTGATAAGTCACCTGCTGTAGAAATGGTGACGGGGTTTACGGATGCGTCGAAATCGGTAATTATGTTTCCGTATTGGTCGGTAATGGTTAGGGTGTTAGTACCTGCAAAGGCCACATCATTCGTTTGCGGACTATTTAGATTCCATTCGAATGCATTAAAGGCGCCAACTTTTATTGTAACGTTTTGGGAAGCCGAAGTAAAAGCATCATTGTCTGCGGTTATTTCAGGTATTCCTGCTTTTGTATCTCTGTATCTAAAGGAAACCGAACTTACACCGGCTGGAATAGTTATTTGGGAAACAGTGCCGGTATTATTTTGATTTCTGAAAACACCTGTGCCACTATTCGAAGATAAAGTGATGGTGGTATTTGAAGTCGCCGCTCTCGTATTATCATTACCATCTTGTAGCTCAATAGCAATGAGGCTTGTTGAAATACCTGCCGTTGTTGTCTTTTCAGCAGAGATGTAGACTATTTTTGTAGGAGGTGCGGAAGTTGTCGTAATCGTTGAACTTTGCCCGGTGTTTCCATCGCCATCAGTAGCTGAAATCTTATGGTCAGTTCCTTCAGTTGATGAGGTTGTAAATGTTACCGTTGCCACCCCGTTACTATTTGTAGATGATGTAGCAGAACTGAAAGAGCCATCGCCTAAATTAGTACTGCTCCAGGTTACTGTTTTTCCAGATGTAGCTACCGAGTTACCATTTTGGTCAGATAACTGAGCAGTAACCGTGATATCTGTACCCGCCTGAGGTGTTTCATTATCTACCGTAACAAAATATTGAAAAGCTTCAGCCGCATTTACATTAAAGTTATTACTCGATCCGGTTTGGTTTCCGGTGCCATCTCCATTCGTTGCTAAGATGTTTAGATCGGTTCCGGCTTTGGTTACAGTTACATTTCCGGTCCAAACTCCATCCACAAAATTGCCGGTTGTAACGGGATCAATGCTACCGTCTGAGAACTCGAGATCAACTTGCCCGGTAAATCCATCAAATGGGAAATCAGCAGCATCAGCAGCAATAATTTTAATCTCAAAGGACTCACCAGCTACCTGATTATCAATTGGGCTGTCATCTGGTGCAGTCACAATGAACTTGGTGTACTCACTAGCGTTCACTGTAAAAGCTTCCTCTAATACATCCGAACCTCCATCAGGTGCCGGATTAGTAACCGTTACATTTCGATCATTAAGTTCAGTACTTGCTTCATTTATGGTAATGTTAGCAATCATCTCGGTGTAGTCTTCATTTGCTGATGTACTGTTTACAACAATATCATCCCCAAAGTCTACTTCTGTAACTCCGTTACCTATGAGGTTTGTACCGGTTAGAGTAACATTTTGAGTACTAAACTGATCCCCATTATCCGGACTTACATTTGTGAGGGTTAATATCGGCGGATCTTCAACGGTAAAAGTTATTGGAGGCGTTTCTCCCCCGGTTCCCTGTGGAGGTGGACTAATAACAGTAATATCCAACTCCCCGGCAGATTCAATATCTGATTCTAATATCGTTGCTTTGATCTGTGTACTACTCACAAATTCGGTGGTACGATCGGCTCCATTTACCCGCACTACCGAACTTGAAACAAAATTGGTTCCGGTTAACGTGAGTTCAAACTCAGCCTCCCCTGCATATTTTGTATTTGGGGTAATGCTTGTTAAAGTTACATCATCTGGATTGTTTACAAGAAAAGTGTTACTTGCGCCGGTTATTTCGGGGTTATCTGTAAAAAGTGCTCTGATCACCACATCTTCAGCACCATCATCAAACTTAGTTTCGTGGGTGACAGATCCCGCGGTAAAGTTATCCGTAACTCGTAAGCCATTTGAAACCGGAGCCTCTACGGAATAGATCAAAACATTATCAACAAATTCGTCGAAAATATCCCCGGTTCCATCAGCTCCTTCACGAGCATCGATATCGATATCAAATGCTGTTCCGGCCACCTGAGTACCAATATTTCCACCACCTTCTGCAACAATGGAAAAACTCGTAATACCTGTTACTAATACACCATTTGAGTAATCACTTTCCGGCTTACCATCTTCAGTTAAAGTGGCTGTTACCGTAGCACCTTGATATAGCTCATTCTGAACATAGCCAGAACCCTGACCAGCATCGGCATCTGTAAATGTCCAGTTTCCTGAGATTTCTTTTGTGCCAATTATTCCGTCATCTACATAAATGGCTAAGGTGCCGCTTGCACTGCTGGTACCGGAGATTTCGGGTGAATAAATAGTTAAGGCACTCGTAATTTCAGGAATAGCTGAAGTACCAGCAAGTACAGTAACACCTTCCGAAGGCTCACTTTCTGTTTCCTGGGGAGCTGTAGCTGTTGCGGTTAACACATTGCCATCACTCAATGAAGCTACTTCAAGCTCCCATGTATTGTCAATTGTTACTTCTGTGCTGCCTTCTAAAACTCCATCTATATATAACTTTATTTCTGTCCCGGCTTCTTCCGTTGAAAATCCTTCAACCGTTACATTTGAACCGGCTACATAATCGCCTACAATTTGTGGAGCTTCGGATTGGTCGGGTTCAATTCCCTCTCCTACAACAACTATATTTGATTGCTCTGATATGGGAGCAGAGCCAACTTTTGCTCTTGCAAATATTTTACTGCCATTCTGGAGATTTACAGAGGAAACATCAATGCTCCAAGTTCCGCTGTGATTGGTGTTTGATAAAAAACCTATCTGATTACTTTGATCATTTATATACAAATATATATCTGCATCACCTGATGTATGTGTTCCCTCAATTGTATTAGTAGATGTAATTACATCAGTTGAATTGATAATGGGAGCTGAGCTTGGAGTGGTTGTACCGTTGAATTTTGTTAGTTCGGACTCACATTGCCCATTAAATTGTACAGTTATGAAAATCTCCCCTAAATTAGAATAGAAACCGTTAGGTCCTGGGTTTCCTAAGTAAAAACTATTTGGGTCATTGGAAGTATTTGTAACTGTTGTATTAGGGCTATCTTCACTATCGGTACTAAATAATATTGTACTACCATCCAACGAATAAGCTCTGATTGTTAAATCTGCTACCGTTGCACCAGTGGGTACATTTACAGTGTTACCAGTTAAGCTTTCATTTGGGCCTCCTTTATCAGTTGCTATACCTATTGAAGCATCTGAACAGGTTAGAATTTCACCTTGCGCTAACACTGTTAGATTTCCTGTAAAAGATGAAATCTTCTTCCCCGTAGAACTGGCACGTACCTTTACAACATCATTTTCAGCAAGCGCTGTAATACCTGTTAATTCCCAAGTAAAATCAGTTACGGTAGTGGTACCGATCTGGATATTATTAACAAATATATATACTGTAGATTCATCTGCCTCTTGCAAGCGACCACTTATAGAAGTATCACCATCATACAACGGAATGTCTATATCCGGAGTAATAGTAGTTGGATCAACTTCGGTACAATTGAGTGACCCTATTCCCCCACCACACTCTGATTGCAAATTCAAACTGCCGGAACCCAGAATATCTGATATTACCCCAGATATACCACGCTGAGCATTCGTAATTGTGCTTACCGTTACCCTAAAATCATCAAACAATTCATCTCTAAAAGTTGTTGGTACATCATCAAGTGGTATATAGAAATCGTAGAAATACCCATTATCACCACTTTGACCATAATGTTTATAGGAAATAGACTTTTGAAAATAGTCATCCAGATTTGGTGAAGACCATACGCGATTTGCACTACCACTACTCCAGTCATAAACGGAAATCCTGAAATTTGTTTCTAATACAACCTCATATTGAAAACCGGGATTGTTTCTGGAAAAATTAGCCGTCTTAGGCCCAAATTGCTCAAAATCGGTATTAAATAAGAAACTGTAGCCTTTTGAGGCTTTTGATTGTTTGGCCAAACGTACCCGGAAAAGCAGTGCATTATTGGCAGCATCATAATACATGAAGGCGGTTTTCTTACCATCGCCATACTGACCGACTAAATCGGTGTGTCCGCCAGGAGGGCCGGTTCGTACATCTCTTGTTCCTTCAGCTCCTGTTTGGTAGATCGGCATAAAAGAAATCTCACTTTCGGTGTGATCACTATAACTAAATCCACCTGTAGTTGCGGAAACATAGCCGTCCCCATTGGGATCTAAAATAGAAGTCCCTATTCCTGTAGCCGGTTTATAAATTAGTCCCGGAGTTGCCTGCCCAAAAACCTTCACAGGATTTTGTAGAGCCAAAAAACCTATTACAAATAATAGCCCGAATATTTTTTTCATTAATGCATTACCGAATAAATTAGTAGCAATTTTTTTCACCTATTTACCTTCTCCGTCTTTTTCGTTCGGAGCAGTAAGTACCGGAATCAAAATATTTTGCTGAGATTGCCCCTGCAGGTGATGCTCGTATTGCTTGTATAACTCACTGCCCGGCACCGCTGCCTTTACCCTTTGGGGATCGATTCCCTTCAATATTAATTCTGCACGCATGAGTTCCGCGCGAGCCTTGGAGAGTGAGGTGCGTAAGTCAGCTCCACCTCTACTTCCTGCACGATTGATAATCACCAATTCCATTTCCTCTTCGTCATACATCAGGTATGAAACCAGCTGAATTAACATCACAGAATAGTTATCCAGACCAAGCATGGATAGGTTGAAATCTATATCCCGCGGCTCCAAAAGTGGTGTATCATATTCAAAATTCGCAAAAATGGAAGCGCGGTAAATTTCATCTTCTCTATATTTTTTCACAAACTGCATGCCGGTTGAAGCTGTTTTGAATTCAACCCGACGGTTTTGGAGCCGGCCTACCGAAGTTCCATTGCTGGAGAGTGGGCGGTCATCAGCATACCAGTTAAAACCTAAACGAGAAGCATTTACACCTTCGTCAATTAGAGCAAGCCAAATTGCACGGGCGCGGCTTTCGGAGATCATCCGGTTTACGGATTTTGTTCCAATAGAATCTGCATGCCCAAAAACCTGTAATGATTGTTTTGGATGTAACTTTAAAATTCGCGCTACTTCTTCAATCCATTCCTTTCCTTCTTCATCAGGGGTGGATGATAATATTTCAAAGTTGATGGCACGGCTATTTAGAGAACCGATCAACCCATTGCTCAAATCTGCAGGCTCCACTTCTACTTGATGCCTGGCAACTGGTGGAATCTCCTGCTTTTTAAACTGCCTAACGGGAGGTATAAAAATTGGTTTTCTCTTTTTGGCAGAGCGTTTAAATCTCATACCAACGGAGACATGCCAATACCCGCCAGGTACATCATGGCTGTTAAATTTTAATGCGGAGATGGACTGATTGTATCCAATACTAAAATTCAGCCAAATATTTTGTTCAAGAGGAATTTCAATACCAGTGCCAATAGGAATAAAAGGTGCTATCCCACCATTGAAATCCCAGAAAGAAGAGGTCGCCAATCCTTTTCCCATTTCAACAGTAAGCGGATCATCAGGAGCAAAAATTTCAAGCGGGCGATGATATAAAATTCCTAAACCGGCATAGGCGTAAAACGAACTTCTACTTCCAAAAATATTTAATTCGGGTGCCCCAAATCTTGACAAGTGATAACCGAAACGATACTCGAGGGGAGTGAGTTGACTTCGGTAACCTAATCCGGAAAGCGCTCCTGAAGATATACTAAGTTCACCAAAGCGATAGTCATCAAAAATCTGCTGGCTGTATAACCTGAACGAATAGTTCAAACCACTATCATCAAATTCTGTTTGCCCGCGAAACATCCCCATTTGCAGGCCAGAGTTATCGAACAAAGCAGAGCTGAGACTTTGTGCTGCAATATTCCCAAAACCCGAAACGGTGATTATGCACACCGTGATAATAATTTTTGCCTGACGTATCAAATTCCCGAAGCTTTTTAGCTAATCTGACATTTGCTGAATACCCACCATCTATATCAGAAGATTGATTGGGCAGAAAGTATTCGATAGCTACGAGCGAGTCTATTTAAAAAACGTCAATCATTGCTCAAAAAACGACATTAGAATATCCTAAGTTTTAGAGGGATGGAATGGAGTGAAAAATAAATCACTATCCCCTTAGAGAAAACAAAAACTTAGATTAAGAGTTGTTTGTTTTGTGCCAGTCGGAAGGCAACTTTCCAAATTCCTTTTTAAAATAAGACGAGAAAAGCGACAAAGTGTTGAAACCTACAGCATAAGCTACTTCGCTTATTGTTCCATAGTCTTGTTCAATTAAATGACGAGCTGCTTCAAGCCGGCGTTTACGAAGATATTTTATGGGGGTAAGTCCGGTTGCTTCTTTCAAATTCCTCTGAAGCTGACGGGGACTCATATGAAGCCAAAGTGCTAAGGTTTCTACAGAAAGCTCGGCGTCTTCCATGTTTTCGGTAATCAGCTTATCCACTTTATTCAGTAGCGTATCTTTTTCATCATTCGCCGCAACTAAAAGATTCAGACTTTCTTTATCCATGAACTGCCGCAGCAGGCGATCTCTGTTCTCTACCAATCGTTTCACTGTTTCTTTAAGTACATTCTCATTGAATGGTTTAGTGATGAAAGCATCTATTCCGCTTTTAATCCCATCCAAATAACTGTCTTCACCAGCCTTAGCAGTCAAAAGTATAAAAGGAATGGTACTGGTGTCTGGATGTTTACGAAGCTTTCTGCATAATTCATATCCATCCATTTCGGGCATCATTAAATCAGATATAACCAAATCTATCTTAGGATCTTTATTAAAGATTATTTCCATACCCTTAACAGCATCGCCCGCTTCAAGAATATTGTAATCCTTTTTTAGAAGTTCTCGCGTATAGATGCGAACAGGTAAACTGTCTTCTATTAATAGAACCGTTTTTTTGTGCTCATCAAACAGAGCCTGCGAATTATCTGGAATATCTTTTGGATTAACCGCTATATCTATTATTTCACGGCTTGCTTTTACATTTATATGCTCTTTTGAATCTTCAGCTTCAAGAACTAATTGGGGCAGTAAAATCTGGATTTTTAAATTGTTTGCTTCCACAGAATCTAATACTAGCTCTCCGCCATGTAAATTCACCCATTCTTTTACCAAGGCAAAACCAGAGTGAATAGAAATTCCCGGTGTTTTTGTTTGATAGTTGAACCGGTTAAATAGCAGAAATTTTTCTTCCTCTGAAATCCCCGTCTTGCTGCTCTCCATGGTAAATTGAGCCCAATCATTACCCTCTTTTTTTTCTGTGGATGTAGACATTTGTATCCATCCGGTTTTATCCGTGTAATGCAAGAACTTTATAAACAGTGATAGTATCACCTTTTCTATTTTTCCCGGATCTGCCTGAATTAATATCGGGTTTGCAGCAAGCTCAAAGGAGAAATCGACTTCATTCTCCGATGAGAGAGTTTGGAAGAGGTCGCCAAGCAGCGAAACCTGGAAATTCAAGTCATATACTTTTTTTACGAGACTTACATCACCCGTTTCAACCTTTGACAATTCTAATAGATAATTGACTTGAGACTGTAATCTGTTCGCATAGCTTGCCATTTTTGCCAAATCCTGGCCAAAATTTTTGCCTGCTTTATTAGAACTCTTCTGGGCTTTCAAATTTTGCTCTAAAATTCCTTTAATCAAGGTAAGAGGGGTTCTTAATTCTTGAGAAATATTAGCGAAGAACATGGATTTAACCTGATCATTTTTTTTCAGTAAAAAGGACTGTTCTTCAATTTTAGATTTTGATTTCTCTATTAGTTTTTTGCTTTTTTCCAGGTCTCCATTTGTCTTTGCCAGCAACTCTTTTTCTTTTCTGATAATTGCTGTTTGTTCACCTACCAGCTTCGTTAGGTTTTTTTCTCTTTTTTGAAGGAGCCGCATCCTGTATTGCGTAAAACCATAAACGGAGCTAAAAAATAATATTACCAGTAAAGAATAAAACCAAATCGTTTCCCAAAATGGAGGTTCAATATTAAATGTAAAGGATGCCCCCTCTTCATTCCAAAAACCATCATTATTGGCAGCTTTTATTCGAAGCGTATAATCACCCGGCGATAATGATGTATACACAACTTCCAGAACCCCGTCGCCAACCTGCCAGCTTTTATCAAAACCTTCAAGCATGTATTGAAACTGGACATTTGCGGGATTCTGAAAGCTTAAGGTGGCGAATTTAAAAACGAACCTTTGATCCTTATAAGTAATCTTCGGCAAATCATAGATAGAATGAATCTCCCCGTCTATTTCAATTTCCTCTATAACAACATTTGGCAGAGATCTGTTAACTTTCATTCTGTTGGTATGAATTTCAGCAAGCCCCTGCATTGTTGGGATGAATAAAACTCCCTCATCATTCAAAAAACTGGAGGGCATAAAACCTCCTGTGGTTTCACGAATGGGTAAACCTTCTTTCACCCCTAATTTGGATACTTTCAACCGATTAATTTTACCAGCTAAATATTCTTCTAATTGACTTTTTTCGATCTGGAATACTCCCAAATTTCCTGCCAACCATAGATCACCCTCCTTATCGAAGACCAACTGAGATATCGTATCATCCAATAAACCATTTTCATTTGTAATGGAGGTTAACTTCCCGCCAAATTTATAGGTAAATAATCCACCCCCATAACTTCCAAACCAAAAACGGCCGCTGCTATCCTGAGCCATTACCCTGATGTTCTGATCATCTATAGCCTTTAACTCTTCGGGTTTTTGAATTTGATCGTTGACATCGGTATGTACAACTCCACGATCTGTAGTAATCCAAAGGTGACCGTCTTTATCTTCATAAAAAGAACGCACTGATGCCAGTAAATTCCCATCATTTAAGAACACCCTCTCTACCGTCTCACCTTTTTTTCTGAATAACCCGTTGTAATAAGTACCAAACCAGATAGTGCCCGCTTTATCCTCATAAATGGAAAGAATGGCTTCAGCATTTACCATCGATTGAGGGGTGAAAGGCAAAAATTCTTTAGCTCCTTTGGGTCGATAAAATACTCCTCTCCCCCAGGTACCCACCCATAGTGTACCATCTCTTTGCTCCATTAAAGACCAAACACAGTTATTGTCTATACCCGATTCAGCAGAATATCTGATGGTTTCATCTTTGGTATATTCATATAACCCATCACAGTTTGTACCCACATAAAGGTTTTGGCTTTCCCGTGATTGCAAAATAGCCGTTACCGCCTTTCCTGATAGTTCATCAAAAGTGTTACTCAACTTTACGGGGGTAGCAACAAATTGATGAAGGCCATGAGTTCCTGTTGCTAACCAAATGGAGCCTTCGCCGTCAATAAGCATATCATGCGATATTTTATCTGAAAACCGCTCAATGCTTAAGTTCTGAGTTTCATACCCCCTAATCGAAACTAAACCGTGTGTTCCATACACAAAAACGGCCGCGTTATTAAAATAAAATCCATGCAGTAGGTTTTGATTTATCTCTTTCGCCGAGATTATTAATTCATAACCTGACTCATTAATTTTAACCAAACCTCCATGAGATAATAACCAGAAGTTGCCTTCCCAAAACACCATATCGGTAAAAGTGAAACTGGCTCCAGCTATCTCCCTTATTTCATAGTTCGGATGTTTTATAATCCCTTTCTCATCAATATTAAGCAGCTCTTTATCTAAGTCTCCATCAGGAAAAAGACGATATAAAACTGACTGAAACAGTAAATATGTATAATCATTAGTATGAATTATCTGCTGAACGGACTCCGACTTCAGATCCCTCAGTCGCCTAAAATGATTTTCCTCATAAATAAATACTCCATGATTCGTACCTATCCAAATTTTACCATCGGGAGCTTCACTTAAACTTGTAATATGGTTATTGAAATTACTTGTTGTGTCCGAAACCGTTAATACCCGGATGGTTTCATCTTCAAGTAAAATCAGGTTGTTATATTCAAGGCCTGCCCATATTCTGCCTTCACTATCTTCCATAACCTCCAAAAATCGGTTAGATTGCAGCAAAGGAACATTAGCCCTGTTATAAATTCTCATCTTTTGGCCATCATAACGTACTAACCCATTATATGTAGCAGCCCACATATACCCCTGACTATCCTCTATCACCTTATTTACCCCATTTGCAGGTAAACCTTCTTCCGTAGTCAGGGTTCTCTCAACCGTAAATCTGGATTCAAAGATGGTTAGATTTCTGCCACTATTTTGGGCTTTTACCTCTATTGAAAATATTACAACAGCCCATATCCCCGTCCATAACACTAAAAAATAATTACCCTTCATAAATAATAATGGCCAGCCCCTAAAGTAATTCCTATTTGATAACTTGGGTAATAATATCGTTTTTTGCTCCCGAAATTACCAAGAGAAATGTATCTCTACATAGTCAATAAAAGTAACCCTTTAGCAAAATAACAAGTACTAATACTAATCATCGAGCTCTACATCATCGGGAAGATCATCGTCATCAGCTACAAGATCATCTACATCTGGAGTGTCGTCAAGGCCGTCGTCATCATCGTCATCATCATCGGCGAGTACAGGAGCTGGCTCTTTCTTTTTCGGTTTCACTTCTGCTTTCGCCCCTTTTCGCTGCAGAATAAGTGCGATATCATCCTGCTCATTGTCCATTGCTATCATCATGGCTGTATCGCCATTTTTGTCTCGTAACTTGACATTTGCACCACGATCGATAAGATATTTAACCACCTCTGTATTTCCGGCTTTAGCCGCTAACATAAGCGCAGTGTGTCCCCATCGTTGTTGTGCATCAACCTCAACGCCCGCTTCTACTAATATTTTCACGGCTTCAATATTCCCTACCCGGGACGCTGCAATCAAGGCAAGATCCCCAATTTTTGCGCCCTTTTTGAGAAAATAGTTCAAGAGCTCAGTATTTTCATTTTCCGCTGCGCGATTTAATGCCGTTCCACCCATTTTGGTTTGAATATTTAAATCGGCTCCTTCCTCAACCAAAAATTTCACAACATCTGGATGATTTTTTTCCGTTGCCAAAATAAGCGCAGACGCACCGCTATTATTTGTCTCGTTTATGTCTGCTTTATTTTTTAAAAGCTTTTTTACGGCTTCTAAATCTCCTGATTTTGCGGCATTTAGTAATTCTGGTTGATCCATATTTTTATTTTCTAAGGTTTGGCTGATGATAAAAAACGAAGCGTATATCTCAAATTAATTTCGGAAAGAATGTGAAATAAATCTCAGGCCAGTTTTCCTGCTATTTCATAGCCTCGGATAAATTCTTCTCCTGTAAGTCTTTTAGTACCAGGTAACTGTACTTCCAGTAATTCAATAGTTCCGCTTTCGCATCCCACAAAAAGACAATTTTCACGTACTAAAAGTTCACCCGGTTCTATATTTGCCGTTTCACCTTTTTTAGATCGATATATATTGAATTTCTGGCCATGCCATTCCGCCCATGCAGTTGGGAAAGGGCTTAAACCTCTTATTTTATTATGCACTTGATTAGCCGGAAGTTGAAAATTTATATGGCTGTCATCTTTAAATAATTTGGGCGCCGGAGTAGCAAAAGCTTCATTTTGTGAACTCAGAGTATAATCGCCAGTTTTAATACTGTTAACAGCCTCAACTAATAAATCGCTGCCTAAATGCCTGAGCCTTTCATAAAGTTCCCCGGTTGTTTCATTTTCGCCAATATGAGTTTTCTTTTGTGCAAGGATGTTGCCGGTATCTACCAACTCATCAAGAAAAAAAACAGTACAGCCCGTTTCCTCCTCCCCGTTTATAATAGCCCAATGGATGGGAGCCGCTCCACGGTACTTTGGCAACAAAGAAGCATGCAAATTAACAGACCCTTTTCGGGGAATCTCTAAAATATTTTTCGGCAATATTCTGAAAGCTACAACTACGAAAAGATCGGCATTCAAAGCTTTCAACGACTCTTCAAATTCCTCCGATTGCAAATCGTCAGCTTCAATAACAGGAAGATTTAGCTCCAGGGCCCGAGCTTTAACAGGAGTTGGCGAGGTTTTAGATCCCCGGCCACGTCGTTTGTCTTTGTTACTTACTACAGCTTTTATGGTATGAGCAGATTCATAAAGTTTCTCCAGGCTTGGCAGGGCAAATTCAGGAGAACCCATAAAAACAATATTCATAATTGGAGCATTTATTGTTTTGGCAGAACAGGGTATTTCACCTTTTTATCTCCTGCTTCAATCTCTTTTAGTACCGATTTATGCAACCTTCTTTTGAAGGTACTCAGGTAATCCAAAAACAGTATACCCTCTAAATGATCGTACTCGTGCTGAATCACACGGGATGTCCAGCCACCGGCTTCCAGGCGTTGCTTGTTGAAATCACGATCAGAATACTCGATCACAATAGTTTCTGGACGAAATACTTTATCATTCACTTCAGGAATACTCAAACAACCTTCTTCCAAAGATACTTTATCTCCCTTCTTTTCTAAAATAATGGGATTTATAATAGCCATGGGGCCGTATGGCACTTCATCCTCCTCATTCATAGAATCGGTATCCATTACAAAAACCTTGATTGATTCTCCTATTTGCGGAGCGGCTAATCCTACACCTTCAGCATTGTACATTGTTTCTAACATGTTGTCGATGAGCGTTTGCAACTCTGGAGTATTTTCTTTGACAATCTCTGTTTTTTGGCGAAGTACCGGATCATTATAAGTAACTATGGGTAGTACAGGCATGTTTTAAATATTCGAGTCTAAATAGGTTTGTAATATAACGGCTGCGGCAATCTTGTCTACCCTTCCTTTTTCTTTTCTCTTTTTTTTAGGTACACCAGCTGTAACCATTAATTCCCGGGCAATATTGGAGGTAAATCTCTCATCAACTTTCGCTACTTCAATATTAGGAAATAACTGCTGAAGCTTATCGATGAAGTCTTGGGCCATTTGTGTGGCTGAGCCTTCCTCCCCATTTGGAGCTAAAGGCCAGCCTACTACAAATTTGTCAACCGGGGCATTTTCAATGATTTTACCAAGCTCTGTTAAGGCCTGATCGGGTGAATATGTGCCTACCGGTGATGCGATAGTTTTTAACAGGTCGGTTTGAGCAATACCAACTCTTTTTGTTCCAACATCAATACCTATAAGGCGTGAATAGTGCTGCAAAAACTATGTGTATTGGTTTATGATTTTTTCTTTTTCTTTACGTCTTCTAATGGTTGGCGTAAGAACTTTTTAAGTAATTTACTTGGCTTAAAGTGTGTTTTTCTATGTGCGGGCACATAAATAACTTCATTTGTTTTTGGATTCCGTGCTTTTGGCTTGGCTTTAGTTTCCTTTACCTCAAACACCCCAAAATCTCTGATCTCAATACGGCATTCCGTATCTGCAGATAACATGATTTCTCGTAAGGCTACTATCACCGCATCCACCCAGGGTTCTGCCTGAATCATCGGCTCATCCATGGCTTCTGCAACACGGCGCACTACATCTCGTTTTGTGTAAGTCATTATATTATTATTTTTTGTTATGCTGATTACTACAGCGTTGTCCTTCCTGATTATCCCAAACGCTTAATACCGTTCGACCTAAAATAAATAATCCGCTCTATTGTAAAGATTACTGTGATTAAAGTCTACTATTATTAAGTGCTTTTAGCTATTCATAACGTAAAACGTTTTTTACTCCTTCTACTTTTTCAAGTCGTTTCATAATCTTATTCAAATGTGAGATGTTATCCACGTAAATCGTGATTATGCCTTCAAACATTCCGCTGTCACTACTTACGTTTATGCTTTTCATATTCGTTTCCAGAGATTTCGACAGAACATCAGTAATATCGTTTATCATACCAACACGATCGCCACCAATAACTTTGATGGCTCCTAAAAATTTTACATCCAGATTTTTGGGCCAGCTAACGTCAACGATACGATCGCCCTCAGTTTGCAAAAGGTGCTGTGCATTATTACACATTGTGCGATGAATTTTTATCTCACCCGTGCGGCTTACAAAACCTAACACATCGTCACCAGGAATTGGATTACAACAACTGGCGTAAGAATATTTAATGCTGCTCAACTCTCCGTTTACAATCAGCGCCTGCCCTTCACCCTCGGTTCGAGCGGCTTTTATGTATGTTTGTTGAATTTCTTCCTCATTTAAAGGAGCTGATTCATTGGGTTCATGTTCATCAAAACGGCCGGTGCTTTTATATTTCTTTACGTCTTTGAATAGCTCATTTATTTCAAAAGAACCCGAACCTATCTCGTAAAACAAATCCTGGGTTGACTCATACTTAAATTTCTTCGCAAAACGGGTGAGCTCCTGATCAGAAATTTCGAGTTTCCCTTTTTCTGCTCGTTTATTCCAGATTTGCCGGCCTTCATCAGAGACTTTTCGCTGCTTTTGTTTAATAAACTGCCTGATTCGGGATCGTGCTTTATGAGTGACCACATTTTCCATCCAGTCGGGGTTAAGGTTGATCTTATTCCCCGTTATAATATCTACCTGATCGCCATTTTGCAGTTTTTGCCGTAGCGGCACCATCTTTCCATTTACCTTGGCCGCCATTGCTCTTTCGCCAATTTCACTATGAATTTCGAAAGCGAAATCGATAGGAGTCGCATTTACCGGCAGAGTTTTTAACTCACCTGTTGGGGTAAAAACATAAATTTCACTCTTATAAAGATTGAGCTGAAAATCTTTAACGAAATCTGTAGCGGCATCGGGTCGGGGATTATCCAGCACATCGCGCACCCAATTCACAAACTTATCAAGGGTTTCAGAACCTTGCTGTGCTCCTTCTTTATACTTCCAGTGAGCGGCAAGCCCTTTTTCGGCAATTTCATCCATACGCCGGGTTCGGATCTGAACCTCCACTTTCTTGCCTTTATTGGTGATTACCGTTGTGTGTAGCGATTGATATCCATTAGCTTTTGGCACCGAAATAAAATCTCTGAAACGTTCCGGAATAGGTGTATACCAGTCGGTGATAATAGAGTAAACCCTCCAGCAATCCTCTTTTGTATGAGGATTCTCAAGGATGATGCGAATGGCGAAGAGATCATAAATTTCTTCAAAAGGTTTTTGTTGCCGTTGCATTTTCCTGTAAATAGAAAAAATGTGCTTTGGCCGGCCTTTTATTTCAAAATTGAAATTTAACTTTCTGAATTCTTTATCAATTGGATCCATGAATTCATGTATGAACTCCTCCCGGTCTTCTTTCTTCTCGCGCAATTTCCGGGCAACAAATTTGAAAGAAGTGGGATCTATAGTTTTGAAGCATAAATCCTCGAGTTCATTTTTAATCCTAAACAACCCAAACCGATGAGCAAGCGGCGCATATAGCTCCATTGTTTCTGAAGCAATTTTTATCTGCTTTTCGCGCTTTAAATGCTGAATAGTACGCATATTGTGCAGGCGGTCGGCAAATTTGATAAGAACAACCCGGATGTCCTCTGCCATGGAAAGCAACAATTTCATAAAAGCTTCGGCCTGTTTACTGTCTCTGCTTTTGAAAACACCGGCTATTTTGGTGACACCGTCAATAATTATGGCTACATCTTCCCCAAACCAATGGCGGATATCATCAAGGTTTACATCCGTATCTTCGACGGTATCGTGCAGCAACGAAGCTATCACGGAAATATCATCGATATTGATTTCACGAGCTACAATTTTGGCAACTTCAACCGGGTGATAATAATACGGTTCGTGAGAGGCGCGGGTCATGCCTTCGTGCGAGAGATAGCAAAGTTTGAAAGCCCAGGTAATGGCCTCATCATTTACATTTTCAATGTGTTCGTGGCATACCTCTAACAGCTGCTTCAGATCTTCTTTCTGCGCTTTCTTTAGTTTATGACCTTTTAGATCATATTTATCTATGGTAGCTACTTTACTCATTTGTTATTATAAAAACCTTCCTTTAGGGAGTTCCAAAGTATTAATAACGTAATTGGTTTGCACTTCTGATACAATAAGGATATAAAAAAAGCGGAGTGATTATCCGCTTTCAAACCACAAAATTTTCAGAAACTAAGAGATATTCCAAATATGATACGGCCATTCTGAGCATCCGCTAATGTTGGTTCACTCAACTGCTTATTTGAGTAACGATATTCCAGAAAGGGCTTCAAGAATGGTATTACTGTAACTTTAGCACCAGCAAAAGTATTCCAATAAATATTTGACTCATCCCGATTTTCTCCCTGCACATCATCCGAACTTAGGTCGGTGGTTTCTGAGCCCAAGCCTAATCCCACGTAAGGCTGCAACAAACCGAGAGAAATCCCACCGTACGCTGCAACTCCAAAATCATAATTGGTGAAATCTTGTGAATAAGTAGCCCCGGATTGTGACAAACTATTCTGCTCGTTGAAATAGCTGGCGTGTGCTCTTATGCCGATATCAATCATAGGCAAGGCTTCCGTAAATCCCTTTTGAATGCGAAGGCCAAAGCCACTTTGTGGGTCTTCATCTCTTAACTCGTAAGAGGCTCCGATTTCGAACTGAGCAAGCGTACTCGCTGAAAAAATGAAAATTATAAGTGCGGTAAGAGGTATAAATCGTTTCATGTTCCTGAACTTTAGTTTTCTTGTAATTTACAAAACAGCATGAGGCTTACAAGAACTAATTCTTTATACGGGGTGAAATTATTCTTGTATGGGCACTATTATCTTTACCGAGGTAACATCACCAGAAATAATTTCAAGATTTGCGTTCAGTTGCTTACTAAATGCTCGCAACACTTTGAATCCAATTCCTTTTGCTTTCAATTCTTCAAAATTGTCGGGTAATCCATTGCCATTATCTGTTACTTTTAGATGCAATTCTCCCTTTTGTTTTGACATTTTGATTGATACGGAACCTTTCTGACCTATACTAAATCCATGTGTGCAGGAATTTGTAACCAATTCGTTTATAATGATGGTGAAAGGTATGGCCTGCTTCATGGGCAAAATTAATCCTTCTTTTGCATCTACTTTTAGCTGAATTGGTTTGCCTTCTTTTCGAAGCGCCATATCAAGCCTGTTGCACAGTTTGATGGCGTAATTTTTTAAATCTACACTGTCGGATTTTTTGGTTTGCGCCATAGATTCGTGCACAATTGTGAGAGACTGAATCAGGGAATGGGAATCTTTTAGTATCTCTTCATTCGTTTTCTTGTTTCCCCCTTTCAATTGCAATTCCAGAATAGCCAGTACCATTGATAAGTTGGTTCGAACCCGCTCATGAATTTCATTCAACAAAAGGTCTCGTTCACCTAAAGCGGAATTCAGTTTCTTTTCATTTGTAAGCAAGGCTTTTGTTTGTTCATTCACCTCTGTCTGTAGGCTTCGGTTCCAGCTTCCAACCAAATAGATGCTGCCAATCCCTATAAAAAATATCAAAGCGATAGAAATGACGGCTACAATTTCAAAAGACTCGTTTACACTTACAATACTTGCCAGTAATGCTGAAGAAATATTAGCTCCCGCCATCTCATCTTTGATGGATTCGGATCCAAGTAATTTTGCGGAGATAATAAATATAGAAAGCACAAAAACCACTACAGAAATAGTAGAGTAGATCCAGGTCAGAGATACTTCTTTTTTTGGGGGAATTTCAAACTTCTTCTCCCGAAACCGATAAATCACCGGGGTGAAAAAGTAGAGCAGCGGTCCGCCAATAATAAATGCCTGGAGAAATAAACTTACCCACCAGCTTTTCCAGATCACCAAAGTCTCGAACAAAGGCAGGTGATAAAAACGGCTCCAGATAAAAGCCCCAAGTGAGCATGCAAGCGCAGAGAACAAGGATACAACCACATAAAACGCAAAACTTTTTAGTGATCGAAGGCTTACATCAAAAGACAAACAATAATAGGCAAGTGCATAAATCGCTAAACCCAGTGTGAATGAAATGGAATACAACAGAGCCCAGTACCAGGTCATTGCAGCGGTAAATGCCAGAATAAAAGTGGAAATAAACACAGGAATAAATCCCCATTCAAATCCAACCCAAAACACTAACAGCATTCCAATAAGCATGGGGATTTGAATAAGAAATACCTGCCCGATTTTATCTTGGTTAAGGATGTCAGAAAAGCCAAAGAAGCTTTCAACTATAAATACAGAGGAAATCGTTAAGGCGATGATTGAAATCCATATGACAAAAAGCCCCCAAAAATTGAGATTACTGGATAAACGCCCTATAGCGTAATCCATAGTTAAAGGCTTATAAATTCCAGAATGAGTTGTTGCAATCTCTTTCATTTCCCCAGTAATTCCCCTAAACGTTGATTTTCTTTTGAACTGTGATAATCTTTACAACTATTAAGATATACTAATAGCAAACAGGAATAAAATTAGAAAAAAAGACATCTGCAATATTCTCACCGTTTCAATTGCGGGGATTTCCATTCAGTATCGTGCACACGAAAAAGAAGGCTCTTATGCAAGTTCAACAGCAGCAAAAATCCTTAATAAATTATGCTGTTGAATTTTATTGGAGATTTTAATCTTCTACCTTATACGTTCTTCATTACCCATTGAAACCGGCATGGATTTATTCGAAGACAAAAAGTCAAACTCCTTTCAAAACAATAAAGAAAATCCGCAGTACAGCGAGCCTTTGGCTACAAGAATGCGGCCACAATCTTTAGATGAATTTGCGGGACAGGAACATCTCGTTGGGGAAGGAAAAATGCTGCGCCGAATGATTGAAGCGGGGGTGATTGGTTCTTTGATTTTTTATGGCCCTCCAAGCTCAGGTAAAACAACTCTTGCTCACGTAATTTCCCGTGAAATAAAAGCACAGTTCGAGGTTATAAACGCGGTTTTAGATGGCATTAAAGAACTCCGGAATGTGGTAGATAAAGCTGAAAAACTCAGAAAGCTTAACGGCCGAAAAACCATTCTTTTTGTTGATGAAATCCATCGCTGGAACAAAGCCCAACAGGACGCGCTGCTGCCTCATCTTGAATCTGGAATTATTACTTTGGTGGGAGCCACAACTGAAAATCCGTTCTATTCGCTGGTAAATCCCCTCCTTTCCCGTTGTCAGCTATTTGAACTCCACCCTTTGCATTATGATGAAGTTTACCTAATGCTAAAGCGCGCGCTTTCTGACGAGGAGCGTGGACTCGGTAAAAAGAATATCAACATAAGCGAAGCAGCGCTCGAACATCTGGCGGAGTATGCCGGGGGTGATATCCGAAATGCATTAAACGCTCTTGAAGTAGCTGTTCTTTCAAGCGAAGCTGATGAAGCCGGAGCCATCAACATAACTCTGGAAATAGCTAAAGAAAGCATTCAACAGCGAAACGTGCGTTACGACAGAACCGGAGACGAACACTATCATTATGCCTCGGCTTTTATTAAATCGATGCGCGGCTCAGATCCTAATGCAGCTTTATATTGGATGAACGCAATGCTGGAGGGTGGCGATGACCCCAACTTTATTTTTCGGCGTATGTTTATTTTTTCCAGCGAAGATGTGGGTTTAGCCGAACCAAATGCTATTACTGTAGTAAATTCCTGCCACGAAGCTTTCATGAAATGCGGCATGCCTGAGGGAATGTACTTTTTATCTCATGCTTGTTTGTACCTCAGTATATGTCCCAAAAGTAACAGTACAGGAGCCATTTTTTCTGTTAATGAAGAAATCAAACAACGAGGTGCAAAAGGGGTTCCTCCTTATTTGAAAGATAAAACGGCGAATAAACTCGGAGCCAAATATTTGGGGGTTGAAAATGCTTCAAAGGATTACAAATATCCTCACAGTCATCCAAATCATTGGGTAGATCAGCAGTATCTACCTGAAGAGCTGAAAAATAAATCCTGGTATGAAGCGGGCGATCAAGGCAGAGAAGCCTTGCTCTGGAAGCGATGGAGTGAAATCAAGAAGAGGTAAGCAGTTAAAAGTACCCCGGCTCGTTGAGCCGAGAGGTTAAGCTCAATAACTTTCAGTTCATCAACCGCAGATCATTTCGGAAAAGCTCACTTCCATCATGCGTCTCTCCAAGTATTTAGTTTTGTCCTGTTCAGAGTGAGCCGAACGATGGAAAGCAAATTTCCAAAGTTTATCCGGAGCCAATTTGGATGCCCCATCTATAACTTATCAAATCGTGCTTCGCCATTCGTTGATCGGATTCCTTTGGCAGAACCCACGTTACCCGTTTCCAGAAAGTAAAAGAGAATGCACAGAGGGAGGGATTCTCCCAACGGGATGCCTCCGGCAGAACCCGCGTTACCCGTTTCCGGAAAAAAAAAGAATGCGGAGAGGGAGGGATTCGAACCCTCGTTACCCGTTTCCGGGTAAACTCCCTTAGCAGGGGAGCGCTTTCAGCCACTCAGCCACCTCTCCATTTTGAAGGGTCACAAATATAGCGAGCTTTTGCGTCTAATAGCAACTTTTCGATACGGCTGATTTATGTCTCTTCAACACTAAATCTACCCGTTGCCGTCTTTATCAAGCACATAAATTTGGGCAAGATTCCGGCCTTCTTGTGCATAATCTAATCCATAACCCAAGACAAATGCGTTAGGTATTTCAAACCCCACATAATCAATTTGCACAGGGTGTTTAGTCGCTTCTTTTTTGTGTAGCAGAGTAACAACAGAAATAGATGCGGGATTACTTTCCCGAACATTCTTGAGCAGGTAATTCATAGAAAGCCCAGTATCTATTATATCTTCAACCAGAATAACATGCCGGCCTTCAATTTTGGCGTCAATATGTTTGAGCTCGGTAACTTGTCCCGAGGAAACCTTCTCGTCGCCATAACTGCTCAACTTCATAAAATCTACTTCACAGGCAATGCTCACATGACGCATAATATCAGCCAGAAAAATAAAAGCTCCATTTAATATTCCAATGAAGATGGGTTTTTTATCCTCAAAATCCTTGTCCAGTTGATATCCAAGCTGAGCAAGGCGCTCCTCAAGCTGATCTCTTGTGATAAAGACTTTGAAATTTTCACCGTTACAAACTACCGTTTCCGGCTGATGGAAAGTTGAACTCATTATTCAAATATTATAGTCAAATAGGTTTTTGTTTTATCCTCACATTTTACCAGTTCAGAAATTGCACCCTTCTCTAAATTCTGCGCCGGCCCGGGATAAATAATGGCGTAAATAGTACCATCTGATCCGCACAATACCAAGGCTTTTTCCTTTAAATGTGAGGGGATTTTCCTGTTCGTAAGATGATGAGAAATTTTTTGAGTGCCTTCCATTCCAAGTGGTTTAAAAAAGTCCCCTTTCTGCCAAATTCGCAAATTCAGAGGCCAGTAAAGCTTCTCGTAATCCAGTTTCAAGGCCGATTGTGCTTTTTTATTTTTGGTTTTTTTGATGACGACATTTCCACCTCCAAAACCCGAAGCAGCATTATCTTCCGAAATTTCTATCGGTTTGCCTGTCGTCTTTTTCTTCCTTTGGATGCGCACCTCGTCTCGGTTTCGGGTAAAAATTACCTTACCGGCTTCAAGCGATTTCCCAGTTTGCAGCTGATCGATTTGGGCTAATTCTTTCAACATCCCTTTGGAATAAGTCACCGCTTCATCCAGCAAATCCAGGATATTTTTTATTACCGCAGATTTAAGAACCGATGGCAAATTTCCAAATTTAGTGAGGTTTATTTTTTCCCCATCAAACACTTGCGCGGTAATCACCTTAAGGCTTTCCTCAAATAATACTCCTTGGTCTGTCAATGCAAGAACGTTCTGTTTCCACCCCGGGAAAAATCCCTCAAGCTCTTTCGATAAAGAATGCCGGATAAAGTTTCGAGCAAAACCTGCTTCAATATTGCTTTCATCTGTTCTGTAAGGAACCGCTTCTGTTTCGCAATAATCCAGAATTTCTTGTTTTGTGAAATTGAGTAATGGCCGATACAGATCCTCTTCCCTTTCTTTCATTCCCTGCCATGCAGCAGGGGAGCTTCCCCGTAAAATTTTCTGCAAGATGGTTTCTACCTGATCATCCTGATGATGAGCAGTAACTATGGCATCAGCACGATGAGCAGTTTTCAAATCCCGAAAAATCTGATAACGCTCGTTTCGTGCCCAGCTCTGAAAATTCTCACCCTTCGCTTCTTTAGAATTAAGCCGTACAGAACAGCACTCTAAATTCCACTGAAAAGCCAACTGCTCCACCAACTCCTGATCTAAATCTGATTGCTCGCCGCGCTTCCCATAATTTATATGCACCACTAATGCTTTTAAATTCAGCTTATGGAAGAGGTACAGAAGAGCCATAGAATCCGGTCCGCCACTTACGCCCAAAATAAAAAAGTGCTTGCTGCCGAAATGCTTTTCGGTACTTTTTTTAAGATGAAGCTCCAGTGATTTGGCTTTGGTTTTTCCCATAAGAAAAAGTAGGAGCTTTGCCGACAGTTTTCAATCGATTATTAAGAATTATTGCTCTTTCACCCTCACTTGTTCGTAGGCAAAAGTCTGTACTTCTAATCTGCTGTTTAACACCACTAAAGCACCCGTGTCGTTCACTCCTAAAAATTTATACTCGCCGTTCATTTCTTTGCCATTAATGAGAATATGAACCCAGTTTCCATATCCAATTAAAGCGCGGTTAATCTGCTTTACCAGCTCCGGTTTATATTGAGTCCAGAGCCGGTAATAATATTCCGTTTTTTTCAAAATTGCAGCAAGGAGCTGCTCACGCTTTATTTTTTTGGAATTAATGATAGCCAGTGAAGTTGCAATACTCGCCAATTCTTCACTAAAATTTAGTTGGTTAACATTCAACCCAATCCCAATAATAATCCTTTCCAGCTTGCTGCCACTAAATTGTGTTTCCGTCAGAATCCCGCAAATTTTTTGCCCTTCATGAAGAATATCGTTTGGCCACTTAAGCCTGGTGCAAATTCCGGTTTCTTCTTCAATCGCTTCAGAAACAGCTAATGCGCAGGCGAGCGTAAGAAGTGTAAAACGATCCTGTTTTTTGGGTGCAAAAATCAGGCTGAATGTGAGATTTGCGCCCGCTTCCGTTTGCCATTTTCTCGAGTGCTGCCCCCGGCCTCCAGTTTGATGATCTGCAAGAACAACCGAGCCGTGGAGCGAGGCATCTATGCGCATTTTTTTTGCATGGGAATTTGTAGAATCCAATTCCTTAAAGCAAAAAGCGCTTCGCCCCAACCACGAAGTGGAAAGTTGTTTCTCAAATTGTTTTTTATCAAACAAATTTAAAAAGTTAATTCATCTTTGGTTAAATGCGAGGTAAATCAGCTCTTATTAAATTTGCAAGGCTTAATTTTGAGGATTTTTTTTCATTCTTTTTGTGAAGAGCACTCTTAGAAAGCATGAAATTTTACGCACCATTTCGGTTTTGCGCAGTTATATCTGCTCTTTCTTCTACAATTTTTTAAAAAACTGATTTACGTCCATATCTGATGCTTAGAGTTACATTATTTTACGGCATAATAATAATTGTTTTCACCCAATAATTACGAATTACGATAATATTCAATTAAAAAAGAGAGATACCATGTCAAAATCAAGAGAAGAAACAGGACAATCTAGTGATTTGGTTTGTGCTACCCGGCGGCCAATTTCAAGGAAGAATTTTTTTAAATTTTCAGGACTATCTGCTGCGTCTTTTATGGCGCTAAGCATGTACGGCTGCCAAGACTCCGGCTTAGGAGTTCTCGATAACAAATCTGGAGGAAATAACGGTTCTACCGATAAAAATGCTGATGTTGTAAAGCTGGGAGCCGGTGATATCGGCATTCTTAATTTCGCCTATGCCTTAGAACAACTCGAAGCCGCTTATTATATACAGGTGCTGGAGAACCCATATCACAACATGAGCTCTGATGAGGGCCGTATACTGGAAGCATTGCGAGAGCATGAAGTAGCTCACGCCGACTTTTATAAAGCTGCTTTGGGAGATAACGCCATCCGGGGGCTGGAAGTGGATTTCAGTTCGGTAGATTTTGATGATTGCGCCAGTGTGCTAAACACGGCACAAGTATTCGAAGATTTGGGAGTATCTGCTTACAACGGAGCAGGGCAACTTCTGGAAGATACCGAGCTTCTGCTGGTAGCCGGAAAAATTGTGTCGGTTGAAGCCCGCCATGCAGCTGCAATCCGCGATTTATTGAAACCTCGTACCGGTTTTTTTGCCGGCGATGATGTTATAGACGAAAATGGATTGGATGTTGTGAATACCCCCAACGACGTTTTAGCTGCCGCATCCGCATTCATAGTGGATGAGATTGATGCCAGCGAACTCCCCCAACCTAACAACTAATTTAATCTTTATACGGAGATCACCATGAGTTTTTTAAAATTATTAGACGAGTTTAACCTCGAAACCAGTAACAAAGAAGAAAGCGAACGTTTTTTCAGCAGAAAAGATGCATTAGCCAAAATGAGCAACTATAGCAAAAATTTTGCGCTTGCGGCTCTTCCATTTGGCGCGATAGCTGCCTTCTCAAAACCGGCAAACGCCCAATCTACCGAAGACGTGGTAGGAGTGCTCAATTTTGCCCTTACCCTGGAATTACTCGAAGCTGAGTATTATAACATGGGGTGCGAAATCGGTATTATACCTGATGAAGACCGCGCTATATTTAATGTTATACAGAAGCATGAAAATGCGCATGTCATTTTTCTACAAGATACTATCAACTCGCTTGGCGGAACACCCATCGAAAAGCCCGAATTCGATTTCACTGCCAGCGGCACTTTCGATCCTTTCAATCAGTACCCGCAATATCTTGCCCTGTCTCAGGCTTTCGAAGACACCGGCGTTCGGGCTTATAAAGGTCAGGCAGGAAATGTACAAAGCAGCGACCAAATATTAACAGCTGCCTTGCGCATTCATTCAGTTGAAGCCCGGCACGCCGCTGAAGTCCGCCGCCTGCGCACCATGCGTGGATTGGATGATATCGAAGCATGGATTACAGGCGATAACCGCGGCAGCCTGCCGGAACAAGCCCAAGCTGTTTATAACGGTGAAGCCAATACCACTCACGCTGGAGTAGATGCCACCACGGTGACCGATATCTCAGACGAAGCTGTAACTGAAGCTTGGGATGAACCACTTACAATGGAAGAAGTGAATGCCATTGCCAGTTTATTCATTGTGCCGGCTCAATAATTAAAAATATTCTCAATTCAGGTTAAAAATTCTGCTTAAACAGCTTTCTGCTCTGCATAAAAGAAGCATGCTGTGCATAATTTTTACCGCGAATTGGGTTTTTTTTAGAAGTCATCACAAAGATGCTACTATATATATATACCTCTTACCTGCCTCATTTCATCTGTTATGATTTCGAAGGGCATGGCTCGGATGTAGCAACAGGCTTCCGAGAAAAAATTAAACCTCAGCCAGTTTGCTCTTCAGCAGATCAATCTTCGCAATAGGTGTGGGGTCTACTTCATTTAGGATTGCAAGATATATACTTACCCAGTCGCCCAATTGAATAAGCGAAAATAAACGAGCGAGGCGGCTTTTGCCATGTGAGTCAATTTCGACTATGGCAAGGGTCTGATCTATTACCAGCTCCTTTACAATCTCCATCCTTCGGGTTACACGCTCATTATCTTCTTTATCACGAAGCATCACTACCGTTAATCTTCCTGTTAAATGAGCGATGTGTTCCCAGCCAACTATTTCATTATGATTCATTTCGGGAAGCAAATTTCCATAAGCGAGCATCTTTGCGTTCTCTTCAATTTGGCCACGCCAGCGTAAATTCACTGGTTCTGTCATTAACGCGTCTGAATAAATCAGCGGTAAAGATTCGCTTAATTCTTCCGCAATGGTAAGCGCTTCATTTGAAGAAGTATCGGAGAAATCGAGCACTCCATCCTGTAATAATTTTAATGTTTCGGAAAGGGCTTCATCGCCTTCATCCAAATAACCCAAATACTGAAATATTCTGAAAAGAGGCACAAAACTATAGGCCAATGCTGCCCTTGGCGGCATTCCACCGGGAATTTTAATGTAATCGAATTCCTCTTTCTGAGCTGTAACCAGCAAGGTTCCGCCGGAAGTTACCCCTACACATTGCGCACCTTTTTCCAAAGCCTGATATAAAGCGGAGAGTGTTTCTTCAGTGTTTCCCGAAAAACTGCACGCCACAAATAGTGTCTCTTCGTCTACCCAGTTTGGGATATCGTAATGGCGATTTACCTGCACGGGATGTGGACAGGTTTTGAGCGAATATGCGCGGATTAAATCAGCTCCGATTGCTGAACCTCCCATTCCCCCAAAAATAATTTTCTTGATTTTGTTTTTATCTATGTTCAACTCCAGGTTGGTTGTCATGCCGATAATTTTTTCCCAGTGTTTGGGAAAATCTACGACCAGCTGCCACATATTTTGTGAGTCGAGGCGCTCTATATTTTCTTTAGTAATCTCCATTAATCGTTTTTCCAGGTGTTAAATATTTGTTCTACTTCTTTAGATGTTGACGCTTCAATTGCTTTAGAAACGAAATTCTCGAAATCTTTTTTGGTACGCGAACTTAATAAATCTTTTATTTTTGGAATAGAGTGAGGTGTCATACTTAATTCACGCACTCCCAAACCTAATAAACAGGCCGCGCCAATTTCTTCTCCGGCAAGTTCGCCACAGGCACAAACTTCGATATCTGCTTTATCAGCACCTTCTACCGTTAACTTTATCATTCTTAAAACCGACGGATGATGATGCTGAAATAGTTCACAAATGTGTTCATTACCACGATCTGCCGCCATCGTATATTGAGTAAGATCATTGGTTCCCATACTGAAAAAGTCTACTTCTTTTGCAAACTGAAAAGCAGAAAGAGCCACGCTCGGTACTTCTACCATCAAACCCAAAGGAATATTCTCATCAATTTTTTCGCCTTCGCTTAACAACTGGGATTGCATGGATTCAATTTCTTCTCGTATTTCATGCACTTCCTCTAACACGGAAATCATGGGAACAAGGAATTTAATCTTACCCGGAAAATGTCCCGCCACTTTCAAAATTGCCCTTAGTTGATTTCTCAGTAACTCTTTTTCGTCCAACAGCATTCGGATGCCACGCCATCCCAAAAATGGATTCGCTTCTTTGATAGGGTGAACGCTGACTTTATCACCACCTACATCAAACAGCCGAATGGTTAATGGGCCTTCAATTGTCTCTATGATGTTGCTATAAAAAGCAACCTGTTCTTCCGTACTTTTTTTCAATCGCTTTCCGAACAAGAGGCTTTCAGTTCTTAGTAATCCAACGCCCTGTGCCCCAAATTCTTTTACTTTAGGAAGCTCCGCTTCGAACTCAATATTAGCCATTAATCGAAATGGAAAGCCGTCTAAAGTTTCGAAAACATCATCATCGTTACTGGCTTTTTTGATGACTTTATTCAACTCGGATAGTTTCTTCCGATATTCATTGATCCTTTCTTTTGCAGGATTGAAGAACACTTGCCCGGTGCTTCCATCGACAATTACATTTTTGCAATTCGCGGCTTCTTTAACCGCTTTCTTGGTACTCACCACACAAGGAATTCCCAAAGATTGAGCAATGATGGCGGCATGAGAAGTAACCCCGCCTTTATCCATCACTAAGCCGGCTATTCCATTTTCATAAAACGAAACAAGATCCGTCGGGCTGATTTCGCTTGTGATGATAATTGAGCCTTTTTTAACAGGCCTTGTACTTTGGTTGTTTTGGATTATTGAAATGAAACGATCGCGAATGTCTTCCAAATCTACTATTCGCTGGCGGAATAACTCTGACCCACTTTCTTTTAGGCGCTCAATGAACTGGCATAACGTTTGATAGACGGCAAAATCTACACTAAGTAATTTATGCTCAATGATTTCGAATGCACTTTTTTCGATCTCAGGATCTTTTATAATTTGCCGCTGGGTATCAATAATTTCAGCCGATCCGGGATCATTAAGTTCTCTCCCCATTTTATCTAAATCATTCAGAAAACGAACTTTGGCTTCAAGGAACTTCTTTTTGTGGGTATTTATTGAGGACGCTTTTATAGATTTAGGTGCAATAGTCTTCTGCTTTATATCAAGTAAAAAAACTTCTCCAATGGCCATCCCCCTACCTGTGGGCAGCCCTTGAACAATAATTTCTTCAACTTTAATATCTTGCATAAATCTACTCGTCTTCCGCTCCAAATTTACCTTGAACGAGATTGGTAATTGCCTTCATTGCTTCTTTCTCGTCCGGGCCATCTAATTCCAGTTCCAGTTTCGCTCCCTGTTCTGCCGCCAAAGTCATCACACCAAGAATACTCTTTCCGTTCACCCTATAACCAAGGCTATGTATATAAAAATCAGCTTTAAATTTACTCGCAAGTTTTACCAGAGCCGCAGACGGTCGGGCATGTAATCCTGCTGAGTTGAGTATCGTTATTTTCTTCTTAATCATATTTTAATATAGGCGGCAAAGATGAATATAAAAGGAATAATATGCCATTCTTTCAAACCTGAATTTAGCATATTCATTCATGGATTAATTGCTTTGCTTCCAAACAGGGATATATTCAAATCAATTAACTTTAATCTTCTTTACAATGTTTCTTACATTTAGCCAATCACAAAAAATGAATATATGTCTGTAACAGAAAAAGAAGTGCGATATGTTGCCAATCTGGCAAATCTCCACCTGTCCGAAAAAGAGGTGAAATCTCTGACCGGAGATATGACCAATATTTTGGGTTATATGGATCTTTTAAACGAGCTTGATACTTCTGGAGTTGAGCCGTTGAATCATGTGCTGGAAATGGATAGCCGGCTCCGAAAAGATGAAGCAAAAGCTCCACTTTCTCATGATGAAGCAATGAAAAACGCGCCGGATGCCGACAGCGACTACTTTCGGGTTCCAAAAGTAATTGAATAAGTATGGGCCAGCAAAAAACTTCGCCGACAAACCCGGATTTCTTCTTTAGCCAGCCAAAGTCGCGACAGCATGTAATAGCACTGCTGATTCTGTTTTTAGTCCCCTTTTTACTATTTACTGCCACTACTATTGGCGGAAAGGAATTCCAGCGGCATGATATTACGCAATGGCGAGCCGGGGCAGAATCGGTCATAGAATACCGCGAAACGTACGACAAAGAACCGCTTTGGGTAAATAACATGTTTGGGGGAATGCCTTCGTTTGTGGTTTCCACAAAAAAACAAGTTCCTCATCTTGATAACCTTGCTTCTCTTTTTCAAAATATTTATCCCGCATTTCAGTACTGGGTATTATTATCGGGCATGTACTTTCTGCTGATTTTGATGGATTTCAGAACATTGAGTGCTGTTTTTGGAAGTTTGATGTATGGCCTTACCGCTTATTTTCCGATTATTATTAGTGCGGGACACACCTCGAAATTTGTAGCCTTAGCATTTGCTCCCTGGGTAATTGCCGGATATTGGCTTTTTACAAGAAAAGAAAAAAAGCTGCCGGGATTGTTACTCTTTTGCGTGGCTTTAGCTTTAGAAATCCGGGCGGGACATCCCCAAATTACCTATTACTTTTTCTATCTCATCGGTTTTTTATGGATTTTTGATTCCTGGAAAGCTTATTCAGAAAACCACATTAAATCCTGGGCAAAAGTAACAGGATTACTTGCAATAGGAACTATTATCGGCCTTCTTGGCCATGCTCAAAGTTTACTCACTTTACAAGAATATGCTGCTTATAGCATTCGTGGAGGTTCCGCATTACAAGGTTCTACCGGCCTTGACGCCGGTTACGCTTTTGCTTGGTCGCAAGGAATTATGGAAACCTGGACCTTTTTTGTACCCGATTTATTTGGCGGGGCATCACCAGAATACTGGGGAAATAAATCTTTCACCAGCGGTCCGCATTATATAGGAGCGCTGGCTTTACCGCTGATTTTGATTGCTTTATTTCGACAGAAGAGCAAAATCATGTACGTTTTTTTTGGAGCAGGAACTTTAGGAATTATTTTTGCGTGGGGCGAGAATTTTGCTTTTTTCAACCAGTTCGCTTTCGACTATATCCCCTATTTTGCAAAATTTCGGGTTCCTGAAACATGGTTAGCTTTTACTGCATTTTGTTATTCTGTTGTAGCAGTTTATGGCCTGGAATGGCTTGCAGATTTCATCACACAGAAAAAGAAGCCGGAGTTAAAAAGCTTATATATCCCTTTCGGTTTATCTGGAGCTGTTATTCTTCTGCTTTTCATTCAGGTTAATTCAATGGACTTTACTCGTTCTGGTGAGGTTGAAAATATTGCAAGGCAAATTGCGCAGCAGAATCAGGTAAGTCCGCAAAATCCACAAGTGGTAGAACGTGCGAGAAGTTATGTGAATTCTGAAATGGCTCCCGAACGAGAAGATAAAGCCAAAGGCGACCTTCTGCGGTTAGCACTCATTCTCGTTTTAGCCTCGGGTTTGATATATCTCATGTTCACCAAAAGGGTAGCTCTGGGTTGGGGAATGATAGGTTTAGCGCTTATTGCACTTTTTGAAATGTTGAATGTGGATAACAGGTACATTCCCGAAAATGTGATTGTGGCTGCAAATGTTGATCCTGAGCAAACACTCGAGTCTCAGCGCCGGGATATTGATACATATATTCAAGAAAACATTGCTGAAAATTCTTCTTATCCCTATCGCGTATTTCCGCTTTTGGATAATTTATACAGCAATGCCACTCCCTCTTATTTTTATCCATCGTTGGGTGGGTACACCGGGGCAAAACTAAGTATTGTTCAGGATGTAATGTATGGGGGCGGGCCGCTGGATGTGCAGAGTCCAAAGTTCAATCCAGAGCTATTAAGTTTACTCAATGTCAAATATTTAACATATCAAGAAGGGCTGCCACTGCGGGGATTTGAACCCGTATTTCGTGGCGACAGAGGCGTGGTCTATGAGAATCAGAATGTACTGCCTAAGGCTTTTTTCGTTGATTCTATGATTATTGCTGATGATCCAAAAGAAGCCTTTGCTTATCTAAATCCCGGAGAAGTTGACTTTTCCCAAACCGCCATTGTTGAAACTCAGGATCAAATTACGACAGCTGCTGACACTGCTTCTTCCGTTGAAGTCACAAATTATACCGGGCCCGAGATTTCACTTTCCCTCAGCCGTTCTGAGCCTGGTTTTCTGGTGCTTAGTGAAATTTTTTATCCGGCGGGATGGAAGGCTGAACTGAACGGTGAAGAAATCCCCATTTATAAAACAAATTACCTGCTTCGTGGGATACAAATTCCTGCCGGCGAACATGAACTTGAACTCCGCTTTGATCCCCAATCTTTCCGGGTGGGTGTAGCTTTAACGTGGTTCTCTTTGATTGCCCAGTTATTAATTGCAGGATTATGGGGATTCACCTGGCTCAAAAACAGAAAATCCGGTGGCTCGTAAAAAAGTTTTAATCATTACCTATTACTGGTCGCCAAGTGGAGGTTCTGGTGTACAGCGTTGGGTTAAATTTTGCAAGTATCTTCGAGATTATGGTTGGGAGCCAGTTATTTATACACCTTCTAATCCAGAGCGACCAGCTATAGACCACTCGCTAAGTAATGATATCCCCAAAGATGTAACAATAATCACGCAACCAATTTGGGAACCCTATTCCTTCTATAAAAAACTGGTAGGCCTGAAAAAAGAGGCGCAATTGGGATCAGGCTTGATGCAATCTGGAAAGGAATCTTCTTTCTACCACGACCTCTCTATATGGATAAGGGGAAATCTCTTTATCCCTGATGCCCGGAAATTCTGGATTCGGCCTTCTGTCAGATTTTTGAACAAATACCTTCAAAAACATCAGGTTGATGCTATTGTTTCTACTGGCCCACCCCACTCCATGCATATGATTGGGTTGAAAGTATCACGAACACTATCATTACCATGGCTCGCTGATTTTCGGGATCCGTGGACAAACATCGATTTCTTTGAAGATCTTAAGCTCTCTGACTTTGCAAGAAAAAAACATCATAAACTGGAAAAAAAAGTACTCGATACAGCAAACAAAATAGTTGTGATAAGTCCTACAATGAAAAAAGAATTTTCTGAGTTTACTGATACAAATATCTCTGTAATACCCAATGGTTTTGATGCTGCAGATTTTACTGAATCAGAGTATAAAAAAGCTTCTATGTTCACACTCTCTCATGTTGGGATGATGACACCATCCCGAAACCCTCAAGTGCTTTGGCAATCATTAGCCGATTTAAAAACAGTTGAAAAGGATTTTGCTGTTAATTTCAAATTACGATTGATAGGAAAAGTGGACAGTTCTATAAAAGAAGACATCAATCATTTTGGCGTTCAAGATATGGTGGAACTGATCGATTATGTACCTCACAATGAAATTATCCGGTTTCAGCAACAGTCGGATGCGCTCTTACTTATCGTAAATAATACGCCCAATGCTCCTCTTATTCTAACCGGAAAATTGTTTGAATACCTGGCAGCTAAGCGTCCCATTGTTTGTCTTAGCCCTGTAGAAGGAGATATCAAAAAAGTGATTGAAGAGACTAAATCGGGGACTTTTATTCTCTACTCAGAGAAAGAGCGGTTGAAAAGTGAACTTCTTCGCCTGTATTCAAACTGGCAAAAAGGAATTTCATCATACCAAGGTGAAAATGCAGATCAATATTCGCGAAAATCATTAACTGAAATAATGGCAAATGAATTAAACCAGCTTACATCATGAAAACCATTTTAACCATTGTTGGCGCCCGCCCTCAATTTGTGAAAGCGGCAGTTGTTTCTAAGGCCATGGCTGAAGCTGGAATTAGTGAACGAATCGTTCATACAGGTCAGCATTATGACCATGAAATGAGTACTGTTTTTTGGGAAGAGCTTGGACTTCCGGCGCCTTCTGTGAATTTGGAGGTGGGATCAGGAAATCATGGTATGCAGATGGGCTTGATCATGCAAAAGCTTGAAGAATATATCATGGATCTCGATAAGTATCCTGATGCCGTTCTTGTTTACGGTGATACAAATTCTACACTATCAGGCGCTATCGTGGCATCAAAGCTGCATATCCCGGTTGTACATATTGAAGCAGGACTAAGAAGTTTTAACAGGGAAATGCCTGAGGAAATTAATCGAATACTTACTGATCACGCTTCGGATCTTCTTTTTTGTTCATCATTGAAAGGAGTTGAACAGCTAAAAAAAGAAGGAATTACCAAAAATGTATTTAATGCTGGCGATGTGATGTATAATGCCGTTTTGACCTTTTCAGAGATCGCAGATCGAAAATATACATTGGCTGATGTTACTCACTTAAAAACAGGCGAATTCATTCTTGCCACTATTCATCGTCCGTCCAATACAGATGATCCTGATAATTTAAAATCCATCATTAGTGCCTTTGGAAAATTAAATCAGCCTGTACTTTGGCCGGTTCATCCAAGAAATAAAAGTAAATTAAAAGACCTTATTATTCCTGAAAATCTACACCTGATTGATCCAGTTTCCTATTTCAAGATGCTTATTTTATTGAAAAATTGTTCTAAGGTAATAACAGACTCCGGAGGGCTTCAGAAAGAAGCGTATTGGATGAAAAAACTATGTATTACCATTCGTGAAGAAACTGAATGGGTAGAGACGCTTGAAGGTGGCTGGAATATTTTGGCGGGGGCGGATGAGAAGAAAATAATTTCTGCAGTTGAAAAATCTGATAGTATTAGTATATGGAAGCCATTGTATGGAGAGGGAAATGCTGCGAAAAAAATTACTGAGATCCTCATCAAACTGGAACAGCCATGAAAATTTTGATGGTCCTTGAAAGAAATTTCCCCGGATATTAGGGTAGAACATGAAGCTAAATCGTTGCTAAAATAAAGTCTGGATGAAAAGGAAATTGAATATCAGAAATGGGCAAAAGAATTTAAAGGAGCTCTTTTTTAGAGATTACAATTCACTGTTTTAGTAATCGCAACCGTCATTATTTATATTTCCTTACGTTCTTTAAATATTTTCTATCTATTTATGATATTATTAAGCATAATATATTTAAACAATAAATACATTTTGAATGAATAAGAAACTAGGGCTAAAAGTATTACTTCAAAACCCAATCGCAGTTCTATTGGAGGGCGTAAGGGTTCGAGAACAAGTTTATTTTAAAAAAAAGCTCATTGCTAAATATAACATTGAACAACTACCTTCAATTAACATTTTAGACTTGTTTCCAGGTTTGGATGAAGAAATAGATTCTTATAGTTTTTTACAAGGTACATCCCTTATAACCGATTTAGTTTTGCTTAAATCATTGGCAAAAAAGATTAGTAAATGTGCCTATTTAGAAATAGGTAGTTGGAGGGGAGAGAGCTTGGTTAATGTTTCGAATGTTACTGAAGATTGTACATCATTAACATTGTCTAGTGATGAAATGAAACAATTAAATTTTGGAGAAGAATTCATCAAAGTTCATGGGGTATTTTCAAACCATATAAATAAAATAAAAAGAATTGAAGCGAATTCTCACACATATGATTTCAATCAACTTGACAAGAAATTTGATCTCATATTTGTAGATGGGGATCATACCTATGAAGGTGTATTAAGCGACACTAAAAAAGTATTCCCTTTAAGAAAAAGCAATAGCGCAGTAATCGTATGGCATGACTATGGCTTCCATACTGAAAATACTCGTTATACCACTTTGAAAGCAATTTTAGATGGAATTCCTAAAGATAAACACAAAAACTTATATCATGTATCAAACACCATGTGTGCTGTTTACATAGAGAATATAGAGCTACCGGTACATTTTACTAAATTTCCAAGCTTTCCAAACAAGAAGTTTTCACTAAAAATAAAAGGGGAAAAATTAAATGTGCCTCACAAAAATAAACACTACTAAAACGAGCGTTTATTCAAGCCGATAATCTTTATCATTTTGGTGGAAAGGACATGAATATTTATTCTATATATACCGCAACAATGAGTGAGGTCTATTTCTATTTTTTTAGATAAAAAATATACTCAATTTTTGAAATGTTTCGGCCTTCTTTCATATGATTTTTTATAACATTAAAATTATTTAGTTGCGTGGAATTTATTACTGTAATGCTACGGTCAATAAATGCAAATGAAAATTGTTGCATTTTAATATGCAATCGTTTTCCCCGTGCATGAGGCAACACTCCAGTCATGACTCCTTTAAAAACATTTCCATTTACTTCTTTGAGCATATAAAAACCATTAATTCCATAATTATCTCTTGAAACAACAGAAACTGTTTTTTTATCAAAGAAATTATTCTTTACAGACAATTGATAATATTCATCACATTGTTCAATAGTGAAATATCTTGAGTTTTTAAAACGAGTATATACCATTTCATTTCTAATCATACACTTGTGTGTGATTTGAAGCATTTCATCCAAATCATCATCTGTAGCCAATGAAATTTCAGGAAACTCAACAGGTAATCCTTTAACTTTTGTTTCAAAAAGAATAGAACTTTCTACCAAATCAAAATTTTTTTCCTGAGCCGAAAAAAAAGAAGAAATATTTTGTACTGGTACTCTCCATTCCAGTAGACATTTTTTTTGATCTTCTATGGCATCATTCTCATCTTCTATTTCCAACCAAGGCATTCCGTAGAAATTTGACATCCATTCATTTATTTTCATTTATTTATTTTAAAAAATTTTGCAGGATTTCCATACCAAATTTCATTATCGGATACATTAGAGCGAACTTGTGAACATGCTCCTATTATTACATTTTTACCGATAAAGAAACCGGGCATTAAAGTTACATTAGCACCGATCATCGCACCGTCACCAACTCCTTTAACTACTTTTACATCGCCATGTTTAAGATCTGGAGTATCAGTTAATACAAATCCATATTTAATTGTCACGCCTTTTCCAATAGTAGCATTAGCCGATATTGTACACCTACTGCCAAATGATGTGTTATCTCCAATCATCACATTTTCCCTTATTTCACAATAGGCGGTAAACTTGCAATTTTCACCTATCTTTGCCCCTTCTCGGACAATGCAAAATGGACCTATTTTAGTATTATCTCCAACTTCAACTCCATCTTCTATATATGCTAAAGGATGGATATCAGTGTTTTTACCAATTTTCGCTTTACTTGATATCATACTGTTTTAATTAAATAAGATTTCAATTGTGATACTCAGATACAATAATTATTAGTTATAAAAGGAATTAATGGCATGAATAACAGCATCGACTTCCTTCATTTCTAGATCATAATACATAGGTAATCGAACCAATCTCTGCGATAATTCTTCCGTTACCGGAAGTTTTATATTACCGAATTGACTTCGGGCAAATTCGCTTGAATGGAGCGGAACATAGTGAAAGACAGCTAAAATTCCTGATTCCTTAAGATGACTGATCAGTCTTGTTCTTTCCTCCATATCTTTAGCAAGAATATAGAACATATGTGCATTTGAAGAACAATTGTCGGGTATAATGGGAAGACGAATCATTCCTGAATCATGAAGTGGTTTCAGAGCTTTATAATAAAAATCAAATATAGAGGTTCTCTTTTTTTGAATCTGATCGAGATGTTCAAATTGAGCTCTGAGTATGGCGGCATTGATATCTGAAGGCAAAAAGCTTGATCCAATATCAACCCAAGTATATTTATCCACTTCACCTCGAAAAAATTTTGCCCTATTGGTTCCTTTTTCACGAAGGATTTCTGCTCGTTCTATAAATCGTTCGTCATTAATTAAAATGGCCCCACCCTCACCCATACTATAGTTTTTGGTTTCATGAAAACTGTAGCATCCAAAATGGCCCAATGTTCCTAAATACCGGTCTTTGTATTTGGCATTCACACCCTGAGCCGCATCTTCGATAACAAACAAATTATATTTTTCAGCAATATTATTTATTGAATCCATCTCACATGAAACGCCTGCATAATGAACAGGTAGTATTGCTTTCGTTCTCTCTGAAATTTTCTCTTCAATTAATTTTTCATTCATGTTTAATGTGTCCTTTCTAATATCTACAAAGACAGGAGTGGCTCCTCGCAACACAATGGCATTTGCTGTAGATACAAAAGTATAAGAGGGGATAATTACTTCATCACCGGGTTTAAGATCTATTAATAGCATGGCTAATTCAAGAGCATGCGTGCCTGATGTTGTCAGTAAAGCTTTTTTAGTTCCGAATTTATTTTCAATAAAGGAATTACACCATTTGGTGTATTTACCATCACCGGCAACTTTTCGAGAAGCGTAGGTATCTTTAATATATTCAAGTTCATCCCCAAAAAGGTTTTGTTTATTGAATGGTATCATAAATTAGGTGAATGAAAAATTTTGTTCAGTTCATTTTTTAATCTTTCTACTGAAAAATAGCTTCTGATTACCTTTAAGTTTTGCTCTTTAGATACCTCGTCTAGAGGTTTGAATTCAAGATCATTAATCGAAAAAATATTTATATCTAATCCATTAAAAAATTCCCATGGTGTAACATCTTCTCTTATGAATACTTTTTTCCCCATACCAAGTAATGTGATGATATTTCCCATCCCTTGCTGCCTATTATGATTAAAAATTGCGATATCAATTTTAAACAAAAGGTTTAAATAATCATCCAAAGGCATAAAATCTATTAATGGTTTAAATCGATCACCAAAATAATAATGACCTTTATCACATACTTTTTTTGCATTCGAAGCATCCCCATAGGAAAGCGGACAATAGATGATATATTCAGCATGTTTCGGAATCGTCTGCTTTATCCGCTCCAAAACTTCCATATGATTATTGGAAGGACTTGCAGAGTTTCCCAGTAAAATTCTGGTCACACCGTCATCAACAGACTGATAATTTACGGGTTGATCTTTATACAAATTGCTTGGGTACTTAAAACTACTTATCCATTTACCCCGCGCACCAAACCATTTCTTTATATTTTTGTACTCTCCCTCAATCGTCACAACAATATAACCAAGTTGGTTTACTACAATCCTTTTTAGTATGTATAAAATTCTCAGCTTAAGGGAAAGATCATCTTGTTGATATTTATAAATATCCGCTCCCCATGAAAACCAATAACATTTTTTTAAATTCCATGGCATAAATAGTAGCAGAAGAACAGTGAGAGATTCATTGAGACCATGTAGTATTACTTTTTCCGCCCTGTTAATCTCCGTAATCATTTTAATCAAATTTCGCAGAGACTGAAATTTGATTATTTTTGAACTATAGTTTATAAAATATTCATTATCTCTCACTTCTTTCTCTAAAACATCTTTTTTCACATATAAAAAATATTTATGTCCTCTCTTATTGAAATACTTTTCAACAAAAGCTATAAAATCATGAATAAAGATACCTTTCGGTGATATATGAACTATCAGGTGCAAGTAGAGCGTGAGGGTTTGATATTAATACAACCTTCCTGTGAATCAAACATAGTAATTTTTATCTTTAATTATAC
Source organism: Balneolaceae bacterium (assembly GCA_040882225.1). Lineage (GTDB taxonomy): Bacteria > Bacteroidota > Rhodothermia > Balneolales > Balneolaceae > Gracilimonas. The sequence continues at coordinate 47,944 of JBBEBR010000011.1, read as the reverse complement.
CTCTCCGACATAAATCATCATTTTTTTTCAATAACAATATTGTATTAGAGACTGGCAGAATTTGGGAATCATCATAAATCAAAGTATCAGAAACGCTGTAATTTCTTATTTAGGAATTATAATTGGTTTCATTTCTACCGTTCAGTTATTTCCAAATATTTTAGGAGCTGAAGAATTTGGCCTCACTAGAACTCTTTTAGCCATTATGTTTGTGGGTTCACAAATAATCAGCATTGGAATACCAAATACCATTATTAAACAATTTCCGTATTTGATTCAGCATACAGAAAATACCAGAGGATTATTTCTGCTCTTTATAATCCCTGTAGTTTTTGTCTTTCTTTTACTAAGCATTTTCATCCTCCTGTTTCAGGATTTCGTAGTTAATATTTATGAGGATTCCCCACTATTAGGATTATATTATCATTTCATCATCCCATTGATCCTTTTTTCTGCTCTTTTTGCAGTCTTATCAAGTTATATCAGTTCTTTGTTGGATACTGTATTTGCCTCATTCCTTCAGGATGTATTACAACGGATTGTAATTGTAATCAGTCTGATTCTGGTATATTTTGGTTTCATCTCATTCGACACTTTTATCTTTATCTTTGTCGGAAATTATGGCCTTATATTATTGATCCTGCTGATTTATAGTTTTCAAAAGAATTACCTGAATCTTAGCCTGCCATTGGAACTAATTAACAAGCCAATTCTGAAAAGAATTAGTTCCTACAGTTTTTATTCTTTCTTCGGAAGAATCACAATGATCTTAGTGGGTAATATTGATATCCTGATGCTGAGCGCCTACAAAGGACTGGAGCAAACGGGAATTTATGCCATAGCTTTCTATGTAGGTACTGTGATCTCTGTAGCTAGAAGATCTATTTCTAAAATCTCATTTCCTCTTATTTCCAAGGATATGGAGAATAATGACCTAAAAAGTGTGAGTAAGATGTATAAACAGACATCGCTTAACATGTTCTTGGTGGGCTTTTTGTTCTATATCGGGGTATGGGCGAATATGGATAATCTCTTTGCTATGCTTCCGGAGGAATATGCTGCCGGAGGAATTGTAATCCTGCTGATAGGTGCCGCTAATCTTTTTGATATGATAAGCGGAACAAATGGACAGATCATACTTTCTTCCAAATATTATAAGCATGATATGCTATTTACTTCTTTTCTTGTCGTTTTTTCCATTGCCATGAATGCTTTTCTTATTCCTCGTTATGGAATTATTGGTGCCGCATTAGCTACTTCTTGTTCTATGCTGGTTTACAATATTATTAAACTGGTATTTGTTCAGATAAAATTTTCGATGCAGCCCTTCAGTTGGAAAACTATTGGAATTATAGTAAATGGAGTTGTAATACTAATACTTTCTTTTCAGTTACCATATTTGGAAAACATATACCTGGATACTTTTATCCGCTCTACGATAATGGCTATTTTATACTTGGCTATCATATGGATTTTCGATCTTTCAGATGAATTTAAACACACTGTTAAAAAAATATCAGCTAAATATTTGAAGCTATAAATTCACCTAAGACATTCTCCCCCACTCCTCTTAATCTTTTAAGCCTTTCAATAATCTCACTTCAACCAAAAATACATCGCTAAACCTCTGCACCATTATGCGTCACCGATTCATGTCAATATTCAGGAAATAACGCGTATATTTTCTTTTACCGGTTCTGGTGAAAGCCCCCATTTCAACCAGGCTTTGTAAATCTCTGGTGGCCGTTGCTCTTGTGGTTCCGGTAATGCTAAGATAATTCTTCGCACTTAGTCCTCCTTCAAAACCGGAAATACCTTCCCTGAACATCCGTTCTACAACTTTAGCCTGACGGTCATTGAGTTGGTCCATATAAGCTTGGTAGTACTTCCCCTTCTCAATAAGGAAATCGATCATGCTTTGGGTACGATCTTGGGCATTCAATACCATCTTGCAAAAATAGTGTAGCCAGTCCGAAATCTCCAGGCCCGCTGAAGCACGGTGTAAAGCCAGATAATATGCTTTTTTATGGGCTTCGATGGTTGTGGAAATCGCAATTAGTGTTGGCCGGGCCAAGCTTTGGGATAATACCTTTTCGGATATCCCTCTCCCTATGCGGCCGTTCCCATCCTCAAACGGGTGAATACTTTCGAAGTACAAATGGGCGATGCCGGAACGTAATAAACCGGGCAATTCCTGGGGACCACCCGCCCGGGTACGGTTAAACCACTCAATAAAACGATCTATTTCTTCAGGAATTTTCTCGAAAGGCGGAGCTTCAAAATGAACGGCTGGGCGGTTAACAGGGCCGGATACCACTTGCATTGGTTCTGAGTGGATACGATAACCTCCTATCACTTGAAGATCTCTTCGTCCACTCATAAGCATCTGGTGCCAATTAAACAGCAAATCAAGGTCAATCGGGGTTTGGAAATTTTGGTACACATCCACCATCATTTCAGCCACTCCCTGCTCGGCCGGAGAAATTTTTCGGTTATCGGATTGTAAACCAAACTGCTTCTTTATGGAGGATTGCAAAGAATCTCTGTCCAAAATATCTCCTTCAATTTCAGAGGTTTTGAAGGCTTCATCACTTATCAGGTTTACCTTGAGCGTAGCTTGATCTTCCTCGGTAATATGCTTCATACTACCAAGCATGATTCCTGATTTTTGCAGGAACTTGTTTTCATAACCCGAAAACTCTTCCGGGTCGTATACAAATTCCGGCCAATCTTTATGTTGCCAATTCCACATCGTGAGTTATGCCCTTATTTTCTATAGCTCAATATATTATAAAAAATGAGTTATAGAAAAGTTTTCTATAACTCAGATTTTACAATCTACAGAAAAGAAAATGGTAGTCAGGCTAATCTTGTTTTTCCTCAAAGTAAATAATCAGTACTCTCACCAAATTCACCTAAGACATTCTCCCCCACTCCTCTTATCTAATCTAAATCCAGTTTTGGCCAAAGCTAAATCCTATATTTAAACTCTATCAGTCAACTAACGAAAGACATTAATGATTAAATTCTCTATTTTTTAGAAAAAGACAGACTTATGAAAGCAATAGAATTCAAATCGAAAATAAAGAATCAACGAATCGAGATACCTAAGAAATTTGAATCTGCATTAAAAGAGAGCCGAAAGAAAAGTGTAAGGGTTATATTATTGATTGATGATGAGCAGTTAAATGGTGACGTTGCATACAGGAAATCTACTCAGGAACACTTTTTAAAAGGATATGCTGATTCAGATGCCGTTTATGATAATTAATGATTATGGATCAACTGAATTTTGGTCAAATCGTCTTGCTTAAGTTTCCCTTCACCGATGGTAAATCATTTAAAAAACGTCCAGCATTAGTTCTTGGTGATTTTGAAGATGGTGATATTTTAGTTTGCAGAATTACAAGTCAAATAAATAATTCCGTTCATGATATCCATATTGAAAGTTGGAAAGACTTTGGACTTAAACTCCCTTCTATTATTCGAGTTCATAAATTAGCTACCCTGGAAAAAAATATAGTAGAAAAAGCTATAGGTGAGATTTCACCTGATTTAAAAAATCAAGTAAGTAAAGTTTTTTCCAAATTGATACAATAATCATTACCAAATTCACCTAAGACATTCTCCCCCACTCCTCTTATCTTTGGCTTTGATACTCTTGCATTGTCATCCTGAGTGCAAACATAGTTTTAAAGGGAAAATTGGTAACCACGAAGGATCTCAAGTTATTAATTAACGGAATTGTTCATCATCACTTGAGACTCTTCGCATTCAAGATTATTCCAAAAAAATAGTTTGTGAGCGCTCAGAGTGACAATAAAGGGTTATTTTATCGACTCGCACTAAAATAAACCTAATCAAAAAACCTCCATGGCTAAACCCAAATATACCTCCCACATTGGAATGGTTGATATTCTTCCTGATGAATCCCCAAAATGGAGAGCATTAGAAAATATCATTCATGAGGAAGCCGCTAAGTTTAATTTTGAGGAAATTCGAACTCCCATCATGGAGCAGACCGAGCTGATTGTACGTGGCATCGGACAGTTAACGGATATTGTTTCTAAAGAGATTTTTGCTTTTCAGAAAGGGGACAGTCATTATGTATTGCGGCCGGAATTAACCGCGCCGGTAGTTCGGGCTTTTGTTGAACATCATTTGGATCAGCGTGGCGGTTCTCAGAAGCTTTATTATATCGGGCCGATGTTTCGGGCGGAGAAGCCACAGAAAGGGCGACAGCGGCAGTTCCACCAATTTGGAGTGGAAATAATTGGCAGTGATGATCCTGTGGCAGATGTGGAATGCATTGCGTTCATGATTCGCATTTATCAACGCATTGGGATTAAGAATTTTGACCTGAAGCTTAATTCTGTTGGCGATCCTGAAAGCCGTGAGAATTATAAAAAAGCACTCAGAGAATACCTGAACCCGAACCTGGATAAACTTAGTGAACTTTCACAAAAACGCTTTGAGAAAAATCCGATGCGAATTCTGGATTCAAAAGAACCGGAAGATCAGGAGTTCATAAAAAGTGCGCCGGTTATTCAGGACTTCTTAAATGAAGAATCCACTCAGCATTTCGAGAAAGTGCGGGAATATCTCGATGAACTAAAAATCAACTATACACTCGATCCCTATCTTGTCAGGGGAATGGATTATTACACAAGAACTGCTTTTGAACTTATCAGCCCGGATTTAGGATCGCAGGATGCTTTGGCTGGTGGCGGACGGTATGACTTACTCGTTGAAGAGATCGGCGGCCAACCCACTCCCGCCGTAGGATTTGCAGCCGGAATGGAACGTTTACTCATTGCCTGTGTAGAACTTGACATCACCCTTGCTGAAGAAAAATTTGTGGATGTTTATTTTGTGACTTTAGGTGATGCCGCACGAAAATGGGCACTTACTCATCTTCCCAAAACAAGAGAAGCGGGATTATCTGCCACTATGGATTATCTCGGGCGCTCGATGAAAGCACAGATGAAGGATGCCAACCGGGAAAATGCCCGTTACACAGTAATAATTGGTGATAATGAACTGGAGCAAGGCAAATTTACCCTCCGAAATATGAAGGAGAGTGAAGAAGCTCAGCTCAGCTTTGATGAGATTGTTGAGAGGTTGAGGTAGGTAAGCTTCAGCTGTTTGGCTTCAGTATTATATCAAAACCACGCTACATTCTATCCCTTTTTAGAGAGCATAAAATTGAGAGATTTAATATCCTCAAGTTCTCCGATTATCGAAAGTTCATCCCCTTCCTGAAGCACTGTGATTCCGTGAGGTATTTTAATTTGCCCACCTCTTCTGATAATCGTGATTAGACTTTGTCCCGGAAGGTTGATGTCTTTCACCATTTGGCCTATGAACTCTTTCGTCTTGTCATTATAACTCAAATTAAGATGAATGAAACGCTCATCTCTTAAGAGAATCTCTCGTAGTTCTCCTTTATTTTCGGCACTCAGCCATCTTTGTAGATAAGATTTACTTCCCACCATCTCCGCAATTTGTGCGATAATCCGTAAGTGCTGGCCTGAATTATTTTGAGGACTCAGCAAGAAGATTATACTGTGTAGTTTATCGCCACCTCTGCTGCTGAATTCTTTATTTTTCTCATTATCTACTACTAATCCATTATGAACGCGCACCAATACCATTTCTGGCAATACATCTTTATCGATACGGGAATGATTTAAGGCAACCCCATCAGCGATAGGAATTATGGAATTTTCGTCAAACTGAGTGAAAGCTTCGTAAAGTTCATTTGCGGGAGTATTGAGTTTTTCCTCAAATAGCCGGCTAGCTTCGTTAACAATCTCGCTATAATTCATTACTCCCGATACATCCATTACGCCGGCTCTTGATACTACCTCTTCGTATGGATCTTCATCTCGGAGGCCTTTCTCCCTCAGAATATTGCGCATTTCATGTTCCAAGCCTTCATCACGGCGTTGCCCTAAACGTGCGTGTACATGATAAATAGCTCCTTCCCGTTTTACATGCTTATAAGCAAAATAGTAGTAGTAGACCATGCAGGCTATGATCATCAGCATTGTAAATAACACTGAAATAATGCCCATTTCTGAAATTAGCCAGATTGTAATCAGCATGCCGGCAACCTGAGTCCACGGATAAAAAGGAGAGTGAAAACCCGGATCATATTCTTCAATTTTACTTTCACGCATAATTATCACTGCCAGGTTCAGAAATCCAAAGATTAAAAGCATGAAGGCACTGGCAAGTTTAGCTATATCTGCAACATTGAGCACCAGGATGAAGAAAATCATGACTCCTGCTGTAACAACAATCGCTGTTGTTGGGGTTTCGAAACGTCCAATTTTGGTAAATGGCTTCCATAGCAGTTTATCTCTTGCCATAGCAAGTGGATAGCGAGCTGCCGACATAATGCCCGCATTTCCTGTGGAAGCAAAAGCTGCAATTGCCGCAATCACCACTAAAATCAATCCGATCCCATAAGGCAGCCAGTCCATCATAACTTGGGCTGCAGTGGCTACCGGAGTTAGGTCTTCACGAAGAGCTTCGGCATCTAACACACCTACCATTACATACACACCCAATACATAAATAATGGTCGCTGTTAGTAATGATAAAATCATTCCAAGAGGAATATTTCTATCAGGATTCTGAACTTCTTCAGCTACACTTGCCACTTGTGTAAGTCCTGCATAGGAAACAAAAATAAGGCCAACTGTAGAGATTAACCCTTCATAACCGAATGGCATGAAAGGGATAAATTGATTTTGGTTTACTTCCTCAAATCCCGTAGAAAAAATATCAAACAGCCCCTGCACCACAAAAAAGATGAGAATTGTGACAAGCACAACAACTAAGAAACCCTGTAAGCCGCTGGTTTTTTTTACTCCAACAATATTCATGAACATAAAGAACAAAGTGAGGCTTATCGCCACTGGTTTTATGGGAAGATCAACAAATATAGCGAGGTATGCTCCCATCCCAATTAATGCAAATGCACTTTTAAAGATGAGGGCGAACCAAGTGCCAAGTCCCCCAATAGTGCCAATCATAGGGCCGAGACTTCTGTCCAGAAAGTAATAGGGGCCTCCTGCTCTCGGCATTGCAGTAGAAAGTTCTGCTGCGCTAAGCATTGCAGGAAGCACCATTATACCCCCTATTAGATATGCTAATACTACTGCCGGACCTGATACTGCGCTGGCTAACCCAGGTAGTAAAAAGAAACCTGAACTAAACATAGCTCCGGTACTGATAGCGTATACATCAAATAAACTGAGTTCTTTTGCTAATTTCTTATGCTTCATGAAGTGTCTTAGTCTTTAACTTAAAAAGCGATTTCTATAATGAAAGGCTCCCACAATAGCTTATAGATATGCCCCGAAATTAAATATTCTATTATTACATTATTATTTCATGTTCGAGTAAAAGCTAAAAAACATCAGGTAAAGAAACTGCCTGATAAATAATCTTTTTATGCATTGAAAACAATTACAGGGCATCGAGCATCAGAAAGGATATTTTCTACCCGTTGCCCCAGATAGAGCCGATTGGAACCCGGCCTGATATTGGTTCCAAGAATAATCAAATCCATTCTGTTTTTCTTTGAGAATTCGAGTATTACGCTTTCCGGATCTTCCCCTACCTGCACCACACCATCTGTTTTTACTTTAAAAGCTTCACCCAGCTTTTTAAACTCTTTGGCAATTTCGGAAGCAATTTCAGACTGGTCATTTTCCTTATTAATTCGGAATGGCCGGTTATGTGAACGTTCCTCTACTAAGGCGTGTATTCCGGTAACTTCAATAATAGTATTGCTTTGAGCGAGAGAAAAACCAAGCTCTGCCGCATTTTTTGAAGCAGCTGTTCCATTGGTAGGCACCAAAATTCTTCTTGGGCTCCACTCCGTAAACTTCCCTCCCGGCTGTACTACCATTGTTGGGCATGGCGCCACCCGAACCATATAATCTATAAAGGGGCTAAAAAGATGTCTTCTACCTACTTCCTTCTCGGTGGCTCCCAATATCAGAAGGTCATAATCTTTTTGAGCTTCATCGAGAATTAAGTTAGCCGGGTTTTTACCTTCTACAATCTTTTTTGTGATTTCAACTCCCTCAAATAAATCTCCAAGTTCATCCAGGTATTTTTCACTTTCTTGTTTATTACCTTCCTGAGCAACTGTCATTAAAGTAATTGACAGCATATTTTTATTACCCAGAAGCGCTAAAATTTGTGCTTCTATCGACTGAGTAGAAAGTGATTCGGGCATAGATTCCCGTCGGCGCACCGGCAATAGAACCCGGTGAATATCCGCAATGAGGCTGTCAGCTTCCAATTCTTCTTTTTTGAGGCGGTCTTCTTCTTCCTTGCCCGGCTTAACCCGCTTTAGCACCCATTTTAGTGCGGAAGGTGCCATCAGTGAAGTGGTCATTGCCATCACCACAATTATGGAAAACATATCCTGAGAAAGAATTCCAAGCCTAAGCCCAATTGTTGCAATAATTATTTCCATAGCACCACGGGCATTTAAGCCTGCACCAAAACTCAATGATGTCCAGTGATCTTTCCCGCCAATAAATCGGGCACCTAAATAAGTTCCTAAAACTTTCCCGAATGTAGCTATGAAAATCACAACTATCGTAATCACTAACAAAGCCGGTTCAAATAAATTCAGCACATTCACTTTCAGTCCTGCTACGGCAAAAAATATCGGGGCAAAAATTCCAAGTGCTATGCTTTCCAATTTATGATGAACTTCATCAGGAAGGCGGGGCATCGTTCCAAATAGGATACCGATTACAAATGCTCCAAGTACAGCTTCCAGGTTCAGTGCCTGGGTTATAGCCCCCCATAAAAATGTACATACAACTACAAGAGTTAGCAGCCTGTCGTGGCTTTTAACTTCATCCTGAACATAAGTGAGCACCTTTTTTAACAGCCAGCGGCCAACTGTAAAGCTCAGTAGCATAAAAGCCACCACACTGCCAACTATATACATAACACTACCGGCAGTAACCGCTTCTCCACTTGCCAAACCTGCAACAACCGACAATAGCATCCAGCCAATGGTGTCGTCACTCATACCGGCCGCAATAATCGTCTGGCCGACATCACGCCGCATTAAATTCAGATCCATCAGAACTTTAGCAATAACGGGGATTGCAGAAATTGACATTGCCGTTGCCACAAACAAGGAAAAAACCAGCCGTTCATTATTATCAGCAAGTAAAAAATCAGGTAGATTTTGTCCTAAAAGAAAGCCAGTTGCGAAGGTGACTATAATACCCCCAAAAGAAACGCCTATTGCTGTTCTCGCATGACGTTTAATAAGGCGGATGTCAGTTTCAAGCCCGGTAATAAGCAGCAGAAACATGGCACCGATTAAGCTTACTACCTCTAAGAGATAACCTTGTGTTTCATTTTGAGGAACAATCCATTCCCCTATCTCGGGAACAAATCCCGCTAATAAAGAAGGTCCTAATAAAATACCCGCTAAAATTTCCCCAACAACAGCAGGTTGTTTTAGCCTTTGAGCAATTTCCCCTAATGCCCGTGCAACAAAAAGAAGAACCCCAATCTGAATTACAAGTACTAATACATCATGATGAGGTGCAGAGGTAAAAACATCCATCTAAAACTCTATCTGTTAATTTCTGTTATGAAAGTGAACAGAATAAACTTTTTGGCAGCAACATTCCATATACAAATCTTTTCATTTTTAGAGTAATTAAATATTCTCAGCCCCTGTTAATTCTATATCCATCAAAGATGGAACGCAGCATTTCAGTAGCTGTGGGTGGATTGAAAACAATTGCATCGGCGCCATTTTCTATGGTCTCATAAATGGTAGAATCATACGGCCCGCCATTTGCCATTATTGGGATTTCGGGAAACTCGCTTCGTATTTCAGCTACCGTTTCTGCTGTTGTCTCCCCGGTGGAAACATTGAAAATATCCACCCCTGCGCCAGCCAATTCGCTGAATTTTTCTTCTGCAAACATAACCGTGTAAATCAATGGCCCAGAAATTTGATCTCTGATTTTTTGAATGGTTATGTAAGAGGTAGGTTTTGAAATCACCACGCCGGCAGCTCCAAATTCGAATGCACTTTTCGAAAGTTTTATAGTAAGCTCTTCTTTCAAAAAACCGCCGCCAATATCACAAAGCACAGGTTTTTTACTGAGGCTGGTGATCGCTTTATTGAGATGCTCAGATTTTTCAAATGGATTTATCACCATTATCGCATCTGCTTTCAAATTGAGAATATAACTTAAATCGGTACTTAGCAGTATGGAGCGAACTTGATGTCCACCGAGATTCATCCCTTTACATCCCTCTATCGCTTCCGGTAACTCATACTTATTTCCCGTTAACACAAAGTCATCTTTTTTAGAATACATCTTATCCTGTTTCCCAATTAATAATTTTTGTTTGGCAAAACTGATCTGTATCGAAATTCATGATACAAACTGTATTTTAATGAGACGGATTATCCAAAGGTATTATTATCTGATTAATCTTGGGTGAAGTTTCTTTTTCATGTTTATACAAAATCATGCATTTGAAATCGTATCTTTTGAGACATTTAAATTTAACTTGCGAATCACTCACTAAAATTTTCAAATGTTTCCTTCTGAAGTCACCTCCTATTTCGAAAATCAACAAACTCCCTTTTATTTCTATGATGAAGACGTTCTTCGCCAAACCCTGGAGTTGGTAAAAAAACATGGATTATCGAAAGGGTTTCATATTCATTTTGCGCTGAAAGCCAATAACAAATCCCGGATTTTAAAGACCATCAAAGAAGCGGGGCTTGGTGCGGATTGCGTTAGCGGGGGTGAAATTGAACGTGCTCTCGAAAGTGGATTTTCACCCGAACAGATCGCATTTGCCGGCGTCGGGAAAAGTGATGAGGAAATAGAACTTGCACTAAAACACGATATTTTTTGCTTCAACGGTGAGTCTCCCCAAGAGCTGGAAGTGATAAATTCTTTAGCTGCCAAGCAAGGTAAAAAAGCTCGGATCGCACTAAGGTTGAATCCCAATGTGAAAGCCGATACTCATAAATATATTACCACCGGCTTAAACGAAAACAAGTTTGGTATAAATGAAGAAGATTTAGACTCCGTTTTAGAAAATCTTCCAAATCTAAAAAACCTTGAGCTGATTGGAATACATTTTCATATTGGTTCTCAAATCGAGAATTTTGAGCCTTTTGAAAAATTATGTGCCAAGGCAAATGAACTCAATAATTATATAGAAGATAAAGGTTTCAGGTTGACAGTTATCAATGTTGGCGGCGGATTTGGAATCGATTATGACTTCCCCAATCAACATTCGATACCGGATTTTGAAAAATATTTTGGGTTATTTGAAGATCACATCAAACTAAAAAAACACCAAAAACTGCATTTTGAACTTGGGCGCTCGATTGTAGGCCAATCAGGAAGTTTAATTACCCGTGTTTTATTTACAAAATCTGGGCGCGCCAAAAATTTTGCGGTGGTCGACGCCGGTATGACCGAGCTCATCCGCCCGGCGCTTTACCAGGCCAAGCACCGCATTGATGTATTAACCAGCTCCTTGCCACAAAAAACCTATGATGTGGTTGGCCCAATTTGCGAAAGTTCTGACACCTTCAGAACGGATGTTGAAATTCCTGAAGTTAAGCGGGGCGACCTCATTGCAATACGCAGTGCCGGCGCTTATGGAGAGGTAATGAGAAGTGAATATAACCTCAGAAAGCCGCAGCCCTCTGTTTTTTCGGATGAGGTAAAAAGAAGTTGATTGAAAAATTTTTATCAGAGATATGCACGTTTTTTACTCTTGAGCTAATGAAAAGCAGAAAATTTTTAAAATTTTTGATTCCCTACATTTTGTTAGCCTTTCTGGCTATAAATGCTTCAGCGAAGCAAACACATCCGGCATCAAAGACCGACACCGTTTTTGTTAATGAGTTGATAAGCGAAATTGAGCTGCTTATTAATAAAGGTGAATATCCTGAAGCAAGGTCAGAAATCAGAACGGTATGGCACCTCTCTGATTCACTAAACTACGAATATGGAAAAGCTTCATCGATTGTTCAACTTGCTGATCTTTATCTGAACCAGCAAAAAAACGATTCCGTTATTTATATTCTTGAGCAGGCAATTCAGGATTATCCAAACAGCCGGCGAAAGGTTTATTTTTATAATTTTCTGGCAACTGCGTATCAGTATAAAAGTGACCATCAGGTTGCCATAGCGCATTATGAAAAAGCTCTGAGCCTGATAACTCAAATGCCGGAAGCCGGACAAGCGAGGACCACAGCGGGAATTCGCTTAAATATGGCAAGTACTTATTTTAGTCAAGGAGATAGAAACCAGGCTTTTCAAAACTATCTTAGCGCCTTGGAATTTGCTGAAATGACCCGCGATACGGTTTTTTGGGTTACCACATTGAATAATACCGGTAATGCCTATAATCATGTTGATAATTTTGAGGAAGCTGGCTACTATCTCGAAAAAGCTAAAGGATTAGCTCAAATCAAGAGCCTGAAAATTGAGCTGTACCGGATTAATCTGAATTTAGCGAATACCCGGAACAATCAGAGCCGGTACGAGGAAGCTATTGAATTATATAATACAGCACTGGAACTTGAGCGGGAAATTCGGCCGGGATCGGCGCCAGTGGTTATATATTATAATTTAGGAAGGCTCTACAGCAGTATGGGAGAAACAAAAAAAGCGAAAGAGTACTTTGAGGAATCGTTAAAAATTTCCGAAGAGAATAATATCCTTCCCGGCATTTATTATAATAATTTCGGTTACGGCAACTTATACTACCATAACAATCGCTATGATGAAGCTTTATATCATCTACAAAAAGCGTATGAGATTGCCAAACAAATTCAAAATATCCCTTTCCTTCAGGAAGCGAGAGACATGTTATATCTGGCAAATCGCGAAGCTAATAATTTTGCGGAAGCGCTCACCTATTTAGAACACTATAAAGCGACTGCCGACAGCCTTCTTGATCTTGAAAAAGAACAAGCCTTGGCTAATCTCGAAAACAAAATGGCCTTAGACCGGCAAAGTGAAATAAACAGGTTATTGCAGGAAAAACAGGTGCAACAAGAACGCCGACTGCATTTTCAGTATATATTGATTGTAGCCAGTGTAATCGTGCTTTGCCTGATATTGGTCATTCTCTTTTTGATGAAGAAAAGAGCAAAAGAGAATCAGGAAATAAATAAGCACCTGCAGGCACAAAAGGCAGAGCTTGAAGAGCTGAATAAATCTAAAGACAAATTATTCGCAATTATATCACATGACTTGAGATCGCCGCTGGCCTCGATGCAAGGAATTCTTTACCTGATCAAAAATGATGCGCTCTCTAAAGAAGAAATTCATGAATTTGCACAAGAACTTGAGCAGTCTATTCAACAGAATATAGAGGCGATGGAGGATTTACTTGCATGGGCAAAAGAGCAGCTTTCTGGAGTAAGCTTATCTCTGGAAAAAGTAAATATTAAGGAAATTGCAGCAGAGGTTTTTGCTCGGCAAGAATTTTTGGCCTCAAAGAAAAAAGTGACCTTAAAAAATAAGATTGCTAAAAATTTTAATGTTTTAGCAGATAGAAACGCTTTAGAATTAGTACTAAGAAATCTTGTAAGTAATAGTATAAAATTCACAAATAGCGGAGATAATATAACGGTTACTTGCAATCTAAATGAGCCTTATGTGCAGTTTATTATAGAAGATACCGGAATTGGGATACCAGCAAATGTTTCTCATAAGATTTTTGAAAATAAAAGCTGGTCTCGCGAGGGCACCCTCAACGAAAAAGGAACAGGTTTTGGATTAAGTCTCGTTAAAGAATTCATCGAAAAAATGAATGGCAGAATCCGCTTCGAAAGTGAAGAAAATAAAGGAACTACTTTTTATATAGATCTACCCAAGGCTTGATAACTAAATCGTAATACCTCTGTCTTTAAAATTCCCCTATCCCAGAGGGGATAAATTTGTTTCGTCCAGAAACAAATTTTGGGGTGTTCTCCCTAAAGAGGTGTCGACATATTTGAAATACAGAAAGATTAGGCAAAAAAAATCCCGCCCAATTTAATGAGCGGGATTTGATATCGTTTCAACAAGAAATGTTATTTCTTGTCATCGTCATCAACTACTTCGTAATCGGCGTCAACGGCGTCATCGCCACCTTCGCTTTCACTGTCTTCCGTTGATTTTTCACCAGACTCTCCGCCAGCTTTGCCGTCTTCTGCACCGGCAGCCGCTTCTTCCTGACTCGCTTTGTAGATTTCTTCGGAAGCAGCCGACCATGCTTTGTTAACCGCTTCAACCGCTGTATCTATCTCTTCTATGTTTTCTTCTTTATGAGCGGCTTCCAGTTTCTCAACGGCATCTTCAATGGCTGATTTATTTCCTTCGGAAATTTTGTCGCCATATTCTTCAAGTTGCTTCTTTGTTGAAAAAATTAAACTGTCGGCCTGATTCAACTTCTCGATTCGTTCGCGAAGCTTCTTATCTTCTTCGGCGTGCTCCTCGGCAGCAGTTTTCATTTTTACGATTTCCTCATCACTTAAGCCAGAAGAAGATTCGATGCGAATACTTTGCTCTTTTCCGGTTCCTTTATCCTTTGCTTTAATATTTAAAACGCCGTTTGCGTCAATATCAAAAGTTACCTCAATTTGAGGAACGCCGCGCGGAGCCGGTGGAATTCCATCCAAATGAAAACGCCCGAGCGTTCTGTTATCAACCGCTTTAGCCCGTTCTCCCTGTAGCACATGAATTTCTACGCTCGACTGATTAGCCGCAGCGGTAGAAAATGACTGCGATTTACTGGTTGGGATAGTGCTGTTCGATTCAATAAGCGGGGTCATAACTCCACCCAAAGTTTCAATACCGAGTGTTAATGGCGTTACATCAAGCAACACTACATCTTCCACATCACCGGAAAGTACGCCACCCTGAATAGCAGCTCCAACGGCTACTACTTCATCGGGATTTACGCCCTTACTTGGCTCTTTTCCGAAAAATTCCTTAACGGCTTCCTGAATTTTAGGAATACGTGTTGAACCACCAACCAGAATTACCTGATCAATATCATCTTTTGTGAAGCCGGCGTCTTTCAACGCTTTTTCACACGGAGTGATGGATCTTTTCACAAGGTCGTCCACCAACTGCTCAAATTTTGCACGGCTTAAATCAATGTTCAAATGTTTTGGGCCATCTTGAGTTGCGGTAACAAAGGGGAGGTTCACATTTGTTTTTTGTGAACTGGAAAGTTCAATTTTAGCTTTCTCGGCGGCATCTTTTAGACGCTGCATTGCCATTGGATCTTTCCGAAGATCAATTCCTTCATCTTTCTTGAACTCATCTGCAAGGAAATCTATAATGCGCTGATCAAAGTCATCGCCACCAAGATGAGTATCACCATGTGTGGATTTAACTTCAAATACACCATCACCTAATTCAAGAATAGAAACGTCGAATGTACCACCACCAAGGTCATAAACAGCTATAGTTTGGTCGATATCTTTCTTATCCAGGCCGTAGGCTAAAGAAGCCGCGGTTGGTTCGTTGATGATCCTCTTCACATCAAGCCCGGCAATTTTTCCGGCTTCCTGCGTTGCTTTTCGCTGTGCGTCATTAAAATAAGCGGGAACGGTAATAACCGCTTCGGTTACTTTTTCCCCAAGATATTCTTCCGCGGTTTGCTTCATTTTTTGAAGAACCATAGCGGAAATTTCCTGCGGCGCGTAGAGACGGTCTTCAATTTTTACACGCGCTGTGCCGTCATCAGCATTGGCAACTTCATATGCCACTTGTTTGGTTTCTTCTTTTACCTCATCGTATTTGCGCCCCATAAAGCGTTTTACGGAAGCAACGGTTTTTTGAGGATTAGTGATTGCCTGGCGCTTTGCCGGTGCCCCTACCATCCGCTCGCCGTCTTTAGTGAAAGCAACAACCGAAGGGGTAGTTCTGCCGCCCTCACTATTTTGAATTACAACTGGCTCATTGCCTTCCATCACGGCAACGCACGAGTTTGTTGTTCCTAAATCAATTCCTATAATCTTTCCCATTGGTCTGAGTCTTGTTTTATTGTATTAAATGTTTTTTTAGCCACTGAATCACGAAAGCACTAAAGCACTAAAAGTTTTTGTGATTTTGTGCATTCGTGGCGAATACTTTTAATTAACCGGTATGGATTGAGAGTCTTTCAATACATCCGATTTTGGCATGCTTACAGTAAGTACGCCATTCCTGAAATTTGCTTGTATTTCTGCCGCATTTACATTCTGCGGTACCGCAAAAGCCCGGGCGAAAGCTCCTCTCTTGCGTTCCTGACGCTTGAACTCTTCCCCTTCATCTGCGGTGATTTCTCTTTCTCCCTTTACCGTAAGCACATTGTCTTTCAGAGCGATTCCAATTTCTTTTTTGGAAAGCCCTGGAAGATCAAGCAAAACTTTAAATTCGGCTTCACTTTCCACAATGTCACAATCGGGAGCAAAGTCTTTACCCTCACTTGCAAGAGGTACTACCTTTTCAACAAATTGTTGAATGTCTTTTCCCAGCTTCGAAAGATGCTTCTCAATTTCGATACCAAAGCCTGTAAAATCGCTCATTGTGCTTACTATTAATTTGGGTTCACGAGTCATTAAGCAATAGCGGTGCCAATCAGGGTAGTACTTGGTAAAACTGACGTATTGACGGACGGAATGTCAGGGTACACGAGTAGTTATGCCGAGAAAGATATTTGTATTAGAACGAGTAAGTCCGAACTTCACCCTCTTTCGTAACTGCGAATACACGCTTATTGGCAAAGTCAAAATCGAGTATTGGGGTAATTTCTTCAGAAGTAAATTTGTATTTATGTATCAATTCTCCCGTTCCACTGAATTGATGAACCACAACGGGGCGTGAATTTACCACTAAATAAATATCTCCGTTTTCGCCGCTAATTCCAGAAGTATAATATTCAAGATCAATTCTATCTCTTATATCTGAAGATTTCCTCATATCATCCATCACTTCAAAAAACCGATTGCTGATGCTATCTGTTTCAGTACTTTTAATTTCGTGTTCCCATATTTTTTCTCCATCGGCTTTGTACTTGGCTATTTTAGGCAGGGAACTATATACCACGAAAAATTCATCTGGATTTGCATAATCACTCACCGGAAAACTGTTAGAACGGTAAAATGAGGGGATTTCTCTTTGAGATACATCTTGTCTTAGTTTTACATAATCAAGGTCGAATGTACTTCCTTCGGGCACTTCTCCAAGTTCTGATAGTTTATCTCCCTCCCAATTCAATAGTTCAAAAATATTGCCGTCAGTAGTGCCAACATTCACAGTTGACAACATGATATCACCTTGCAAGGATATAAAAGGCTGATTGTCAATTTCCATAGCCATTAAACCGGCGGGTGGAGGTGGCGCAATTGGCTGTTTTGTTATTTTCCCAAAATCAAAAGAAGATTGAAGCTCTCCGTTCTTATGATATTTATGAGTAAGGAGTTGAACGTTATCAACTATATAAAGATGGTCTTCAGTGAGGAAAATGTTGTTGACTAATAAAAATTCTCCTGGTCCGCGTCCGGCTCTTCCAAACTCTCTCACCACTTTTTTATCCTGCCCAATTTCTATGATTTTACCGTGCCCTATATCATAAACGAAAAGATTCTTATCGTATTTAATGATGTTTGGAATCGCTAAAGTGTTTGATTCAAGGCTAACAAAAAGCTCGAAATCTTTAAGCTCTGTTGTTTTTATCTCAGAATTGCCAGTTGATTCAGCTGCACAGCTCATTAAATTACACAAAAGGAAAACGGAGAAGATTGCTTTTAGATATCCCATTTTTTCTAAATCAATTAAAAGATTCTCCCAAAGTAGGTAAAAACAACCAGCTATAAAATTAGCTAATCTTCTCCAGGTCCTTCCAAAAATTCGGGTAAGAAACAGCTGCGCATTCGGCGTCTATTATTCTGCTTTCTTTTTTCCCTTTGAGAGAGAGAACGGCAGCAGCCATTGCAATGCGATGATCATGGAAGCTTTTGAAGGCGGCTGATTCAAAAGAATAATCCGGATTTCCATGAATGATGAGCCCGTCTTCTTTCTCTTCGAAATTGGCTCCCACGGATTTTAACATGTTAGCTATAGCCATTATTCGATCTGTTTCTTTATGGCGCAGTTCTTCGGCCCCGGAAATGACAGAAGTTCCTTCCGCAAATAGCATAGCTACGGCAAGCACGGGAAGTTCATCAATGCAATTTGGTATGACTTTAGGATCTACTTCTATAGCTTTTAAAGATGAGCTTTTTATGCTGATTTCCCCTACCGGTTCGGCACCTTCATTTCTTTCGTTTTGTATGGTGAGATCTGCTCCCATTTCAATCAATAAATGGAGAAAAGCATTTCTGGTGGGATTTAAGCCAACGTTTTGCAAGAATAATTCCGCCTCCGAATGAATTGCGCCGGCTGCCAGCCAAAAAGCGGCGGCGGAAAAATCTCCCGGAATAGTGTAGCTTTGATTTGGAATTTCATCCGCCAGACTTGCCGAAATGACTTTTTGTCCGTCGCCGGATTCTACATTCAAATTCAACAGCCGCTCGGTATGATCGCGGCTGGGTAAAGTTTCTACAACACGGGTAATTTCTTCCCCAAACAATCCCGCCAACAAGATGCAGGATTTTAATTGTGCACTGGGAATCGGTAATTCAAAATGAAGAGCTTTTAACGGTTCATTCCTGTTGATATAAAGTGGAGCATAAGCGCCATTTCTCGCTAAAATATGCGCTCCCATTTTTTCTAAAGGATGGATGATCCGCGTCATGGTTCTACCACAAAGAGAATCATCACCTATTAATTTTGCTGAAATTCCCGCGCCGGTTAACACTCCCGAAAGCAATCGCATGGCAGTGCCTGAATTTCCGCAATCCATATCTTTTTTGGGAGAGTTCAACCCTGCTCTTCCCGTTCCTTTGATGTTGAGCGTATTTTCCGAGTGCTGAATGTCAGCGCCTAATTGCTGAACACAACTCAAAGTACTTTGAGGATCTTGTGCCGGGGAATAATTTTTCACTTCTGAAACCCCTTCATGTAATAAAGAAAAAATAGCGGCGCGCTGCGAAATGGATTTATCAGGTGGAAGTGATAGTTCACCTTTTAAAGATGCAACAGGTAGTACATGTTTGATCATGTGTAATCTGAATAAGAATTTTTGTAAAAAACGATCAGCATAAATTTATAAACCCTATAATCAGAAATCACGAGTCGCCGGTTTTATCTAATAAATTTTGAGCTGCTTTGGCAACTTCTGTTCCGGGATAAGATACCACAATAGAGTTCAAAACTGTCATTGCTTCGCCCCGATTCCCTAATCTTATATGACATTCTGCGGTATTATACATGGCTTTGGAAACCCAAAAATCAAACGCTCCGAAAAGTACTTTTACCTTCGAATATTCTTCAATAGCGGCGTTGTAGTTGCCTTGTTTTTGATCAATTTCACCTAAATAATATTGAGCCTCGGCACCAACTCCGGTTGTACTTCTATCGGCAATGGGAGCTAATAATTCTTCCGCCTGATCAAAGTTTTCTTCGGCCAGGGCTACTTTTCCAAGTCCTGCTTTGGCGGCTTCACTGTTTAAGTTTACCTGCAATGCCGATTCATATTCTTCTTTTGCCCGCTCCAGTCGGCCTTGCTCCAAACTCGCATTCCCCATGCCTACATATGCTTCCTGACGATATCGGGGAGAAGTTTCCAGTAGATGAGCATACCTGCCATGCGAGCGCTGATATTCTCCATTTTCAAAATGCAAAGTACCAAGGGTGATTAACGCGGAGGCAAAAAGATCGTCGTTGGGGAAATCTTCTACAATGGTTTCGTATGCTTCTATGGCATTAGCGAGCTGACCGGTTTGCTTGTATGCTTCACCCAGATTTGAATATGCTTCTGGAATCAGTTCATCCGAATTTGTAATTCTCAGATATTGACGGAATTCTTTAATCGCATTTTCATAATCGCCGGATTGAAATATGTTTTCGGCCTGACGATAACGTAATCGGTCGGCGGTTGAACTTGTGGGATTATCACTTAGAAATTCTTCCAAAATTACCGAACTGCTGTCAGAGCCACCTGCCGAAAGTTGCGCGTATTGAATTCCGTTTATCGCTTCGATGATATAACTGCTTTTGGGATAGTTTTCCAGCACGGATCTATATGCGGAAATCGCACGATCATATTCACCTGAATTATAATATGCATCCCCAATATTATACTGCGAACGAGCAGCCCATTCCGTTCCCGGATATTTGTTGATTACCGTTTGAAACTCTTCAACCGCTTGAGAATAATTATTCGTATTCAAATAAATGTAGGCGATGTTGTATTGAGCTTGTTCACGCAATCGGCTGAAAGGATAAATCCGAAGCGTTTTTCGGAAATTAGTTACAGCCTCAAAAGTTCTTCCTGAGCGATAGTAACTGTTGGCAACCTGAAACATCGCATAATCGCCGCCCGGTTCCGCGCCGATGGCTTTATTATAATTGGAAATGGCCTCACCATATTGGCCAAGAGCATAATAAGCATCTCCAATTCTTAACTTGGTGTCAATATCATAAGGGAAAAGAGCTATGGGTGGTGGTTCATAATTCGCGAGAAAATCCTCCAGAGGCTGAACCGCTTTATCAAACTGACCCATTTCAAAATAGCTCCATCCCAAAGAATAAAGAGCCGCACCCATTAATTCACTTTCAGAATAATTTTCTATGAAGATGGAGAATCGTTGAGCGGCACGATTAAATTGCCGCATTTTGTAATAGCTGTCGGCGCTCCAGAATAACGCTTCTCCGCCGAGCTCAGAGTTGGGATCTTCTGTATACACGCTTTCAAAAACAGGTTGCGCTTGTTGATAAGCCTGATTTCGGAATAAAATCCATGCCTTTTGAAAAGTGGCTTGTCTTTTTAAACTGGGATCAATGTCTGCTACTTTCTCAGCTTCCTCAAAAGCCTGAGTTGCCCGTGTGTATTCCGCATTAGCGTAAAAAGCCTCGCCCAGCATCGTGTAGATTTTACCGGGCTCTTTGAGAGCGTCTTCATTCCGAACGAGCGTTAGCAGGGTTTCAATTGACTCACCATATAAAGCAGCTTGGAAAGCGGAAATCGCCCATTCGTAATAAGCTTCTTCAACCCACAAGCCATCACTGTAGCGATTACCGAACTCCCGGAATGAGTCCATGGACTTTGCATACTGCCCGCCGAGTTTTTCGTTCACCGCTTTGTAATATTGCGCTTTACGGGCTATTTCATCATTCCCAACAGCAGCTCTTCCAAAAGACTCTCCCGACCAATGATAAATTTTCTGCTTGTTATACAACCATCCCAATCCATAGTGAGAAATCCGTTCCTCTGGAGTTCCCTTTGTAAGATTGATGTGCTGTAAATAATATCGAGCCGCATCATCGTAGTTATTCAGATAATTATGACTTTCAGCAATCAGAAAAACAGCTTTGGTTCTGGTATCGGTATCAAGATAGGTTAGGGCGTTTCTGAGAGCTTCTATTGCTTCTTCATATCTGCCTTGTTGGTAATAGGATTCGCCCAGGGCAATTCCCACTCTTCGGGTAATTTCATTGCTGGGGTATCTTTCCTTCAAAAGTTCGAAGGCTTGTGCCGACGCATCATACTCTTCTTCCTCCAGGTACAGACGTCCACGAGCATATAATGCGTTTGGTGCCCATTTCGAATCTGGATACTCATCCGCGAGTTCTAAAAAATAGGTGCGTGAATTTGAATAATCTCTGTTTTCTGCGGCGGCTTCCGCTATCCAATATTTAGTTTCAGAGGCTTTTACCGATTTCATCCACGATTGGATGGCCTGCTGGTAATATTCTATGGCAGCTTCATATTTTCCCTGCTCTGTATAACGATGGCCTAAATCTTTCAGTAAAACAACTGATAAGTCACTACCCGGATATTCAAGAATGAATTGTTGATAATAGGCTTCAATGTTTGCTGAATCGGATCCAGCTTTTGCGCGAG
Organism: Balneolaceae bacterium; assembly: GCA_040882225.1. Taxonomy (GTDB): domain Bacteria; phylum Bacteroidota; class Rhodothermia; order Balneolales; family Balneolaceae; genus Gracilimonas. The sequence continues at coordinate 25,912 of JBBEBR010000011.1, read as the reverse complement.
CGGTGAAATAATCAGCCGAAATTTGAAGCTCATGGTTTGGGGAAAAATCACGAAACTTATTGAACTGCTCTACGGCTTCTTCGAAAAATCCCTCTTCATACAGGTTTATTCCGGCATGATAGTTATGAGTTTTGGGATACTGGATATCTTGTGCCTGGAGAACATTCACCAAACAAAAACTTATTAAAAGTGTAAAGAAGCTGCTTTTTAGGAGAAAGTGCATATAGCGCAGGCAAAAAGATGATGTTAATTTTTACTCTTATATGTCGAGATAGCGAATAAGTTCGTCGGCGCGATCAGAATAATCTCCTTCCAGAGCTTCGCTGTTGGCTTCGGACGTCACTATATATCCGAAACGTCTTAAACCCGCGCTTACCACAGAGGAGTCGTTTAAATTCAGTTTGAATGAAATCCGGTAAAAGGAATTGTTAGCATTAGGCTGCTGAACGGCGACACCAAGAATTTTGGCGCCTTCCGCTTCAATAATCCGCACCAGATCGCTTAGCATAAAATCGGCCTGCCCTAATTCTACAGTTATCACCGATCCAAAAGAAGAGAGATTGAAAGCGTCGCTCAATTCCATTAAAAGCTCCCTTTTTCTTACCACTCCCTGGAAAATCATTTCCCCATCCACTACAGGAAGTACAAATAATTCCTTTGCAACCATCATTCGGGCAACTTCAAATAAATGTTGATTAAAAAGCACATGTATGGGATCGCTTAATTCTATTTCTGAAAGTGGAGTGTGCACATCTACCACTTCCACAAGTTTGGCTAAAGAAATCATGCCAACCAGCCTGTTGTGGGAGTCTACAACACCGAATTTTGTGAGACGTAACGCATTCATTTTGCTGAGTGCAACAGCTACAGTATCATCCAATTTCAGTGGGGAGATTTCGGTATTTAAAATATCTTTTACTAACATAGGTTAAGCTATTTCTCCGTTTGTACTAATAGTATCTAACAAATGTGATAGTTGCTGAAAATCTTTTTTAGCCATGCTGAAAGTCAGTTTTACATCCGTGCCTTTATATGATTCTTTTTCAACAGTCGCATTCTCATGAATAAAAGCAACTGCCTTGTATTTTGAAACCGGAATTTTAATAGTATGAAGCGCATATTCAAGCTCAATCATTTCTTCGATTTCCTTTTCTAACTCGGACAAACCAATACCGCGTTCAGCTGATACAAACACTGCATCAGGGTATTCCCGTTTCATTTCCGCAACCTGATCGGCTTCCATTTGATCTACTTTATTGAAAACCAGTATGGTTTTTTTGTTTACTGCGTCTAATTCTTCCAGAGTGGAATCTACAACTTCAATATATTCATGAGCCATGGCTGAGGAAGCATCCACAACGTGGAGCAGAATATCGGCTTCGCGAACCTCATCCAGCGTAGACTTGAAACTCTCTACTAAATTGTGTGGAAGTTTTCTGATGAAGCCAACAGTGTCGGATAACAACACGGAATGGTTTTCAAGCTCGTGGCGGCGAACGGTTGAATCGAGGGTCGCAAACAAGAGGTTTTCTGCCAATACGCCTGTTTCTGTAAAGGCATTCATCAATGTTGATTTACCCGCATTGGTATATCCCACTAAAGAAATACGCACCATTTCTTCGCGTGCCTTGCGTTGTGTAGTTCTCTGTTTATCGAGTTTTTGAAGCTTTTCTTTCAGTACGGAAATTCTGCGGCCAATTAACCTTCTGTCAGTTTCGATCTGAGTTTCACCGGGGCCTTTAGTTCCAATACCACCTGATTGCCGGGAAAGGTGAGTCCAGTAGCGGGTTAACCGGGGCAGTAAATACTGAAGCTGAGCCAGTTCTACCTGTGTTTTTGCAGCCGAAGTTTTTGCGCGTGCCGCAAAAATATCCAAAATTAACGCGCTACGATCGAGCACTTTGGAATCAGTTCCCGCTTCTATATTTCGAATTTGTGTGGGAGAAAGATCATCATCAAAAATAACCGTATCGATTTTATTCTCTTCCATAATACGCTTCAACTCTTTCAGCTTTCCTTTACCGATATATGTTGAAACGTCGGGGCGGGTTTTATTTTGAAGCACTTTTTCTACCGTAATTCCACCCGCCGTGTGTGCAAGCAATGCTAATTCGTCTAAATACTCCTCTGCCTGAAATCGAGTGATTTCCGGGCCATACAAGCCTACTAAAATTACCCGTTCTCGCTCTATATCAGAATTTTTTATGTCGTCTAACAAATGTTTTTACCTTTTATTCTTCTTGAATTCTCTTGAGGTCGATATCCGGTACGGATTGTCCTTCAAATCGGTTTTTGAGCTTCAAAGATACAATCTTTTTTACTGCATTATTTTTGGCCTCTGGTACAAACAACTTAAGTTGATTATAGCCTTTCGTTAAACTTTTGTTCATCTCTGAATATGTGAAGACATATTTTGTTCCATTTTCCTCCTGCTTCTCAACATAGTCAAGAATCTGAAACCAGGGAATGGTTTGTGAGGGTTCGTTGATGTTTTTCACAATGCCATAATCAGTGATGTAGTACTTCGACGCTAAATAACTTGAGACAAACCACATGCCACTTATCCACATATATGCGAAAAAGACAGGGTATCGGGGAGTGTCTTCCGTATAAAAAACGAATGCGGAGAGAATCACAATCAGTCCTAAAAAAACCGTGGCAAAAAGCGGGTAACCATTCATTTTTCCAGAACGCCAGCTCAGGCGCACATTTCTGAGACGTAATTTATTCTGAACGGAATAACCCGCGAGAAGTGTGGACGCGATTGTAAAAAGCACAATCACTCCCTGAAAAAATATGGCTAAAACCTGCTCCATCTTATTGTACTGCTTCCGTTTTATATAATGTAGATATCAATGTTTCCGCAATTAAAAAAAGTAAACCTGCTAACAAAAACCAATGCCAGATTTCCCTGCCAAAACCAGATGACTGTATTTGATTTTGAAGTTCTGCATTGCCTAAACGTGCTGCATCAACAATAGATATTTTATTTTCTTTCAACAACGACTCAAGTGCACTTCCTGAAATCTCGGTAAAATCAGATTCACTTCTTTCAAGATTTGATGACAACACATGCTCTTCATTTTCGTCAGTGATTGTGACCCAGCCGGGCTGCCATTCCTCGGCAGAATAAGTAACCTGAATACCAGATGAAACTACATTCACCGTAGGTTTAATTTCATCGTCATCAATTCTTATTACGGCTTTTTCGGCGTCAATATTGCCCGACCATCGAAATGGATTTCCCAGTTCGTGATTTAAAAAGCCACCTTCATCCGAGGAAGCTGCGAATAACATCATACGGTAATAAAAAGGAGCGAATAAAGGCTTCACCGGAAAATTAGACCAGCCTGGATCATTGCCAATAGCGGAGATCAATAAGTTGCCTTCCCCAAACTTTTTTTCGTGAATCAGAACATCGCCGTTGTTCAGGCCAAGCAAATCAAATCCTGTTCCTGAACTACTGGGATTCAGCTTCAGGTAATAGTAGATATTCGGGCTGGTAAAACGGAGTTCTTCTCTTTCTTCCCTTTCAAATAAACCAGAGAAAGCGGGATGATCTTCAAGGAGCTCATCGGCTGTGGCGATAGAATTGAATGATGAATATTCACCTTGCAAGCCAACAAATCGCCCGGCGTTAAACTGGGAAAGAAAACTGTTGTAGTTACTCAGGTTCCCTTTTTCAGATGGAAAGAAAACCAATCCGCTGCCATTTTGTACAAATCTTTGCAAAGCCTGAAAAGCGTAGTCCGGGATATCTTCCAGCCCATCTAAAATTACCGCATCGTAATCTTCGAGGTTTGCTGTTTCTAACACATTTGGAGAGGCTTCTTCGTAGGAAAGCTGCGCGTCATTTTCACCCGCCGCTCTTAACATGGCTCCCGTATACGAAATTAAATCTGTAGTGGGAGCGTCTTCTTTTATCCAGAGAATATTTCGGGTTTTTGGCACCTGAACAGTGAAGTAATATTCGTTATCAGCCTGAAATTCATCGCCTTCAATTATCACATATCCTTTTGATGATCCCGTTTTTGACGGATTCACTTCAAAGGAGAATGTTTTTCTTTCTCCCGGTTGTAGCGAAACCGAATATTGTCCGGCCGGTTCATCTTCAAACTGAAGCGATACAAATTGATTGACGGCGTGTACTTCTCCCCGGTTCACAATTTCCACATTCATAGTAAAAGGAATATTGGTTCCAATCATGTTTGTGGATGTGCTGATACCTTCAACCACCGTATTTTGAGCCTCTACATCGCCAACATCTATGAAAGTGAATATGATGTTTTCATCATCAACATCCGGCAAATTTTTGAACTGACTGCTTTGTCCATCCGAGAGAATGAAGATCTTTTTATTAGCGTAAGGAGCTTCATCCACCATTTCGATAACGGACTTAAGCCGGTTCCCGGTAAAGTTTCCGGTTGGGGAGATTTCCAGTTCTGATAACGTTTTCTCCAGGTTCGCGCGGTTCAAAATGCTGCTGTGCTCCGCCATTCCGTTTGTTACCTGCAAAACAAAGCGGTCATCTTCTTTTGAAGCCTGTTCAATATCATGGATTATTTTTTTGGCATAATCAAAAAGTGGCCCTTCGCTGCCAATGCGTCCCATGCTGATACTATTGTCCAGTAAAATTGCGTTAAGAGCAGGTGCCTGACTATTCCCTGTTCCTGCCAAACCCGGCGGTAAAAAAGGGCGAGCCAGCACCAGTGCAAGACAAACGATGGCTGCCAGCCGCAGGAAAAGCAACAGGTATTTTTTAATCCTGATGCGTTTTATGGTGGTATTTTTCAGTTCCTGAAAAAAAGCCAGAGTGGAAAAGGCAATTTTCTGAGGCTTTCGTAAATTCAACAAATGAATCAATAATGGAATACCAACAGCAAGCAGTGCGAATAAAAAAAGAGGGTTCAGAAAACTCATTTAGCGCTCAAAAATGTTACCTTCAGAAAAATTAAACCGGAACTTTATCTCAAACCCGGAATTAGTCAATACAAATTCATTCATTCTTAAAAAGCTCATTTAATCTCTTTGATGCAACGTTTAGTTACCGCCTTAATTACGTGTTTTTTCATTTTGCTACTTTCTGCCTGTTCACCTGTATCTGATAAAGAGTGGACAAGTTTGATCCATGAAAATTCGTCCTTCATAATAATGCCGGAAACAGACATGAAGGTAAGTGATATCGTCACAAAAGAATATGCTTCTTATTTGGATGACCTCACTCCATCGGCCATTCAGCAAATAGCGACATTGGATTTAGAAATCCCAAATTCTATAGACTTGAAAGCGCTGGTACTTTCTCCTGCAACGGCCACGAAATCTCACTTTCTTTGGATTGGGGAACATCCGGGTTCCGCAATTGATGACTGGGCCCCACAATTTTACAAGCCATTTTCCCAAAATAAATATGAATTCAAAGGATTAACCATCCATAAGCTTTTTTTCAATAAAAGTGATGTTTTTGCTGCACAAGTTGGCAAATGGCTGGTTGTTTCTGAATCCAGTATTGTCCTCGAGAACGCGCTTCGAACATACACTGGAGAACTTGCAGGTGTACAGTTTGAGTCGGAACCTCAACCAGGCACCCTGGTTCTAAATACTCCCCACTTTGATAAATGGATTGAGCAATTTGCTACTACCCAACACCGGCCTTCAGTAATGAACAGCCTTAAAGGCACCAAACCTGTTTCTCTCACTTTTGAACCATCTTCCGATTCACTAAAAAATATCCAGTTCTCCGGAAGAATTGGGCTTGAGCCTGAAAACCGATCTGTTATAACTGATGCTTTTTCCTACGAAAACAATCCTATTACGCTCGATCGGCATATAGGAAGCAATGCGGCAGCTTTTGCGATTTTTCATTTACCTCCGGTTTCCATCCCCGTAGATCCGGGCGAAAAACAAAGTGACACGGACTCACTTTTACTATCCGATCTCGATTTTTACCAGCAAATGGCTGCTTCTTTAGGGAATGAATTTGCTTTTGTGGCTTTTCCAGAATCTGGTTTGCAAACAAATGGCGAGTTTCTTTTCATGCGGATTTTAAAAGACAGGCGAGCTCTTCAAAGCCGTTTAGACAGGTTAGTTGAACAAGATCTTATTTATAAAATTCAAAACACCTACCAGATTAACAGTACAGTAATCTCCAAACTTATTGGATCTGAACTTTCTGTTTTTGGTGATTTTTATCTTTCCTTTTCAGGAAATGTGGTGGTTATTGCAAAACGGCGCGGCCTTGCCGAAAGCGTGAATTCTGACCGAACCCGCCGCCGCGTTATCTATTATGATGAAACGTACTCGAATGTTCGCAATACGCTGCCTTCCGATATGAGTGGATTCGTGTGGTCATCATCCGGCGAATTGATGAAATTCATAAGCCCATATCTAAAATCAGACAATGTTGCCACAAGCTTGATTAATCGCTTTGATATTACTTCCATCACCATGACCGCGGAAGAAAATGCGGTTAATCTTTCGGTAAATACATATGCCAAAGAAGGTTCCACACTTCCTTATGAAGAATTGTGGGTTTTACCTCTTTCTGATTTCGATCTTAGCGGAGAACCCGTTTTGGGTGATTTAGTGGGCAGCAGCACAAACGAAATTGTTTTCTCCACAACAGATGGCCGTGTTGTGATTCTCGCCTCTGACGGCACCATAAGCGCTCAAACTTCTACAAATGGAATAGAACCAATGGGCGGCCCGGTGCTGTATGATTGGTATGGAAATGGCCAACCTGTAATTTTACTTGCGGCGGGCAGCCAGATATTTGCGTGGAATTCCAGCGGAAACCTGTTGCCTAAATTCCCGCTCGAAATTGGACAGAAGATATCGGCCCCCATTCTTGTCACCGATGTGCTTCGCAATGGTGTTCCCGAAATTGTGGTTGCAACGGAAGACCGAAAAGTTCATGTACTTGACGGCCGTGGTGAAAATGTAAGAGGGTGGCCCCAAAACACCAACTCTACCGTAACGGCAAAACCGGTCTTCGAGCTTCTTGAAGGACGGTGGAGTATTTGGGCATTTTCACAGAATACCCTGCACAGTTGGCTAAGAAATGGAACCACGCGCCCCGAATATCCTCAGTTTATCAACGCGCCATTTACGGGTTCTCCGGTTTTTTATAAAGATCAGGTTTTGGGAAGCGCGGCTGACGGCTATCTATACTCTATTGGCACAGCCCCACTTTTTAATGATTCGGTTGCAACCAATATTTCCGAGTCAGAAATTTCGGTAAGATCATTATATGTAGCGGGCAGTGAACTTTCCGCTGTTTCTATACAGGAGAATGTACTGTTGAAAGGAGATGAGAATTTCTATCGAGAAGACCTGATTACCACGCAAAGCGCCAATGGCTCCATCTTTTTATACAATCCTCAGGGAGAATTGCGCTTTACTCAAAGCCTCGGCCAGCCCGCATCACATACTTTGGTTCCTTTTCTAACAGATATCAACTCTGACCAAAAACAAGAACTTTTAGCACTTGCCGAGTTCGGAAGATTATATGCCTGGGAGATATTGACCAACCAACGGTTATTTGGAATTCCAACCTCTGGAATTAAATACCCCATTATAACCGATCTGAATGGTGATGGGCAAAAAGAGCTAATCGCTCAAACTCGGGAAGGTTTACGTTGCTGGACGATTATGAAAAGCCGGAATTAATTTCCTTTTCATATGATATCTGCAAGTGCTAATTCAAGATCTTCATACTGAAAATTGAAACCGGCAATTTGTAGTTTCTTCGGCTGCATCCGTATACTTTCGGTGATTGGAGTAGCCGCCTCGCCCAAAATAATATTCAAGGCAAATTCCGGCACCCTAAAAATGGAAGGGCGATTCAAGACTTCACCCATGGTTTGGGCAAATTCGTTCATCGTGACAGAGTCGGGAGAGCACATATTGCAGACACCGCTTATTTCTTCATTTTGAATGATAAACTCAATCGCATCGCAAAGATCGGTGCGGTGAATCCAGCTCATATACTGTTTACCGCTTCCGATAGGTCCTCCCACAAAAAACTGAAATGGAGGAAGCATTTGAGCCAAAGCTCCACCGCCCTTTTCAAGTACAATTCCCATTCTCGTATTTACCACGCGTACTCCAAACTGTGTCGCTTTTTGAGCCTCTGCCTCCCATTCCTTACAAACTTCCGCTAAAAAACCTTTACCTAATTCGGCCTCTTCATCCAAAATTTCATCCCCGTGATCTCCATATACATTGGAACCGGAAGCCGAAATAAAAACGGCCGGTTTGTTTTCCGCTTTCCCGATAGCTTCCACTAACTTTTGGGTAGATTCAATACGGCTGTTCAGGATTCGCTTTTTCACATTTTCAGTCCAGCGCTGCCCGAAAATATTTTCTCCAGCAAGATTGATAACTGCATGCACCTCATTCATTTCCGCGGCGAGAGCATCATCCCAGCCTATGAAGCGTTGGTTTTTAGCTGCTTCATCTTCATGCTTTTTAGGATTTCGGGTAATGATTACCAGGTTGTGGCCTTCCTTCAAAAACTTAGTCCGAAGTTCTTCCCCAATAAAACCTGTTGCGCCTGTTAGGAGGATGTTCATTAGTTTTCTTCTTTTTTTTGAATTTCAACAAAAGAATATAGAGATACATTCTGAGAGATGAGCTGTTAAACAATCCCTAAAGATCAACAGGGTCGTTACAGAGGTGCTAACAATTTATTTTTTACTTACACCGAATCCGGGATCGTCAGAAAGATGAATCCGGCCTTTGGAATTCACTTCCAGCCCTTCAAAGGGATCGTTTGAAATCAGCAGGTGACCATCCAAATCAGCGTAGTCGGCTTTGAGAGCGAGTAAAACACCGGCGGCATTGGCGAGAGAGCTTTCGATCATGCAGCCAATCATAACTTGTAATCCAAGTTGGTGTGCTTCTTCAATCACCTTTCGGGCTTTTACCAGACTGCCGATTTTCATCAGCTTAATATTGATTACGTGGAAGGCCTCGGCAATTTCGTTCAGGTCTTCGCCTCCGATAAAACTTTCGTCGGCACAAAGAGGAAGCGGAGACCATTTCTTCAGCTCTTTCATCTCTGCAATATTCGCAGATGGCATGGGCTGTTCAATCAACTCTACATTTTGAGTAGCCAGAAATTCTATTTCTTTTTTTGCCTGTGCGATGGTTTTCCAGCCTTCGTTAGCATCAACGCGTAGCGGTTTATCGGTGACTTCCCGAATGGCTTTTATTAAGTCACGATCGTGGTCGGTGCCTAATTTGATTTTATAAATAGGATACTGCTCTGCCTTTCGAATCTTCTCCTGCATCTTCTCCGGCGTATCAATTCCAATGGTATAGGATGTAAGCGGGCCAACGGCAGAATCCATTCCCCATAACTTCCAAAGTGGTTTATTTTGTGATTTCGCCCACCAATCAAGCCAGGCCATTTCGATGCCCGTTTTAGCCGACTGAATTAAACCGGAAACCTGATCAAGTTTATTAGCTAATTCTTCCGTGTCTTTGATTTCATCCAGAAAATCATTCGGCAAACTTTTGATGCCTTCAATTACTTTTTCTGGAGTTTCATCATAGCGGGAATTAGGGCTTGCTTCCCCATAACCCAAAAGGCCATTCTTTTTTAGGGTGATGAAAACGTTGGGAACTTCAGATCGTGAGCTCCGCGAAATGGTAAATACTTCTTTAAGTTTTAGTGCTTTAACTTCCCAACTGATGTCAAAATGAGACATAACCAAAATTTTCTAAAATTTTTAAATAAATATATCCTGCCGGAGCTGCAAGAATAACTGCATCAAAACGGTCAAAAAAACCGCCATGCCCCGGTAAAAGCGTGGATGAATCTTTGCACTTTGCTTTTCTCTTGATTTTACTCTCGATCAGATCACCGATTGGCCCAAAAGTTGCCACTAACACTACAAAGGGCAGTACTTGTATCAAAGTTAATGGGGATGAAAATGGCAGAGCAAAAAGCACGATTGAAGCGCCAAAAAAACTTCCGAAGTATCCTGAGAAGAAACCTTCCCATGTTTTGTTCGGGCTAATGTGCGGCGCCAGTTTATGCTTCCCAAATGTTTTGCCGCCGAAGTATGCAAACACATCACTCCCCCAAACCATCAACATAACAGCGAGCGTGAGTAAAAATCCTTGCTCCTGAGTTCCTAAATCTCTGATCAACATCAGACAGAGCCAACCAATGGGCGCATAAAAAGCAGCGAATAATGTAGTAGAAAGCTGAGTAATACTTTCCTCTGCTTTGTTGAAGGTTTGCATAGTTATGAAGATCAGAAAAATAACCAAGCCAATTTCGAAAGCGAAAGGCAAAACCGGGAACAGCATCACCCAAAGTCCTATGGAATAAGGGAAAAACATATCGGGTGGATTTCCGGAATCATTCAATAAGCGAATCATTTCCTGCTGTACAAAGAAAGCGATAAAAATAATGAAGGTTTTGAAATACCAACCGCCCAACCACATCAAATAAATAAAGAGAATTGCAGCTGGAACCGCGAATAAAACCCGTTTTAGCAATTCGCTCAAATTAATCTCCCTTTTCGCTATCAGGATCGCTGAAATCCTCATTGGATAAATCCGGATTATCTAAGTCAAGATCATCTAATGCTTTCCGGGCTTTTTTCTCGAACTCCAGAGGAACGTATAAGTAAACCAACGCCATTTCCCCAACATTTAGGCTGTAAGCAGAGTCTCTTTTTGAAAGAATATTGGAGGGGATATTAAGATTGGAGAGATAGTTTTTAGCCATCTCTACTTCCAGATCTGTACTGCCTTCCAGCACACAAACCCAGTTTTCTATATCATTTGGTTTGGGATCGGTAAAAAAACTCATGCATCATCGTCTTTTAATTTCAGCGTATGCATAAAGTAAAGCAATCCTGCGGTAATAATCATACTTGCAAGAACTAATAAGTAAGGGATATCCATGTCAGGAGAAATTTTCTCATCAAGCATTTGCGGGTAAAATTTACTTGCTATAACCTGCCCTCCATTGTTCACGAAATGAGCTACCATTGCGGGAACTAAACTATTGGAGATATAGGTGACGTAAGCCAGGAAAATTCCTAACGTAGCTAAGGGCAAAATGCTGGATATCTGCAAATGATATGCGCCAAAAATCACTCCTGAAATCAAAATAGCAGCGGTTATACCCCAGCTCTTTTCGAAAGCCCGCATCACATATCCACGGTACATAATTTCTTCGCAAACTGCGGGCACCACTCCGATATGAAAAACGCCAAGTAACAGCACATTTTCGGATCTCAGGAAGTTGGAAATCATTTCGGCCATTGTCTCCTGCATCTCAGCAAGATTATCAGGAACCGGTACAAATGAATTCAACCAGCCAAGGAATAAAATAGTTGGCTGAGCAACCACAAACAGCAGAGCTGCGAGGCCTGTTATGGTCCATACATTTTTGGATAGCTGAAAACGCAAAAAGCGTTTTCGCTCCCCTTTAACCGCATGCAACCTCACAACCAATAAAGTTGCCAGCGCCATAATCAGGATTTGGCCGGAAGAATTTGCCAGAAACAGAATATCGAAGTTAGTGGATAACTCCGCCATAATGGTTTCCATCTGCAGATTATCAACGGTCATCATCACCCCTACAACACCAACGATAGCCCCGACTATATTGAAGCCGATAAAAGCAATTATCACCCAAGCAATAGCCATTGGCCAGTGGGCGAAACCATTACGTTCTACCCATGGCTCCGGCTTTCGGTTTTCGTAGATTTCTGAGTACTCGTCTTGTTCCGAAATATTTTCCTGATTCATCAACTTTATTTTATTCTTCTGAAGCAAATATTTTAGCGCCAATCATACCGGAAATTACATTTATAATTCCCAGGCTAACGAACAATATCAAACTTTGAAACGCTATTGTTTTGAAAGAATTGGGATCACCCATTCCTTCTATTGTACTCTGTTTCGCTTCCTCTGGCATTTGCATCGCTTCAATATTTGCGATATTCCAATCCATTATTGCCTGTGTATAACTTGGGTCAATAAGATTCCAAATTTGTCCCAGAATAACTGAAAATATAGTAGCTCCTAATCCAACTAATACTCCCAACAAGGCTCCTTTGCCTATTTTATAGGTGATGTCATATTCTTTCGCATAATGCCAATTCACAATAACTCCGCCAATAGCGCCAACTAAACATGCAAGGGTTCCAAAAAGTTGAGCTGAGCTGAAGAAAGAGCCAACGGGCTCGGTTCCGAGTGTCATGTATCCGCCAATAAGCGAGAGAATTGTAACAACGAGCGCGGTAATTAGTGAAGCTATAATAACCGAATTCCAGTAACTTGGTTGTACCTGTTCGTTTTCCATTTTAATACTCCGATTTTATTTTGTTAAAAAAACTTTCTGCCAGAAAAAATGTTACTGCCAAACCTACTAAAGAACCCAGCAAAAATCTTGAATGAAGTGTATTCGACCAAATACTAAAATAGTTGCCAATTACATCGGTCGAATTTAAGAGAATAGCTGCTATTAAAAATATTTTTTTCTTCTGTTGGGATGCAGACCCCAACCAGCCAAAAACAGGAAGGAACAACCATCCAAAAAGAAATGCGGTATAGATTCCAAAACACCGCGCGCAAACTGCCATTGGCTGGTTATTAATATGGAAGGAACGTAGCGAGTCTTGGTGACAAAGAACCTCGAAAAACAAATACTGCCAGCTAAAGGGATTCGGCTGAGAATTAAAAATTCCAGGCCCAAGTGCGGCAAATATCAATGTAAAACCGCCAAATAAAATGGCCACGTACAGCCCGAAATTTTGAGCTTGCAACTGGTACACGGCTATACCTTAAGTTGCTGCTGTATTCCTTTTAAAAAAAATTCTGGGGCGCGACGAGGTTTCCTTGTCTCGGAATCCATAAAACACAGAGTGACTTCTCCAAATACATGCACATTATCTGAAGCCGCAGTTGTTACCTCGTAAAATGTTTGAAGACGTACAGACGGCATCTCAAAAATGAATACCGTAACCTGCATTTCTTCATCATATAGAACTGGTGCTTTATACTCCAGTTCGGCATGAATTACCGGCAGCATAATCCCCGATTCCTCCATTTCTCGATAAGACAGGCCATAGGAGCGAATCATCTCGGTACGGGCTACCTCAAAATATTCCAGATAATGACCGTAATATACATAGCCCATTTTGTCAGTTTCGCCATACCGGCTTCGCAAAGAGTGGGAATATTTTACCAGCGGACGTTTATCGGGAAATTTCACACGATTCTATTTAGCGGTTGTCCAAGCACCCATTTTAGCATACTTGTCGATGCGTTGCTCTACAAGTTTTTCAGGCTTCAGCTTTTTGAGGCGTTTCAAACTTTGAAGAACCTGTTTTTTTAAGGCTGCCGCGGAAACTTCATAATCTCGGTGGGCTCCACCAAGAGGTTCTGCAATAACACCGTCTATCACTTTCAGCTCTTTTAAATCTACAGCGGTTAACTTTAAAACTGCTGCCGCCTGCTCCTTATAATCCCAGGTTTTCCATAGAATTGAAGAACAAGATTCGGGAGATATTACAGAGTACCAGGTGTTTTCCATCATATAAACTTCATTCCCCATACCAATACCAATGGCACCACCACTTGCGCCTTCACCAATTACAACGGTGATTAAAGGCACTTCTAACATCGCCATCATTTTCAGGTTTTTGGCGATGGCTTCGGCCTGACCGCGTTCCTCGGCTTCCAAACCCGGGAAAGCCCCTGGAGTATCCAGTAAGGTAATAATGGGGATGTCAAATTTACCAGCCAGTTTCATCAGGCGGTAAGCTTTTCGGTAGCCTTCAGGATTTGCCATACCAAAATTCCGAAACTTTCGGCTGGTGGTATCTCTCCCCTTTTGGTGGCCAATAATCATTACAGATTGCCCGTCGATGGTAGCTAAGCCTCCAACAATAGCTTTATCATCCGCATGATACCGGTCGCCGTGGAGTTCAATAAAATCTTCGGTGATTCTTTCGATATAATCCAGCGTGTAGGGCCGGTCGGGATGGCGGGCAAGCTGCACTTTTTGCCATCTTGTAAGATTGGTAAAAATAGACTTCCGTAATTTGTCTACTCTTTTTTTGAGGCTTTCAATTTCTTTATCAAGAACACCATCGCTAACATTAGAAAGATTATTGAGTTCTTCAATCTTAGCTTCCAGGTCGGCTATAGGTTGTTCGAAATCTAAATACTGCATAAATCTGTTTAATTTGTTCCTGCGCTAATATAGGCAATCATCTTGTGATGCATAACGCTTTATAAAGTTCCGAAAATACTTCTGAATTTAAGGGCCCATACTCGCCAAATAGCTTCTCTTACTATTGCTTTCGACATTTTTGATACACCTTCTTCACGTTCTCTGAATACAATTGAAACCTCACTTAGTTTGAAGCCGGCTCTCCATGCCCGAAAGTGAATTTCAATTTGGAAGGCATACCCGTTCGACTTTATCCTGTCTATAGAAATAGTTTCAAGCACGTTTCTGTGGATGCATTTGAAACCGGCAGTAGTATCAAAAACAGGTAAACCTGTAATGGTACGGGCGTAAATATTGGCGCAATAGGATAAAATTAAACGGCTAAGCGGCCAGTTGATAATACTGATTCCGTTGGCATATCTTGAACCAATTGCGACATCCGATCTTCCGGCTTTAACCTCATCTATGAGTTTGCCTACATCTGAGGGATCGTGCGAAAAATCCGCATCCATTTCACATATGTAGGTGTAGCCATTTTCAAGAGCGAAATCGAATCCTTTTACATAAGCTGTTCCAAGTCCCAACTTCCCGGGCCTTTCAATCAGTAAAACCCGTTCATGAAATTGGTTCTGCACTTTTCTTACTTCTTCCGCCGTGCCATCCGGAGAACCGTCATCAATAACAAGAACATCAACTTCATGTTTTAGAGACATCAGCTTTTTTAGGAGGCGGCCAATGTTGTGGGCTTCATTAAAGGTAGGTACAATAATTAAAGACTCCGACGGCATGCTAATGTCCTTTTCCTTTTATAACGGTGATTAAGGTATTTATTAAAATCTTAGCATCCATCCGAAGCGAAATATTTTCTATATAAAACAGGTCGAATTTAGTTTTTTCTTTTACATCATCAAGCGAAGTATCGTATTTCCATTTCACCTGTGCCCAGCCTGTGATACCCGGACGTACTCTTAATCGCCGGGTATAGAGGGGAATTTGCAGGCTGAATTGTTCCACGAAATGAGGCCTTTCAGGGCGAGGGCCTACCAAACTCATATCACCAATCAAAACGTTCAAGAATTGCGGAACTTCATCCATTCGTAATTTACGGAGCCAATAGCCAAGCGGTGTAACCCTGGGGTCATCCTTTTGAGCCCAAGTTGGTCCGCTATCGCGTTCCGCATCATTATACATCGTTCTGAATTTATAGATAGTAAATAGTTTACTATTTCGGCCCACCCGTTTTTGGCGGTAAATTGCTGGACCCTGGGAATTAAAACGAACTGCCACACCAATCAAAGTTAGTAACGGAAAAGTAAGTACAAGCACTAAAACGGAAACAAAAATATCCAGCGTTCTTTTAATCGTCTTTTCCCAAAGCGGCATGGGTTCGGGAGAAATTTCAACCAATGGCATTCCAAAAATTTGGTTGGTTTTGCTTAAACCACTCACCAGCTGATAAAAATCGGGGAGGAGCTTCAGGGAGATTTCAGGAAAATCAATTTTGGAAATTACTTCAACTAAATCGCGTCGACGTTCCGGCTCCAGAGCTACCAAGATATCCTGAACCTGTCTTTCAGCTATAATTTCCTTAATCTGATCAAGGCTTCCGATTACTTCTTCCTTCGAAATACCGACATCCGGATCTGGCATTTTACCGTTCACCTGTATAAATCCTAAAACCTGCATACCAAGAATTTTATTCCGAGTCAGATCATCATAAGCAGCTTTTGCTGTATGGCCGGTTCCTACAATTACGGCACGGTGGAGGCCTTTACCCCGCAAAGCATACAGCCGCTGTATAGTTCTGACAATAAACCTGTTCATAGCCAGCAGAAAAAAGATAATAACCCAATACACCGTGGTTACAACCTGCTGTTCTCGAATGGAAATATTCTCGTTTATATTGATGACAAAATACAGGATGAGCGCGCCTAAAATACTTGCTTTGAAAACTTTCACAAACTCATCGAGCCGGGAAACGAGATACAGTTTCTTATATAAACCCATCACAATAAAAATAATTAGCCAGTAAAAGCTTACAATAATCCCACCCGATACAAAGTTGAGATCAAAATCCCTCACCAGCATATTCATTGTGCTTGGGTAAAATGCATGAAGTACAAACCAGCTCGCAAGAATGATTAAAAAATCAAGCACACTGGTAAATATTACTTCCCTATATCTTTTTAAGTTTAACAAAGTGAATCCGAAAATTTTTGGCCTTATTTTGAACGCAACAAAATAAACATTTTTACAAAGGCTACATAAATCTAAAATTTTAATCTGATATTTTTTGTACACGCTTAAAAGAACTTCTACTACTACAAAAGCACGACTTGGTGAACTTACTACCGATCATGGTTCAATTGAAACTCCTATTTTTATGCCCGTCGGTACGTTAGGAACTGTAAAAGGGGTCTCTCAAGAAACACTCGCTGATACAATAAAAGCCCAGATTATTCTCGGTAATACGTACCATCTCTATTTGCGCCCAGGTTGTGATATCATTCGAAAAGCGGGTGGATTGCATCAATTTATGCAGTGGGATCGCCCGATTCTAACCGATTCAGGTGGATACCAAATATTTTCCTTATCTGAAAATCGTGTTTTGGAGGAAGAAGGCGCGCATTTCAAAAGCCATATTGATGGTTCCGAACATTTATTCACTCCCGAAAATGTAGTGGAAATTCAGCGCGTTTTGGGTTCTGATATTATGATGCTTTTAGATGAATGTCCGCCTTACCCGAGCAGCTATGAATACGCCAAAACATCTATGGAACTTACGCACCGCTGGGCTAAACGTGGTCGAAAAGCTTTTTTAGAAACTGAACCATTGTATGGCCATAAACAGGCTCAGTTTGGGATTATCCAGGGTGGCACTTATCAGGATTTACGGATTGAATCGACCAAATTTATGGCTGATCAGAATTTTGAAGGCCTCGCTATTGGAGGATTGAGCGTGGGTGAACCGATTGATCTTATGTATGAGTTTACCGAGCTGAACACGGATCATATGCCGGAAGAAAAAGCGCGTTACCTGATGGGTGTGGGAACTCCCGCTAACCTCTTGCAATGCGTGGCGCGGGGCGTAGATATGTTTGATTGTGTGATGCCGACCCGAAATGCCCGAAATGGGATGATTTTCACCCGCAATGGGAAAGTGAATATCCGCAATGCCAAATGGAAAGAACATCACGAGGTATTAGATGCTGATTTTCCCAGTGACTTGTGCAGCAAGTATTCTATGGCTTATGTGCATCATCTTATCCGGAATAATGAAATATTTGGTTTGGTGATGGCTTCCGTGCATAATCTCACTTTTTATTTATGGCTGATGGAAGAGGTGAGAAAACGAATAGCCGATGATACATTTGGGGAGTGGTACCCGGCTATGGCTAAGCAGCTGGATGAGAAGGTATGATCGCTGATTAATCATCACTGATTACATTGATTACACGGATGATTAACCACAGAGAACACAGAGATTCACTGAGGGTTGGTGTTTCGTTTCGCCCGCGGTTTAGTACCGTACCTACGGCACGGGATTTTTCCAGTGCTGCTTTTTTTACCAAGATGCTGTCCCTACGGGACCAAAAATCGTGCATATCTCTGATGGTAAAAAATCCTGTTCATCCATTAATCCTGCGAATCCCTGATTCACAACAGGTAAATTTTTCACCACCGACCGGACAAACATCGAAAACATTCAATCCTTTAAAAAGAACCGAATTTTATTGAAATATAAGGCATAAATGAAAGCTGATTAATCTGGCGTTGAGTATACACATCGTAATAAAATAAATTTTCCCAATCATAGGCATTTACTGCTCCGGCCTGTACAATCATTGTAATCAAAGGCAGTGTAAATTCCTGAGCCACAGAAACATCCATGCGGTGAAAATCCGGCAATCTGCCTTCAAAGGGTTTATCCAAAAGCACGCGGGGATTCCCAAACTCCCCTTTAATATTTGGCGGCCCTTCTAAGAAACTGAAATAGCTGTCGAATCCTAATGGTTGCGTGAAAGGAAATCCTGAACCGTACATCCAGTTTATATTAGCGGTGAAATTACCCACTTCAAAACCTGCCTGAATATTGAGTTGATGACGCCGATCATGCGGTGGATGATAGGATTGTACAGGCTCACCAAACCAAATGCCAAAATGGTCTTGTGCTGTTTCATATTCCATCCAGGAATAGCCATAGCCAAGAATGGCATAAAACTGCCGGTGGTTAAATTCCAAGCGCACATCAGCCCCAAAAACCTCTCCATTTGCATAGGCCAAATCTGTAGAAAATTGGGCCACTGAACTCCAGACAGAAACCGGAATGTTACTCATCTCTTTGTAATAGCCTTCAGCAGAGAATTTCAAGAATCGCCCTAAAGGTTGCCGCCAACCGGCTATGGCATGTTTCGATGTTAATTTGCGGTTTGTGTCGGGCATAGGCATCCATGCAGTAAAAGCTGTTCCTATATCGCGGAAATCTGATACGCCTATTAATGGCTGATAATATATTCCTGTAGCTACATGTAACTCTTCTCCAATCTTGCCGCGTGGCTGCCAGGAAAGCCGAAGCCGCGGCTCAAAACTTGACTTAAATTTCCTTAAATAGGTGGTAAGAGAGATACCAGGTTCTATAGAAAAATTCTCTCCTACTGGAATATCCAGCTCTGCGTACCCACCTGAGCTCATAAAAAGCTGTCTGTCACTTTGCATAGATACGAAGCGGCCTGAAATATCGTGGTTTACATTCTCAAGGTTCGTAAAAATTCCATAGTCGAGGCGCCACTCTCCTATAGATTGAACCATATTCAAATCTATGTGCGATTTAATGACGCTTGAAGAACTGCCTCTTAGATTCAAACTTCCAATTTCGTTTGAGAAGTAGGAGACGCCAAAATTCACATCTGCGAAGGAGATGTTAGAGTCTTCTGAGACACCCGAACAACGGCCTGCTGTTACTACATTCGTCCAACTAAAAAAATCACCGCTCTTATAATTGAGCTTTCCCCTGTCATAGGTTCGCAATGCATGTATTGAGCAGTTGACACCTTGATTGCTGGAATTGCTGTACTTTATCAACTGACTGTTGAATCGCAGGGGCTGCCGTTCTGGGTAGAGCTTACTTGTACTTTCAATCAGCGAACCTCTTGCCGATACCATTAACGAACTTTCTCCTTCTTTAATTGGTGTTTCAAAAAACAATTCAGAAATAAAGGGACTCAAAGAAGCCGACCAATTCCGATTGTATAAGTTTCCGTTTTTCAGCCTCACATCCATTACCGATGATGTGCGCCCGCTGTATCTTGCGCCAAAGCCACCCGCATATAAATCTACTTTAGAAACCACATCCTCTGGGAAAAGCGAAAAGAACCCAATAATATGGAAAGGCTGGTAAACTGTGGCCCCATCCACTAAAACCAGGTTCTCAGAAGGCGTTCCACCACGTATAAATAACTGTCCGCCCCGGTCACCGGCAGCCACAACTCCGGGCTGACTTTGCAAAAAACTGGCAAGGTCACCACTTCCGCCTGGAGTTGGTACACGCCGCAGGTCAATTCCCTGAATTCTTGTTTGTCCGGGATCCAGATCCTCTAAACGTCTTTCAGTGACAGTCACTTCTTCCTTTTCTTCGGAAATAATCATGACCACGTTTATTGAATTATACCTGCTTTCTCTCAAGTCTAAAGTATCTGAGTAAGTTTTATATCCGATATACCTTACCAGGAAAATATACTCTGCTCTTTGCAGCCGATTAAATTCAAACAGCCCGTTTATATCTGTAGTGGTTCCCTCAATCTTACCGTCCGGTATTCTTTGCAATATAATATTGGCTGCTTCAAGTGGGCTGGCTGATTGCCGGTCGCTGATTACGCCTCGAAGGGTCACATCCTGTGCCTGAATAACCGGGAGCGTTAAGAATAAAAGGCTGGATACGAGGAAAGTTTTTTTTGAAATCATGATTTGTATTAGCGTACATCGATACAAGGTTGTCTTGGCGTAATCTCTATTATCCTTTGTGCTATTCCTGTAATAAGACCGGTGCCGTTTTCTACATTGGATACTGCATCCGGGAGCGTAACTTCTTCGTCATTCAAATTAGCAAGGTAAGGCCAGTCTTTACTTGCTGTTATCATAAAAAACATTCTTTCTTTAACCATATAACCGGCAACTCCCGCACCCGTTCTTAAAGGAATTCTGTTATCAAATGAAAAGTGGAAATCCCCTCCCGACCTGTCATTTATTTGTTCGAGGTGTGAAACGATAATTTGTTTTTGTTGGGCACAACTTGGTCCGAACTGTACCCAATATCTTGTTTCCAAAACTATCAGAGAATCGGTAAAAGATCCGCTAACAGTACCTCCTTCTGTATCTATCGAATATTCTACCTCAGGAACCGGTAAAACTGATGGCATAGTTACAACAGAACCACTTTGTCCTCTCTCCGGTTCTTCTGCGGTTACTGTATATTGTTCATTTGGGTGTAGAGAAGAAGAAACCCAATAATTCCACACATACCCATCGCCGCCAAAGCGAAAGAGAGAATCATTCATTACTATACTTTCGCCGTTACTTACACGGGTTAGTGTTACCTGAACATCAGTAGGCTCAGGATCATCGGGAATAAGCTTCTCTCCTATGGGCATTACCCGTACCCACTGTGTGTCGGCGTGAAGATCGAGTGTGCCGTACATAGAAAATGCATAGCGTTCGTTTTCCTTCAAGGGATCAAAATGAGAATCGCAGGAAGAAATAATAAACATGCTTATGCATACGAAGCCGAGAAGTATGATATGTTTTTTTATTGTAAGCAGAACCATCAGTTAGCGTGAATTTGTTTCCTTTTATTAAATAGCACTTTACCCTCTGCTAATCAATAGCGGAAAACCACAGAGGGCGCAGTTTCGCAGAGAATTCTTTGTGTTCCTTTGCTTCCTTTTCAATTTTTAGAACACAGATGACACAAATCGTGAGTATCTATGATGGTAAAAAATCCTGTTCATCCATGAATCCTGCAAATCCTGATTCAAACATTTGATTATTTAACCACAGAGAACGCAGAGCTTCACAGAGAATCCTTGGTGGTTCTCATGTTCGCCTGGAAGAGTAATTCAATTGGAGAGGGACCATTAAAAATGGTTTTTATCAGGATATCTATATCCATCCAGATGGAATAGTTTTGAAGATAATAAAGTTCGAAGCTTTCGGCGTCTTCAGGGTTTTGAATCCGGTTTTCACTGATTTGTACAATCCCAGTCATTCCCTTTTTGAGGTTATTGGGTTGCTCCTTTGCCGCATCAATGGAAGAACCTACCAGGTTTAATTCGCCTGAAATCACATACCCAAATAACCGAAGATTGTTTTTCCACTTGTTTTCTAAAATGTCTGTATAGAATTTTAATCCGCCGATTTTTTCTAAATTTCTCCCGCCAAAAAGTAACGATGGCCAGCAAAAGAAAAACAACACCAGAAATGCTGGCACTGCAATAAATAAATCCAGAGCCCTCTTCAGGGTTTTATTGAAAGATTTTGAGAAATCGAAATCAACTTCAACTAAAGGAATAGCTTCAAGGTATTCGACATTTGATTTACCAAGGATGAAGTCCATGGAATCGGGAATCAGTTTGAAAATAACTTCCTCTTTTTGAAGATTGGAAATCTCCTTCAGCATCTGCTTATAGCTAATTGAATTTAGTGCGAAAAAGACCTGATCTGCTTTGTATGCTTTTACCAAATCTTTGAGCTGGGGCAGACTGCCTAAAGTTTTTGTACCGGAATTCTCCTTTTCATCCTGTACACTTACGTTGCCAATTACTTCATAACTCCAGTCGGGCCGGGAATGGATTTTTGAAACTATATTTTCTGATAAATCTGCATCTCCTACAATAATCACTCTTGAGTTTCGGATTTTCCCTCGTGTATGTTCACCTGAAATAGCGCTATTTACACGAAATAATTTATAGGCCACAAAAAGTATCACCCCTAACATAAAACCAAAAATCAGGCCCAGCCTTGTGTAGGCTAAGTCTCTCACGAAAAAGGTAATGAAAACAACACCGGCGTAAGTGAAAGCCAGTGCTTTTAATGTTGTGGAAATGGAATCGGATTTTTGCCGAAACATTCCCAAAATGCTCCCAGAGAATAAGTATAAAACAGATCCCAACACGTTTATCCAGAGGTATTTGAGGCCTTCTGGATTTAAAATATTAACACCCTGAATCCCATAGCGAAGCAAAAAACCAAGAGCGATGGAGAGGTTTAAAACCAGCAGGTCTGCAATAACAAATTTCGTTCTTCTCAAATTACTGGCCACAAAGCCTAACAGCGTTCGCATCCAAATGGAGATATAAATAAACATCCGAAAAAGCAGGCTGTACCTTGAACTGTGATGTTTGTCGAAGAACTGATAAAGCGCTTTATTAAAGATGCGAATGTATCGTAAATCTCCGCTTTTCGTGCTCTCCCCCTTGTAATGGATGATGGAAGTTGAGGGCACATAATCTATGTGAAAATCCGTGTTCTGAACCCGGTAGCAGAGGTCGATGTCTTCACCGTACATAAAAAACCGTTCATCAAAACCGTTGAGTTCTTTCAGTAAAATTGTTCTCCAAAACATAAACGAGCCAGAAAGAACGGGAACTTCTGAAGGCTCATTTTCTCCTAACCAACTCATGTAATACTGCCCGAAAATTTTATTTTCAGGAAATAATGAATTCAACCCAAAAACTTTACATAGTGCAGACCAAATAGATGGAACTGACCTTCGGGATTCGGGCGCGAAACTGCCATCGGGATTTAAAATTTTGCAACCGGCAGCACCGCATTTCGGATTTTGCTGCATATGCGAAATCAGCACCGAAAGCGTGTCTTCACTTACAAGCGTGTCGGGATTAATGATGAGCGTGTACTCTCCGTTGGCTTTTTCAATGGCTTGATTATTAGCCTTTCCAAAACCAAAATTCTCCTTGTTGGCTATATAATTTACTTCCGGAAATTTTTGTTTTAAATATGAAACTGAGTCATCTCCAGAGGCATTATCCACTACAAATATTTCCAGGATAAGATGTGGGCGAGCTTTTTCCAGAGAATTAAGAAGATTGGCTATATATTCCTTAACCTTATAATTAACAATTATTACCGAGATATGCGGTTTAGCGTTTTGCACAACCTAAAGTCCTGACTTATTTGCCAAAGTGTCAACCTTTCTGAAAGTTATTTTCAATTGAATTATCTGATGATGACTACTTTTCCCACTCCTCTTTCCTTGCCGTTTTCTTCGAAGGCAATTACAAAATAAACACCTGACCCAAGTTGATTCCCGTTGTAATCATAACCATCCCAGCTAACTCTGCCTCCACGCGCTGCTAATTCATTCAAAACAATGCCATCAGAACCCATCACTTTAATGCGTGTGTCGTCGCTTAAACCTTCAATTACAATCTGGTTATGGCGGGAATATTCAAAAGGATTTGGAAAAACTTTAAGCTTATTCATCTTTGTTACCGGCGCTTTGGGTATATCCAAAAAACTAACTAATCCCAATTCTGTGGCTACAAAAACTTCGCCTGTTTCGCTGTTGATGGCAATAGATTCGATATTGTTGGAAATCAAATCGCTATTTTCAGTAGTAAAACGTTGCTCAACTCTACTTCCTTCGGGGTTTAACAACCAAATCCCCTGGTTTACACTTCCCACCCATTTTTGATTAGCATCGTTAACGGCAATGAAAGTTACATTCACATCCCGCAGCAAAAATCTTGATGCGGCTGTTGTATCTTCGTTAATCAGCCATTGAGCCCGCCGTTCATCAGGGCCGCCATCAATAATAAGCTCAGGGAAAATGAACCTGGCAATTCCGCGGCCTGTGCCAACCCAAATTTCTCCATTCTTATCTTCCACCATAGCATTTATTTTTTGATCCGGAAGATTTCCGCTATTTTGGGATGAAGTTAACTTAACGCTCCGGTCATCGCTGGAATCTTCGGGATCTCCGTTATCCATAACCAGCAAGCCAAGTCCGCTATTATTTGATGTTATTAGTGATACCCACTTTTGATCAAAAGAATCGATAAATAGATTATAGTACACATCGCTTCCGCTCCGACCTCTGAAAGGAATCCAGTCTTCTGAACCATCTAACTGAACATTTAGTGGAAATTCTGAGTCATAACTTATCGCCCACATATTTTCATTTGAGTCGCTTTCTAATCCTGATATAACTACATAATTAGGATTCGATCTCAAGCCACTTAAATCAGAATTTTGTTGATTGTAAACAGCAATGGCCGAATCTAATTTGTTGTGTTTAACGATTCCTTCACCCCAGCTCCCAAAAAAATAGGAGGATTCATTTTGTCCGAGTGAATAAACCGCACCAATCCTCTCTTCATCAAGAACAGAATTTGTGTTTATGTTGAAGTTGCTCCACGAGTTATCGTCAAAAATATAATAACCACGTATAGGATTGAAGGGATCACCCTGTGGGAATTCAGCTGTTGAAGTAGCTATCAAAACGTTCTGATCTATCATTATTTTACTAAAAAAATTAAGATATGGACCCGATGGCAAAAACATGTTTTGACTCCCGTCGGGCTTGTCCAGGATAACCAATCCTTCGCTGATGGTTCCTATAAATAACTGGGAATCGGTATGTCTCAAATTTAAAATGTTGCTTTTGAGATTAGGGGTAATTATTTGAGTATTGCCTAATGTGTCTAAAAGTGTAACAGCACTATTTGTTGCTACCCCAAGATAATCTCGCTCTTCGCTTAGAGCTAATGTTGTATAAGAACTAGAATTGAAGTCGGTACTTAATTCCCAGCTCGTGTCTTCATAATCAAATACAGACCCTTCTGAGAGTGCATAAATTTTTGAATCGAAATACACGATGTCGTCAATAATTGGGGCTGGTAAACCGTGAGCTTCATTATACGTTTGCCAGTTCAGGCTCTCTACCAAATTAGAATCAAGATTTCCTACAGCTACTCCCCGAATAGTTGCCGCATAAATGGTATTGTCCACGACATCAATTTCTTGAATTTCGGTTCCTATGTTGAAATCTCCCAATTTCAAATAACTGTTCTCCACCAACAGCGTTTCCAGATTATAAATAACGATACCAAAGCTCGTACTTACATAAAGCTTATCTTGATAAATAGACATCGAGTTTACTCTTTTTGAGTTGAACCGTGTTACTCTGTTGATATCTTCCAACTGTTGAATTTCTTTGGTTTCGACATCAATCACGTCCAGGGTTCCGTCTATATAACCAGCCAGCAGGCGATCGTGGAATGAGTCATACATAATTGCTGTAGGATTTGCCCTGTATAATCCATCCATTGTAGTGATGCGGGTTATAGCCTCACCATCTTCAACTACAAAAATCCCACCTAAAGTAGCATTATATACAACTCCATGAGAAATAGATATTGAATTCACTGTAGAAAAGGAAGGATATACTTGCCACTCTTCAAGATTTTGAGAATTGGCTGGGGTAGAAATCGTAACAATAATTATAACTGCAAAAGAAATTAATTTAATCATGTGCTGATATAGATTATAGCTTTTATAGGTCATATTTCGCATAGGCAAGAATATATAATATTTCTGCTAACCAATTCGTCTCATCGCATCTTTACATCTCATATAGCCATAAAAAAAAGCCCTTCGCTCGTGGGTGGAGGGAAGGGCTTGTGGGGAAAAAGAAGA
>JBBEBR010000010.1:0-3372 GCA_040882225.1 Balneolaceae bacterium | reverse complement strand
CCGTGAAGGTGGCCGCACTGTGGGCGCCGGAGTGGTAACTAAAATTTTGGATTAAGTAAGTTTATCCAAAAAGCTTGCACTAAGAGTGGGCGGTAGCGTCAACTCTTGTGTGCGTTTTACGGGTGTAGCTTAACTGGCAGAGCAGCGGTCTCCAAAACCGCAGGTTGGGAGTTCGAGTCTCTCCACCCGTGCAGTGATTAATGTTTTGGTAGTGCGGATGTGGAAAATCGGAAATTCCGACCCATTCGCTTCTGAGTTTAATTAAATAACGATATGAGTAAGATTAATAATTTTTTTGATGGAGTTATAAATGAGTTCAAGAAAGTTTCTTGGCCAACTCAGAAAGAGCTGATTGACAATACCATAATTGTGGTGGTGTTTTCGATAATTGTATCGGTATTTATTTTTGGAGTTGATCAGTTATACAGCACCATTTTAGAAGCTATTTATAATTAATAATGAGCAAAGAATTAACACATGGCTGGTACGTAGTTCGTTGCTTTTCCAGTCATGAAAACAAAGTAAAAGAATTTCTTGAGCGTGAGATTGATGAGCAAGGTTTAGAGGATAAAATCACTGAGATTCTTATTCCTACAGAAACTGTTGTGGAAATTCGTTCTGGGAAAAAACGTACACGGGAGAAGAACTTCTTTCCGGGCTATATTTTGCTGAACGCTCATTATGATGAAGAAGTAAATAATTTAATACAAAGCGCACCTTCATGCCTTGGCTTTTTGAAAGTAGGTAAGAATGAATTGGTGCCAACTCCGCTTAAAAATCACGAAATTCAACGCATCATTGGACGAGTGCAGGAAGGCGGCGAAGAAGGACGGAATGTTGAAATTCCATATAGCGAGGGAGACCTGGTTAAAGTTATCTCCGGTCCATTCAAAGATTTTGATGGAACCGTACAAGAGGTAAATACAGACAAACTGAAACTAAGAGTGTTGGTAAGCATATTTGGCCGAAAAACACCTGTTGAAGTGGATGTTAGCCAAGTTGAATCCGCAACATAAAAGAACCTAGTTGATGCACACTAGCTATTACGCACAAATAAACTGAAGTTATTAATTATAGGATCCTGAGAATCCATGGCTAAAAAAGTTGAAAAAATTCTGAAGCTCCAGATCGTTGGGGGGCAGGCTAACCCTGCACCACCTGTTGGGCCGGCACTCGGTCAAGCGGGAATCAACATTATGGAGTTTTGTAAAGCCTTTAACGCTAAGACTCAGGACAAGACCGGAACTGTTGTTCCTGTTGAGATTACTGTTTACGCAGACAAGTCTTTTGCTTTCAAAACAAAGACTCCACCTGCCCCGGTACTTCTTAAACAAGCAGCGAAGATCAAATCCGGATCTGGTGAGCCAAACCGAATAAAAATCGGTACGGTAACCTGGAGCCAATGCAAAGACATTGCCGAACAGAAAATGGAAGACCTTAACGCGTTTGACATTGAAGCTGGTGCGGAAATGATTGCAGGAACGGCTCGGAGTATGGGTCTTAGAGTAAATCGCGCAAAATAAAGGAATTGTGATCATGCCAAAAAGAGGAAAAAAATATCAACAGGCTGTGGCACTCGTTAACCCGGAGTTGGAATATACTTTGGAGGAAGCGTGCGATCTGGTTAAAAAAACATCGAATCGAAATTTTGATGCTTCTGTGGACATAGACATCCGTTTGGGTGTTGATCCACGGCACGCCGACCAAATGGTGCGTGGTACAGTGAGTTTACCTCACGGTACAGGGAAAGAAATTCGTGTTCTTGCACTCGTAAATGAGAGCAAGCAAGATGAAGCCAGAGAAGCTGGTGCCGACCATGTTGGTCTTGATGATTACATCACAAAAATTGAAGAAGGCTGGGCTGATATCGACGTGATAATAGCCACGCCTGACGTAATGGGTAAACTCGGTAAGCTTGGACGATTTTTAGGTCCACGCGGATTGATGCCAAACCCTAAAAGTGGAACCGTAACTATGGATGTGGCCGATGCTGTAAAGCAAGTAAAAGCCGGCCAGATAGATTTCCGTGTTGATAAATTCGGAATTCTGCATACATCTGTAGGTAAAATTAGTTTTAACGCAAGCGACCTGAAAGACAATGCGGAAGCATTTCTTCAGACAGTAATGCGTTTAAGGCCGGCTTCCGCAAAAGGGCTGTACGTGAGAAGTGTTTTCATGAGCAGCACTATGGGACCAAGTATCCCGATAAGCAGAACCGCAGTAACATCCCTATCATAGGAGGAATTAAATCATGCCTACTGTAGAAAAGCAAGCAGTTTTAACAGAGATTACAGAAAACCTGAAAGGAGCGAGTGCATTGTACATCGCAAATTATTCTGGTATGTCTGTCTCTGACGTAAACGAGCTACGCGGTGCATTTCGTAAGGGAGATATTCGCTTCAAAGTATACAAAAATAAGCTAATGAAGATTGCTATGGAAGAGATTGGGGGTTATGATGATATCCTCCCTTCTCTGGTAGAGCAAAACGCTTTCGCTTTTGTTGCTGAAGAACTATCTGCACCTGCAAAAGTCTTAAAAGATTTTATCAAGGATAACAATAAACCACAATTTAAAGCAGCTCTTGTAGACGGAGACTTCTACGCAGAAGATAAGCTTGACGTTCTCGCTTCTATGAAGTCGAAGAATGAAATTATTGGTGATATCCTTGGCCTGTTGATGGCGCCTATAACCAATGTAGTTGGTGCCCTTAACGCTCAAGGTTCAAACCTTGTTGGTGCTGTAAAAACCATCGCCGAAAAAGGCGAAGAATAACCCTTATTTTTAACTAAGAATATTACATTCAAAACAACTGGAGAAAAAAATGGCTGACGTTAAAGATTTAGCTGAACAGCTTGTCAACCTAACAATTAAAGAAGCAAATGAACTTGCAAAAGTTCTCGAAGAAGAATACGATATCAAACCAGCTGCGGCAGCAGTTGCTGTTGCAGGACCTGCCGGTGGCGGAGATGGCGCCGGTGCTACTGAAGAGCAAACTGAGTTTGATGTTGTTTTAACTTCTGCTGGTGCTAAGAAAATTGCCGTGATTAAAGAAGTGCGCGGCATAACTGGTCTTGGGCTGAAAGAAGCCAAAGAATTGGTTGATGGAGCCCCTAATACAGTTAAAGCAGCTGTAGCAAAAGAAGAAGCTGAGCAACTTAAAGCCAAGCTTGAAGAAGCTGGTGCTGAAGTAGAGCTTAAGTAACTTTACAAACATTTCGTTAGTGGCCAATATCGTGAAAACGGTATTGGCTATTGGCGTCTATAGAAATTAACCCCAATTTGCTTGGGGTTTGCCCGTATAAATTACCTTCAATCTAAGAGGAGAGGTTCCTTTTGAGCAAGAAGATGCAAACTATTCCGAACACGGAACG
>JBBEBR010000009.1:0-108350 GCA_040882225.1 Balneolaceae bacterium | reverse complement strand
TTTTAGCCATTAATTAACTAATAATCTCCGCGCCCGTTATGCGCTGGGTCGTTATACATACCCCCCTCCCCTGTACAATAAATAGAACTTGATTAAGTTAACATAATTGTTAACATTAGTTCTGTGAAAGAAATCAAGTTTTATAAAACTCAGTCAGGCAAAATTCCGGTTAAAGAGTTTTTGGACTCTTTGCCATCCAAGCACGCTCAAAAAGTCACTTGGGTTCTTGAGTTGGTAGAAAAATTAGACCAGGTTCCCATTCAATATTTTAAAAAGCTCAAAAGTACCGATGATATTTGGGAAGTTCGGGCAAGAATTGGATCAAATAGTTTTCGTTTGCTTGGTTTTATAGATGATGATGATGAGTTTGTGATATTAACGAATGGATTTTCCAAAAAATCACAGAAAACACCTAAACAGGAAATCGAGGTAGCCGAACAGCGAAAAGCCGATTATCTATCTCGTAAAGGAGGAACATAAGATGAGTGATCTTCAAGCATATATCAGTGAAAGAAAAAAATCAGATCCCGATTTTGCGGAAGGATATGAGGAAGGATTCCGAAACTTTAAAATTGGAGTGCTTCTGAAACAGGCCAGAGAAAAAGCGGGACTTACTCAGGATGAGGTGGCCCAACAATTAAATACCAAAAAGACAGCTGTTTCCCGTATTGAAAATCATGCGGAAGATATTCGCCTGTCCACTCTTGAGAAGTATGCCAAAGCGTTTGGGAAAAAACTTAGGGTCGAACTCGTAGATTGAGGGAGGTATAACCAGCGTTTCAACGCGGACTTGGCACTGGTTACCGTTTCAAAAATTGGCGGCTGATAAATGCTCCATATTTCAATTACATTAATTGCCAATAAAGCCAAGCCGGTTAAACGCCAAACAGTTATACCTCAATCCATTAGAGGAAAAATAAATGCTGCAAGCCTTTTAATAAAAAAGTGTGATTAATCAACATATCATAGGTTATGGATTTTTTACTGGGTATTATAGTGCTATAAAGAACTGTATGTATAGGATTGACTAAATCCGATATGGGGATGTGATCGCTTCCCATGAACCAATCAAAATGCTATGATACGATTAACCTGGAGTGATTTTTTTCTCACCTTAACGCTCATGATTTCATTGACTGGTTCTGTTTTCAGTCAGCAATTAGATAAGCCTGAGCCCCCTATTGGCAAAGTGCAATATGAAATATCATGTTCTGATGAAGTCGGTCCGGCATTTAATGAGGCTGTTTCTTTACTTCACCATATGACTTATCCTCAGGCAAAGGCCTCCTTTGAAAAAATAGCTGCTATCGATCCTGAATGCGCCATAGCCTACTGGGGAATTGGGATGACCTTGTTCCAACCGCTTTGGCCTACCCGACCCGGACCCAATGAATTGCAAGAGGGGTGGGAGATGGTTTTAAAAGCCAAATCTCTGACATCTCAAACTAAACGAGAACAACTTTTTATAGCAACTACCGAAGCCTTTTTCCGGAATCCAAAGAATACTGATTATCGG
Source organism: Balneolaceae bacterium (assembly GCA_040882225.1). Lineage (GTDB taxonomy): Bacteria > Bacteroidota > Rhodothermia > Balneolales > Balneolaceae > Gracilimonas. Next base: position 106,834 of record JBBEBR010000009.1, on the reverse strand, counting down.
GAGCGCATACGAAGTTGGGCAGATGCTACAGAAAAACTATACCGGGAATTTCCTGATGACACTGAAGTAAAAGCTTTTTTTGCCCTGTCACTTCTTGCTGCAGGTCAGTTAGGCAGTCAGGGACTGGATTATAACAATCGGGCGGCACAGGTTGCTTTGTCTATACATGCTACGAATCCACTTCATCCCGGGGCTATTCATTACCTCATTCATGCAAATGATATACAAGGTCGCGAGCATGGATCCCTTGATATTGTTCGCAGTTATCATACCATCGCCCCGCACAATCCACATGCGCTGCATATGCCAACACATATATTTATCCGCCTCGGCAATTGGCAAGAAGCTATTGATGGCAATCTAATGGCTGCTGAAGCAGCACTTCTACATTCAGCGGGAGACAATGGGCAGTATGTGTGGGATGAATATTCGCACGCTCTCGAATATCTTTTGTATGCCTATCTTCAGCAGGGAGCCGATGAATCAGCATTTGAACAGCTTAGGTTGCTTTATTCTAGAGGGAATCTCCAGCCTACGTTTAAAACCGCTTTCAACTTAGCGTCAATGCCCGCGCGTTATGCTTTGGAACGCAAAGCGTGGAAAGAAGCAGCGACATTAAGTCCGCAAGCACATAATGAGATAGCTTGGGATCGGTACCCATGGCCAGAAGCAATAACGTGGTTTGCCAGGGGCATTGGAGCAATCCATGAGGGAGACCATGTTGAAGCCCGAAATGCACTTAAACGAATTGAAGAACTGGAAGAAACGACGGACAAAGTGGGGGAAGAACTATTCCGTAACCAAATCAGAATACTTCGATTAGGTGTCTCTTCTTGGATTAGCCACTTTGAAAACAACGAAGAACAAGCCCATGAACTGATGCAGGCGGCAGCAGATTTAGAAGTATCAACGCCCAAACATCCCGTTACACCGGCACCGACTCTACCTGCACATGAACTACTCGGCGAATTGTTAATGGAGCAAAATAAACCTTTAGAAGCCTTAGATGCATTTAGGAAATCTCTAAAGCTTTATCCCAAGCGCTTTAATAGTTTACTTGGTGCAGCACGGGCAGCACAATCACTCAATCACCAGCAAATTGCAAGGGAATTCTACACTGGCCTATTGGAAATAGGTGCAACTGGATCAGATCGCTCAGGGTTAGCTGAAGCTAGGTTCTACTTGAGTTCAGATTTTGATAAAAATTAATTTCTAAAAAACTCTGTAATTCGATAGCGGTATAACCAGCGCTTCAAGGGTGACAGAACTCACCGTTAGTTGCTTGCACAACATTATACCTACAATTATAGTACAAAATAATTTAAGCTGGAAGCCTGCACCTTAAGCGCAGGGTCGTTATGCCTTTGTATTTAAAATAAACTTAGTTCACTATCAGAATTCTGTTAACAGCTGGTCTTCTGTTATTATCATTAATTTCTTGTAAAGATGAGGAAAGGTTTAATATAGAAGGAAAATGGAACTTAAAAGTATATCAAGATTCGCTGGGAAACGAGAGGAACAGTACGTATGCGATTTTTATTTGGTATGAATCGGGTTTTGAATTTGTTAGTGAGGATACATTTTACCCAAGATACGGTCCTCCTAACGATGAACGGTTTACAAGTGATGCTGGCCCCGGAAACTATAGAATTGCCAACAGTGAATTGATACTGTCATATAAGGATACTCAGTTTACTTATGATCTAACTGTAAAGGACAATGAATTAGTTTTAGAGAATTACAATAGTGACCGTGCATGGGTTGGAAAATGGACACTTATAAAAGAATAATAAAGCTGTATTAGATAGAGACGGGGTTGTTCTACTATTCGAAATTAATTTAAAAGGCTTCAGGCATAACAAGCGCATCAACTGGGGACGCGGTTTTGGTTTCCAGTGTTGCTTGTTTTGAAATTTTAGCCGTTTATTAACTTATAATCTCCGCGTATTCTAAGACTATATCAAGAGATTTCCGTCATTTCATGTTGATAGATTTTCACACAAGGAGTTCCTCGTTTGAGCACAGCAAATGCCCGGTAGATTAATTTGCACACCACTGCATTCTTCACGCTTTGGGCGTGTTTACCTTCGGCGCATTTGCGATGGAAATAGGCGCTGATTTCGGGATCGTACTGGATCGCTGAATTGACACCATTTAACAGCAAGGTCTTCATTCGGGCACATCGCCACCGGCTAACCCGGTCCCGGACTCCGGTGATCTCCGGACTGGTGCGGAAACGGAGCGCTGCCGGCAAAACAGGCAAACTCCCGGCTTGTGGAAAATCGGGTAAATCCTTCTGTATAGGCCAGCAGCCATGCTGGCCCGTTATTTAGGTCACCCCGGCAGCCCCAGTTCACGATTTTAATCCAAGAAAATAGAACATTTCTATAATGGGAATCTAAAGGGCCGTTATACCCACTTCCCCAACTAAATAAATTGTCAGAATTAGTCGTTTTTCAATAGATTAAAGAAAGCAATAAACCTCCATATTATGATTACAGATTTTAAAGAAATTGAAGATTCTGCTCTTGAGTTGGATGAAAAGCACCGGGCTGAATTAGCAAAACGACTTATTAATAGTCTTGATGAACAAATTGATGATGATATTGAACAAGCATGGATCGATGAAATCCGTCGGAGAAAAGCTGAAATTAAATCAGGAAAGGTGACTCCAATTTCTGGAGAAGAGGTTCACAAAGCTGCTCGAGAACGACTTAGTAGATGACATTTCAATATCATCCAGAAGCTGCCAAAGAATTAACAAGTTCTATAGAATATTACGAGAAAAAATCTGAAGGACTTGATGAGATAGAACACGATAGCTCAAGCTTTAGCTCACCCTAAATCAGGATCTTTGTTAACGAAAAGAGACCGAAGAATTTTGCTTGATCGATTTCCTTTATGAAATTATTTATGAAGTCGGGGAAAGCATGATTCTAATTAGCGCGATAAAACATTTAAGGCGCAAACCTGGTTATTGGAAGTCAAGAAAGTGACTGTGGCATAACAAGCGTATCAACTGGGGACGCGGACGTGGTTTCGATTTCCAGTGTTGCTTGTTTTGAATTTTTAGCCGTTAATGGTGGGAATCTAAAGGCCCGTTATGCGCTGGGTCGTTATACCCACTCTTCCTAAAATTAATAATCTGATCACTCGTTGTTTTTCTACAGATTGCTTGCGATACTGTTTAAAATACAAACTCAATAATTTGTCGATATGGAAAAAGCCGAATTGAAAAAAGAAGTAGAACATTTACTCAAGGATTTACCTGAGGATACAGAATGGGATGATTTGATGTATAAGATCTATGTTCGTCAATCGATTGAACAAGGTCTGAAGGATGTTGAAGAAGGGCGAATCGTTTCACATGAAGATATCAAAAAGAAGTTTCAGCTGACCAAATGATGATTGCCTGGTCGAAAAAGGCTGAGAAACAGTTGGATCAAATATTTGAATATATTGCAGGTGGTTCGCCTTTTTATGCCTATCGAACTACTCAGAATATTATTGAAACAGCTGAAAACGTCCCGAAGCAACCACAGAAAGGAAGAATGGTTCCTGAATATCAACGAGAGGATATTCGTGAAGTCTTTTATCATCCCTATCGAATAATTTATTTACTCTCCGGTGAGCAAATCGAAATTTTGAGTGTAATTCATGAGCGGCGTCTATTGTCCGGTGATCCAGAGTAACCGTGGGCATAACAAGCGTATCAACTGGGGACGCGGACGTGGTTTCGATTTCCAGTGTTGCTTGTTTTGAATTTTTAGCCGTTAATGGTGGGAATCTAAAGGCCCGTTATGCGCTGGGTCGTTAGTGGGCTCAATTAAAGCTACTACTATTTCTCTTCTTGTTGAATTGTAAGTACATTGTAATTATATTTGTGTATAAAATCACAAATTGATCAAAGCCATGAAAACCAAAATAATTCGTATTGGTAATTCCCAGGGAGTTCGAATTCCAAAACCTCTGATTGAAGAAAGTGGAATAACTAAAGAAATTGAAATGATTCTCAGAGACAATGAAATTGTTCTTCGCTCTGCTGAAACTATTCGAAAGGATTGGGAAGCGTCTTTTGAAAAAATGGCAGAACAAGGTGATGATGTTCTATTGGATCAAAAAGAGATTGAAAAATCTTCCGACTGGGATGAAACTGAGTGGACATGGTAAAAAGAATTCCGGTCCGGAGGTTTGAAGTTCATTTGATTTCACTTGATCCGACAAAAGGTTCTGAAATTAGAAAAACACGGCCCTGTTTAGTCATTTCTCCCGACGAAATGAACAAACACATTAGAACGGTGATCATTGCCCCAATGACTTCGACTATTAAAAATTATCCAACGCATGTCACTACTACATTTCAGGGTAAGAAAGGACAAATCGTATTAGATCAGATTCGAACGGTCGATAAAAGCAGATTGATTAAAAATCTTGGGATAATCAGTTCTTCAGCCGAGGAGAAGGTTTTAAACACATTGCAGGAAATGTTTGCCCCATAGATTCGCCACCTAACAATGCGTTTCAAACGGATTTTAACGTAGCATGAGTTGCCATTTAAAGGTTTTAGTTTATTATTGCCGTTGTTCAAAGTCATCTTGTTAAAACCGCTTAAATGCAGGGTCGTTATGCCACCTATCCTAAAGATTTGACAATATGCGCGGAATAGCGTACGTTAAATGTGAAGTGATTAACCAACCAATCTTACGTCATGAAAACACTAACAGCTACCCAAGCTCGTAAAGATATTTATCGTTTGCTCGATGAGGCTTCTGATACACACACGCCTATTCAAATAACCGGAAAAAGATCGAATGCTGTATTGATCAGTGAAGAGGATTGGCGGTCTATTCAGGAAACGCTTTTTCTGACTTCCATTCCTGGTATGCAAGAATCCATTGTTGAAGGATTGAATACTCCTCTGGAGGAAACCGAAGAAAAACTTGACTGGTGAGTAACTACAAACTCGTTTATACCAAAAAAGCTAAGAAAGACTCAAAAAAGGCAGCTTCATCAGGATTAAAATCAAAGATCGAAGACTTGCTGAAAATTATTAAGGAAGATCCTTTTGAAGAATATCCTCCCTATGAAAAATTGGTCGGTAATTTGGAAGGTGCTTATTCGCGGAGAATTAACATCCAGCATCGATTAGTGTATCAAGTCTATGAAAAAGAGAAAGTTGTTAAAGTAATTAGAATGTGGACTCATTACGACTAGTCCGGTAGCATAACAAGGCGTTTTAAATGGGGTGCGCTTGATTGCAAGGAATTAATTTCGCTACTTCAAAGAAATTGTAATCCCTGCGCAGTTTAAACGCTGGGTCGTTATAACCCTTTCCAAATAAATAAGTTGTCCGCCCGTTAAAGTTGTGTTACATTGTAAAACAATAAATATAAATTTACTGTTATGGACACAACTCTCACTATTCGAATTGATAAAGAGCTTGAACAGCTTCTCGAAGAATCATCAAAAAAGTCCGGCCGGTCAAAAAGTGAATTAGTCCGTCAGGCTTTAAAGCGTCAGTTGGCGGTCGAGTCATTTCAGCAATTGCGTAAAGAACTTTTACCCTATGGAGAAGCGCAGGGTTGGCTCACAGATGAAGATGTTTTTCATGAAATTTCGTGAGCATATTTTATTAATTTTTATGGTCTCACGGTGCACTCCAAAAACGCTACATACTTCATTGATCAATTCTCATCCTGAAGTGTATCATGAAAATATTTACAGATACCAACGTTTTAGTAAGTGCCTTTACAGCAAGAGGATTGTGTGCGGACCTTCTTGAAGTAATTCTTGCTGATCATCAATTAATGACAGGAGAATTTGTGCTACAAGAATTGGAACGTGTGTTAATCACAAAACTTAACGTTCCACAGTACAAAGTTTCTAATACACTTTTATTTCTTCGCAAACACCATATAGAACCAATTCCTGAAGAACCTTCTGAAATAAAAGTCAGAGATGAAGATGACCGTTGGGTATTGGAGTCAGCATTAAAGGCAAAAGCTGATATTTTAGTTACTGGTGATAAAGATCTATTGGTTCTTTCAAAAGATATCACCCAAGTCAAGATTATTTCACCACGAGGATTTTGGGAGATTTTAAAAGACTAAATCGGGCTATAACCAGCGCTTCAACTCGGACTTGGCCACTCATTGGTTTTAAAGAAGTTTTCAGAGTTGCAGTAAACCCAGACTTTTACCACTTTATTAGCTGGTAAGAGCCAAGCCGGTTAAACGCCACACCGTAATGCACCTTGATAAATGCAGACTATGCTAAAACGAATTTCTTTTTTCCTTTTTTTGCCGTTGAGTTTCTTACTAATGCCCGGTCATTCTATTCAAGCCCAAGGCAGTTTAATCGAAAAAATAGAAGTCGGAGCTTCTCTAAACTACAATACCTTACATTACGAGTCTGAAATAGATGTTCTTAATGATTTCATTTCTTTTGATTTTGGGTTTCAGATTCATGCTTTAATAAATCAGAATATCTCAAAGAGATTTATACTTCAATCGGGGCTTGAGTACTTTTTCTTTACTTATGAATTTGAAGATCAAATCTTTCAACAAACGGAGCCAAACGGGGGAACCACCGGCAACTACTATAAGAATTCAATGACAGAAAACTTTAACACGTCCTATTTAACTTTGCCCATTCGTATTCAATATCATCCATTTTCAGATCAGCAAATCTATTTCACAGCCGGTCCCGAGTTTTCTTATAAAATTGGGTATTCAAACGGCACCTATAAATCTGTTCTTTACTCAGACAATGATGAGCGTTTGCAAGAGTCTTACAGTGATGAATATGATGTACCTGAATCGGCTAATGATTTCTTAGTATCAGGAATTGCTGGGATTGGTTACAATTTAAATCCTGTAGTTCCTATAGCAATTGAAGTGAAAGCAAAACACTCTATAACTCCTTATTTAAGTGGTGGCAATTATATTGATTCATGGATTCGAAGTTTATCACTTTCAGTTTCCTACAAACTATAGTTCGGTGTTATAGTTATAATAAGGCGTATTAACTGGGGACCATCAATCTTAACTACACTAAAAAAATTAAAGCGATGAAAGTTCTATTGTCATTTTTCCTAATTACTTTAGGTGTCTTTGTAACCTCTTGTGAAACGTTCACTTCAAAACCCAATGTAGAATTTGACTTAGCCAAGGCTCATGAACAATGGAATGCGCATGGTTTTGACCATTATACTTTTGAAGTTAGCAGAACTTGTGAATGCTTACCTCCAAATGTATACACTGTAGAAGTATCTGATAATAAAGTAACAGATGTTTTATACGAAGAAAAAGATTATATCCATTATGAAAGGCGTGATATTCTTCTTCAGTTTACCCTCAGTATAGAGCAATTATTTGATCTTTTAGGGCATCATCAAGTAAGTGCAGACCAATATGAAGTGGAATTCCATAATGAGCTTGGTTATCCAACAAAGGTAACTATTGATCCAAGCCGCGAAATGGCTGATGAGGAAATTATTCTATCAATTTCTAATCTTAGGTCCTTAAGTAACTGATGAGAGGCTACAGATTAATCTTATAATTCCCTTTCACGTTGCGTTCTATTTGGCGTTTGGCATCTTTTTCTTTGATGGAATCTCTCTTATCGTATTGTTTTTTACCTTTTGCCAGTCCTATCAGCACTTTCGCTTTCCCGCCTTTGAAATACAGTTTTAGCGGTACAATGGTATATCCTTTCTGCTGAACGGCTTTATCAAGCTCTCGGATTTCTTTTTTATTGAGAAGGAGTTTTCTTGGCCGAATGGGATCATGATTGTAATAGGAACCATGCTCGTAAGGCTTGATGTAAAGTTCCCGCAAAAAAACTTCTTCATCCTGAACAAAAGCAAAGGAATCGGTAAAACTGGCTTTTCCCTGGCGCAGCGATTTCACCTCGGTTCCTTTCAGAACCAGTCCGGCTTCGAAGGTTTCGTCAACTTGGAAATCGTGACGTGCCTTTCGGTTTTGGATGGTAGGTGTGTTGCTTTTTTCGCTCATTTTGATCACTGATTTTGAAGATTCCACTGATTCCGGGAATTCCGCTGATTTTTGAAGTAGCCCATTCTTTCTGAATCAGCTTAAAAGGAAGAACTCAGTCTTTTGTAGCCTTCCATTGTGTGATTTATATGTCAAATCCCAGTTCCTGAAGATCTTCTTTCACATCTTCGGCAGGCTCACGATTCGGGAACGTGCGGTAAATGCCCAAAATCTGTTCGATTTCTGAAGTTGCTTTTTCGTTCTCGGGATTGATTTTTAGCACCTCTATAAACTGGCGTAATGCATCATTCGCATTTTCGCGCATGTTCGCCGGATCAGCATTGTAGATCAGGAAAATTCCATAGTCGAGATGAGCCTGTTCTTTTTGAGCCTGAATTTCGGGGCGATCTCCCTGTGCTTCAAGAGCCGCTATCGACTGCTCGAAATCTTCCGACGAAAGAGAATCTGCTTCTTTCTGTACTTCAGGCGTTGCTTCTTTGGTTTCCGATGAACAAGCAGCGGTAAAGCCGAAAATCAAAAGAAATAAAAATAAGTTAAGGTGTTTCATTAGTTCATAAATATTGGGTTGGCACTAATACAGAGAATAAATATAAGCATACTTAGCCAACCTATCATTCGTCTTCCTGGAGATAATTGCCTTTCATAATCTACCGGAGGATGTTCCACTTTCACGATAAATGCGATAAAGAATGACCAAACCAGCCAGATAAATGAGGCCTCGGTTGCAACGCCGCCATTCACCACAAACAAGTATAGTGCGGAAACGGAAAGGGAAGTAACCATCATCGCGACACTCCACTTTTGGTCGCCACGGAAGGCGCGGTTCATTAGCGTAAATAGCAGAAATCCCCATATCAGCCATGCTACGGATGTCACCGCAGTATATTCAGCTAAATAATCCTGCAGAAAAGGAACCACATCTATTCCAGCGAGAATAGTGATGAGGGTGAAAAACAGCCGGGCAACAATTTTATGTTTTTCATAGCCGATGAGAGAGTATAAAATATGACCGCCATCGAGTTGCCCAACAGGCATCAGGTTTAGAGCGGTGAAAAATAATCCAAGCCATCCCGCAAACAAAAAAGGATAATGGTACATCTCCCACATGGGCGGCACATCTTCAAAAAGAGAAGCGAGGCCGGTATAAAGCAACGTATTCCCGATGGTTAAAACGCCTTGCTCGGTTTCGTCGGTTATATAGTCAGGAAAACTTCCGTTTAGGGAAACGTATTCTTTGAGCTCTTCATGGCCGGCGAAATTCATTACGTAATCAGGTTCGGGAAGCATCGCGAAACCTATCAACAAAACAAGCAGCGAAACTATAAAACCCGCGATTGGCCCGGCTACGCCCACATCAAATAACTTGTGCATTTCCCTGATGCGTTCTTTGATGCGAATTACCGCTCCCATTGTTCCGATGCCAAGCGGAATGGGAATATAATAAGGCAGCGTAACTCTAATGTTATGATATACAGCCGCAAAATAATGGCCAAACTCGTGTACGGTCAGGAATCCGAGTAACAATCCTGCAAATAACAATCCCCGTAAAAGGTCAACAGAATCGGGAAAGGCAAAAGGAAACAGAACAGGATTATAGCCTACAAAATTAGCGCCCGTCATTGTAACAAAAAAGACGGTGAGCAGGAAAAGCCCCAGATGCTTCAAAACCGTTTTTGTATCGAGTTTATTTTTAGGCTCTTCTTCGGAAGAAAGAATCTCGAAATCTGCGGTAATATCTTTTTGGAATGGATCCGAACTCAATAGCTTTTTTTTAGAAGTTTATTGGCTTGCGTGCAATCGGCATGGTCATACATCGTGCCCCGCCACGGCCGCGGCACAACTCGTGCCCTTGAAAACTAATGGCAATTTTTTTATCAGCGTTCGGCACCAGTTTTTTATCTTTGTACTCTTCAACAAATTCAAATTGGTTCATATAAACATAACCATGATCGATGAGCGTCTTGAAGGTGTTGGTATTTCGCTCGTAGCCGACAATCACTCCCGGTGCCAAAGCAAAGACATTTGCGCCATCGGACCACTGCTCACGGAACTGATTGGTTCGCTCAGATCCTCCACATTCTATGAACGTATATTCGGTGCCGGAATATTCTTCCAGCGCTGATTTCAGCGAAGATTTTCTTTCGGTGATGATGGAATCCCCATCACGCACTATAGCCACCACGTTATCTTCTTGTTCCACAATGGCGGGAGGAAAAGCAATACACTCATTTTGGCTGGCGAAAGTGAAAATGGTATCGAGGTGCATGGAGGAGCGCTGCTTGGGAATATCAACGGCCAGCACGGTTTCCACTCCGGCTTTCAGGAGTCCTTCGGCGCCTTTCATCAGGCCGCTGAATGAGGTTCGCTCACTCATCCCGATCAACACCAGTTTTTCGGAAACCACGAGCACATCTCCGCCTTCAATGGATTGATGTCCTGTAATCCGGATGGCGTTTTCTCGTACATCCTCAAATAAAGGGTGATAATGTACCAGCGTATCCATCAAAACAGATTCCCGTAAACGCGCTTTTTTTGCCGCCCTGGAAACCAGGATTCCATCACCCACAACCGCCGCAAGATCGCGCGTAAAAAGTAAATTAGGCATGGGATGAAGGGTAAATCCTTTCGCTTTTTTGATGCGGCCTTCGGTTACAAACTTGAGAAGCTCATCAGGGTTCAGCTGCTTTAACTCATCTTCAATCACATGCAGGTTTTCAGCGGGAAATTCCCGAATCAGTTCCTCTAAAAAATATGAACGGGCATCTTCATTTTGGATTACTTCGAGAAAAATATCCACGATTTCAATGACTTCCCCGTCCTCAGGCATTGCGGCTTTAAAAACCTCCAGCATATCCTGATGCTCAATTCGGGCGTCTTCCTCAAAAATAATATCGTCGAATAAAAGTTCATCCTTAAGCTCCGGATTCACTAAAGAAACTTCGCGGCCGGGGGTATGCACTATCACACCTTGCAAATGTCCTATTTCTGAGGAAACATTAATCTTCATATCTCTGTTAAATAATTGATTTAAAAACTGCTGGAAATATAACGGTTACCATCACCATATATAAGCAGTAATTGTAAAGCTGAATCAATATCTTAGAAAAGAGAGACGCAAAAAATTTCCCTATGACCTCAAAGACAGAAATAGAATCGTTGCTGTTCTTACTTGACGACCCCGATCCTTTTGTAAAGGAAAGCGTAAAGACCCGGCTGCAGGAACTGGGCGAAAAAGCGGTGCCGTTGCTCGATGAATACCGCACAGAGCTGAAAAGTAAAGACGAAAGAGACCGAATTAACAGCGTAATTCATCAGCTGACTTTCGAGACGCTTGAATCTGACTTTCTCGATATTCTTGAGAACGGAATGAAAACAAGGAAATCGCTCGAAGAGGCTGTCCTGACACTTGCACGGTTTGGGAATCCCACACTGAGAATCAGTGAATACCAGCGGAAAATCGATTATTTCGCACAGATGATTGGGCCACAAATTAAGTATAAGCTGGACGAGCGTAAGAAGATGAAGCAGCTTATGAAATTCATTTTCGAAAACCTGAACTTCCGCGGAGATACAGAAAATTATCACGCCCCCAATAACTGCCTGCTCGACCAGGTAATTGACCGCCGAAAAGGACTTCCGATTTCACTCAGTTTAGTGGTGATGTTTATCGCGCGCCGGCTCGAAATGCCATTTTTCGGCATAAATATGCCCATTCATTTTATGTTGAGTTTTGTCGGTGATACCGAAGAGTTGCTGATTGATCCCTACGACAAAGGCGCGATTGTCACTTACGATCAATGCTATTTTTTCCTAAAGAAGAACAATCTGGAACCACGCCCCGAACATTTTCAGATAGCCACCAACCTGGATATTGTTATCCGCTGCATCCGGAATTTGATGCACAGCTACGAAAAAACAAATCAGCCAGAGCGCATTGAAGACCTCAAAAAGCTTTTGTCGCTGGCCGAAGCTTATCAGCAAAAATGAGTTCTACCCGTAATTCACTCTTCCTGAAAGATTCTTCGAGATAAAGGACAAAACTGTTATTTTGAGGCAACAAAATTTTGCCTATGCAATCCAATTCGGAACAGCCTTCTATCGAAATTTTTGATATAACCATCATGGAGCCGATGGTTACGTTTACTGATTTGTGGATTACCGCGGTTTGTGTGTACGCTTTCATCAAACTGAAAAAGCTGAATAAACAGGGGAAAGTTCACCGCCTTATGCTCTGGTATTTTGCAATAATGGCTCTTGCTACTTTTTTAGGCGGAATTTTAGGCCATGCTTTTCAGGATGTAGTTGGCCTCCGATGGAAGCTACCCGGATGGCTGATAAGCATGCTGGCCGTAATGGCAATTGAACGCGCCACCATTATTCATGCGAAGCCGGTGCTTAACCCGAGGCTTGGTAAATTTTTAGAAGCCGCGAATGTAGTGGAGCTTATCACTTTCGCCGTTATCACTTTTAGTACGTTAAATTTCTTTTTTATCCAGGTTCATTCAGCCTATGGATTGGGATTAGTTGTGCTGCCTATCCACTTTGTGGTCTACCGAAGAACCCGAAATGAAGGCAGTCGGATTATTTTTCTTACGGTGATTTTCGCCACACTCGCCGCATTTTTCTATACAAGTGAAATCGGCCTGCATACCTGGTTCAATCATCTGGATTTGGCTCATACTGTGATGGCCATCAGCATGTATTTCTTTTATCGCGGAGCACGAAAACTGGAAGTTCTTGATCCTGTAGATTCCAAAGTAAAGCGAGGGAGTTTTGGAAATACGGTGAAGGATGCGCTCATAGGAGCAAAAACGCCGGCCGAAAATGTCATGAATAATTCTTAATTAATCCCTCTGGTTTATTTCCCTTTATTCCACTTAATTACCTCTCTCCGTTAACTAATTTCAAACCCAATGAAACTGCTTATCTCACTTTTTCTTTTGTTGATGGCTGCCCTGCCCGTTCAGGCGCAAACCCCCGGAAACATTGCCACATCTTTTGCTTTTACTAACGTGAATGTCATTCCAATGGATGAAGAGCGTATTCTCGAAAATTACACCGTTCTCGTTGATGATGGCCGAATTACCGATTTGGGGCCTTCCGGAGAAATCACCATCCCGGACGGAGCACAGATCATTGACGGCACCGGAAAATACCTGATGCCAGGCCTTGCTGAAATGCACGGACATGTTCCGCCTACTCATCCTTCCCCAAATATGCCCGCGTATTTTAATGATGAGTACGTGGAAAGCACCTTATTTTTATATGTGGCCGCAGGAATTACAACCGTGCGCGGGATGCTCGGATATGAGCATCAGCTTGAGTTAAAAGACCGTGTGAATACAGGCGAATTAATTGGGCCGAATCTCTATTTAGCCGGGCCAAGTTTTAACGGAAACTCCATCAATTCACCAGAAGAAAGCCGCGATAAAGTTCGTCAGCAAAAAGAAGAGGGCTGGGATTTGCTGAAAGTTCATCCCGGCTTAACCCGTGCCGAATATGACGCGATGGCCGAAACTGCAAACGAAATTGGCATCCCTTTTGGCGGTCATGTTCCTGATGAAGTTGGCATAGTTCACGCTCTCGAAATGGGGCAGCAAACTATGGATCATATTGATGGTTATTATGCATATTTGCAGAAATTTGAAAAGAGTGAAAGAGAAGCGGAAATGAAGGAAATAGTAGCCAAAACAAAAGAAGCCGGTGCATGGATTATTCCTACCCAAGCACTGTGGGAGACGATTATTGGCGCTGGTGATTATGACGCCATGAAGCAGTACGACGAGTTGAAATATATCCCCAAAGCTGTAATCAGCAACTACCATAATTTTGTTGGCAATAATATAGAGAACAACCCAAATCTTGACCTTCAGGAAGCCCAGGAACACGCCGAATGGCGGCGCAAAATTTTGCAGGAAATGAATCAACAAGGCGTTCTGATTTTGATGGGAACGGATGCTCCTCAGCTCTTCAGCGTTCCGGGATTTTCGATACACCGGGAACTCCCATACATGGAAGAAGCGGGAATGTCTGCCTACGAAATCATCAAAACGGGAACCGCCAATGTCGGAGTTTATTTTGCGGATGAAGATGATTTCGGAACCATCGCCAAAGGCAAACGGGCAGATTTAGTTTTGGTGGATGAAAACCCACTCCAAAACCTGGCGCATATCCAACAACATTCGGGAGTGATGGTTCAGGGAAAATGGTATTCCAAAGATATGATCGACACTAAACTCAAAGAAATAGAGGAGTATTATTCAGAAACGCAGAGATGATCATCTTGTCTCGACAAAGGTTCTTTCCTGCTTATGCCAACGGGAATGCCTCATGCAGGTTCCGAAGAAGCCATTTCAATAATGCGTGAAATTGACATGCGTGTGGCCGGCACATGAACATGGAGGAGTGGAGATGAATGAAGATGTGGAAAGTGAAGAGCATCATCATTAATGATAAGCGAACAGTAAAATATTAAGTGAGGTATACCATAAATAAACACGAACACCATCACGAAAATAATCAAAAAGATCATTCTGAAGATGATCATCACGGCCATGAAGCACATAAAGATGAACACAACCATGGCAAACATTCTTCACATTCGCATCATGACATGATGGTGGAGGATTTCAAATGGAGGTTTTGGTGGGTCTTAGGATTAACCATTCCAATCCTTGCTTTATCCCCCATGATCCAGGATTTTCTGGGGGTTGACTGGAGATTTACGGGTGATTTATACGTGTTATTTGCACTCTCCACTGTTGTGTACTTCTTTGGCGGGTGGCCTTTTCTGTCAGGATTGGCAGACGAGTTGAAAGATAAACAGCCGGGTATGATGACTCTTATCGGGCTGGCGATATCGGTGGCTTATATTTACAGCACATTTGTCGTATTTGGCCTTGAAGGACATTTGCTCTACTGGGAACTGGCTACATTGGTTGGCATCATGCTGTTAGGCCACTGGATTGAAATGCGGTCGGTAATGAAAGCCTCTGCCGCACTTGAAAAGTTGGCTGAATTACTCCCAAAGGAAGCGCACAGGTTAAGGGAGGATGGAAGTACTGAAGACGTATCGATTGAAGATCTGAAAGAAGGTGATCGCATACTTATCAAGCCCGGAGAAAAAATTCCGGCGGATGGTACCATTGTAGATGGTAAAACGAATGTTAATGAAGCCATGCTTACCGGCGAATCAAAACCGGTAAATAAGCAGAAAGGGGATGAGGTAATCGGAGGAGCTATTAATGAAGAAGGCTCTATCACTGTTGAAATTCAAAAAACGGGGAAAGATTCATTTTTGTCACAAGTGATTGACTTGGTGAAACAGGCTCAGGAGAGTAAATCAAAAACTCAGGATTTAGCAAACCGGGCTGCATTTTGGCTAACGATAATTGCTATTTCTGCCGGATTGATAACCTTCATTGCCTGGTCATTTTTTACCGGACAGGATTTAAGTTTTTCCATAAATCGTACGGTTACGGTAATGGTTATCACTTGTCCCCATGCACTTGGATTGGCAATTCCCTTGGTGGTTTCAGTTTCTACTTCATTAGCAGCCGGCAATGGTTTTTTAATCAGAAACAGAGCAGCTTTCGAAGAAGCCCGAAACCTGCAGGCAGTAATATTTGATAAAACCGGGACTCTGACAGAAGGCACTTTTACCGTTACGAATATCCTCAATTTTAACGGTAAATTTGATGACGATGAAATTTTGAAATACGCCGCTTCAGTTGAATCCAATTCAGAACATCCCATCGCACGGGGAATTCTGGAAAAAGCCGGAGCGACTTTTAAAGTCGAGGATTTTAATTCGATTACAGGACAAGGAATTGAAGGAACCGTTGAGGGAAAATCCGTTAAAGTTGTAAGCCCCGGATATGTGCGTGATAAGAATATGGAATATCCTCAGGATGATATCGAGGAACTTTCAGCCCAGGGGAAAACGGTAGTTTTCGTAGTTATTGATGATGAACTTTCAGGAGCGATTGCTCTTGGGGATGTCATTCGAAAAGAATCCAAAAACGCCATAAGACAGTTGCACGAGATGGGAATCGAATGCGTGATGTTAACAGGTGATAATCAACAAACGGCCGATTATGTGGCAAAAGAACTGGGGCTGGATCAGGTTTTTGCGGAAGTTTTACCCGATCAAAAAGCAGCGAAGGTGAAAGAGGTTCAACAGCAGGGAAAGAAAGTTGCGATGACCGGTGATGGCGTGAATGACGCTCCCGCTCTTGCCCAGGCAGATGTGGGTATTGCCATTGGAGCCGGTTCGGATGTTGCCGTAGAAACCGGAGATATTGTACTGGTTAAAAATAATCCCGAAGATCTTACGAACCTCATTAAACTGTCAAAATCAACCTATAGAAAAATGGTTCAAAACCTGTTTTGGGCAACCGGTTATAATTTAGTTGCGATCCCACTGGCGGCAGGTGTTCTGTTCGCTTGGGGAATAGTTTTGAGCCCCGCGTTCGGAGCAGTGTTGATGTCGGTAAGTACGGTTATTGTGGCTATTAATGCGAGGTTATTGAAATTGGAGTCTTAGCAGAAACAAAAGATCTGACAGGTTTCGCAAGCCTGTCAGGTCTTTAAAAATATTTCTCATCCTGCAGAAAAACTGGTTATAAATCTTAATTCAAAACACTTAAACAGACAAATATGAAATCATTATTAATTCTCCTCTCAGTATGTATTCCCATTTCTGCAAATGCACAGGAGCATCAGCATCACGAAAAGCAAAAAGAACAGAAGCAGGAACAAGTTCAACATCAGCATAAGGAGCATCTGGATATTTTGATATCGGAATATTTGGAAGTGAAAAACGCGCTTGTAGCGGATGATGTCGAAAAAGCTCAAAAGCATATGGCTTTGTTTGCGAAAGAAGTAAAAGGAAGTGGTGAGATGAATCAGCACGAAGAACATTCCGAAAAACATGAAATGCATCACGCCGCAATGTTAAAAGCCACTGAAGCTGCCACAACATCCAAAGACATCAAAGCCATGCGAGCTGCTTTCAAAGCGGTCTCGGCGGAGCTTATAAAAGCGGTAGAAAATCAGGGTGTTGATGAAAAACTTTTCGTACAGTTTTGCTCAATGGAAAAAGGATACTGGCTCAGTAAAGAGGAAAAAGTACAAAATCCATTCTTCGGCGCTTCAATGTCAGGTTGTGGAAATGTAGATCGTGTAATTGAATAGAGGTTTCGGACGCATACTTGCGAAGATTTTTATTTTTGGGATAGGTAGTTTGTTCTGAGCTACATTTTTCCCGCCACAGTCATTCTGAGCATACCTGCGAAGAATCTTTGTCTTTGGTGGTACGTGCGCTGACTTCTGGTAGTCATTTCCAACTCACCTAAGTAAAGGGGTTGCAATCCCTTGCTGAGGGTAGATGAGACGTTGGTTAATACTCTTTATTACTGAATAGAAAACCAAATGGCTTTAGTGGCGGGATGTGCAGGAAAACAATTACAACAATGGCCAGAACCGGAATGGATAAAATCATGCCGATAACTCCCCAGACTGCATTTCCAATTATAACAGCTAATATCACAAAAAAGGGATGCAAGTCTACTTTATCGCCTACTACATAGGGTTGTAATATGTAGCTTTCGACAAATTGAGCTGCTGTAAACGTTACTATTATCCCAATTAATACTCCCGTTTCGCCGGAAGTGAGGTAGCCAAAAACAATGACTACGGCAAAGCCTATAATATTTCCTATATAAGGGATGAGTGTTAAAATTGCGGCTATGATGCTCAGAAGTATGAAATTGCTGATTCCGGAGACACCAAGGCCTATGCAATATAAAATTGCGATAAAACCAATTAGCAGAAGCTTCCCCACCAGGTATTGCTGAACTACGCTTGCAGATTCGTTGGTGATTTTTTCCACTTCATCTTTCTTTTCATCCGGAAAAAGATCAAACAAGAAGGATTTAAACCGGTTGCGATAATTCAACAGGAAAAAGATATAAATGAATGTGAGTAAGTACGTTCCCATAAATGCCATCGTGCTGCTAAAAGCAGTGGTAATCATTTCTCCGGTATTGGAACCCTGACTTAAAGAAAAACTACCGTCCTCACTGTTTTGTAAGCTCCTTAACTGAAGGGGAGTATTCTCACTTATGAAATTCTGTGCCTGTTCTATTTTAGGCTTCATGGTTTCTTTAATCTCCGGCCATTTTTCGACAACGGCTTTTACCTGAAAAGACAGCAAGGCAATAAGTGCAACAGAAACCAGGAATAAGAGAAGTGTATTGAGCAAAGATGAATAGCTTCGTTTCATTTTGCTCTCCATCTTATTAGCCAAAGGTAAAATAACCAGGGCCAAAATAACGGCCGTCAACAGGGGTGCTAAAATATCCCTGGCCTCAGATAAACCCAGAAATAAAAAGTATGCTCCAATTATTAGTGTAGCGGAATAGTAAAGTATTCTCTTATTCAACATTATAGCCTATAATAGTAATTTTGATAGTAGAACGCCCTAATTCTCAACCATTTGAAAATTGTCTTAAGCTTCTGCTTAACACCTGCTAAACTTTCATAGTTCAAGAACCTGCTGAAGGGTTTCCCCATTTGACGAGAAGCATTTCATCTTTTTTATTTGATTACGATGATTGCTATAATTCTGCACGCAATCAAATTCACTCCATGCAAAAGAAAATCCATTCTTACGAAAACGAAGAAATAAAAATAACCTGGGATAAGTACCGCTGTATTCATGCCGCAGAATGTGTCCGGGGGCTGCCTAAGGTCTTCAACCCAAAAGAAAAGCGCTGGATAAAGCCCGAAAATGCCGCTGCGCAGGATTTAACGAAAATTGTACAACGTTGCCCAACAGGAGCCCTTCATTTCGAGATAAACAACTCCGATTCTGTGGAGCAGCCACCGGTTCAGAATTCTGTTCGCATCGCAGAAAATGGTCCAGTTTATCTGCATGGAAATGTGGTTATTCATGATGCAGATGGAAATGAGCTTTTGCGGGATACCCGGGTGGCATTGTGCCGCTGTGGGGCTTCAAAAAATAAGCCTTTGTGCGACAATTCCCACTTAGCGGCTAATTTCAAAGCCGATACTTCTTTTGATCCGGAACGATTACGAACCGAGCCTTTGAAGGGAAAAGGTGGCGAACTCACAGTTAAAGTTTTGAAAAATGCCCCCTTTGTTGTGGAAGGAAATTATGACCTGATCGGCAATGATACCGGCACTGAAACCTGCAGCAAAAAAATGAGTTTTTGCCGATGTGGAGCTTCTTCAACAAAACCCTTTTGTGATGGAACACATAAGAAAGTTAATTTTATCTCTGACTAAATTTGCAGGGCTACGACCTTCAACGGCAGGTTATAAATTCTGCTTCTCAATAAGTTGCATTTTGTAGCTGACAACAACTTTTGCCCGGGTTTCAGAGTCTTCCTCTTCAGTATATATTAGGCCATTTTGGCTTGTGATAATTTTCCGATCGCTGGGCCAAGCGAAAGTGGCCAGTAATTCCCCGCTGTTTTCAAGTATGTGCCACTCATGGATTTCCTTGTCATCTACAATGGTCGAAACCCATATTCTGTTTTTATCATCCACGAAAAAATGTTCCAGGGCAGGCCATTTTTCAGGATAGACGGCCGTGTTTAGTACTCTATGAATATTAGGATGAAATCGATCTAAAACCTCCTGCTCCTCGAGTGGATCTTTTTCAAAAGGATAATAAATACTGCGTTCCAACTCGCCTGTAGGGTTGAAAACTTTAATTAAAAAATCGCCGGTATCAATGTGGTAGATTTTCCCATCTTGAGTAACATCAAATTCACCTCTTGTAGAGTAAGGCACTCTTATAGTGGCTCTATGGCCGCTTCCTGTATCTCCGGTATGTGTTTCCGTTAGTTTATTTTCTGTAATTTTTTTTGAGATTATTCTTCCGTCAATGTCCATAAGATAAAATCCATTGTACGAGTCACCATTTTTCTCTAATGAAACAGCTGTGAGAAATTCCTCTTTACCAATCCCCAAAATAGTTTGCGGAAAAAGCATTTTTGCCTCTTCAATATTCCAGGTGTTAGAATCTATAGTTAATGTTTTAAGCAGCTCAAAACTTTGGGCATTAAAAATATTTATTCGGATCAAATTCGAATCATAGACGATAAGTTGATCATCATAAACATCTATCGCAGTGATAGTTTGGAATTCCCCCGGCCCATTGCCTTGTCTTCCAATTTTCCCTTTCAACATGCCTTGTGGATCAAAAGCGAGAATGGTTTTCTCTGCTTTCTCAGCACGAAAAACATTTCCAACTTCATCAACCGCAACTGCAGGCCCAAATCCTCTTACCGGAGGTAA
Organism: Balneolaceae bacterium; assembly: GCA_040882225.1. Taxonomy (GTDB): domain Bacteria; phylum Bacteroidota; class Rhodothermia; order Balneolales; family Balneolaceae; genus Gracilimonas. The sequence continues at coordinate 86,492 of JBBEBR010000009.1, read as the reverse complement.
CAACTGTGGATAAATTTCTCCAAATACATGTTCTTTGGAAAACTGAACTGAATAAACAGGATCAAAGCCATAAAAGACTTTCAGGTTATCTAATTCCCGGATATGAGCAGGTATTATTACTTCAGATGTTTCTGCAACTGTTGATTTATCCTGTTTAGAACAAGTAATTAGAAACAAGCAAAGAATAAAGACCAAATGCCGAAAAAACATAGATGCCCCTGATATGAGTTTTATATTTCCTTACTATAAAGATAATATCCAAAATGGCCAAATTTGAACATGAGTTTCCCGAAATAGTTATAGTTGATTGAAAGTTTGGCAGATTAGAAATATTAATTATCATCAAGTATGAACAACCCTAAAATCATTATCGTCCTCGCCGCTTTTTTGCTGGCAATAGCCGTTACCGCCGGAGCCTTTGGAGCTCATGCCCTCCGAAATATATTAAGTCCTGAACGCCTCGAAACTTGGCAAACCGCTGTTCAATATCATGCCTGGCATGCTCTGGGATTAATTTTAGTCGGCTTGATTGGAAGTCAGTTTCAGATAGATGTACTCTGGCCGGCCTCTCTTCTTTTAGCGGGAATTTTGATTTTCTCCGGGAGCCTCTACATACTCTGTTTAACCAATACTTCGTGGCTGGGAGCCATCACGCCAATTGGAGGGCTTGCTTTTATCGCAGGTTGGATTGTATTGAGCATTCAGGTATTAAGACATCAAATGTAATCTCTTCTGGTGAGTCCAAAAAAGTAGCCGCATGAATATTGAAGTTTTTTATGAGTATTGCATGTCCCTCCCGGGCGTTAGTGAAGATTTCCCGTTTAACGAAAACACGCTCGTTTTTAAAGTAATGGGAAAAATGTTTGCGCTAACAGATGTGGATGAGTTTGAGAGTATCAATTTGAAATGTGATCCGGTAAAAGCGCTTGAATTGCGAGCATCTTACGAGGAAATTCAGCCAGGCTATCACATGAGTAAAAAGCACTGGAATACGATAACAATGGATGGTTTTCTTGAGGATGAGTTAATCCTGGAACTGATCAGGCATTCCTATAACTTGGTAGTTGCTAAACTTCCCAAAAAAGACCGAGAGAAATTAAAGACATGAGTTATTTTTTACCGTAGGGAATAAGCCTTCCGAAGGATTTCTTCATGAATGCCCAGAAAAATTCAAATTGCCCAAAAATCGCTGCGTACATTAGCAAAAACACTTGGTAGAGCGGTAAAATGGTGAGCAGCCAGATTAAGGTTTTAAACCAAAATGGATCTTGTTCGGTGATACCTAAAATTCCGAACACAAATTTACGGGCAAACAGTGCGGAAAATCCGGTACAGGCAAATACAAGCATGATGATTAAAACTTGGCCGGTGCTCTTGATATTCCAGCGTACCTTTAACTTTTCTAATAGTGACATGTATAAAATTTATTTCCTCAAAAATATCCATTCTTAAGCTTAAATGATTATAGTATTTTATGAAAAATGGGGTTTTTTTTTACAAAATAAACGAAATGGGTTCTTGCAATTCCCTTTCCTCGCAAGTAGTTTCTTCGGATTGGAAGGATTCAGATTGGTTTTAAATTAAAAGTGAGGGTATGCGTAATTACGTAGCGGAGGTAGCAGGTACATTCTTCTTTGTACTGGTTTTTGGCTTTACGGGAAATGCGATTGCTATTGGTTTGGTGTTAACGGCTTTGGTGTATATTGGCCGGCATGTGTCAGGGGCACATTTTAATCCTGCCGTATCGTTGGGCTTCTATTTGCAAAAGAAACTTACCACCTCCCAATTCGCAGGCTACATTTCGAGTCAGCTTTTGGGGGCTTTTCTCGCCTCTATCCTGATCTTCTTTTTTTCTACACTGGTTTTTTATCTCGAACCTCCTACCGATACTAATTTGTATCAGCAGGCCGGCGCAGAGATTTTGTTTACTTTTCTCTTTGTGCTTTTGACGCTCACCATGGCTCTTTCTCCCGCTTTTAAAAACACCAATATTTATGGATTCGCCATCGGCTTGGCTTTTGGAGGTATTATTTTAGCGGGTTCATCCATTTCGGGTGGCATCTACAATCCAGCAACTTCTATCGGTTCCGCGCTCTTCGATTTGATGAACGGCGGAGATTCCTATCAGCATGTTCTACTCTATACCTTTGCGCCTCTCACCGGTGGCGCTTTAGCTGCCGCGACTTTTAGCTACTTAAACAGGGAAAACTGATCAGCCGCTGTTACGAACTCAGCGGAAGCGTAAAATAGAACCGGCTTCCTTTCCCAACTTTGCTCTCTACTTTTATTTCACTTTGGTGTGCGTTCAGGATTCCTTTCACCACAGAAAGCCCAAGCCCCGTACCGCCTTTATCTCTTGAGCGGGCTTTATCGGTACGATAAAAACGATCGAATAATCGCTCCAGATGTTCTTCTCCAATTCCCGTGCCTGTATCCTCCACATACACCTCCACAAAACCCTCTTTCTTTATTAAACCCACTTTTACCTGCCCTTTGCTTGTGTATTTGATGGCATTCGTGATCAGGTTATCCAGCACTTGTTCCATTTTATCGGGATCGGCAAAAACCATGCAGGAAGCTTTAGTTTCGGAAATTAATTCCAGACCCTTTCCCTGCGCAATGGGCAGAAAAACTCCCGCCGCTTCCTCCACAAGTTTCTTTAGGTTGAATTTTTTTCGGGTGATGAAATTCTCATCAAAATCGTAGCGCTGAAGGGTTTTGATGTCTTCGAAAAGCCGGGCGATTCGTTTAATCTGCTTTTGTGCGGTATGGATATACTGCGTTTTCTTTTCGGGGGAAAGGTTTTTCAGCTCCATCATTTCTAAAGCCCCTGAAATGGTGTGCAGGGGATTTCTAACCTCATGGGTAATGTCCGCAAAAAACTGACTTTGTTTTTCATTCAGCGTAATCAGCTTCTCATTATCCGCGCGTAAAGTGCCAGCCATTTTATTGAGCGAACTGGCGAGCGTTCCAAATTCATCATTCCGGTTTAAATCAATTTCCCGGTCCAGGTTTCCCTGTGCAATATCCAGCGCCGCTTCATTTAATTGTTGAATGGGCCACGCCATATATCGTGCAAATAGGAAACTGACAATTACAACCGCGCCTATTGAGAAAAACATCCCTGCATAAATAATATGCCTGATACTTGCAGCAGCTGCATAATATTGAGCTTTATCCTGACTAATTCGCAAGTACTGAGCAGAATTTTCAGACTGCCCCAAATCTACATAAGCGATTAATTTTTCGGAATCTTCTTCATTTTGGATAATGGGTTCTCCATCCCGCCGTTCCAGTTCCATCAGAAGTTCGGGACTTAAAACATGACCTTCATCTACAAAAGCAGAATCTGGAAATGCTAAAAATCGTATTCCTTCATTGTTATATACCGCCATTTCGTAGCCCGAAAGCTGGGCTTCTCTTTGAACTTTCTCCGCAAAATTTTCCTGAAAACTTCCGGCAGCCAAAGCCTTCGATAAAGCATCTCTCTCAAACTGTTCTATTCCTTCGTCCAGTAAAAAGCTGCGGATGGTAAGTATGGAGTACGTGCTAATTGCTATGATCCCGATAATCAGCAGAATGATGTAGGTCCAGGCAAGTTTTGAGCGAATTTTCATGTATGTAAATATTCTTTATTGAACCCATAACCTACTCCTCGATAGGTTTTAATGAGTTTGCCTTCTTCTTTCATTTTCAGGCGAAGGTTTTTTACATGTACATCAACGGTGCGGTCAAAAATGAATTTTTCTTCATCTGAAATATGCTCCAGAATATTTTGCCGGCTGTACACGAGTTTTGGGTTCTGGAAAATCAGTTCAGCAATAATGAACTCCGTATTTGTAAGATCAATCAGTTTGTCATTGATGTGCATTTCTTTGGCATCCAGATCAAGATAAACGTGGCCGTATTGCAGCCAGTTACTTTTTTCTGAAGTGTGACGGCGTAACTGCGTTTCCACATGCGCCTTTACAAGATTCAGGCTTGCGGGCTTTTTGATATAGTCATCGGCGCCAAGTTCGAGTCCTTCTATTTCATCCTGCTCTTCATCCCTGGCGGTTAGAAAAAGCACCGGAATTTCATTCACTACCGGATGCTGCCGTATATACCGGCAAATTTCTTTCCCATCAAAATGCGGAACCATAATATCAAGGATAGCGAGATGAACTTCATTCGCATGGTCGTCAATATATTCCAAGGCCTTTTTTCCGTCTTTCGCCCACAGCACTTTGTAGTCGTTCAGTTCCAGAAAATTAGCCAGCATTTCGCCCGACTCTTCTTCATCTTCCACTAAGAGGATGGTGTGTTTATTGTTATTCATAAGATTTATTGGCTACGGCTAAAGTAAATTATCAGGTTTTTAGGTTGAAATTTCGGGGTTTTGCCGGTTATTCTAAATTAATCTTCATCATCCGCCAAAAGTGATACATTCAACACAAATAATTACCTTCTGCGAAAAGATACAACCATGAGCTATAAAGGAAAAACAGTGTGGATTACAGGGGCATCGTCCGGAATTGGTGAAGCATTTACGAAGGCTTTCTATCAAGAAGGGGCGAACCTGATTTTATCGTCCCGCCGAGAAGACGCTTTGCAGGAGGTAAAATCAAATTTGGGAGAGGATACCTCCAACGTTAAAATCATTCCGCTGGATTTAACGAAACCCAATTCTTTCCCGGAAAAGGCCACCGAAGCATTATCCGCTTTTGGGCAAATTGATGTACTGATTAATAACGGCGGGGTAAGTCAGCGGGCTACGGTGATGGAGTCAGAAATGAGCACCTTCCGCCGATTAATGGAAATCAATTATTTTGGGGCGGTTGGATTAACCAAAGAAGTGCTGCCGCATATGTTGGAGCGGAAGTCGGGACATATTATTGTGACAAGCAGTGTGGCTGGGAAAATCGGAACTAAATTTCGGTCGGGTTATGCGGGTAGTAAACATGCGGTTCAGGGGTTTTTCAACTCGCTCCGGCAGGAAATGTATGAGCATAATGTAGCGGTTACCTTGCTGTGCCCCGGTTTTATTAAAACCGATATTAGTAAAAACGCACTTACCGGAGATGGTTCCAAATTCAACAAGATGGGAGATGCGCATTCCAAAGCGATGACAGCGGATGAAATGGTTGCCAAAGTGATGCCGAAAATCAAATCCCAAAAAGAAGAGATTTTCGTAACCGGAATTAAAGAAAGGCTTGCTCTGTGGGTTCAACGATTATCTCCAACCTTGTTGAATAAGATAATGAAAGATCAAAAAGTGACTTAAAAAAGACTTCTGAGATTTTAGTTTTTAAAGGTGATAAGCCATTAAAAAATACAAGAAGGAAATCGGGATATATTTTGTTAGATAGAAAAGTCAAACAATCACACCAAAAAAATGATAACAAGTTTTCTACAGCGTTTGAAATCACTTTTTCAGAAAGATCCCGATCAGGAGTTTATTGCCGCCCAGCTACGAAAACCTTCCGGCAGTTATGCCAGGGAAATAGCAAGCAGCATGGATAAAGTGAATGAATCCCAATTTGATCTTACTCTGGAAAAGATGAAGCTCAAGAATAATGAATCCATTTTGGAAATTGGTTTTGGGAGTGGAAGTTTTATGGAAAAACTATTTCAGGAGACCTACGGGTTGCATGTAACCGGCATTGATTACTCCCCTCAAATGGTTAGTCTTGCGACATCAATAAACAAATCCAGGGTGGAATCAGGTCAGCTGAAGCTGCATGAAGGGAGTAGTGATAATCTGCCTTTTGACGATCAAAGTTTCGATAAGGCTTATTGTAATATGGTAATTTTTTTCTGGGACGAACCTGAAAAACATTTGAAGGAAGTTTACCGGGTTTTAAAGCCGGCGGGAAAATTTTATACAGGTTTTCGGCCTGTTAAGAACATGAAATCATTTCCTTTTATAAAATATGGCTTCCGGTTATATGAGAAAAATGAATGGTCCCGAATTCTTGAACAAAATGGATTCAGTATTACAGAAATTTCTGATATAACAGATCCACCGATAGAATTTAAAGGGCAGTTACTTCAAATGGAGTCGGTTTGTATTACAGCAGAAAAAAGTAATTAAATAGTTTTAGCCCAACCTCTTCCTCTTATTCAAATACGCCAGCAAAGCTTTATCGAAGGAGCCTTCGGTATCAAGTTCCTCAAAATCTATTTCGAACTCGCTGCATGCTAAACGGAATTTCTTCGTGTATTCCGTCATTTTTTTCTGATAATCGTTTCGAACCTGGGCGGGAAGCACTTCTAACTCGCTGCCGGTTTCCATGTCTTCAAATACAAATCGTTTATCGGGAAAATCCAGATCCCGTTCGCTTCGTTTTTCCAGCACATTAAAAAGCAGCACTTCGTGTTTTCGGTGACGCAGATGTTTTAGCGCCGAAATTATTTCCTCATGCTCTTCCACATTTTCGAATAAGTCGGTGATAATAACCACCAGGCTTCTATGGTTTAGCCGTTCCGCAACCTCGTGAATCGCTTGCGCGGAGGCCGTTTTTCTGCGCTCGCCATCTTTCTTATCCTCCCGGATAATCTCCCGCTCGAGCTCCGTGTAAATCTGCCGAAGATGCGCATAAGTAGATTTAGCGGGAATAAAAGCGTCGATTTTTGAATTGAAGGGAATTAAACCACAGGCATCTCGCTGCCGGTGCATCAGGTACATGAGTGATGCCGCATAATGAATTCCATAGCGTAATTTCGTCCATTCCCCAAAGTGTTTAAAAAGCATGGAAGAGCTGGTATCGAGCATAATGTAAGAACGAAGGTTAGTTTCTTCCTCGTACTGTTTTACATAAAAACGCTCTTTTTTGCCATACACTTTCCAGTCGATGTGTTTGAAATCGTCGCCGGGATTGTAGGGGCGATGTTCGGCAAATTCTACACTAAAACCATGGTAGGGACTTTTGTGTAAACCGGAGATAAACCCTTCCACAATCTTTTTTGCGCGCAGCTCAATTGATGAAAGTTTGGATAGTATTTCGGGTTGTAGAATCACAGATTCGTTTTTATAAGTTCAATGTGAAATCTAAGGATAAATCTCCTTCAAAATTAAAACAGAATATATAAGCAGAGAACAGAGTAGTAGAACTGAAAATCTACCGCGATTATTTGAACCCAATTTCACCACCAAAAATCAGGAACGAAATTTGGTTTAGGCCTCGAGTTGGTAATTTCCAGAGAAATTGTTCAGCAATCAGGCGGAGAGATTGAAGTAAGGAGCGAAACTGGAAAAGGATGTAACTTTATAATCACGTTGCCGATAAAGCTCGAGTGTCAGTAAGTTCCCCCGGAAATAATCCTATGATTTTTTAGTTGTAAAAACTTAAAAGCCGGTGGTTTTTCTGTACTAATGCACTTATAATCAATATTGCTTCAAAAAAGCAAATCTTACAATGAATAGATTTATGATTTTCGAAAGTAAAACACGCTCCATAATAAAAATAACTGCTATTTTTCTTGCTTCTTTGGGAGTCACGGCTTGTTCAGGGACAGAAACTGTTGTTACTGAACCGGCTTCATCGTCTGTTGATAAATCCAGTTTGGAAGCTCTTTACTGGTCTCGCATCGACAGTTCCCGAATGTCATTTACTGATGCTGACGTTTTCTTTATGACAGGAATGATTGGCCACCATGCTCAAGCGCTAATTATGTCGAGACTTGCCCCTGAAAATGGAGCAAGTAAGGAAATTCAGGTATTAGCTTCACGAATCATCAATGCTCAGAAGGATGAAATTGCAAGTATGCAACAATGGTTGAAAGATCGCGAGCAACCAGTTCCTGAAGTTCACATCGATGGTTTAAACCTGATGATTCATGGCGCCGGCGGTCATGGCAGCCATGCCGACCATACGGATATGCCGGGAATGCTTTCGCAGGAACAGCTTGTGGAGCTTTCTGAAACCACGGGTTCTAATTTCGATAAACTCTTTTTGGAGTACATGATAAATCACCACAATGGAGCCGTTATTATGGTGAAAGAACTGTTTGCTACTGATGGCGCCGCACAGGATGAGGAAGCATTCAGGCTCGCAGCTGATATTCAGGTAGATCAAATCACAGAGATTGAACGAATGAAATTGATGCTCAGTCAACTGGCCAATTCATAGTTCAAACTATATAAACAACAACAAAACACGGACAGTATATATGAAATATTTTAAACTTAACCTTCCAGCCCGGGGCTATTTTTGGTCTTCCCTTCTGCTGGTTTGCACATTCTTAATTGCTTATGGATGCTCTTCATCAGAGCAAGTTATCGAGTCGGGCGAAAGCACTACCCCCACTTCAAAGCTTGTACCTATTGAAGAAGTAGAAGCTCCAGAGTCAGATCCACGCGTAGGACTTACCGCCGGCCTTTTTGATGCCGAAGAAGCCATCTGGAATCTTAAGCTGCGATCTGTTACTCCGCCACCTGAAGACTTCTTAGGTGTTACAAATTCTGATCTCGCTTTCACAGGAAATTATGCCATCCAGGGAAATTACAATGGCTTCCTGGTTTGGGATATTTCCAACATGGATTCACCTGAGCTTGTGATTGATTTTCTTTGCCCGGCCTCACAAAGTGATGTTTCCGTATATGGAAATTTATTATTCGTTTCCGGTGAAGGTTTATCTGGCCGCCTCGATTGCGGTACGGAAGGAGTTCAGGAAGCAGTTAGTAATGACCGCCTTCGTGGAATCCGCATTTTTGACATAACTGATATCCGCGATCCACAGTATGTGTCTAACGTACAAACCTGCCGTGGTTCTCATACCCATTCTGTTTTAAAAGATCCTAATGACGATGAGAATGTTTATGTATATATCTCAGGTTCTGCTCCTGTTCGCCCAGAAGATGAGCTTCCTGGATGTAGCAGTGTGATGCCAGACGATGATCCAAATTCGGCTCTTTTTCGGATTGAAGTTATAAAGGTACCGCTTGCACAACCCGAACTGGCTGAAATTGTAAGCTCTCCAAGGATTTTCGACGATTTGGAAGCGGCTCCAAGCCATGGCCTATCTCCAGCTGATTTAGCTGCAATAGAAGAAGCTCGCGAAGAGGGTGCTTTTGTTGCTGAGTTATTTGGTCAACCTCGTGTTCTTCCAGACAGAATGGTTCGGCCTATGCTTAATAACATAGTTGAAGAAAGAGGCGGAACCGGAGAGCCCACCGCCGCTGACAGTGCAGCTTTACGTGAAGCTCTTCCAGATATGGTTGCAGAAATGATGGGGAACCGTGGTGGAGAACAACCCGAACGCCGTGGGCCAGATCAGTGCCACGATATCACTCTTTATCCTGAAATTGGGTTAGCCGGCGGTGCCTGTGAAGGTTACGGTTTATTGTTGGATATTTCTGATCCTGAAAACCCAACAAGAGTTGATGCTGTAGCAGATTCAAACTTCGCTTACTGGCATTCTGCAACATTCAATAATGATGGCAGCAAAGTTCTTTTTACTGATGAGTGGGGAGGCGGCGGCCAGCCAAAATGCCGTGAGTCTGATCCTATGGAATGGGGCGCTAACGCGATTTTCACTATTGAGAATAACCAGATGGATTTCAAGAGCTACTACAAACTACCTGCCCCGCAAACTCCGCAGGAAAACTGTGTGGCCCATAATGGTTCATTAATTCCGGTTCCAGACAGAGATATTATGGTGCAGTCTTGGTATCAGGGCGGGATTTCCATTTTTGACTGGACAAACCCTGAAAATCCAATTGAAATTGCTTACCACGATCGTGGGCCAGTTGATTCTACCCGTATGCAAATGGGCGGAAGTTGGTCGGTTTACTGGTACAATGGTGCAATCGTTAATTCAGAAATCGCCCGTGGACTTGATATTTTCGAACTACAGCCCAGCGATTATCTAACGGAGAATGAGATTGCCGCGGCAAATACAGTTAAACTTGAGTATCTGAATCCACAGGGGCAGCCCAAGTATGATTGGCCGGCTACATTTGCACTTGCTAAGGCTTATTTAGATCAGCTTGAGCGTGGAAATGGATTAGCATACGAAGACATCACTTCCACAAGAAGAACATTGTCTGAAGCTGAAAATGCTTCCGCTTCTGAGCGAAGAAGTATGTTGAATGAGCTGGCTCAAGAAGTAGAGAGTCAGGCTGGAAGTTCCGCTAACGCTGATAAAGTCCGCAAGCTTGCAGGAACTGTAAGAGAATTAGCTGCAGGCCCTCAATAGGCCCATCTTAGAATAGTTAATTTTAAAAGCCGGTTCGGGTTATACCTGAACCGGCTTTTTTTATGCACCTTGTGCCGAATGAGGGGGAAATAACTTTTCCAAAGTTTACTCGGAGGCTCTTTTACTATTCGCAGTATTAACTTTGGAAAAGTTAGCAGAGAACAGAACACAGGCATCGTTTCGTGATAGGACCCAATTCTAAGCTTCTAATTTCTCCCGTTCTTCTTTTCGTGCAAAATAGTCTTTGGCAGTAGAGCTTTTCACTCCTAACTGAAATTCACCCTTTTTCAGTAAAGAGAAGTAATCCTTTATTGCCGCTCGCACTTTAGAGGAAAGTAGTAAGGTTGAAATCATCGTAGGAATTGCCATCAATGCAAACATCCCATCGATTAGATTGATAACCGCGTCTATGGAAGCAATTGCCCCAAAAATGATCGAGAATACATAAAAATAATTGTACCAATGCTGACGCTCGGCTCCTATAATAAAGCCAAGGCATTTTGTTCCGTAATAAGAGTAGGAAAGCATGGAACTCACACTAAAGGTAAATACTGAAATGAGCAGCAGGTAAGTTCCAAAAGTAGGCAGGGCTTCATTAAAAGCATTTAGGGTAAGAGTTACGCCATTGGCTTCTGTACTTTGCCATACGCCGGTAGTCAGAATTGCCAGCGCGGTCATGGTACAAACTATCAAGGTATCGATGGCCGGTTCCATCATGGCAACTAAACCCTCGCGAACAGGCTCGCGGGATTTTGACGCGCCATGAGCGAGAGACTCGGTTCCAATTCCCGCCTCATTTGAGAATGCTGCCCGTTGAACTCCTAAAATAATCAGCTGCCCTACCGCGCCACCCATTAATGCTTTTCCGGTGAAGGCATCGGTGACTATCAAACCTAAATAGTAGGGGATATCCTGTATATGTACGGCGAGAATAAAAAGTACAGAAACAACATAAATTACAACCATAGTCGGCACCAGTTTCGACGCCACGGTTGCGATGCGTGTAATTCCGCCAAAAATTACCAACGAAACCAATCCTACAAGAATAATTCCCGTTAACAGATTTCCGGTGAAGGCGGCATCGGCTTCAACCCAGCCATTTGGGATGTAAATGAGATCTCTTAAAATCTGTACAAGCTGGTTGGTTTGAAAAATCGGCAGAGGTCCAAATAATCCCGCAACGGCAAAGAGATAAGCAAGCGGCATCCATTTTTTACTAAGTCCCTCACGAATAACGTACATCGGCCCGCCCTGGATTTTACCTTCCGTATCTTTTCCGCGATACATAATGGAAAGCGTGCAAGTGAAGAATTTGGTTGCCATACCAACAATGGCACTCATCCACATCCAGAACAGGGCACCGGGGCCACCGAGGAAAATAGCGACTGCCACTCCACTAATATTTCCCATCCCCACAGTGGAAGCAAGTGCGGTAGAAAGGGCTTTAAAATAGTTTATGTCTCCAGGGTCATCGGGATTGTCATATTTTCCACGAACTATATCTATGGCGTGGAAGAAAAACCTGAAGGGTGTAAAACCAGAGGAAATCAAAAAGAACAAACCTCCGCCAACAAGTAAAATGACGAGCGGGTATCCCCACATAAAGGATGAAAATGCTGCGAGAAATTCTTCTATGTAAATCAGGGCTTCGGGATTTGGTTAATAGCACGAATGAAGAAAAAGATACTTACTTGTAATCACAACTCTATGTGCGCTTTTTTTTTAATCTTTTTTGCTGAATTTAACTTCTGGCGAAGAAAATAAAATCTGTAGGGGGAGGTGCAGTACCCGCCTTCCTAAAAAGAGTGGCGATTTGTGCCCGGTGATGTTGCCCGTGAATAGTAATATGGAGCAGAATTTCTTCTATAGAATTCTTGAATTGTTTACCATATGAATTTGAATAGGTAATTACTTTATCAGCCTGTGGAATGAGTGTTTTCAGTTTTGCGGGATTCTCCACAAGCAACCCTTCCATTTCTTCCAGGGAAAGTTCAGGCCAAATTTCAACCGTGCCTCCTGTTAACGAAACCCGGTTAAACCACACGAGCTGAGCGCTTAAAAGATGTGAAAAAAGGCGGCAGATTTCATCCCGAATTTCATTTTGTGGCAATTTTGAAAGCTTCTCAAAAACTCTCTGATTTGCCCACTTATCATATTCAATCAACTGATCTAAGTTCATTATCCCAAGCCAAAAAACCTTGCTATACCATTTATCACAAACTGTACCCCAATGGCCAATGCGATGAAACCCATCATTCTGGTAATGACATTCATGCCGGTTTTGCCGATATATTTAACCAGCCAGGGCGCTACACGCAGAATTCCATATGCAGCTAACGCCGTTAAAAATACCGCAAAACCATTTACTGTGTAATCAACCACACCTTGTGCTTCTGAACCGAATCCAATTACCACTGCAATGCTTCCCGGTCCAGATAATAATGGCATCGCGAGGGGACTAAATGAAACATCCTCTTTTTCCATTGCCGCTTCTTCATCTTGCTTGGTTAGTTTACGGCCCCCGCCTTTTTCCGGATTCAGCATGGAAAATCCCGCACGAACAATTACGAGCCCCCCAGCTATTTGAATTCCGGCAAGGCTGATTCCAAAAAAGCTCAAAATATATGTCCCTACCAGTAAAAATATCATTAACACAAAGAACATGTAAATACCGGCTTTCTTAGCTGTTCGGTATTTCTCGGCACTGGTACTGCCTTCCATCAAAGAAAGATAAACGGGCATTGCCGTTAATGGATTTACTACCGAAAAAAGGGACGTGAAGCTAGCCACCAACAAAGCGGCGCCGCTCATAACTTCAGTTGTAAAGGGAGCTATATTGCTAAAAAATTCTTCCATTTCGTTAAATATACACACCTTTTGATGATTTTCCGTATTCCACCTTTTTAAGCTTTTATCAAAGCTTAACTTTAATTACACTCCATTAACTAATACCTTTTGGCACCTAAAAAAGACTTTTATGAGCACTGCTGAATTGACATTAAATGAGAAATTAATCCCGGATGTTGAAGCCATCCTACGAAAAAAAATAACCCGCCATGAAAAGCTTTTTGCCATTTGCGAGTTGTTAGCCGATGAGGTTGAAACTTTTAACTGGGTTGGCTTTTATTTGGCTGAGTCGGGCGGAGTTAAGGAATTGGTTTTGGGTCCATATGTTGGGCCATCCACTGACCATACCCGAATTCCCTTTGGCAAGGGCATTTGTGGACAGGTAGCCTTAAGCCACGAAACTTTTGTTTCTCAGGATGTGCAAAGTGAAGAAAATTACCTTTCTTGCAGTGCAGATGTGAAATCAGAGATTGTAGTTCCTGTAATGAAAAGTGGTGAATTTGTAGCTCAACTTGATATAGACTCTAACACTAAGAATTCAATAACTGAAGATCAACGGAAGCTGTTGGAGCAAATTTGCGATCTTCTTGCGAATGAATTTTGATTTTTTTTATAAGTACTCTATAACAGCGGTAACAGCACCTTTATATTGGCCTTTCATCAACTTCTGATCGCCAATCTTTCCCTGAATAGATACCTGATGATTTCCTGCTGCTGAACTAATTTGGTTGAAGTAGAGGGACTCAAACTTCAATAACCCACCATTCTGATTCTCAAGAATCGGATTTTCAGATAGATGAACAAAAACATCGGTGCCGGGAGCAACAGTTAATGCGAAAGTACCTGCTTCAACATTATCTAAAAATTGCGCCTTGTCCAGCGAGATATATGGCTTCTCTACTGATTGTAAACTCGCGCCACTAATCACATTTACCCGTACTTCCATCACCGCAGTAACTTGCGCTGCTACCTCATAAAATCCCGAACCGGACAAAAGGAATAGTAAAGTTGTGATTGCTGTTTTCAAGATGTTCTCTTTCTTTATCAATGCTGGAATAATAATATTAAGATTTTCTAACATTAGAAAATCTTAATATTGAGAATCACATTTCTAATCTTTGGTAAGAGGACTCTGAAAAACTGGGTTTAGCTGATGTTTTGAACGGGATTTTACAGCCTGACATTAAGAACCTGAATCGGATTTTATCCCTAAATCAATTTTCTAATGTTTTATACACTGCTTTTTTGTGCGAAAACTCATGGCAAGCTGTCGGAAACAAAAAAAGCCTCTGGATGTGAGGCTTTTTTTGAAGTATTGAAAAATTCCTAAACTCTGAAGAAACGTTTCAGTTTAACCCGTTTCGCTTTCTTTTTGATTTCTTGAAGCGCTTCGTCATCAAGACCATACTCTTCTGGTTTGAGATTGATCTCGGTGAGGGATTTTTTGGGATCTAATACTCCTAAATGATTTAAGAAGACATTCAGGTTTGAACGTAAGTATTTATTCCTGTTTTTATCGATAAGGGTGATGATACTCAGCCATTGCCCTGGTTTAACGGAGCATTCAATTCCCAGGCCAATAGCATCTGAATCGTCTTTACTGTTCAGGCAAATTTCCAGCTGAAGTTCCAGGTTCTCCGGCATAGGTTCTGGCCGCAAAAGTTTTGGCCCCTGATGCCCCTGATAACCTCGCGGGAAGAAACTCTTCCAAAGCTCACCGGTGGTTGGGTCATGATAATATACTTCAAAAGTATTCATGTTTTTACGAACAGGAACCATCGTTTTAATTCTCTCAAGCTGTCTCTTGTTGTTGATGATATACATAGCTATTAATGGTTTTATGGATACATATGTACCTTTTGAACAGTTAAAAGTTCCTCAGACACTTTTTGTTACAAAAAAATCCAGCCTGATTAATCAGGAGGAATTTAATTAGTTGTACAGAGTTATTAGCTAATCTATTTGGGGCGTTTCTTGTTCGATACTGCGGTTTTCAGCATTTTTCACATAAGTGTTTAGCCATTCACTTTGTTCCCACAACATATGCAGAACCGACTCGCGTGCAGCATATCCATGGCTTTCATTTGGCAGCATTACTAAACGAGCGGTTCCACCCAAACCACTAACAGCCTGATACATCCGCTCGCTCTGCATAGGGAAAGTTCCCGAATTATTATCTGCCTGCCCGTGAACAAATAGTATCGGCTCATTCACTTTTTCGGCATGCATGAAAGGCGACATTGTGAAATAGATGTCAGATGCCTCCCAGAAAGTTCTGGGTTCAGCCTGAAAACCAAAAGGGGTTAATGTGCGGTTGTAAGCTCCGCTTCGGGCTATTCCGGCACGAAAGATATCGGAATGCGCAAGCAGGTTCGCCGTCATGAAAGCTCCATAACTGTGTCCGCCAATACTCATTCGCTCAGGATCAGCAACGCCGCGTTTATCCAGTTCATCTACCACTGCCTGGGCGCTCGTTACTAATTGTTCAACAAAAGTATCGTTTGGCTGATTGTCATCTTCCCCTACAATAGGCATGGCAGCGCCTTCAACAACCGCATAACCTTCGGTTAACATAAAATGAGGCCCCCAATATCCGATGCTTGCGAACCTGTAAGGCGAATCCGTTACCTGACTTGCAGCTTCCGCACTTTTGAACTCACGTGGATAAGCCCACACCAATGTTGGAAGTTTACCATCTCTTTCTTTGTCGTAACCGGCAGGCAGGTAAAGTGTTGCGGAAAGTTGAACCCCATCACTTCTTTTATAAGTGATCAGTTCTTTGGTAACATCTTTTAAATCGGGAGTTGGATGCTCAAAACTGGTTAGTTGTTTAAGATTTCCGTTTGAAAGATTTCGGTGGAAATAATTTGGCGGTTCGTTTACGGATTCACGGCGGGTAATTACCTCATCATCACCCAAAATAGTAACAATAAATTCATAGTAAGGAGCTTCGGATCTCCAGCGAAATTGCGCTTCTTTTGTTTTTAAATCGAACACAGAAAGGAAAGGCCGGTTACCTTCCTCCGAGGCCCCTTGTCCGGTCATCAAAACCTTAGCTCCATTATCGACTGTATGCAGTACGTTGGTTCCATATTTGGTGCGCTTGTATACCGGAGAGCCGGGATCATTGTAGCGGTCTTCGGTGCTGCGATCAAAGATTAATTCTTTAGCTTCAGACGCTTCTGGATTAATCTTCCAGGTTCTGAGATTTCGCGAACTTCTCCAGTATTCATTCACCAATGCAAATCCTTCCTCGCTCCAGGAAACGCCGGAATACCGATAACCCAAATCAATTAAAGTTTTTGGTTCTTCCCGAAATGGTGCTTTGAGCATAAAAAGCCGGTCTCTGTTCTCAACTTCCACTTTATCATCTCCGCCGTCAAGTGCTTCTACCCAGGTAAGTGTAGCAGGTTCATCAGCCCGCCAGTTTACGGATCTTGGGCCTTCATATGTTGAGGAAAACCCGATGGGAATTTGGTCGGTAAGGGGAAGGTCCGCCACTTCATATACTTCTTTGCCAGTACGATCTGAAACAGAGATTTTATTCGGAAAACGATATACAGGAACCCGGTAAGAATAAGGTTTATGTATTTTTTCTATGAGAATGTACTTGCCGTCTGGAGAGAAATCTACAGAGCGATAAATGGCCGGCTCACCGATATTTTTCGCTTTACCCTTTAGATCAACTTCCACCAACTGAGACATAAAATAGTAGTCGAATAGATTCTCGTCGTGTTCATTCTGCAGAAGATCCTGGTAGGTTCGCGCCGGTCGAGCGGTTCCTATACTTTCTTCAATCACAGGGCCTGTTGGTACTAAATTTTCATTTGGGATGTCACTTCTCTTAGCGGGAACTGTCTGCAACAACAACGTACGGCTATCTCTTGCCCACTCATATGGTGAGCCGAAAGTATCATTTACGGGAAGATTTGTGAGCCTTTTAGCTTCAGCGTTTTTAACTGACGCTATCCAAAGTTCAATGGAATTTTCTTTGGTGATCAAAAAAGAAATGTTCGCTTCATCAGGCGACCAGCTCACATCTGAGATTCGCGGGTTATTGGGAAGGCCTTTTAAATCTCGGTCATTGCCGGACTTCATATCACGAATTGTGATTCCGGTTAAAGAACCGGAACGGGAGGGGCCATTTGTGCGGGGATTTATGCGAACGCCGGCTAATCGTAATTCGGGCTGAGAAACTTCTTCGATAGAAGGCAACGCCGGCCGGTCTAATAACAGCATGTAATTTTTTTCGGGTGATATTGATACGGAGGGAGTTCGTGCTCCATCCACCAAATCAATCATTGCCTGGGAAGGTTCTTTATACTGACTTTGAGCAGCCAAAAAAGAAGTTCCCGAAAAAGATAGTAGCAGAATAAATAGTATGTAACGGTTTTTCATAGCTCCAGGATTATTTAAAGTACAGGAAAGAATTAACCTACTGTTAACATCCTAAGCAAGTGTATGGGAGGTAAAATTTAGAAAACTATCAGATTAGCCTTTTTTGTTCTGTACTGCCTTTTTTAGGCGCAACGCTCAATTATAATCAAGGTGATATCATCACTTTGGGGTTTTCCCTTGCTGAAATTCTCGATGGTTTTGAGCAGATTCATCATCATTTGAGTCGGTGTCAAAGATTTATGCTCGAGAAGCCATTCCTCAAAACTCTCATCACTAAAAAACTCACCGGTTTTATTTTGTGCTTCAGGAATTCCATCAGAAAACAATATCAGTTTCTCGCCGGCTTCTAACGTAACGGAATCCGCATTGTAGTCAACACCATCCATAATGCCCAGCATCACCCCACCAACATTTAGCTTTTTCAAGATAGATTTTTCAGGATTAAGCAGGTAAGGATTATTATGCCCCGCATTCACATACTTAAAACTGTGGTTTTCGGTATCCAGCTCACCATAAACAGCTGTGATGAATTTATCCATCGGCGAGTCTTCGAAGATCAGCTTATTTACTTTTTTTATGGATTCGCTCACGCTGTGATTATTTTCAACCTGCGAGCGCAACGATGCCCGCATCGTGGCCATAAGTAACGAAGCCGGCACGCCTTTTCCGGTAACATCAGCTACGGTAAATCCCCAACGGTTTGTTCCGGGAATTGGGATATAATCGTAGTAATCGCCGCCCACACTTTTTGCCGGCTTGCTGCATCCGGCAATCCGGTAATTAGGAATATCAGGAACCTGCTTTGGCCAAAATCCCGATTGAATGGTGCGGGCAACATCAAGCTCCTTTTCCATCAACTCTTTTTCAATCCGCTCTTGCTGTAATTTCGCATTTTCTATAGCAATGGCGGCCTGATTCGCCATCGTCTGAAAAATTGGCACAAGATCGTCGGTTGGCTGGGCAGCATCTTTTTTGTTGATGGCTTGCAAAGCCCCGATTACAGCTCCTTTGTTGTTTATGAGTGGTACACAAATGAGGTCTCTGGTTTTAAAAGTGGAGTTCCCGTTCATTTCCCCCACAAAGCGCTTATCACTTTGAACATCCTCAACAACAACGGGCTTTGCATTTTGCACTACCCAGCCACTAAGGCCCTGATCAGAGGGAATACTTTTACCAGATAAATCGGCGGTTACCGGCCCGGTTGGGATTGTAAGTGTGAGTTCCGTTTTGTCATCAGAAAGCAGAAAAAGAGAACTGGCTTCTGAGTTCATTATAATCTTAGCGGAGTTCATAATTTCCCGCAACAACTTGTCGAGCTCCAGGTTGGAGTTTATTTTACTGATTAACTCCATAAGAAGCTCTAACTGTTCCATCGAAAGCGTCTGTTTTAGTACCGCCACAACATTTCCCCATTTAAGTTAAGATCAGGCAAAAATTCTCAGGCTTTGAAAATCCCCCACAACAAAAATTATCTGCGTATTTTATTACGTATTTCTGAAATGCCTGAGTTCAACTGAATATAATAAAGAAGAGTCGTGTTCCATATTTTGAACGCAGACTTCTTTTCTCTTGGTTTATAAAAAAAGGAGAGCAAAAATGCAGTACTTAAAACTTAAAGTATTCTACAACCTGAAAGCTAAAACGCTTGTTTGCATTCTTCTCGCTTGTTTATTTCATGGCTGTGGTACAACCGAAACCGATCCCGAAATTGCCGGTGAATATGAATTCAATTTCAGAGAATCAGAACACGGATGGGAAGCCTTTTTCACGGATTATAATGTAGGCTGGGGAGATGATATGGAGCTGACATCCGACTACCGCTCTTTACCCGAACCTTTAAATACTGAAGACAACGGACACTATCTAAGTGCCGTTAATTTGAGTGATGACGTTAAAATGTTGTTGCGGCGCGAAGTTGAGGGTCTCGAACCGAATACAGCTTACCAGGTAAATTTTACGGTCGGTTTCGCAACAAATGTGCCTTCCGGCTGTGCAGGGATAGGAGGAGCGCCTGGTGAAGCCGTTAATGTAATTGCGGATGCAAGTGAAATTATGCCCGAAGCTTTTCTTGATGCTGAGAATGAAAATTATTTTCGTCTTAATGTTCAGCATAGAGGAGGGCCTCAAGAATGGTATCAGAACGCAATTTTAGGAGATATCGCTAATAGCCGGGAATGCGAAGCCGGTTATGAGTATGAAATCAAAGAGGTAAATTCGGAAGGCAATCCTGACGAAGTAACCACTAACGAGGAAGGCCGTGTTTGGCTATTTTTTGGCACAAGATCCGGTTTTGAAGGGTAGACAGAAATCTACTTCACCTATTTCAGTGCAGATTTCCACCAACTTGAAAGCGAAGACGTTGAAAACCGATAAAAACCTTAAAACCATTTATTATGTTTGAAGCATACCAGATTTATGAGCATAAACAATCGCGGGGAAGGCAAATAATAAACATTTTGCTCCCCCTCGCTACAGGTTTACTTACACTTATTTTCCCAAACTTTCTATACCTGATTGCCGGTGGCTATCTTGTTGCACTTGGGGTTTTGTTCATCACCAATAATTACCCCTCGGTTGTTTCCGCACTTCCTATTGTAGCGGGAATAATCATTTTCATTTTCCCCGAACTCATCCCAATTACCTTCGCTGTTTTCCTGGGAGTTTTTGGCTTTTTTATGCTTTTCCTGTTTCACTTATCGGTGATGGGAATTATCACCCTGATTATTGCGGCACTAATCATCGCTAATCCGGATTCCGTGGCATATCTCATCGCTTTTTTTCTAATTGCTTACGCCATCACGAACATCATTCGCATTTATAATAACTGGCGAAATTTTGATGAAACTCAGGATAGAGATGAGGTTATTATTGAGTGAAAAATTCTGAGCAGATTAGACTTTACAGAAGCTGCTTAAAATAAGCTCGTTTGTTCTTTGTCTTCTTTTTGAGCCTGCTCAATTTTAGGCTCTTCGGTGGGAGTGAATGTTTTGAGCATTTCAGGCATAAACCTTTTTTCGTAGATGCGGCGGGCAATACCATGTAACGCTTTTTCTCCTCTTGGGGTGATGCGCAAAAAGCCGCTGTCATCCTCATCCAGAAAGCCAAACGTTCGCATATCATTCACAATTAAGTAGGCCAGTTTTTCAGCGATTCCCGAATTTCTCTCAATGTATTCCCGATGCGGTATTTCCTCTTCACTCATAAATACCATACCCAGCACATTTAACTCTACATCGGTAAGGGGAAATCCTTCAGAACCTTTGGTGAGCATATTATCCCATATTTTTTGGGAATAATATAACCCGAACCACCACTTTGCTTCTTTCAGTAACTGATGGCTGTAGGCGCAGGCAAAGTACTCGCCAGGCCCGGCTTTCCGTGGTTCGCCCCTGGTGCGATACATATTCACCATTGTAGCCAAATCCAATTCATGAATATTGGGCGGATATTTGAAATAGAATTCGCTGCGTTTTTGCATGGTGATTTTTATGCCTTTTGAACAGTACGAGAAATCTACAAAATTTTTTACAAAAGCCACGAAAGCTTAAAGCCTTAATTTATTCCCAAGCATTTCGCTTCCCCAAAAAACCCCTCAAATTATACCTGATATTACTTCCCTTTTTCGGATATCAGCTGCACTGCTTCTTCCAACGTATATTCTTCAGGAACTGCTTCTTTAGGCAAACTGATGTTCTTCTTACCGTATTTGATGTAAGGGCCATACCGGCCGGTCATCACTTTAATCGGATTTTCCGTTTCGGGATGAGCGCCAAGATCTTTGATCTCATTACTTTTCCTGGAATTTGTTTTCTGCGCCAACAACTCCACCGCCCGATCCAGCTCTATATCGAGCACGCTGTCATCTTTTGGAATTGATTTAAATTTGCCATCATGAACCACAAAGGGGCCGTATCTGCCAACACCGGCTTTTACTACTTTCTCAGTATCGGGGTGATTTCCCAGCGCTCTTGGTAATTCTAAAAGCTTTAGCGCCATGTCAAGGTCGATATCCTCCGGCTTCATTCCTTTGAGTAAAGAAACGCGCTTCGGTTTTTTATTTTCTTCGGTGACTTCACCACGCTGCACATAGGGGCCGTATCTTCCCGAGAGCAAAAAGATCGGTTCTCCGGTTTCAGGATCGTGGCCGATAGGTTTGTCTTCTTCCTCTGAAATCTTGATCAGGCTTTCCAGTTTCTCAAGTGTGATGTCGCTCGGGTCCATGTCATAAGGAAGAGAAGTGGTCAGTTCATCCCCGTTTTTCTGCATTCGTGCATAAGGCCCAAATCGGCCTACCGCCACTTTTATTCCTTCCAAACCTTCAAGCGGTAAATCCAGAAGCTTAGCCTCCTGTGGATTAATTTTATCTTCTTGCTCATCAACCTGAGCTTTTAGGCCTTTCTCACCTTTATAATATTCTTCCAGGTATTTTATGGGATCTTGCTTGCCACTTGCAACCTCATCCAGTTTGTCTTCAAGGGCGGAGGTAAATTCACTATTCACCAAATCGGGAAAGTGTGTTTCCAGCAGGGCAGAAACCGCAAAAGCCGTAAAAGTTGGAATCAGCGTTTTGCCATCACTCTTTGCATAACCGCGATCTTGAATGGTGCTTATAATACTGGCATAAGTACTTGGCCGGCCAACTCCCCGCTTCTCCAGTTCCTTAACGAGAGTCGCTTCCGTAAATCGAGCCGGTGGCTTGGTTTCGTGGCTCACAAAATTCAAATCATCCAATTCTGTATTATCGCCCTCTTTCATTTCGGGGAGAAATATTTCCTGGTTCAATAATGCCTCTTCAGGATCATCACTTCCTTCCACATAAGCGCGGAAAAATCCGGGGAACAAAATCTTCTTGCCGCCTGCACGGAAATCAGCAGCGGTGCCGTTACTCTTTGCTCGAATCGTGACATTGGTGAATTCCAATTCCGCCTCCGCCATCTGTGTAGAAATGGTTCGTTTCCAAATCAGGTCGTAGAGCTTAAATTCACGATCACGAAGTCCTGCTTTTTCAGGGTGAACGAATTTTGAGCCCGAAGGACGAATAGCCTCGTGAGCTTCCTGTGAGGATTTTCCTTTTTTGGTATAATTCCGAACCCGCTCAAATAAGTACTCATCGCCATATTGCTCGGTAACGGCATTTCGGGCGGCGTCAATTGCCTGAGATGAGAGCCGGGTTGAATCCGTTCTCATATAAGTGATAAATCCTTTCTCATACAGCTTTTGAGCAACGCTCATGGTGTCGCGGGCCGAGAAGCCGAACTTACGGTTTGCATCCTGTTGCAACGTAGAAGTAATAAATGGAGGCGCCGGATTTCGTTTCTGTGTTTTTACCTCAACCTTGATTACCTCCCAGTTTGCCTCTTTCAAATTGTCAACGAGATTACTGGCTTTTTCCTCATCCAGTAAAACAACTGAGTCCGGTTTTTTGAGTTTCCCTGTGTTTTCATCAAAATCTTTACCACTGGCAAGGCGCTTATCGTCTAAATGCGTCAGATCCGCTTTAAACTGATCCTTATCGCCTGATTTATGCAGTTGCGCCTGTAAATCGAAATAAGTGGCGCTTCTAAATTTCATGCGCTCGCGTTCACGTTCAACCAAAAATTCAACCGCTACCGATTGCACCCGTCCTGCGGAAAGACCCGGAGAAATTTTCTTCCATAGCAAAGGAGAAACCGTGTAGCCGGCAAGGCGATCCAAAATTCTTCGGGTTTCCTGGGCGTGCACCAAATTCATGTCAATATCGCGGGTATTTTCCAGCGCGTTTTGCACAGCCTCTTTGGTGATTTCCCGGAATACCATTCTTTTTACCGGAACTTTCGGCTTCAGAATTTCCAGTAAATGCCAGGAAATTGCTTCCCCTTCGCGGTCTTCATCAGTTGCGAGAATCAATTCGTCGGCGTCTTTGAGTAATTTTTTGAGCCGGGTAACCACTTTCTTTTTTGAAGCCGGAATAACGTAAAGTGGATCAAACCGATCATCCACATTAATTCCCAAATTCGACCAGCTCTCTTTTTTGTATTTAGCGGGAATTTCTTTCGCCGAAGAAGGAAGATCGCGGATATGGCCCATCGAAGAGTCCACCACATAGCCTTTTGGCAAGTACTTTTTGATGGTCTTTGTTTTAGTTGGTGACTCTACAATTACGAGGCTTTTCATGCAATAATCTTAATTTTTCAGACTTTCAACCAGCTCTTTTAACTCACTGGCGTGATTTTTGGTATCAATTTTTTCGATAGCAGCCAAAATAGTACCATCTGTATCAATAACAAAGGCCGAACGTGAGGGGCCTTCGAACTTTTTGCCATACATACTTTTTTCAACGATGGAATTCGTGGCGCTCGCAAATCTTGTTTCAGGGTCTGACACTAAGGTATAATTGATTCCCTTTTTATTGGCATATTTTTTATGCGAACCGGCGGTATCTTTGCTAATTGCGATCAGGTTATACCCATTTTTCTCAAACCATTCAGAATGTTCGGCGAGGCTTTCGTTCTGCCGGTCGCAACTGCTGGTATTATTTTTCATATATACTGAAACTACAGAGGGCCGATCTAATAACTCTCTAAACTCCACCTCTTTCTTTTCGCCTTTTTCTACAGCTGTAATTGTAAAATCAGTGTCTATTTTTTGTCCGGGTTCTTTCATTACAAATTTTTTTTGTTGATGTTTTCAGGTTTGAATAAAAAATTTTTTAGGCGAATCGTTCAGGATTTACCGCAAATTATCCCCCATTCTGTTACCTCAACAGTTTTAACTTTTCTTTCCCTTTTCAGCTACAAGAATATCAGCAGAGAAGTTATAAAAAACTGAATCGGCTAAATTCCCCCGAAGATAATTAACAGCAACATCACTTTAAGATTCGTTCTCTGAAGTTAACAACATCTCGGAAGCCGGCAGCGGCTACGTTTTATCAGCACGGGAATTCCCTAATTTTTCTGCAAAGGGAATTAATGACAACTGAATATTTTCCCGACGTTAAATTCTCTACAAAAATATGATCTCCGGAAGGTTCATAACTGATCTTCCACGAATTTTCCCCTTCCACAATTTTAGATTGCTGCCCGTTTTCAAATGAAATTACATTCTGAAATGAAGCATATTATTTAACATTCGGGGATATGATTTTCAAGGACACTTTAGATACATTCATCACTGACATTAATATTGACATAAATCATTACAAAATGAACAAAATATCCAGATTTACTTCACTTGCCGGACTGCTGTTTCTAACAACGGTTATTTTTTCAGGAATGCCAAATACAGCTGTAGCACAAACAAATGGCTGGCATGCATCCACCGAGGATGAGGAAAGAGCTTTATTCAGCGAACATTTTACTGCGGAAGAATTTGCCGAACGCAGAGCAAAGGTTTATGATGAAATTGGCGAATCGGCGATTGCTATTTTACAGGGCGCGCCAAGCCCGCAGGGATATCAACATTTTCGGCAGAATAACGAGTTTTATTATCTCTCAGGCATAGAGTCTCCCGACGCTTATCTCATTCTGAATGGCAATACCCGCCAAGCGAAAGTCTACCTTTACGACCGAAAAGAGCGACGGGAATATGGCGAGGGTAAAATTCTTTCTTATGAAGATGTGGACCTTGTTAAAGAGCTTTCGGGAATTGAGCTGGTTGGTTCCTATTCAGATTTAACCGAAGATCTTGACAAATTTAATGAGTCTGGAGAAATCAGCACTGTTTATACTCCTGAAAGCCCTTATGAAGAACTGGGTATGACCCGAAGCATGGCAATGCGTGCTCAGCAAGATGTGGATGAAAATCCGCTGGATTCACGGCCGGCACGGCATCAGAATTTCATCAATGAACTGGAAAAAATAGTTTCTAATCTTGAGCTCACAAATTTAGATCCCATCATTGATGAGCTCAGAAAAATCAAAAGTGAAAAAGAGATTGAGTTAATAAAAAGATCTACCAAATTGCAGGCTGAGGCAATAATGGAAGCTATGCGATCAACCGAGGTGGGAGTTAAACCTTATCAGCTGGAAGCGGCGGCAAAGTATATATACTGGAATCATAATGTGCAGGGTGATGCGTATTATGCGCTCATTCATTTTGGGCCTGACGCCTACATGAATCACTATCACGGCAGTGTACGAGCGGCTAAAGACGGCGACATGATTTTGATGGATTACGGCGCTTACGATCGCTACTACTCAAGTGATTTGGGAAGAATGTGGCCTGTAAACGGCACATTTAATGAGGTGCAAACCGAGCTTTACACCTTCTACAAAGGAATTTACGAAGCCATTCTTTACAACATAAAAATCGGGCTCATTCCTCAAGAAGTAATGCAAAATGCCATAGAAGAAATGGATATTATTTTGGATGAAACCGATTTCTCAAAACCACTTTTTGAGCAAGCAGCCCACGATTTTGTAGATTCCTATCGCCAAAGAGCTCAAAGTGGCCGCATGACATTGGGACATGGCGTGGGAATGTCGGTTCATGATGTAGGCAATTATAGCGGCCCTATTGAAGCGGGGATGGTTTTTGTGATTGAACCTCAGTTTCGTGTGCCGGAAGAGAAAATCTACATCCGGATGGAAGACATGATAATTGTGACAGAGGATGGCGTCGAAGTTTACAGCGATTTCCTTCCCCGGGAAATTGAACAAATTGAAGCGCTAATGCAGGAAGAAGGATTGCTTCAAAAGCATCCCGTTTCGATTGACCAATAACTTTTTGCCTTCTGATTTCTTCGATAATCAAAACCAAAAACTGATATCATGCGCATTGAACATCTTGGAATAGCCGTCAAAGATTTGGAGGCGGCTACCAAAACGTATCAAAAGCTTCTGAATACATCACCCTATAAAACAGAAACCGTGGAAAGTGAAAAGGTTGAAACGGTTTTTTTCCAGGCCGGGGAATCAAAAATAGAATTGCTCGGAGCCACAGAACCGGATTCAGTCATCGCCAAATACATAGAGAAAAGGGGCGAGGGTTTACATCATGTGGCTTTTGAGGTGGATGATATTTATGCAGAACTCGACCGCCTCAGAAGTGAAGGATTTACGGTTCTGAATGATGAACCCAAGCGTGGCGCCGATAACAAGCTGGTTGCCTTCGTTCACCCCAAAGATAACCACGGTGTGCTTGTGGAGTTGTGTCAGACTAAATAATGAAGAAAGATTCATTAAATGGCTATCATTGTAAGCTCTTACTGCATAATTATGTAGTGTCTGTCCGGTAAGAATTTATTAAACTCTACTAAATAAAGGGTTTAAAGCTTTTACAATGGGATTAACAATGAAGTACAGTACACGAAAGCGTTTCATCAAAGGACATATATTTATATTTCTGCTTTTTTTTCTGAGTATGTTTTTATCACAAATTGTATCTGCTCAGAATAATATCCGCACAAAGGTTATGCTTACCTCCGGCCTGGATGCATCTGTAAATGCAGAAATAGAAGTAAAGATAGAAGCTCTTCTTTTGGCTATAAATGAGCTGTCATTCAATGAGGAAAATATCTTCTCTGGCGAACCCGGAGTTTCTAAACTCGTGGAGTTGGTTAAGCCACAGAAATTTGTATCAAATCTGGATGAAATTAACACTTATATAATTATAACAGAGGAAGAAACGTATGAGATACCTCAACTATACATAAGGCCGCTGGATGGCAACGAGTTTTCTTATGAGGAGCTTGAGCTTACTTTTTCAAAAAGTACCGAATTGATAGATGCAAAAATCACGGGAAAAGAAAGAAATTATCAGCGAATATTAAGGCGCGCCTCTGAGGCCGATGAAGCTGAAAAAGCCACTGTGAATAACATGCTTGAAGATTATAAAAATGCATTCTCTGATAAAAATGTGAGAAAAGTACGCAGTCTTTTCAATCAAAATTCATCCATTATAACCGGTTCAAGAAGAAAAAGCGATGGTTTATTAGTATTTAACCGTTATTCCTATGATGATTATATGCAGCGGTTAGAAGATCGTGTTTTAACCACTTACAATACTATTAATATCCGTTTCGAGGATGGTAAAATATATCGGCATCCCGATTTTAGAGAATCCTTTGGGTTTTATGCCAAGCAATACTATAACACTCCTTCTTACTCCGATACCGGATATGTCTTTATGATATGGGATTTCAGCACAACTGAAGAGCCTAAAATTATATCCCGAACCTGGCAAGAACAATCCTTTGGTCTAAGTCAATACAGTGAAGTTGTAGCACCAAAACCGCGACAACTTACGGCAAGATTAACGGACGTTAGAACGAGGGTTGATAACAGTAATTTAAGCCTCACCAAAACCATGCCTCGCGATCAGGGATTGCTGCAAATAGAATTGGAGACCAATGACCTGAGCCTCATCAATGCAAGTATCGCCGAAGACTGGATAAATGAAAATATACTCACATTTACCAATCTGGAACTCATGACTGGATTTATAGAAATCATTGATAGCACAAACATCAGAGTGCCTTTTAAAACTAAATGGGAACAAGGCATGCAACGAGTAGGCACTGAATTGGAAATTAGGGGTACGTCGGTGATAGATGATTTCAAAAGTAATCAAAGCCTGTACTTGCAAAGGCTTAATATAATGACGGTAAAAATACTCTCAAGAGAAGAAGAGAAAATTATGGAGGAACAAAAAATAGCCGCTGCAAAAGATACTACAACTGTGGAAGAATCGGAGTATGATTTTGCGGAAGAGTTTGCCTTTGAAGGCAAGGTAAAATTCAAGACTAATGTTGATGACATTCATATAAAAATATTTCTCGAGGGAGAGCAGATTTTATTCGATGAAGTGCAAAAGGACAGAGATTTCGAATACCAGTTACTGGAGGGTGATTATGCAGTCGAGTTTACCAAAGAAGGTTATGAGCCACGCAACATTAACATCCTGATTTTAAAAACTGAGATAATGGAACATACCCTCATCATGCGATAATACTCCTCATGTAAATTAATTGGATACAATTCCGATTGGGAAATCCTGTCCGCGGGCATAACTATTAGGATATTGAGCCTGACCACGATGTTCTTGAGTAAGAGCCGGAACTTGATCATTAATAAATGAATCTAATTCCTTTACGGTAATCTTTCCATCCATTAACCCTCCATCGGCCATTCCATTTAACCCCTGCAACAATGCGTAAGTAAATACGCCATGTCCCAGCGCCTGAAATTCGGTAGCATATTGTTCAGTTCCGGTAGAAGCCATCACTACCAGCCCCGCACTTCGGGCTAATTGGAGGATCGCTTTTTGTTCTGTAGCGCCACGCATGGCAAAAGTATCAACAGCGCCACCGCTCTGGCAGGCATCCAGCACAATCATCTGTTTACGCGCTTTTATTTGCCGGGTAAGTTCGGTTATTTCGGCTGCTGAAATCCCAGCTTTTTGCAATCCCGTATTATCTCCATACAGTTTTACAACGTTGTGCAATGCTATATAAAAATCTTCAGTTCTATTCTCCTCTGGCTCGCTCATTACTCCGTGGCCGGCATAAAAGAACAGGAACGCATCCTGTGGATTAGCTTTATTTATAATATCATTGAAGGCTAATTCAAGATTTTTACGGGTTCCCTCATTATCAAACAAAGTGGTAACATTTACAGATTTAAAAATGGTAGAACTGCGACTATTTATTGCATCCACAAAAGCCTCAGCATCAGGCCGCCCATAATTTAGATTCATGCTGCCATTCTTGTATTCATTGAGTCCTACTGCCAGCACATACAGCTCAGAGGTGGCTTCCGCACCGGCATAATTAAGCACAAGTTCTTCAGGATTAGATTCAATTCGTTCAGAATTAAAAGCCGTCAATTTGAATATATTTTCTCCCGGTAAAAGCCTTATATCAAATTCGCGGGTTACGTTATTGTCGTTCGATACCATTCGTAAGCCTCTTGTTTCTGCGGAAACCAATTTACCGTTATGGTATAATCTTACTTCATCTATTCCACCGCCCTGATCTGAAATTTCAGTGATAATATTTACTTGTTCTTTTGATGCTTTTTCACTCTCCTCTGGGGAAACAAATTTAACCAAAGGAGGCTGCTTGAAATCCTGATTTGCCTGTTCACCCGAACGGGAAGTAATAGCTTCATCAGTCTCATGACTGCGAATTACTTCTTTTATAATATTCGGGTGATAATAGGTTTCAAAAAAGCGATCGATGGGGTAAAAACTGGCTTCCGCATCCAAACCATTATTCATGTACCAGCCGATAAGTTCTTCAGCTTCCGGCGATGCATCATAATAACCCGAAGGCGTCCAGGCAATCCATCGTTTATTATCGGGGTGAGTAAAAAGTGAGAGCAGCAATTCCCCATCATCCATACGATACCACCGAATAGTTCCATCACCATGAGCAGCGGCTAAAACCTGGCCGTTACCCGCAATTTTGATCGCAAAAGCCGGACTTTGAATGGAGGTGTTCCAAAAAGTTTGTCCCTGATCATCAAGGGCATAGATATTCCAGTCGGCACCAAAAACCGTTCTGTTATCAGCGGAATTAATATCTACACTATATACATATTCAAACTGTTGAAGAAAATCCAAAGGATTCCCATTAAGCATTGGATTGGTTGTACTTTCCCAATTGCTGACAGAAACCGGTCCGCTGTTATCGGTAAAGTGCGGAGCTTCTGAAGTTCTTTCTTGCAACCTTTTCGTTGAAACAGAAAAGGTTAAAGCTTCACCTTTTAGCGGAGTGAAGCCAATTTCATCCCCTGGTTCATTTAATCTAAAGTGTGTATTATCTGCTGCCCGGTAACTATTAACTTCCCCTTTATGATAGAAATCAATTCCCCCTGCACGATTTACTTTTCCAAATTCCGGTTCACTTCCCGCAAATAAAACACCGCCATCAGTAGATGATTTCACATCCATAATAGTATTTGAGCCCACCGGAATATCAATATAACCCCCACGGCCCGCATCACTCCAGCGACGTATAATTTGTCGCCACTGGTGGTCAACTACACTTTGATAAATTCCACCGGCATAAAGGTGATTTCCATCCGATGAAAACGTCAAGTTAAATAAGCGATCGGTAGTAGTGTTTGCATCCGTAATATCCGGTTGGTAAAGAGAGGAAAGGCTTTCCCCGTCTAATACTTCTATAACCGGTGACTGATTGTAGCCGATAGCCAGTTTGCTGCCATCAGGGGAGAATGATAAAGAATAAGGTAATTCTCCGACCTGAGTGAGTTTTGCTTGCGATAAATTTAATGTGGAATCAAAAAGACGAACATGTCCATCATAAGAAACTGTGGCAAGCCTGTTACTTCTATCAAACTCAATATTATAAACGCTGTCGCCATGTTCCAACAATGATTTTTCCAAGCGGTAATTATTCATATTAAATACATGCACTCCGTCGCTCCCTGCAAGAGCTGCTGCCAGATAGGTTCCATCTCCGGAAAATTCCAGATCCAGAATAATATTAGTTAATCCACCAATCCGCTTTAGCATTTGTCCGGTATGTGTACTAAATACATAAGTCGACATTTCACTGTACCAGCTCCAACCCGTATTACCGGCAATAACTACTTTAGATCCATCGGGTGAAATTGCACTCGCATACACCATCCCTTCCTGTCCATCACCTATTGGAATCCGGTAAGTTCTAAGATGCTCGCCTGTTTTGGCATCCCATAATTTGGCGGTTTTATCGCTGGATCCGGTTAAAACATAAATCCCGTTAGCATCTGTATCAATACTAACAATACTGGACATATGCATTTCAGTATTTAACCTGAGTATAGGATCAATATCGGGTTGAGCAAAAAGATTGGAAGTGAAGAGGATAAAAATGGCACAAAATAATGCTTTCGTCATGAGCTGTATTTTTTTGTTCATAGTCTTAAATTTTTAAAAATTCTGTTGTGCTTTAGGTTTATTACTCCACAATAACCAAAGGAAAATCCTGCCCGTACCCATAGCTGCTTGGGTACTGCGCCTGTCCCTTATGCTCCTGACTTAGTTCCGGCACACGGTCATTGAGCCATGCACTTAGTTCCTGCACGGTTATTTTTTTATCTTTTTGGCCCTGGTCGGCGCTACCGTTTAGCCCTTCCAGCAGCGCATAGGTAAATACACCATGCCCTAAAGTGGCGAACTCGGTGGCAAATTGTTCGGAGCCGCTGGCGGTCAGCCAAAAGGTGCCGGTACTTCGGGCAAGCTGAGCGATGGCTTTTTCTTCGGCCGCGCCCCGCATGGCTAACATTTCGGTAGCTCCACCACTTTGGCAAGCATCCAGCACAAATAGCTGTTTTTGAGCTTTAATATTTCTGGAGTATTCCTGGATCTCGCTGGCGGAAATACCGTTGCTCTTTAACAAAGCCTCGTTTCCATAGAGTTGCGTTACATCGGTCGGAGCCATGAAGAATTCAGCCTTACTGCTAACCCCGTCACTCATCACCCCATGACCTGCATAATAAAAGACAAACATATCCTCTGGCCCTGCTTCGGATTTGATCTTCTCCAGAGCAGCAAAGATATTTTGTTTGGTGGCCTCGGCGTCGTTAATAGTCGTTTGAACCACCGCATCAAAGATGGATTCCCCGCCACGTATTATCCGCTCCTCAAAGCCGGAGGCATCGGAGCGGGCATAGTTGAGGGAGTAGCGCGGGTTTTTGTATTCGTTAATGCCGATGGTGAGAGTGAAGAGTCTTGTGTTGGATTTGGCGCCTTCGTAATTAACCGTAAGCGTTGCCGGGTTTGATTCGATGCGGTCGCCCTTACTGAAGGCAATTAACCGAAAGGTGTTTTCGCCAGTCAGCAGGTTTATATTAAATTCCGGGGTGATTGTTTGTTCACTTCCTGAAACGACTTTAAATCCCCGGGTTTCGGTTGAAATAACCTTGCCGTTATGATACAACCGCACTTCGTCGATACCCCCACCCTGGTCGGTGATCTCGGTAGTAAGTGTAAGTTGTTGCGTATTCGATCTGGTATTGCTTTCCGGTGTGATAAAACGCACTGAAGGGGGAAGAGCCGTAACATTACGAATATCGGAATCTATGAGCTTTGAGATATCTTCTCCGGCCAGCTTGGCCCTCACGATATCCGGGCGGTAGTAGGTATCGAAGAAATTGTCCATGGAGAATACTTCGTTTCCAATGCGGACATTAATAAATTCAGCCCCGCTTTCAGAGGCATCAAAATAGCCTTCAGGAGTGATGATGACCCATTCTCCGTCTTTAGAAATCATTTTAGCAAGATTCAGGTCTTTATTAATGTCCCACAAACGAATGGTTCCATCCCCACTACCAGAGAGTACCTGCTGCCCGTCCGGCGAAAAAGCCACACTTCTGATGTAGAAGCTATGCCCGGAGAACGTTCGAATCTCGTGTCCAGTAAACGAGTCCCAAAGTTTTAATGTTTTATCTCTGCTTCCCGAGATGACCCGCCGACCATCCGGCGAAAACGCCACACTTGTGACATAGCTACTGTGTCCGAAAAAGGTGCGGATCTCGCGGCCCGTCGAAGCATCTAAAAGTTTCAATGCATTATCGATATTAGGAAAGATTTCACCACCTCTTCCTGAAAGTAACCATTGCCCATTCGGGGAAAAAGCTACGCTATTGACGCTACTGATATCACCGGAAAAGGTACGAATCTCGCGGCCCGTTGCTACCTCCCACAGTTTCATTGTATGATCCCAGCTGCCCGAAAGGATTCGCTGCCCGTCCGGGGAAAACGCAACGCTTGTAACGAATTTACTATGCCCGGAAAACGTGCGGATCTCACGGCCTGTAGCCACATCCCAAAGTTTCAAGGTTTTATCAATGCTTCCCGAGAGGACCCACTGCCCGTCGGGAGAAAAGGCCACACTATAGACACCGTTGCTATGTCCGGAAAACGTTCGGATCTCACGGCCCGTTGCAACGTCCCAAAGTTTCAGGGTTTTATCTCGGCTTCCCGAAAGTATTCGTTTCCCGTCCGGGGAATACGCAACACTCAAAATTTCGTTGCTATGTCCCAAGAACGTTCGGATCTCACGCCCTGTCGACGCGTCCAAAAGCTTAATCGTGTTATCTCGACTTCCCGAAAGGATCCACTGCCCATCCGGGGAATAAGCCGCGTTTCCGCTGTAGTCGCTATGCCCGGTAAACGTGCGGATCTCGCGGCCCGTTGAAATCTCCCATAATTTCATAGTTTTATCTTGGCTTCCCGAAAGAACCTGCTGCCCGTTCGGCGAAAAGGATACGCTATGGACCCAATCGCTATGCCCAGAAAAGGTGCGGATCTCGCGGCCCGTTGAAATCTCCCATAATTTCATAGTTTTATCATCACTTCCGGAGAGTATATACCGACTATCTGCGGAAAACGCCACAGTTGTAACTAATTTACTATGCCCGGAAAAAGAGCCGATCTCGCGGCCTGTGGCCACATCCCAAAGTTTTAAGGTTTTATCAATGCTTCCCGAGAGGACCCGCTCCCCGTCTGGGGAAAAAGCTACGCTTTGGACCCAGCTACTGTGACCAATTAACGTGCGGATCACACGGCCCGTTGCCACGCCCCACACCTTTATCGTGTTATCTCGACTTCCTGAAAGGATCCACTGCCCATCCGGGGAAAATGCAACACTATTGATCCAATTGTTATGCCCGGCAAACATGCGGATCTCGCGACCCGTTGAAACCTCCCATAATTTCATAGTTTTATCATTACTACCTGAGAGAACATACCGACCATCGGGGGAAAACGCCACGCTTCCTACGCCCTGGCTATGCCCAGAAAAGGTGCGGATCTCGCGGCCCGTTGAAACCTCCCATAATTTCATAGTTTTATCATTACTACCTGAGAGTACATACCGACCATCCGGTGAAAAGGCAACACTATTGACCCAATCACTATGCCCGGTAAACGTGCGGATCTCGCGGCCCGTTGCTACGTCCCAAATTTTGACTGTTTGATCACCACCTGAGATGACCCGCTCCCCGTCTGGGGAAAACGATGCGCTATAGACCGCGTAGCTATGCCCTAATTGTATAAATACCTCTGCACTTTCTTGGGCCGAGGCGTATCCTGCAAACAGCATAAACAAAAAACTGAATATTATTTTTTGCAGGGTTAGTCTTATTTTTTTCATTGACGTATCATTTATATCCGTTGTAGTTTGTTTCAGGTCTGCTTCGCAATAAATAGTACCATTTTGATGGAATGGTCGTGAAAAACAGACACAAGGTTTTGGTGGTGCATTTATATCGATCTCCTATTCCGTCTTTTTTATCGTCGTAATCGTCAAAACCTCTTCCGTTTGCTGGGCTTCCTGTTTTTTGATTTTGAAGCCGCGAGTATTGGCGATAAACTTTTCCAGGTCTTCGGTGAGATAAGGTATGCCGTCAATCGTTTTGGTTTCTACGCGTTCGAAAGGTTCGCTTTGAGCAATCACCTGCATCATTTCTACACCAAAAGGCGCCACGCATTCAAATTGGTAAGGGAGGGTATAGGGTTTGTTTATGTCCCTATCATTGATAAAATGGCTGTCAACGAGGAGCACCCTGGTGCCATCATTCAGGTGATATAAAATCCGGATGTAACTTGGCAGGTTTACCTGAAGCGATACTTCAAGCAGCTCTCCTTCTTCATAAACTAATTGATCTTGTCCTTTGGCAGTCCAAACTTCGAGCTGAAGTCCGCGGTTATCGCCTTTGTTCTCTTTCATTGCCTTCAGATCTGCCAGCGCAGTCTCATAATTTTCGGGAAGAATATCATACCCGCTTTGCTCAATAACCTCGCCCGGAATAGTTACTTCTGTGGTGGTCACAATTTTACCACTCTCAATTTCACGTGTATTTAAAATCACCTGCACATCTTCCCCATTATCCCAAAAAGTGCCCGTCATTAAATGTGTGGGATCTTGTTTTAGCCGGGCATCTGTTTCTACTATCGACCAATTGGTTCGGTTGCCGATTTGGCGAGTGAGAAGTTGCCGCAGGTAGTTGGCAAATTCACTGCTAATTCCTGTATTTTTATAGGTGATAGCGCTCAAATTCACCGTATGTGGCTGATTTGATTCTTTCCCCAAAGTATTGGCTAACCACCACGCGGCATCATCCAAGGTGGTAACCGGACGATTAATTAATGCACTCACCTGCTGATTTATAAAATTGATTTCGTCCCTTACATTTTCCGGTCGCCAGTTAACCCCACCTCCTAAGGATTGGACAACCGTCCAGGTACTGAATAAATCAGAATAAACAGGCTTGGCTTCCATCAATTGTTCCAGGGCCAGATCTTTATTACCGGCATCTAAACTGCTTTTAGCTTGATTAGCGGTTTGCAGAAACTGGTCTAACAGCCCGTTCATTCGCTCCCGGTACTGTTCCTGCAACACGTCTTTTTTTACGTTGCTGAGTACATACACCATCGAATTTTCAACTTGATTTTCAGTGCTTAATCCAAAAAGATTTAGGCTTGAGGCACTTTCTGTTTCATTGGTAAATTGGCTGTTGTAGTTCCCATTGGTTTCATCTTCAAAAGAACTGGTAAGTGAGCTTACCTGAACCTGCACTTTTTGAATTAAGTCGGTTCTGGCATATGATTCTGCCATTGCCAGGGCTTGGTCAACCGGAGTGTCTGGTGTGATCTGTGCCATCCCAAAACCGGTAATGAAGCTATTCCCATCATAAGGAGTATTGGTACCGTAACTGCTAACCCACACTGGGGTTTGAGCATTTAATGAAAAAAAATAGAATAGTAGAAAAGCAGTCACTACTGTTTTTTGTATCCAAATCATTGTAAACCCCTTTATTTATCATTGCCAAGAATTTGTTTTCAGCCGGCTGTTTAAGAGTTTAATAAAAACCCCTTCTTAAATCCACTACATTGTCGAGTGGTATAGAATTGCACGGAGCCACAGAGCCGGATTCCGTCATCGCCAAATACATAGAGAAAAAGGGCGAGGGTTTACATCATGTGGCTTTTGAGGTGGAGGATATTTATGCTGAATTGGACCGCCTCAGAAGTGAAGGATTTACGGTTCTGAATGATGAACCCAAGCGTGGCGCCGATAACAAGCTGGTTGCCTTCGTTCACCCCAAAGATAACCACGGGGTACTTGTGGAGTTGTGTCAGGGAACGGGATTGCATCATACTGATACCTCCATGCATGGATTTGGTTCATAGATCCCTGTAATTGCCCAGAAGAATAATCTGTACAATCTCCACCAGGGGTAAATGTTTGTGAAGTAGTTAACCGGCACAAATTAAGTAAGTTGTCTGTACTTTCGTTATAACTGATCTCAGCCGTATGTACAACATTGATATCTGAGTTTACCCCGCTGGTAGTAAAAGCATCGTTCATATTTCCCTCTGCAAGCGTTATTAAACTACTCATGCTTCCGGGATGGTTATTTTTTGCATTTGTGGTATAAACCACTAACACTCTGATTTCCGGGTCGGTCATCATTTTAAATGCGCCCGGCTCAAAACTATCTTCTCTGTTTTCCTTTGTCTTAGCGGTTTCATCCGGTACCAATGGTGGTAACTCGTTTTCAAATTTGGATAGGTCAATTTCCACCAGTACATGAAAGCCGGTATCTCGAAAAGGATAAAGGTCAAAATTATGGTTGTTGGAGCGAATCATGCCGGTTATACCTTCATTGGTGATCAACAAACTCACCTCCGAGAATTCTTTTTCAGTTTCACCAGTCCAGTGGATCTGGTTTTCGTTCATTGGTTTTACTGAAGTTTGTTGAACTTCAATGGTTTGTTCATCAGGCAGGTTAAAAGAAAGCTGTTCATTGCTTTCCATATCGGAAATACCTGCTACGCTTACTAACCAAGTGTTTACGACCTGGCGGCTTGGACTGCAAGGTTTCCAGTAATTCAACGTGGTTAGTTGTCAGGTTGGCGGCACGTTCCTCGGTGTATTGAAACAACCCTTGTTGCCCAAAGGCAAGCATCGGAAGCAAGGTCATGGTTAAAAGAAAAGTGAGTATTTGTCTCATTGTACTCTCCGGTTGGTTTATGTTTTGGTGTATTTTAGGCCCCGAAAGATCTAAAAGTTTTTAAAAAAAGCTTTATTTCAAATGGTATTCAAGCAACCGCAATTGGCCATTTAGGTAGTCCTTATTATCCTCTGAATAGGTATCTACCCCCACAATCCCTACGGTAGGTTTTACATAAAAATAATGTTTTTCTAGTGATACATAATCACTATTGCTAAATCCCCAGTGTGTGTACACATAACAATTTTCAAAAGTACCGGCTGGAGTTTTTACTGTTTTGCCTGTGTCAACAAGCGTAATGGTTTGGGAGTCCCCTAAAGACATGGTGCCACTTGGTGGAAAATAAACCACCGAGGTGTGTTCCCACTCCTCTCCAATGGAAGCCGGATATTTGAAATACAAGCCCTCGTCTAAATTATATAACGAATCCGTTGGTACCCGCCCACCCAACTTTAAGAACCCTTCAGGACCATTCGCTCTCAGCCACACAAGAGCATCCTCCCGGGGACGATCTTTGTAGTGAAAGCGGTAGCTGCCATACGCCCGTATTTCAGTATCATTTGCAATAATATTATGCACATTTAATACCTCTTCGCGAACTGTATCCTTCCATTCTGGGTTCATATGCCACTGTTCATAAACCCAATAATTGCCCACTTTAAGAGGAATAAGTTCTTCTTCGGGAGGAATAAGTTCTTTTAGTTCATCTTCTTCATCCTCGCCCAGCAATCCGCAACTGCTTCCGAAAAGGAAGATAAGAATAACCAAACTTATTAAAGATGAAGGCAGTAACTGTTTTTCTATCATACCTCTTAACTCTTTTTTTGAATTTATTGATAACGTTTAGATACTAAAACCAAGTCAACATTCGAAGCTTTTATTGAAATACTAAACAGAAAGCAATTACACCCTGTCGGGTATATACTTCCTGTAGTTTATTGATCGTGGTGGATCAAGCTCGTTAGTAGCCCGGCAGGGCTTTATTATATCATAATATCCTACTGTGTTCTATACTCAATGAGTATTTGTTCTGTCATTAATCTATTTTCAAATTTTGCTCTTTCTTCTTGTTTTACCAGACCAACATTAATTGAGTAAAACATATAATAATTAACCCTATCAAGGTCATCACCTATATTCAGATCAAATTTATAAACTAAGCAACTAAATTTTCCTGCTGGGGTAACAACCTCCCTGTCATCGTCGATTAAGGTAATGTGAAGAGTATCAGAAAGATAAAATTCAAATCGCTCATAGGAGAAAGAAACTTGAGGGGCTTGAATGGATTCCCCCACTTCACTCGGTAATTTGTATTCCAATTCATTTATAAAAAGAGTATCCGCGTTAGAAATCCCGCCCATAGAGTAAATTCCTTCTTCCCCATTTCTACGCAGCCAAAAGTATGGTTCCAAGTCAGGTGGGAAGGGCAGAAAGTTTGCCGCGTACGCTGTGTAGGTGGTATCTCCAACCGGTACTTCTACCTCGGCAGTTACTTCATACCGAATGGTGTCTTTCATCACATCCAAATAGGTGGTTTCGTATACCCAGTAATTTCCTACCTCTAAGGGCATTAAATCACCAGATGGTTTTTTTTCATCCTTTCCCCCTAACAACCCACAGCTGCTACCAAACATGAAGGCCATCATTATTAAACAAAACACGATCAATGGCTGGGCATTTTTATAAATCATACCTCTTAACTATTTTTTTTTTTTAGATTTATTCATAACTTTTAAATACTAACATCAAATCTTAAAAGCAAATTAACATTCGAAGGTGATTTCGTTGTCCGATGGTGTATTTCAAAATAATTTTTCATTTCTCAGTTTATTAAATGTAACCCCAAGGTGAGACAATTAAAGGTGCGTAATTAAGCCTGAAAAATTACACTCATTATAAAATAATTGTTTTTATGATATTTATAAGAGTAGCATAACGGTTATTTGTTACAAAATAAATTTAAAAAGTTGTTGTGGTATCTTTTTTCCCGAAAAGCAGATGAGCAGAGTTTCCGGCGGATGCTGGAAACAGTTTTATTTTTTTTTGAGGCAACAGGGAACCGACCATATCCTTCCAAAAAAAAAGCGAGAGATGTCATCCCTCGCTTTCTTAGCTTTTATGTATGGTTATCTTATTTAGTCGTCAACAAAAAGTCTGATTTATAAATATTCTAAAGTTACAGAGCCGCCACTTGTTTTTGCTTTAATCTGTATTCCCCCGCCGTTCATAGAACCCCGCACTTCATCTTTCTCAGAGCGGCCATTGAAATTGACTAAATCAACACGAACCCTGTTTCCATCCAAATCTAAATCGTATCCATTTTCTTTGGGAACAGAGATCCCGATGCTTCCCCCGCTGGTTCTCAAATCAATCAACTCTTGTGGTGACGTTACTTCCGCACGAATAGAGCCACCGCTTGTTTTAGCAGTTACACTTCCCTCTGCATTCGAAATCCTTATCCCGCCGCCACTGGTTCGTACATTCAAATTCCCAACCACAGATTTTACGTTAATAGAGCCGCCGCTTGTATTTGCATCAACCGCCCCATGATTATCCGTCACGTTTATGCTGCCACCAGAGGTTTTTAGTACCAATTCTCCCTGCGTGCCTTCTGTGGTTATGCTTCCGCCACTTGTGCGAAGTTCTTGTGAGCCGGTGAGATTTTTAGCGCTAAGGCTGCCACCGCTTGTTTTTAGTCGTGTGCGTGTTTCCTGCGGGGTGTACACAATAAACGAAATCGAATAGCCATCCCGATTCCAGTTCCAATTTCCTTTAGAGTCTCTTTTTGAAACCGCTTTAATCGTATTTCCCGATTGCGAAATTTCAATGTTATAATCATCAAGATTTGCTTCGCCAGCGGCTACATAGTTTCCGCGCCGCCGCACATACATTTCTACACTTACTTCTTTATCTGATGAACCAATTACTTTTATGCTCCCGCCCGAAGTTTGGACTTCAAGACTAACCGGGCCTGAGACATCGAATTTATCTACCCGGTAGGCATCAGAAGTTGTTTGTGCAAAACCTGTTTTTACTGCTGCCAATAACAACACAAAGAAAAGCAATGTTGTTACGGTTACGCTCCATTTAAATTTATTTTCGGTACTCATTTTTTAATCCTTTTTTAAATAATCAACTCTTGAAAGGTTAGACGCATAAAATTTTTAAGAGTTACATAAGCTTCACAATGCGCAGTTGTTTTTTATTGATTAAATTTTGCCGCCTTAAAAAATGGAGTCAAATGAAGTTACCTTTCATATTAGCGAAGAAGTTTGTTGCCGGAGAATCGTTCGAAGAGTCTGTACCCAAAGTAAAACAGCTTAATAAAAAAGAGTTAAAAATCACGTTAGACCTGCTTGGGGAAAATGTAAAAAGCAGGGTAAAAGCTGATGAAACGGTAGAGAATTACATAAAGCTGCTTGATGGAATTAAAGAGCAAGGCCTGATAAGCAGCATATCCATCAAGCTCACAATGATGGGCCTGGATATTGATAAAGACTACTGCAGAGACAATCTTTTTACGCTACTGGATGTAGCCAAATCTCACAATCAGTTCGTTCGAATTGATATGGAAGGATCCGGTCACACTCAGTCTACCATAGATATTTTTAAGGAAGCATTCGCGAAATACGGCAAACATGTAGGCATTGTTTTGCAGTGTGCTTTATTCAGAACTAAAAAGGATGTGGACGAATTATCAGAAATGGGAGCTGATATCCGGCTGGTGAAAGGGGCTTATAAAGAGCCTTCAAAAATTGCGCTGCAAAATATGCCGGCTATTCGCGAGGCATTCAAAGAATATGCAAAAGTGCTTCTCAGCAAAACGGCCTTCCCTCGATTTGGGACTCATGACGATGAACTGATTGAATGGTTAAAATCTTACGCTGAAGAAGAGGGTATTTCTAAAGAGAGGTTTGAAATCCAGATGTTGTACGGCCTTCGGGAAGACACTATGATTCAGCTTGCTGAAGATGGATATAATGCGCGCGTTTATGTGCCATTTGGAAGCGACTGGTTCCCATATTTCAGTCGCCGGTTAATGGAGCGCAAAGAAAATATCTGGTTCGTGTTGAGCACAATGTTTAAAAAATAAGCACGCGTTTCATCCGAATGCTGGCCTGTCATCTACTCCTTAGTTGAAAATATTCGTGAGCATAGAATCATGCCTTCGCGAGGAATGCTTTAATTAATGGAATATTTGCCCACCTTATCAGCTGCCTCCAGGTAAACGGGGAGTGCTGCCGATCCGTACCACCCATAAAGCTCAGCTTCTAATATGTTCTCTTTAACAGCCGGATCTGTTTGAAGCAACTCTTGTGCTTCTTCCATAGAATCGGTATTCAGAATAAAAATCCCACGGTAACTATTTTCATTTTGGGTAAGCGGCCCGGCCACGATCAGCTTTTCTAATTCTGCCAATCGCTGGATATTACTTAAATGCCCTGCAAAGAGACTGTCACGAACAGCTTTATCTTTAATTTCAGCATCCCGGTTTCCTGTTTTAAGGATTACGAGTATGTACGATTTCATCCCATAATCATCCGCTCCCATTTCTTCAGCTAATTCTGCATCGTAATTTGGGTTGAGGTTTTGTGCGGATAATGATCCTGCAAACATAGCCAGCATAGCAATGGCAAGGAGGGAAGTGAAGACTGGTTTCTTTGTTAAAATCATGAGCTTGAATTCTTTTTGTTGTTGTTTTTTGAATTTAAAATTTTTTTGGTGATTGCACCACCTTTGTCATCTCTGCCAAAGGCATTCCTTTGGAAGAAACTAAGTGAGATATCTACAGTGTTTTAGCTTAAAACAGGTTCTTAGTAAATATAGCTACCACTTTTGCGAAATAGGAACGGAGAGAACAACAATTTCGCTTGGTCCAAAAAGAATACCTTATAAAAAATCTCGTCCTAAACCAGCTAAATATTTGGTGACATATTTACCGATTACATCAAACTCCAGATTCACCTTATCTCCCTCAGATTTATACTTAAGGTTGGTGTGTTCCCAGGTATATGGAATTATGGCGAGTGTAAACTGCCGGCCTTCTTCG
Source organism: Balneolaceae bacterium (assembly GCA_040882225.1). Classification (GTDB taxonomy): domain Bacteria; phylum Bacteroidota; class Rhodothermia; order Balneolales; family Balneolaceae; genus Gracilimonas. Next base: position 44,075 of record JBBEBR010000009.1, on the reverse strand, counting down.
CGAGCCACGGTTAAACTGATGCCTTCAACCGTTACGCTTCCCCGGCCTACAATCATGTTTGTGAATTCTTCGGGATACTCAACGGTTAACAGCCAGCCGGTTTTTTCTTTTTCAATGTGGAGGATGGTTCCGGTGGCATCAACATGGCCTTGTACCAAATGACCTTCAATGCCTTTTTGCAGAGTTAGTGAACGTTCCAGGTTTACCGGGCTTCCTTTCTCTAATTCACCGATGGAGGTTTTGCGCAAAGTTTCTTCCACACTTTGTACGGTGAAAGTTTCCTCATCAAAAGCGGTAACTGTATGGCAAGCTCCATTGATGGAAATACTTTCATCCTCATGGCAGCTTCCGGCAAAAGAACAGGCGATGCGGATTTCTAACCCGCCACCATTAAGAGATGTGATTTCTTCTACTGTTCCGACTTCCTGAATTATTCCGGTAAACATGATTTAAAAATATCCCGTTAATAACATATCGCCGCCCACTTTATTCCATTCCACTTCTTTAAGATCGGCAATTTCTTTCATTTTGTTAATCCCAATGTTTATAAGTGATCGGGTTCCGGCTCCCAATAATTTTGGGGCTATGAAAAGTTCCAGTTTATCAACCAAACCCTGCCGAATTAAAGCCGATGAAAGCTGCTGACCGCCTTCCACCATTACCGATGTAATTCCTTTGTTGCCCAATAATTTAAAGGATTCCCTCAGGTTTACATGTCCTTCAACTTTTGAGGCCTGTATGATTTCACCCCGAAAATAATTTTGCTGCATAACTTTTAGCATCGGATCGGCGTCGGTTGCGGAGGCTTCTTTGTTCCACGTCAGGATGATGGTTTTCTCCTCGAATTTATCGGAAAAAAGATTAAGCTCTTTGGGAAGTTCATAGGGGCCGTCAATTACGATGCGCCGGGGTTGGCGGCCGGCAACTTCACGTACGGTAAGGCTGGGATTATCAGCAATTACGGTATTTCTGCCCACCATCACTGCGTCATATTCAGAACGCCAGCGGTGCACAAGTTTCCGGGATTCTTTGCCACTAATCCATTTGGAGGCTCCATCAGCGGCGGCAATATATCCATCAGCTGTTTGGGCTATTTTTAATGTGATGAAGGGGCGCCCAAAAGTTTGATGATAGACGAAAAATTCATTCAGCTTTTCAGCTTCGTCTTGCAGAAGCCCGACTTCAACCTCAATTCCCTGGTTTCGGAGGTGCAAAATTCCATCACCATTCACTAAAGTATTAGGATCTTTCATGGCCACTACCACCCGTTTTAGGGGCAATTTGCCAAGCATATGAGCGCAGGGAGGAGTTTTTCCGTGGTGAGAACAAGGCTCCATATTTACGTAAACAGAGGCATTTTTGAGCATCCCGGGGTCTGCTACCGATTGCACCGCGTTTACCTCGGCATGAGCTTCGCCAAACTTTTTATGATACCCTTTGCCAATAATTTCTCCCTCTTCCGAAACAATTACACAGCCAACCAGCGGATTTGGAGAAACCATTCCTTTGCCTTTTTTAGCAAGCTCAAATGCCTGCTTCATCAAATCGGTATCGGTAAGTTTTTGTGTGGATGCCATGCCTGAAATATACTGCGGAATCTGATTCTTAACCTGAAGATTACCTTCACCACCACAAACAAAAAAGGGTGAGAAGTAACTCCTCACCCTTTCATTTAAATTTGAGCAATCTTATTGTAAAAGACGGTTACGGTTGTCTACAATTTTAGCGTCTTCTCTTAACTCCTCTAACCATACTGAAGTAAATTTCTGGTTTTTTTGCTGCTCAAGGCGCTGCCGGATTTCATTACTTTTTTCAGACGTCAAATTAGCAAGTTCTGGTTCGGTTTTATCCACAACCTGAACAACAAACGCGGCACTATTTCCGGCTAAAGGTTTTGACAAAGTACCTTCATCCATTGCGAAAACAGCTCCAATAATATGAGGCTCGCGTCCGGCACCACTTAAGGTAGTAGCGTTTGCTCTTAAATTACCCATTCGTTGAACGTCCTTTTCGGCGGCTTCCGCAATTGCTTCAAGGTTAGAATTCTGATTTGTGAACCCTGAAACTTTTTCCATTGTAAGTTCTTTTCGGCGATCTATTTTCACGAGATTCTCTACCTGAGAACGCACTTCGTCAAAGGGGCGGTAACCTTCGGGAGTTACTTCAATAATTTCTACAACCACGAAATCTGAATTTAATTCTATAATTTCAGAAATATCGCCTTCATCGGCTCTCTCCAGAAAACTCATTACTTGTTGACTACTTCCCAGCCCGGAAATAAAATCATTTCCTTTAGTTGCGAATGCTTCCTGCACTTCCAGTTCGCGGGTTTCCGCTTCTTCGGAAAATCCAGTTTCTTCTGAAGCAAAAAACTCAAAATCTGAAGCTCTTTCATTAGCTTCATCAACGGTAGTTGGCAAAGCTTCAATGTCATAACTCATGATTTGAAACTTGATTTCATTTCCACGTTGATCTGTTTTTTTGAGAATTGCAGCCTGACTTGGGGTTACAATTACATCCGTAACTTCGCCTTCTTCTAAATCCACAACGGCACGGTATTCATCTCTGATGTCATCGGGGCTTACAAAAGAGTTGCTGTAGCTGGAAGTTGATCCTTGGCGACTAAGAAAAAGAGAGTCATTTTGTGAGTTGGCAAATGGTTCTTGCAGTTCTCTGAGGTCTTCAACTATTTGAGATGTATCACGAGCTGTCGGCAGCTTGCTGAACGTAACATAGCGGATACGGTAGCTTTCATCACGCTTATATCGCTCCTTATTATCGCTGTAATATGATCTTAACTCACTGTCAGAAATTTCGAGCTCTTGTTCGGCTACTTCACTATATGGAAATCGGACATACTGAACTTCAGCAAAACTGTTTTCTTTGATGAATTCATCTTCGATTTCCTGATCGGTAACCTGAAGCCCGGCGGTAATATAATTGCCAAGTTTTTGCTGGCGTTTTTGTTCTCTGAGCTGAAGTTCTAAGGCAACAGCCTGTTGTGAGAACTCACTTGAAGAGAGCACTTGCTGGATGGCTTGATGATCAATAGTTCCATCTTCGCGGGTAAAATTTTGACGAATTACTGGTGCGGGATTATCGCCATATACCATATCAAGTACTTCCTGATCAGAAACCGTTATCCCAAGTTCATCCATTTTTTGGTTGAGAAGACGAGCATTTACCAATTCTTCCCAAGCCTGAGATTCATAATAAGACCGCATCTCGGGAGTTAGCGAGTTGCCTGTTTGCTGGCTGTACGCATTTGTATAATACTGAACCCGGCTTTGATATTCTTCGTTTGAGATTTTATCACCGTTCACCGCCCCTAAAGCATTTGGGCCTGCCTGCATTGCGTCAAAAAAGTTAACATCTGCTAACACCCACAAAAGGCCAAATGATCCGATTAGCACCCAAAGGATAATACCGGTGCTATTTCTCATGTTTTCCATTACACCCATAAAAGGTAACCTCTAAAAAATCATTTATTAAGTTTCAATTTGTCTATTGCCAGGGATTTTACACCCACGCAATAAGCCTGATAATATAAGTGAATACCCAAGTAATTGAAAGCCAATTAAGCCTCAGTATGCTTAAAAAACCTCAACAAGTCTCATGTGTTTAAGATACCTACCCGGATCATTATTTATATTTTTAATCAGCTCGTTAAGATTAACTGATAAGCTGTCAATATTGTTATATAAAGACGGATCATTTACCAATTTTCCTAAAGTACCCTCACTGTTATTTATTTTATTTAGCACTTCGTTGAGTGTGAGGTTGGTCTCATTTAACCCTGTGCTTAAAGTTTCGAGCTCTACACTGGTGGCTTCTAAATTATTTATCAGGGAAGTCAATTTCTCTTTGTTGTCTGAGCTTAAATCGTCCAGGTTTTCGAGGGTATTTCTCGCATTTTCAATCATTACATCCAGATCGCTCTTTCGCTCTTGTATTAAGTTTTTCAAGGATTGAGTGGAGGATTCAAGATTGCTAAGCATTCCAGAGATATTTCCTTGATTCTCCTCACTTAAAGTCTGGTTCAGGTTATTCATCAAAGCGTCAAATCCTTTGATGGATGCGGATACATCCTCGCCGAGTTTAGCGCCCTCGTCGGCAAAACTTTCCATCATTCCTTCCTCAAAAAATCCCTGAATGCTTTCTCCGTTTTCTACTATTTCAGAAGAATCGGATTTCACTATTTCAATAAATTTTCCTCCAAGAACACCACTCGATCTTAATAAGGCAACCGATCCTTTAGGAATAGTATATTCTTCCTCAATTGAGAGCTCAACCAAAGTTGAGTCGGAGGGGAGAAGTTCCATTCTTTTTACAGAACCTATTTTGAAGCCTCTCACATTTATCGCATTGCCGGGAATTAAGCCGTACACTTTTTCAAATTTTGTGAACACAGTAGTGGATGTCCTGAAAAGTGGAATATCTTTCATTATGCTGAAGCCAATGAAAGCGACAATAATGGCTACTACAACCGTTATTCCAATTTTAAGTTCGTTACTTATTTTCGCCAAAACGTTTCTCCTATCCGTTTTTTGCTTTTATTTGATATTCGCTGGCCGTGATAAATTCAAGCAAATTTTGATTATCGCTATGTTTCATGTCGTCTGTTTCTCCAAACCAGCTTAATTTTTGTGAGTCTAAAAAGGCTACTTTTTCGGCAATTTCCAGCACACTGTGCATGTCGTGAGTTACCACAACAGATGTAATGTCGAGGCTGTTTGCCATAGTTACAATAAGTTCATTTATTTCTTCGGAAGTTTTTGGATCTAAGCCTGAAGTGGGTTCATCATATAACAGGTAATCTGGCTTCAGAATAATTGCTCTCGCCAAGCCCACCCTTTTTCTCATTCCTCCCGAAAGTTCCGAAGTAGATTTATGTCCTGCACTTTTAAGGTTTACCATGCCCAAAGCATTATTCACATTATGGGTAATCTCTTCTTCGGTTTGATTGGTGAAATATCGCAACGGGAAAGCTACATTTTCAAAAGTACTAATAGAGTCGAATAAGGCCCCGCCCTGAAATAAAATTCCAAATCGCTGCCGGACTTTCCTTAGTTCAGTATAGCTTAATTCGAAAACGCATTTTTCATCTATAAGAACATCTCCGTCATCAGGATACAAAAGTGCATTTAAATGCTTAAGCAAAACAGATTTACCACAACCTGACTTCCCAATTATTGCCAGCGTTTCCCCGTCTTCTATATCAAAAGAAACGTCTTCCCAAATCAGGTTACTGCCGAAGCTTTTAGTAAGATTTTTAATCTCTATCATTTTTTAAAGTAAAATAGCTGCCAACACAAAATCGGAAAGTAGAACAAAGATACAACTTAATACGGTAGCCTGAGTGGTTCCATTTCCCACGCCTTCGGCACCTCCAAAGGCATTATATCCCTTGAAACAGGAAATAGAAGTTATCACAAATCCGAATACAATCGACTTAATAAAACCAAAGACTACATCCGACTCATAAAAAAATTCCCGTGCTCCTTTCATAAATTCTGAAACCGGGACAATTCCATCTACGGCGCCGGCTACAACGCCTCCCGAAACACCAAAAACAGCGGCGGTAATGTACAAAACGGGAAACATGAAGATGCCGGCTAAAATACGAGGAACCACCAAAAAAGAAACGGAGTTGAATCCCATCGATTCGAGCGCGTCAATCTGTTCACTTACTCTCATTGTTCCAAGCTCCGTGGACATTCTCGCGCCCACTTTACCCGCTAAAACCAGTGCGCTTATTACAGCTGCAAGTTCAATAACTATAGATTGCGCTACAATAGAACCTATAATGGAGCTGGGATAAAGCCCCGTATCTAACTGATAAGCTGTTTGCAAAGTAAGAACCGCACCCGTAAACACACCCGTTAGCATAATAATCGGTATTGACTCGTAGCCAACCTTTATAAACTCATGAAAAAGGTTTTTCCGGTAAGTACTAATCTCTGTAGATGAACGTAATGCCTGGTATAAAAGCTGGGTGTAATGGCCAAATTCTCTTAACGAAGAAGCGCCTGGTAATTTTGATATCATTTCTTAGTTATAATCTTCACGTATTGCCGAAGCATTTGATTATATTACAAAACATTTTTACCAATTGTGATTCCTAAATCCTTCAAATTGTGCGACTGGTTTTATCTTTATTTATCTCGATTCTCTTTTGCCAAAGTATTGTTGCTCAAAATAATACGTCAAGTATATTTCGCTTTTTAGATGTTACGCCAGCTGCCAACGCCGCAGCACTTGGTGGCAATCATGTAGGACTTTATAGTGCTGATTTCAGCTTGCTAAATTTGAACCCCGCATATCTCAACGCAGATGCTTCCGGAAAAATTTCCGCCACTTATCTGAATTTCTTTAGTGATGCTAACATGGGTTTTACCAATGGAGCATTCCATTTGGATGGCATCGGGACTTTTGCGGCAGGTATTCGTTTTATGGGATATGGGGATTTTGAATATTTGGATGAAAATGGGAACAACCTTGGCGGCTTTAACGCCAACGATTTTTCCTTTACTACTGCATACAGCCTTGAATTAACTGAGAATCTGAATGTTGGAGCCGGTATTGATATCATTCATTCATCATACTCCACGTTTAAATCTACAGCTGCTGCAATTTCAGGCGGCCTTTTTTATCGTGATACAACCAGTCATTTTAGCGCGGGATTATCAATACGAAATCTTGGGGGCCAAATTTCTGCTTTCGATGAGCGCAGGGAACCATTGCCACTCGATATTTCTGCAGGAATTACTAAAAAACCAGAAGCTTTTCCTTTTCAGTTAAGCCTTACGCTTAGGAAATTAAACGACTGGGATTTGCGGGTTTTTGGTGAATCCGAAAAACCGGCTTTTGTTAAAAATCTTTTCAGGCATATAATTGCCGGAGGAGAGGCAAGTTTTACTGAAAATTTTAATATTCGTTTGGGTTACGATTACTACCTACATGAGCAAACTTCATCCGGTTCTGATTTCGATTTAGCAGGTATCGCATTTGGAGTTGGTTTCAAAGTGAAGATGATTTTGGTAGACATCAGCCGAAGTTCTTATAGTAAATTAGGTGGGGTAACCCGCCTTAGCATAAAAACAGATCTTTTCGATTTATAAATCTACAATTTAGTTTCATGATCAGATATTTAACAGCAGGCGAATCTCACGGACCGGGTTTAACGGGAATCGTGGAAGGCATCCCCGCTGGACTTTTCCTTACCGAAGAAGATCTCGCTCAGCATTTGGTTCGCCGCCAACAAGGCTATGGGCGAGGCGGGCGAATGGCTTTCGAAAAAGATTTTGCCACTATCCAATCCGGATTACGTTTTGGCAAAACCATCGGCGGCCCAATTTCAATGTTTATGGAAAACCGGGCTTTTAAGAAAGATGAAGACGGCTGGCCTGTAGTGATGAACAAGCACACAGAGGTCGATGGAATTGAGAAAATAACGCTTCCCCGTCCCGGACATGCCGATTTGGTTGGAGCCCAAAAATATCGTTTTGATGATATCCGGCCAGTTATAGAACGTTCCAGTGCTCGCGAAACGGCAATGCGTGTGGCGTGTTGCGGAATTGCCAGGCAGTTTTTAAAACATTTTGGTATCGAAATTGGCGGACATGTGCTTCGCATTGGCTCCGTAGGTTTTAATAGCTGGGATTCCGTCCGCGAAATAACAGACCCATTAGCGGAAAAAGGTGCGGAGCAGGTGTATAAAAACGCTGATAAATCTGATGTTCGTTGCCTTGACGAGAATCTTTCTGAGCAAATGCGTGAAGAGATTAAAAAGCGACGCAAAGAAGGCTCTTCGCTCGGGGGTATTTATGAAATTATAGTTACCGGCCTTCCCGAGGGCTTGGGTAGTTTTACGCATTGGGATAAAAAGCTGGATGGGCAAATTGCCCAGGCTATACTTGGCACGCAAGCCATGAAGGGTGTGGAATTTGGGTTGGGTTTTGAATCTGGCCATAGGCCGGGACACGAGGTGCACGATGAAATCACCCACGAAAATAATTCGTTCAAAAGAAGAACAAACAGAATGGGTGGATTGGAAGGCGGAATGAGCACCGGCATGCCGCTTATAATTCGCGGAGTGATGAAGCCAATTCCCACAATGCTCAATCCCTTGCGCACAGTGGACATGCACACTTTTGAAGAGACGGAAACCCGCTACGAACGATCGGACGTTTGTGCTTTACCGCGCGCGGTTGTAGTTGCTGAAAGTGTGATAGCTCCGGTGCTCGCGAATGCATTTCTTGAGAAGTTTGGGGGAGATTCAATCGAGGAAATTGAAGAACGGTTTAAAAGGTGAAAGCATGAACGCAAGAATTTCAAAGTTAGCTAAATCGGTAAGAGAGCATCCTGAGGATTCTTTCTATAAGTTTACGCTGGCGCTTGAAATGCTTAAGTTGGGGCAGGTGAAAAAAGCTCAAATTCTATTTGAAGCCATCAAAGAAAAAGATCCGCAATATGTTGGAGTTTACTATCACCTTGCTAAAGTATACGAGGAGATCGGAGAGAACAAAAAAGCCCTTCAGTGCTATAAGCATGGGATTGAAGAAGCCGAATCGCAGAACGATATGCATACCAAATCAGAGTTATCAGCAGCTTTACTTAACCTTGAAATTGAATCAGAAGGACAGTGATGAAAAATACCTGTACAATTTTATATCGTCATATTTTATGCAGCATAATATTCTTTGCTGCTACTTCAGTAACGCTTAGTGCTCAGCAGAAGTCAACCTACGAAATTCAGCAGGGCGAAACCTTGTACAGCATCTCGAAAAAGCTGAATGTGACCATCGCCGAACTTACGCAATGGAACAGCCTGAACAGCAACAATATATCAGTAGGCCAGCAACTCGTTTATTTTGAAAATAAGGAGTCGGCAGAAACAATAGAATCTCCGCCGGAGCCTTCAGGGTCACTTATAAGCACATCTTCCAGTGCGGATAATACTTCCTATGTTGTAAAAAGTGGCGATAATTTGTATTCCATTTCCCGGGAGCACAATATGACGCTTGAGCAGCTGAAAGGCCTCAACAATCTCGAAAACGATAACATAAGTGTTGGGCAAAAATTGGCTGTTAAGAAAGTTTCTGTTGCGCCATCGGTTTCAATGTTTGCAGCTGAATCATCTCCTCAAGGAATATTTACCGTTTATAAAATTGAACAAAGTGAATCTCTGAATGATATTCTGATCAGGTTTAAGTTGACCACAGAAGAGTTTGAGGCTTTAAATCCCGAGATAGACATCACAGCCTTGAACCGTGGACAAGAGGTAACGATACTTTTGCCTCCATCCCGAAATTACTCCAATCCATATCTGCAAAAAGCTAATTTGCAAGATTTAGGAGAAGTAGCTGCCATCATGTACAACACTTCAGAGTTAGGCAAATCTACCACTAATGGGGAATTATATGATCCCAATGCCTTAACCGCCGCTCATTCAAACATCGCCCTTGGCAGTATTATTTTTGTTGAAAATCAGGCAACCGGGAAAGGAGTTTACGTGCAAGTTAATGATCGCATTACCGGCGCGGGATTGAAACTTTCTTCTCACGCTTTTCGAACATTAGGGCTCGATCAAAACACTCAGCCGGCAGTAACAATTTATACAGACAGTTAATGACAAACCAGGTAAAGCGCTACTTCGAGAACACCAACAATCTGCTTTACAGTTTTTTGGTAAGCCTTCCGCTATTTCTGCTTTACGAAGCACTAATTCTTATATCCCAGCCCGATAGCGAATACATTGTCAGGATTAGCGTAGACGTATGGATTAAAATGCTTTTTACTTATTTCGGGGTAAATGCAATGTCATTCACATTGCTACTGGTTGCTATTGCAGGTCTTTTCATTTTATATAAAGAGAGAGTTCGGTTACGGACCCTTCGTTTCGCATATTTCCCAATACTTTTGGTTGAAGCTACCATTTATGCGATCGTTGTTGCCCTCATAAGTCAATCACTGGTGTCTTTTGTAGTAAATTTTATAGCTACGGACCCTATTAACGGCCTTTCAATCACACAAAAAATTGCTCTTTCTTTGGGAGCGGGTTTATACGAAGAGCTGTTTTTTAGGGTCATTTTAGTATCAATATTCTCACTATTATTTGTAAAACTTTTTGATAAAAAATGGGCAGGAGTAACAGCTTCGGTTGTTTTAGCTGCTCTCATTTTCTCTGCTGTACATTACATAGGTTCTATGGGAGACGCTTTTACGATTAGCTCCTTTTTATATAGGTTCTTGTTTGGACTGATACTTAACGGAATTTATGTGTGGAGGGGATTTGGTGTAGCCGCCTGGACTCACGCTATTTACGATATTATGGTTATCGCCGTCATTTCCTAATCCAACGATTTCGCTTAACATCTCTATCAATACAATCTATTTAACATTAAAGAGTTTCTTAATTAAAATAGTTTGTAATAAAAGCTCTAAAAATGCCAGCTGTAGTTTGAATAGTAAACACCTATAAACTACATTTGTTTAAAGAAAAAGGGATGGAATAAATGACTATGACACAGTTAACAAGAGCTGAAGTAAAAAAGCAAAAGGATTTTGACGAGGAAATAATTCCTCACATGAACGCACTGCACAATTTTGCCCTCCGTTTAACCACAGACATGACGGATGCGGAAGACCTTGTTCAGGATACAATAGTTAAAGCCTATCGGTTCTTTAACAGTTATGAAAAGGGAACAAATGCCAAGGCCTGGATGTTCCGAATTCTAAAAAATTCTTTCATAAATAATTATCGTAAAACTTCGAAGAAACCGAATCAGGTAGATTATGACGAGGTTTCTTCCTACTACGAGTCTATCCGTGCAGAACGTACAGAAACATCAGATTTAGAGAGCTTGATGTTCAGAGAGATGATGGACGATGACCTCTCTAATGCTCTTTTGCGGTTACCCGAAGATTTCCGAACGGTAGTGTTGTTGTGTGATGTTGAGGGTTACACCTACGAAGAAATTGCTAATATGCTGGATGTACCGATCGGCACCATTCGATCCAGATTACACCGTGGAAGAAACCTGCTGAAATCTGAATTAGTGGAATATGCAGGAAAAAGAGGTTATACCGGCGACTGATCCGTCATCGGTTGTACTTTTTCTTCTGATTTTTCTTCCCGAAGGGTGATCCGCATCGTAGTTCCTTCGTTAAGTTCGGAGCGCAAAACAAAAACACTTCCGTTGTGATATTCCTCTATAATCCGTTTGGTGAGGCTTAAACCTAAACCCCACCCACGTTTTTTGGTGCTAAACCCGGGTTTAAAGATGCTTTTCACATTCTGGATTTCGATACCGCAACCGGAATCTTCTATGTCGATAATGACTTCGCCCTCCTGTACTTTTGAAGATATTGCGATGTAAGCGTCTTTCTGAATGCCTTGCATAGCGTCCATAGCATTTTTCACCATGTTTTCAATAGCCCACTGAAAAAGTTCGGGATTGATGCGGACTTTTGCTTTGGCGGTAAGTGATTTTCTTACTTCAATGGCTTTTCCGAGGCGGGGCAGCCTTCGTTCCATATAAAAAATAACCTGCTCCAGAATGGGTTCAATCTCCATTTCTTTAAGTTCAGGTTCTGAACCAATCTTACCGAATCGTTCAGCTACACCACGCAGGCGCTGAATATCCTTCTCAATTTCGTTGGCAATATTTATTGCGGATTCATCATATTCGTATTCATCCTTCAATAACTGAAGCCATCCATATAAACTGCTAATAGGCGTTCCTAACTGATGTGCAGCTTCTTTTGCCATGCCAACCCATAAATTGGATTGTTCTGAGCGCGTAATGCTACGATAAGTGGTATATCCAATACCCAGTAACAATCCCAGCAATAAAATTTGTATGTACGGGAAATAACGGAGTAGCTGCACGGTGGGGCTTTCCCCATAATAGACAAATTGAGCAATTTGGCGGCGCTCATCGCCAATCACCAGTTTGATTGGTAAATTCAGGCTTTTAAATTCTCTTACCAGTTCTCTGCGGCTTTCTTCAGTTTCCAGGCGGAGGGAATCAATATTACGGTTGTGCAGAATCACATCGTTTGAATCTACAACAATGGTTGGGATTTTGAACCGGTCTTGCAGAATAATTTCATTGGTGACAAAATCGGTAGAAGTTCGGGCAGATTCAGCTTCTAAAATTAGCTGTATCGCGCTGTCCGGAACTTGTTCTTGCTGGCGGAGCAGGGTTACGGCGTTGAGTAATTTAGTACTTGCTTGTTGATCAAGAGGGAGGCTGTTGTGCTCAATGGCCTTCGTCCAAAGTTCTACACTTGATCTTTCCTGCTCCAGTATTTTTGTAACTAAATACTGGTTATAGACTACCGAGCCCACCCCAAGAAAAATGAGCAGAAGCACTAAAAATAATTTAATCCGGTTTGAAGGAACAAAAAGTGTCATAAGAGAAGGTAATTCATCGCCTTGGAATATATGGATGAAGAACAAACAAAAAAGCCTTCCTCAAAATTTTTGAGGAAGGCTTTTCCACATTAAGCGGATACTTTTTGTTTTTCGTAAACAGGCGGGGCTTTTTTCTCTATCGTTTCCCGCGTGATTACACATCGTGCGATATTTTTCATTGAAGGAAGGGTGAACATAATGTCGAGCATTGCAGATTCCATAATTGAGCGTAAACCACGGGCACCTGTTTTCCGCGATTTTGCTTTTTGAACGATGGCTTCAAGGGCTTCGTCTTCAATTTCGAGTTCCACATCTTCCATCTTAAACAGCTTTCGATACTGTTTCACAATCGCGTTTTTAGGAGTTTGCAGGATGTCGAGCAGGGCTTCATCAGAAAGCTCATGTAAACCACAAATTACAGGTAAACGCCCGATTAGTTCGGGAATTAAACCAAAGCTTTGTAAATCTTCGGGCTCAACATGAGTGAAAATCTCTGGATCTTCTTTATCAAATTTAACCTGATCTTTGGAATGAAAACCCATTGCGCTGGTAGAAAGCCGGCGCGAAATAATTTGCTCCAATCCTGAAAAAGCTCCCCCGCAAATAAATAGAATATTGGCGGTATCGAGCTGAATAAAACTTTGTTCGGGATGCTTTCTTCCGCCTTTCGGTGGAATGTTGGCTACTGTTCCCTCTAAAATCTTCAGTAAAGCCTGTTGAACGCCTTCTCCGCTTACATCGCGGGTGATGGAAGGGTTGTCACTTTTGCGGGCCACTTTGTCCACCTCATCAATATAAACGATGCCGCGTTTGGCGCGTTCTACATCATAATCGGCCGCCTGAAGCAGGCTGCTGAGAATGCTTTCGACATCTTCGCCAACATAGCCGGCTTCGGTAAGAACGGTGGCATCGGCAATGGTAAAAGGAACATCAATTATATTTGCCAAAGTACGAGCGAGCAGGGTTTTTCCGCTTCCCGTTGGGCCGAGCAACATTATATTCGACTTCTCAATTTTAGTGTCGTCAATTTCGGCCGTTTCCGCAGATATTCGTTTGTAATGATTGTAAACGGCTACGGAAAGTGTCTTTTTAGCAAGTTCCTGCCCAATTACATAATCATCCAGTTTATTCTTGATTTCGACCGGCTTCAGCATCGGCTTGTAACTTTTTTCTCTTCTACGGGCAAGAGAAGCTAAATCACTTTTAATAATACTGGAGGCATCTTCCACGCAGCGGTCGCAAATGTAAACGCCGGGACCGGCTACCATACTGTTCACTTCCAAACTGGAGCGGCTGCAAAATGAACAGTGTACTATATCGCTGTTTTTTTCTTTTTCGCTCATATCACTTTGAATTAATAACCGGGTTATTTATTGCCTTTTGATTTGGCCAGTAAGTTATCAACCAAACCATAATCTACTGCTTCTTTTGCAGTTAACCATTTATTTCTATCTGAATCTAATTTGATTTGTTCGATAGTCTGTCCGCTATGGTCGGCTAAAATTTGACTAAGCTCTTCTTTTACGCGGATGATTTCTCGCGCTTCAATCTCAATATCGCTCGCTTGTCCTTGCGTGCCGCCTAATGGCTGGTGAATCATAACGCGCGAATGTGGCAGGCAGCTTCTTTTGCCTTTTGTGCCTGCTGTCAATAGAACGGCTCCCATACTCGCCGCCATTCCCATACAAGTGGTGGCTACATCACATTTGATGTGTTGCATGGTATCATAAATTGCAAGGCCTGCAGAAACGACACCACCAGGGCTGTTTATATAAAAATTGATGTCCTTTTCAGGATCTTCCGATTCCAAAAATAACAGCTGAGCCATAACTGTACTTGCTACTGCGTCATTTACTGCAGAACCTAAAATTACAATTCTGTCTTTTAACAGGCGCGAATAAATGTCATAAGCACGTTCGCCCCGGCTGGTAGTTTCCACTACCATCGGTACCAGTTGATTGTGAATTGGCTGGTGATTCATACTATTAGACGGATCTTCGTAAAGGGGTTGCTTAATCATAATAATTCTTGCCTGAATTTATTTTTTCTCATTTTCTTTCTTTTTCTGCCGGTCGCGGTACTCATCTTTACTGATTTCGTTGATTTTTACCTCATCCTGCAGTTTATCAAATACCTTATTCTCCCTGATGCTGCTTCTTAGTTGTTCAAGCATATTTGGGTTTTGCGCATAATACTGTTTCATCTGATCTGCTGCAATTCCATAACGTGCAGCTTCAATAGAAATAAACTCGTCGATATCTTCAGGTTTGATTTCTATTTCATCGAAAGTCTCCTGCAGTTTATTGCTAATGAACGACCATTTCGATTCTTTTATCGCCCGTTCTTTCATTCCCTCCTTATACTCTTCCTCGTTAAAATCTTCCGGGAGTTCACCACCTTGTTGCTGCTTTAACTGATCGATGTATGAATTCTGAATTTGAGTAACGAACGAGCCCGGAACTTCAAAATCATGTTTTTCAACAAGAGATTCTACAACATCATTCTTAAAAAGATCATCAGAGGTTTGATCATAATATTCTTGCATTCTGCTTTTTATATAGCTTTTGAACTCATCTACATTTTTAGCCTCTCCATTACTCTGATTTTTTATCACCTCTTCGGTAAGCTCAACTTTATGTGGTTTTTGAACGTTCTTTATGGTGATTTGCAGTTGATCTTCATGATCCCCATGCGGGATACTCATTTCAACAACATCTCCGGCTTTTTTGCCTTTCAGGGCTTTTAGAAAATCGGCGGCATCATCTTTACGAAGGTCGATAGTTTGATTTTTGTCTTCATCGCCATGATTGACAGAAACAACATCTACAATTACGCGGGTATCTTTAGAAGCAGGTTCATCAATGTCTTCCCAATTCCCTTCTCTCTCAAGAGTTCGCTCTACTTCTTCTTCTACTTCATCGTTGGTAACGTCGTGCACCATTTTGTCTACTTTTACTTTAGACAAATCGGTTAATTCAACTTCAGGCTTTGTGCCGATTTTAAACTTCACTTCCAGCTCATCATTCTCCCACTGGAAATCAACCATTTCCGTTTCGCCAACAGGCTCGTGCTCAGGAACTACTTCCTTTTCAAATATTTTCTGTACGTATTTGTTGATTTCTTCGTACTCAATTTCTTTACCAAAACGCTTTTTTACAAGCCCCATGGGTACTTTTCCCGGGCGAAATCCTGGCAACGTAATTTGGCTTTTATATTTTTTATAAGCTTTATCGAAAGTCTCCTGAAGCTCGTCTCGTTTAGCCTTTAGGGTGATTTCTTTGTCAACAGAAGTAAGCTCTTGTACAGAAATGTCCACGTGTTCTCCGCTTTAATTATCGATTCAGTAAAATGAACAGGGTTGCAATTTTAATTAGGAAGGAAGTACGAGAGGGGGGACTCGAACCCCCACATCGGTTAAGATACTAGATCCTAAATCTAGCGCGTCTACCAATTCCGCCACTCTCGCAAAATTCAGAGCTTGCAAAGATAGCGGTAATTGCTTCTTTTATCAACCAAAATTCACTTGGAATTTCTCCTGCATTTCAACAGTTTTACTAATCATGTATAGAAATCTACGGTTTGTATATATCACAACGTCAACAAAAGAAGAAGCGCGGGCAATTGGCCGTGCTTTGGTTGAAGAACGCTTAGCCGCGTGTGCTAATATTTTAGTGGGAATGGAGTCGATTTACCGCTGGGAAGGAGAAATTGAAGAGGCCAGAGAATGTGTACTTATCATTAAAACCCATCAATCGAGGGTTAATAAACTCACAAAGCGTGTTCTGGAACTTCACAGCTATGATTGCCCTTGCGTAATTTCATTGCCCATTTCAGAAGAAGAAGGAAATGCTGAGTATTTAGATTGGATTGAAGAGGTTTCAAAAGAGACTTTTTGAAAGCCAGAATTCCATAATTATTACAAATGAAGCCCGCATTCCGTTTTTCCGGAATTACCCCAGCGCCCGTTTCTGTGCTCGCCTTTTGAAGTGCAATGGGTGCATCCCAGCGAGTCGTAACCAAATTGTTCGAGAGGATGTCGCGGGAGCTGATAATTATCAAAATATTCATCAACCATTTCCCGGGTCCAGTCGATTAAAGGATAAAACCGATACAGGCCCTCTTTTTTTTGCACGAAATTCAGCCCGTTTCGGTAGTTGTTCTGATAACCAATCAGCCCTGAGATCCACACTTTATACTCTTTTTTACTTTGAATACGCTCTAAAGGATCCACTTTATTATAATGGCAGCAGAGATCCTGATTATGAGTCCACATCTTTTCATTTTCAGTAAGCTGATGTTTTGCTTTGTCGGGGGAATGATCAATAATATTTACCCCATATTTTTCGATGAGCAGGTTTTTGTACTCCAGAGTTTCGGAAAAAAGATATCCGGTATTGATAAAATGAATGGGATGATTGGGCCGGATGCGGCTAATCATATGTATGAGAAGCGCGGAAGTGGTGCCAACCGATGTGGTAATGAGCACTTCATCCCGGAACTTATTCAGAATATGGGCCAGCCTCACATCATTATGTGCCGAAGAAAGGGTCTGATTTAGTTGTTTTATTTGGGCTTCCATAGCACCATAATCTAACTTTAACAGAGAATAATCAATGATTATTACTGTACTTAGATTTGGGAAAATGGTGTAAGCGCTTTTTTAGAAGAATAGCTAAGAAAAGGGAGTGAATTTTTTTATTAAATTCGAAACACAAAAAAAGCCTTGTGCAAATTAATGCGACAAGGCTTCAAACTGAGAAGGATAATATCAATCAAACAATTTTTTTATCCAGCCGAAGGCTCCTTTACCCTCGCTTGGCGAAGGCCTTTTACCTTTGCCGTCTCTTCCACCGGATAAACCGTCGTACGTTGGGCGGGGAAGGCCGTTACTTTTCTCTTTTTTTGCCTTCTTCCGCCTTCGGTCATCATCGTTTTTCTTAGGTGAATCTTTTCTGCGGTTATCGCTGCTTTTCGATTTTCCTTTTCCTTTTTTCTTTTCTTTGACTTCTACAGGAAGAGGAATTTCAGTGGGTGCATATCCAACCTGTTTCACAATTTCGTTGATGTCGCTTTTATCCATTGTGGATACTAAAGAAACCATTCTGGCAGCTTTTCCGCTGCCGACCAATTCAGCTCGATATTTATATTCTTCCACTTCATTTGGGACATCATAATTTATCACCTGCTTCACTTCATTCAACTCCACATCGGTGGCAGATAAGCCTCCGACCAGCAGAATTTTCATGTCTCCGGCAACAAATTTATCGAAGCGTTCTTTATAAACCTGATCGTCTACGCGTTCATCAACACTAACAACGCCCCATCCTTTTTTGCGAATAATGCGGAAAAGCCGGTCGGTGGTTCTTTTTGAAGCGGCGAAAACCACAATATTGGTGCTAAGGGTTTTTTCTAAATGCGCCAGCAAGGTTGATATTTTTGCTCTTGGAGGAACGTAAATATAAGCCTGCGTTAAATCTCCGGGAATGGGAGCTGGTTCTTCCTCGCCATTATTTTCAGACTTAGCCGGCTCTTCTTTTTTCTTCTCTTCAGGATTTAAAACAACACTTACACTCGCTTTTTCAAGCTTGCGGCTTACCTGTTCCAAGTCCAAAGTAAATTCTTCTTGCTCTTCTTTTTGGGCTGATATTTCCTCAACCTGTTCAGAGTTTTGTGCGGAAGATTCTGTATCAGTATCAGTTTCTGCTTCTTCACTATCAAATCCGATTACTTCAGGATTAGTCAGCAAAAGATCTGCGAGTTGCTGTGTAGGCTTATTGTTTTGGGCGGAGAGAATGATACTTTGGCAATCTCCTTCCACGAACTGCAGAATATCTTTCACACGGCTCACCAGGCTAAACTTATCCATGGCGTGGGCTTCATCAATAATGATAAGCTCCAGTCCGGGAAGTTTAAGCTTTGTATTCTCCAGTATTTCAATTAATCGCCCGGGATTTGCTACAATCACAGGGGCACCATCACGTACAGCTTGTTCTTGTTCTCCCTTATTTCCTTTTAGGGATAGGGCGGCACTGCTGATTTGAGCATGGTAACCCATAGCCCAAACCGTTTCATCAATTACTTTTACCCTTTCTGTAGATGGTGTTAATATTAAAACTTTTGTGCCAGAAACCTCTCCGTTGCTTAAAAGCTTATGTAGTGCTGGTATTAAAAAAACACCGTTATCTTCGGCTTCATGTTTTACAAGCAAATGTTTGCCTTGCAATGCCAGGGGCAGTACTTCATTCAGGAGAGGTGTTGGTTCTTTAATTCTTACGTCGGCCAGCCCGCTCAATAATTCGGGGCTGAGGCCAAATTTTTCAAAAGACAATGGTTTCACCTCATTTCATTTTGGCGTTATAGTTCAATTTTCAAAGATCGAGCTTTTCATAGAAAAGCTTTATTTAGAAATGTCGAAAGCCCGATTAAAAAAACTTCGTTCATCAATCGTGCAGTAAGCTGAATTTCAAAAATTCACATCCTGTTCTAATTCCAGGATCTGCAAATGCCTTACGAGAGCTTTTTACCCTGCATTTCTAAAATATTTTTAAATATACAAAACTTGTCAGGCAAGCTCATCTGTTGGCTTTAATTTTCTCCTGTTTTCCGTAAAATTATTTGAAAAGGATGTGGCAAACTCTAAAGGAACTCCCGTTACTTTCAAGTAGATGATAATTAGAATCATTATCAGGATTATTCCCAAAACCCCAATCAACCCACCTTCTGGACCAAAGGCTCCACCCGTCCACCACTCAGGCCCTTCTTGATGAATTTGAATAACCGAATTTCTGACCACCATTCCGCTAATACTAAAGCCAAAAAATCCTCCCTGAAAAAAATTCCATGCAAAATGTAACCCAATCGACAGTGCGAGCCGGCCGGTTATAACAAAGGGAATTGCTAACATAATTCCGGCTAAGAAAATATTAAGAACCGCAAAAATAGTAGCGTTGGGATTTCCCGCATGACCTAAGCCAAAGAGGGAAGAACTAATAATAATCGCTATTACCGTTCCCAAAAAAGGGGTGGTTTTCCCAAAAGTAAAACCTTCCGCGATATTTCTGAGCAGGAATCCGCGCGAAATTACTTCTTCATAAAAACCAACCGAAAGCATCTGTATTAAAAATGCTAAAATAGGAAGCAGCCAATAAATGTCGCCGTTACGTTGCCATCCGAATCCCGTGATGGTTAATCCTCCCGAAAGCCATTCAACCAGAAAAATCAGAGACATTACAAAGAACGCGATTGCAATTCCTGCGAGGCATTCATGAAGCCACTTTTTGCTATACGATAATCCACTTTCTTGCCAGGGGCGGGCATCAATATATTTCAACACTACAAAATAGAGCCCCAAAACGAGGGCAGACCTCATACTGTACTCAAGCCATTCTATTGGTATAAATGAGTTAAGAGCTATTAGGGGTACAAGGAAAAAAATGAATAAAAATATTCTGAAAAATGCTCTTAAACGCAGTTCATCATTGTTAAAGAATGGATTGATCATGAGAATTTGTAAGGTTTATTTAGGAGCGGCAAAGATGTGAATTTTTGGATAAAGATATAAGTGCGGGTACTTTAATCTAAACAGGTTGTAAGAGAGAATTAAGTAATAAATTGAACTTTTTTCGTTGTAGATACAAAACACAAAAACAGGAGCCACATGAAACGTTATGTTCTACAAGCCAATAAATCTGCAATTGAAGATTATTTCGAAATATCTAACGGCTCCCAATCTGGCTTTGAAAAGGATTTTAACATACTGCCGGGTGCTGAAGTACCGATAATAATAAGCCAAAACGGATCTCGAAAAATATTGAATGCGAACTGGGGTTTGCCGGCCGGAATGTTTGGGAATGATTTTTACGCCGTGCAACAAACGGTAGTTTTGAAAGATGATAAGCTGAAAAAGCTGGCGGAAACCTCAGCATGTATTATTCCGGCAAGTGGCTTCTATAAATGGAAAGAAACTGTACACGATCCACTTCCATTTTATCTTCGCGTGTTGTCTAAAGAAATACTCCCATTGGCGGGAATTTATACTGCCGTAAAGGATGAAAAAGGAAATCTTACCTACTCATTTGCGGTGATAACCATGCCGGCGAACGCCTTGGTAGAGCCGCTTGATAAGTCGATGCCGTGTATTGTTGAGCCCAGCGATTTAAACAAATGGCTGGGGGGTGGAGCGCTGAAAATGCTGGAAAAAGGCTTCAACGGGCAATATTTACTTCCTGATATGGCCGTCTACAGAGTTCCCGATCTTGTGAATAACCCGGAGAATAATTCAAGGGAACTCATCCAGCCAATTCCAAAACTACGCGAAGATGATGATTAGGTTTTTTTGCTGCTAATCCAGTGCAGTAGTTCCAGGTTTGCCTTCAGAAGGGTTATCAAAATGCCGAACAGTTGGGTATGCGAGATCGATGGATTTTTCCTGTGCAAAACGTTCTAAAACACTTTCCCAGATTGCCTGAGAAGTACTTCTTCTTTTTCGGGGATCAGATAAATACCGGATGGTGAGGTTAATTCCGCTGCTTTTAACTCCGGTGTATACAATTGGGGTTAAAAAGCGATATTGAATAAGGTAGGACTTTTCTGCTTTTTTAATCTGCTCTCGTGCCTGCTCGATAAAATGCTGCATAGTTTCATCCACAATTTCCTGAAGAATTTCTTTGGCCTTTTTCCAGTCGCTTTCAAAGGTGACTAATACGGCAATTTCCTGCCATATGAATTCAAAATCGCTTGTATAATTGGCAAGATCAGCTTCAAATACACGATGATTTGGAACATGAATTACCCGCCCGGTACTTTGATCGGCATCCACCCAATTCCCGATCTCAAGAATGGTGAATTTGAATACCCGGATATCAATTACATCACCTTTTGACTCTCCAATTTGAATCCGATCTCCAATATCAAAAGGCTTCCTCCAGATAATAAAAAGCCAGGCGGCTAAATCGGAAACGGGATCTTTAAGCGCAATTGCGATACCGGCGGAGAGCAAACCCAGGTAAGTGCTTAATGATCCAATAGTCGCAAACCAAACCTGCCCGATAATTAACACACCTACAAAAAATGTAATGTAGGTCATGTTTTTCCGCCACTTATACACCGTCTTTTTATTCTCAACCTTATTCTGAATTAGGCGAACTACCGTAAACCGGATAAGCCAAAGCAACAGGATTATTACAACCGTTTCAATTATTTGCATGGTAAGCCCCGGCGACTGGGCTATAAATTCACGAAGTTGATTAGAGTAAGATTGCATCCTTTGCGGATTTATTTTTGACTAATATGCTTGGCATAGTATACAAATTTGGATATCTTTACACTCTTAATGAATTAAAGAAATTATCTCATGTTATATAGTGTAATTGTAGCAATTATTGCAATCATTTGTGTGCTTTTGATCCTTGTTGTGCTTCTTCAAAGTGGACAAGGGCAAGGAATTTCCGGAATGGGTGGTGGCTCCTCTTTAGGCGGCGGCGGCGGACTTGGAGCTCGCAGGACGGCTGATCTACTTTCGAAAGCAACCTCTATTTTAGGCGGAGCTTTCTTGGTATTGTGCATATTGGCTAACTTTGCAATCGACCGGCAGCAAAACAACCGTAGTATTTTACAGGATGGTGTAAATGCACCAGTTGAAGCTCCAGGCCAAAGCATGCCGGCAGTTCCGGTACCTGAAACCAATCAGGAAAATGGAGAAGGCGATAATTAATCGTTTCTCATTGAAATTTTTCAGAGCCCTGCATTAATCTAATGCAGGGCTTTTTTTTTGACTGTATTTTCAGGAATTAAAAGCTGCACATAATGCTTTTTTCTAAAACATCGTGCGAAAATGCTATACAATCTGAGAGCTGAAAAATATGACCCATTTCTCTCTCTGATATCGCATTCAGAGATGGATATCACCAAAAGAAAAAAGATAAATGCCATGGAACTGAAAAATATTTTTATTAATAAAGCTGCCATTTTTTTTACAATTACGTCACTCATCATTATATCTGGTTGCGTGAGTCCGGGAGCGCAGCTTTTGAACAGAGTTCCCATAAACTCTCTTGATGTGGAAGTTTTAGATAAGGAAGGAAATCCGATTCAGGGAGCACAAGTCGAAGCCTCCAATGGCCGCAAAACAACAACGGATGCCAATGGCATTGCAAACGTACGTTTTGGGAGCGTGGGTATCCATTCAGTTACTGTAATGGCAGATAATTACATGCCCAATAACACCATTGTTACCATGCCAGCCGACAGGGGCAAAACCATAACTGCTCATCTTACTACAGAAGTGCAGCTTGCAGGGATAAATTTCGGAACCATAAATATGTATCCGATGATGTTCAATTATCTGTTTACCGGGTATGGATATCAACTTGAACTGGAGGATTATTCTGAAGGTGGCTGGACGGAATGGCGAACAGATGAATCGGATGAAACCTTTCTGCGGAAAGCCTTTCTTAAAAAGCTGGATAATGGACAGGAATGGTGGCAAATAGTTATAACAGATAATGAAGGAGATGAAGAAGATAAATATATTGCGGAAGTGCTTTTTTCCGAGGATCGTGCTTCTATTGTGAGGTTAAGGGAAAAGATTGGTGATGCCGAAGCCCAGGAAAAGCCGGTATCTGAAGGATGGTATAATGAGCCACAAAAGTTGACTAAAGAATCTATTGAAGGTGCATTAGTAGAGGAGAATGTTTCAGTGAGTGTGCCAAGTAAAAATTTTACAGCCGATTTACTCGACTTCGGAGTTGCACCGGGAATCTCAATGAAAATGTGGAGAGTTTCTTCATCCGAAGTCCCTGGAGGGATTGTGAAATATGAAACTTCCAATGAAGATGAAAATTTATCCAGCATGGAATTGACCGATTATGGCCATGATGCCACAACTGTTTTAGAGAGCTATTAAAACCATGTATTTATTTAGGAAGGAAGTTCCGATTCTGAGCTAAATTTCTCTACAGCTTGTAGAGCTTTCAAGATTTTTCTGTCTCAGAATCAATAATATTCCAAAAAAACAGAAACTTGATTTTTATGCGGTCGTAGAGCTCTGGAAATTTCTAATCATTTTCAGCAGACTAATATGGCGAAGCAAAAAAGAAAAAAGACACTCTGGATTTCCCTACTTATCATAATTGTATTGGGCGGAGGAGCCTCATTTTATTTATACAGTAATACTTCCGAGGAAGCTCCCGAAACCGAACCACATGTAACCGCAGAAATCGGCACAATTGTAGAAAAAGCATTGGCGGTGGGCACTATTGAACCCGAAAATGAGATTGAGGTGAAATCTAAAATCTCGGGCGTTGTGAATCGATTGTATGCAGAAGCCGGAGATTATGTTAAAAAAGGAGATCCACTGGTTGAAATGCGTGACGGCAAATCTTTCATTGAAGTTCCAGGAGAAGAGCCCGGCAGCCGGGTTGAAAAAGAGATTACCATTGGCATGAGTGATGCTATTACGGTGGCGGTGATAGAAGGGCTGGAAGTGGGCGAAAAAGTACTTGAGCGCCCAGTTAGAACTCTTACTGTTCGTTAAAAATCGGGGATTGCCATGGCTCTGCCAAATCTAATAAAAGAACTCTTTCAGAATCTAAACCAGCAACGGCTGAGAAGTTTCCTCACTGTTTTCGGAATTATGTGGGGAACAGCAACGCTCATTTTGCTGCTCGCCTTCGGGATGGGTTTTAGGGATCAAACTATTCTAAACATGAGGGGAATGGGTGATCAGCTTGCCATTATGTTTGGCGGACAAACCACGAAACCTTTCGAGGGCTATGGAATTGGCCGCCCCATTCGCTATCGCGAAGCGGATGCTCAAATTCTACAAGATCAGATTACCGAGATTGATGTAGCCACACCCGAGTACGTGCAAAATTTGGAGATTTCTTATGGAGAAAAGAGACGAAATTCATCTCTTGGGGGTGTATATCCCATTTACAGAGAATTGCGAAATACCTTTGAAAGAGAAGGCGGCCGTTGGTTAAATGAGCGGGATCTTGAAGAACGCAGGAGGGTAATTTTTCTCGGAAACAGGCTTGCAGAGAATCTTTTTGGGGAAATTGATCCGGTTGGGAAGCAAGTAATGGTTCGGAATACTCCTTTCATAATAATTGGTGTAATGCAGGAAAAGGTACAGAATTCATCTTATAACCAGCAAGACCGTGACCGTGCTTTCATTCCAGCCTCTACATTTTCTGCCATGATGGGAACCGATCAAATCAACAATATTCTCTACACGCCAAAAAACCCGGAAATGGCACAAGCCATTCAAGATCAGGTGTATGAGGTAATGGGAAGAAAACACCGCTTTGATCCTGCCGACCGCGACGCTATCGGTATTTGGGATACCAACGAATTTTGGTCGTTCATTAACATCATGTTTTTGGGAATAAATGGCTTTTTAGGTTTGATAGGTTTTTTCACTCTTGCGGTGGGTGGTATCGGGGTTGCCAACATCATGTTTGTAGTAGTTCAGGAGCGAATGAAAGAGATTGGCATTCGGCGCTCGGTTGGTGCGAGGCGGCATCATATTATGGGACAGTTCTTTCTCGAAACTTTTGTAATTGTGGGGATTGGAGCCGCCGCAGGTTACGCCATTGGATGGATTTTGGTAGAAGCGATGCAAAATATCCCGATTAAAGATTTTGTAGGTACACCATACTTTTCTCCCGAAGTTGGATTAATCGCTTTTGCGGTGTTGGGATTTGTAGGATTTGCAGCCGGTCTTTTACCGGCCTGGCGGGCTTCCCGTTTGGATGTGGTTGATTGCTTAAGACAGTAACAAAACATTTCACCCTGAATAACAAAAATTATGTGGCGCACCTTATTTAGTGAATTTTTCTCGGATCTTGGCAAGCAGAAACTGCGTTCGTTCCTAACCCTAACCGCAATTGCCTGGGGAACGCTTTCTGTGGTTTTACTACTCGCTTTTGGCCGCGGCCTTGGCACAAGTATGATGGAAGGAATGCTGGGTGCGGGAAATCAGGTGATCGTAATTTATAGTGGCCAAACCAGCATGAAGTATGAAGGTTTGGGAATTGGTCGCCGCATCAGTTTCACGGAAGAAGATGTGGTTTTGCTTCAAAAGGCAGTTCCGGGAATCGCGCACTCAAGTCCGCAGTATGGGCGTTGGGGAGCTCAGCTCAAAACCGGCGACATCACCACAAATACCTATATGGAAGGTGTGAATCCTGATTTTGAAATCATGCGGACCATGTATCCCGCGGCGGGCGGGCGCTTCATCAACGAAAAAGATGTGGACGAAATGCGGCGGGTTTTATTTTTGGGGGATGAAATTGCCGTCAGAATTTTTGGAGAAATAAATCCCGTAGGGAAACAAGTTCTCTTAGATAACACGCCCTTTACAGTTATTGGGGTGATGAAGCCAAAGATGCAAACTTCGATGAATAACGGCCCCGATGCAGACCGAGCCATTATTCCTTATACCACGTTCCGGAATATGTACGGTTATCGGAATGTGGGCTCTATTTTAATACGGCCAAGCGACCCATCTTTACAGGAAGATATCAAAGCGGGAATAACTTCAATTCTTTCTAAAAAATACTCGTTCAATCCCGAAGATGAACAGGCTATTCCAATGTGGGATTTTATCGAGATGGAAGAGATGAACCATAAAGTAGCTCTTGGGTTGGAAATTTTTCTGTTCACCGTTGGTTTTTTTACTCTTATGATTGCCGGGGTTGGAGTAGCAAATATCATGTTTGTAGTTGTGAAGGAGCGAACCCGTGAAATCGGTATTAAGCTGGCGGTAGGTGCACGCAAAATCCATATCATAATTCAGTTCATATTTGAATCACTGTTCATTTCTTTTTTGGGAGGATTTTTAGGCTTGATCATTTCCTCAGCGATAGTTTACGGTGTACTCGCTTTAGATATGCAGGATGGTGCCGGTTCATTTTTAGGAAAACCGGAGATATCTCAAATCTCGGTATTTATTACCGTGGGCGTATTGGCTTTAATCGGCTTGATAGCGGGAATTTTCCCTGCCATCAAAGCGGCGAAAGTAGATCCGGTTGAGTCTTTGAGATACGAATAGGGATCGCAGATTTCGGTGATTTCACTGATGTGATTTACTATGATTGTACATGGGTCTTTCTGAGGCACTGCCGAAGAATCTGAGTTGGAAATGTTTGCCAGTTTAGAGTAAATCACATTCCCTTAAAAAACCCAGATTCTTCGCAGGTATGCTCAGAATGACTTTGGAATGGCTGTTTTGTCATTTCCCAACACTTCAGACTCCAACGCGCATCCCCTTCAGGAGGAGACAGAGGAGGGTAATTATTCAAGTTCATCAAACTTCTACCACCGTAGATCTTTCGCGTTCTGGTTGGTGATCCTTCGCTATCTACCTCCCGCTCAAGATGACAAGGGAGAGGTCGTTTTCATTTTCCATCACCGATAAACAGACAATCAGAATTTACTTTTTTTATTCTTGTCGATTCGCACCCTTTGAAAGTTTAGCGGCTTAATTCCAACGGCGGTTAAAAGCACATAAATAAGTGCAAAAACGATAAGAATTGCGAGAATAGTGAACCAAGCTCCGGCTCTGAAAATCCCCTCCACCATTGAGCAGCCGGAAGAAGTCATAATAAAAAGGAAAAGCAGGATAAAGTTGATAAATCTGTATTTCATTTCAATAGGATTAAAGCTTTTGTAAAAAATTTCAACAGTACAAATACCTGAGGTTTCCTGTTTTTTACCGCCTTACCGCTCTGACGATGAGTACAATAATCCCTACTAAAATCAGAATGCCAATAATGGCTGAGATGGCTCCGGCGGCAAATATATCGCCGATAATTTCACAACCGGAAAAGGTGATGAGAAAAAAAATTAGGATCGTAAGAAGGCTGAATCTGCGCATCATTTTATGTGTCTCTCTTGTATGTGAACTTTGTAATCTTAACCAGATTGAAATTTCAAGAGTTCATTTCTTCTAAAATAGCGGCAAATTTTAGGTGGACGTCACTTTCCGATACAAAAACGGGAGAAAATGGAATCCAGCAAATCTTCGGTGGTGATTTCGCCGGTGATGGTTCCCAGTTGTTTTAGTGCAGCCCGTAAATCTATGGAGAGAAAATCTCCGGTCAAATTTTGTGCAAGGGCAGTTAAAGCAGCATCTACATGCTCTTTTGTTTTTTGAAGGGCATCACGATGGCGGGTGGAAGTTACCAGGAGACTCGAAGCATCATAATGTTTGTTCTCAAGGGCACGATCTTTCAGCAGTTTCTTTAGCTCTTTGATTTTTTCGCCTTCCAATGCGGAGATTTTCAGGTCAAACTCAGTTCTCCATTCCTGATCTATTTCGATATCAGCTTTTGTGCCGATTAGAATAAAAGGAGTATCTCCGGCGCGTTTTTGAAAGTCGGCGATTTCTTTGCGCTCGTCATCTGAAAAGGGGATGGAAAGTTCTTTAAGGTAAATCACCAAATCGGCCTGTTCGAAAGCTTTTTGTGAGCGTTTGACGCCTTCGGCTTCGATAATATCTGCGGTTTCTCGAAGTCCAGCGGTATCAATAAGCCTGAACAACAATCCGTCAAAACTCCAATCTACATCGATGGTATCGCGGGTAGTTCCGGCAATTTCGGTGACAATGGCACGATCACTTCCCACCAACGTATTCAGCAACGTAGATTTGCCCGCATTCGGCCTTCCAATTAAAACGGTTTTAACTCCATCTTTTACCAGCCGGCCGGTTTCGTAGGTTTCCAAAAGATTTTCGATTTCGGCATTGAGCTCTTCAAGCAGTTTTTTTAGCTGATCTTTGTTGGCGAACTCAACGTCTTCCTCAATGAAATCAAGTTCCAGTTCTACCATGGCTGTAGCGTCAATTATTTGCTGCCGGAAATTTTTGATATGCTGACCTAACCTGCCTTCCAGCTGCTGATGCGCGGCATCCACCGCTTTCAGGCTTTTGGCGTGAATGAGATCCGCTACCGCCTCTGCCTGATCTAAATCCAGTTTCCCATTTAAAAAAGCCCGTTGGGTAAACTCCCCGGCTTCGGCTGATTTTACTCCCAATGACAGAACGGTTTCCAAAACCGATTGAGTAACCAAAACCCCGCCATGACACGAAATTTCTACGGTTTCTTCACCGGTATAAGATTTTGGGGAATGAAACAGGGTCGCCAAAACTTCATCTACCGGAAATCCCTTTTTGTTGATGATCTTTCCGAAGTGGACGGTGTGGGAATTTTGCGCCGAAAGATCTTTCCCCCGGAAAGCTTGATTCACAATTGAAATAGCATTCTTTCCCGAGACACGAATTACCGCAATTCCACCTTCGCCAACCGGGGTGGCAATAGCAGCAATAGGGGGCTTTTGGTTGATTTGATTCATGCCGGAAAGATACTCAGGCTCTGCTCAAAGATGAAATAAATGAATAGAGGATAAAAGTAGATAATAGAAACAAAGCTCAGTCCGCAACGCTCGCAAGACCTGTCGGACGCTGCAAGGTTGCTTAATTATCACAGGGTTAAATTTTTTTTGGAGCCTCTTGCACCTTGCACCTCGTGCCTTATACCTCTAATGCACTTTCCCCATCAGTTTACGGATCGGTTTGCTAAGTGCGAGCAGGATGATTCCACCACCGACGGTAGTCATCACAATAATCCAGAATAAATCCGGAAGTAAAGCGGGATCAGCAGCAATGGCATCCTGATTAAATTGCCCGGCTACGCGGCCTGCAATCAGGTTTCCAAAAGCTATGGACATAAACCAGATTCCCATCATTTGTCCTACAAGTCTCTTCGGGGCTAGTTTGGTTACCGCGCTCAACCCTACGGGACTTAAACAAAGCTCACCGGTGGTATGAAACAAGTAGGTCAAAATCAACCAGGTTGGTAGTACCTGATCTCCGCCAACTACATAATAAGAGGCAAACATCATCACTAAAAATCCGAAGCCGAGAAAGATCAATCCCAAAGCAAATTTTACGGGTGTTGCAGGCTCCAGGTTTTTTCTGGCTAACCAAACCCACAACCAGGCAAAAACAGGCGCTAAGGTTATAATGAAAAAAGCGTTCACAGATTGAAGCCAGCTTGCCGGCATTTCCCAGCCAAAGAACAGGCGATCGGTATAACGTTCAGCGAAAAGGTTCAAGGAAGAACCGGCTTGTTCAAAACCGGACCAGAAAATGGCTGAGAAAACAAACAAAGCTGCAATTACTCCGATTTTCTTTTGCTGCTCTTTAGTTAATTCTTCTGCGATAAATACATAGATGAAATAAGCGATTACCAAGCCGAAAATAATCAGTCCCGAGGCGTCAGCGATAACAACAGGGTTAATTGCTAAATTTCCGGTTGTAATCATTCCCACAAGCAATACAATGATGCCACCAATTACCCAAAGAGCGGTTTTTATCCTGGACTCCCGCCGGGCTTGCATCTCCGGGTCGGCTAAAATATCCGGAGCAACTCCAATATCACCCAAATGTTTTTCTGTTAGTTTGTACTGAATGAGTCCCAGGACCATTCCAACACCGGCTGCTCCAAAACCATAGTGCCAGGCAATACCTTCTGCCAGATATCCGGTTACAAGTGGGGCTATAAAAGCACCTAAATTTATCCCCATATAAAAGATGGAAAAACCGGCATCACGTCGTGCTTGTTCATCGTCAGAATATAATCCACCAACTATACTACTTATTGTGGGTTTTAAAAGCCCCGTCCCTATTACAATCAGAATCAACCCAAAATAAAAAGTTTCTGTAGTGGGAATTGCCATCGTGAAGTGGCCGGCAGCTATAATAATTCCACCGTACCAAATGGCTTTTCTCAATCCGAAAAATTTATCAGCGAGCCAGCCACCGGGCAGTGCCAATAAGTACACAAACATTGTATAAAGGCCGTAAATGGCGGTGGCGTTTCTGTCATCGAGGCCAAGGCCGCCGTTTTGGATAACGTCTACCATAAAAAGTACAAGGATAGCCCGCATCCCATAATAACTGAATCGCTCCCACATTTCAGTAAAGAACAAGGTGGCTAATCCTCTTGGATGCCCCATGAAAGATGTATCCTTTTCGGTTGAATTATTTGCCATGATATCAAAGATTGGTTAGGGTGGAATGAATTGCGTAGATGATACTTAAACAGGCACTCGGTTGCAAGAAGGGATTGGATTCAAGGGCTAAACTGACGACCTTAGCCCCTGTATTAACTTTTCCAAAGTTGAAGAAAAGCAGATAATTTTTATAAATCCAGTCACTGTTGTCCGGTCAAATTTTCATTATTTTTAAAATCTTAGTTAATTGAAAAATAAAGCGGTTTTTATCACATCTTTTAAGGTAGGGCCTCTTTTTAAAATTACCATGAAAGAGAGTCATCCTGAGGCTACTGCCGAAGGATCTTTGCCGGTAATGCTCGCGAGTCAATTCAGGCATAGGCTCTTCGGCAGTAGCCTCAGAGTGACTTAATTGAGTTACTTAATAAAACTTTATTATAACAATAACCAGCGGCCACTAACAGAGCAGCAGTTTTTTTAAAATAGATCACATGTTATTCTGTTTAACTTCAGGTTGTACCGGGCAATAGTGAAATCCAGTAATAAATTGGAAATGTCACTTTCCAATTATAAAAATTTTTCATGAAGAAAATAAAAATCAACAGCCTTTATCGAGATATTGAAGATTCTATTTCTCAATTGAAAAAAGATCCTTCAACCATTCAAAACTCCAGAAAAATTGTGGAAGAGGCATTGAAAAAGAAGGAGGCTTTTTATGGAATTAATACCGGATTTGGGGTTTTGGCTTCTAAGCGAATTGGAGACGACCAGCTAAAACAGCTTCAACGAAACCTGGTTTTGTCTCATGCTGTGGGGACCGGCGATTTAATCTCCAAAGAAATTTCCCGCCTGATGTTACAGCTGAAAATTCACGCTTTGGGTTTGGGCTATTCCGGCATTTCCAAAGAGACTTTTGACCGGCTGGTTCATTTTTCTGATCACGACTTAATTCCCGTTATCCCCGAAAAAGGAAGTGTAGGCGCCTCCGGCGATTTAGCCCCGCTGGCCCATATGTCGCTGCCGCTGCTTGGTTTTGGTTCTTTTTGGGATGAAGCTGGAAAGGAAACCATTCCCGCAGAAAAAGTATTGGCAAATCATGGTTTAGAGCCTATTGATCTTCAGCCTAAAGACGGATTATCTCTCATAAATGGCACACAATTGATGAGCGCTTACGGGGCTTTTGTACTCCACAAATCCCTTCATCTTGCAAAAATAGCGGATCTTTTGGGAGCGATGAGCCTCGAAGCTTTGCAAGGCAGCATCAAGCCATTTGACAAGAGGATTCATGAAATCCGCCCACATAAAGGACAGCAAACTGTAGCCGAAAATGTGCGGAAGCTTTTGGAGGAAAGTGAAATTTTAGAGTCGCACCGGAACTGCGGTAAAGTTCAGGATCCATATTCTTTGCGTTGCATTCCACAGGTACATGGTGC
Organism: Balneolaceae bacterium; assembly: GCA_040882225.1. Taxonomy (GTDB): domain Bacteria; phylum Bacteroidota; class Rhodothermia; order Balneolales; family Balneolaceae; genus Gracilimonas. The sequence continues at coordinate 12,206 of JBBEBR010000009.1, read as the reverse complement.
CAGCCGCGATGCTTTGGCTCACTGCATTTCGGTAGTTGAAACAGAGATAAATTCCGTAACCGATAATCCATTGGTATTTCCAAATGGAGATATTATTAGTGGGGGAAATTTTCATGGCCAGCCATTAGCGCTTGTTTTGGATTACGCCGCTATTGCCTTAGCAGAATTAGCCAGCATTTCGGAACGGCGCACTTATTTATTGCTGAAAGGACATGATGGGCTTCCCCAATTATTGATGGAAGAAACCGGTATCAACTCCGGATTTATGATCCCCCAATACACAGCCGCCGCGCTTGTTTCGGAAAATAAAATTTTCTGTCATCCCGCTTCGGTGGATTCCATCCCTACCAGTCTTGGCCAGGAAGATCATGTGAGTATGGGAAGTATTGGAGCGCTAAAACTCCTGAACGTGTTCAAAAATGTGGAGCAGGTTTTAGCCATAGAAATGTTCACTGCCGCCCAGGCCTTGGATTTCAGAAAGCCGCTAAAACCCGGAAAAGGAATAGAGTTTGCTCATAATTACATCCGCAAAAATATTCCTCATGCTCAAGAGGATCATTTTTTTAAGGATGAAATCAATACCGCTGTTCAGCTTCTTTCTGACTCGGATCTTATTAATCAGCTATCGCTGCAGTAGGAATGGATTGATGTCTGTAAGTATAGGATTTTTCAAATATCTCAATTTCGTTTATTTCACACGATGAATAAACAAATTCCAAATCATGTGTTACCGGTGATAGTGTTCTCACAATTTGCGGGAACTTCACTTTGGTTTGCCGGCAACGCGGTTGTTCCTGATCTCATCAGAGAGTTAAGTTTTTCGGAGGCTTACATTGGTTATATCACCATGGCCGTGCAGGCCGGGTTTATCCTTGGCACATTGGTTTTTGCGGTGCTAAGTGTAGCCGATCGTTTTTCTCCGGTGAAGGTGTTTTTGGCTTGTTCTGTTCTGGGGGCATTATTCAACACGATTACCATTTTTGGCACAAGCACTGGCGAAGTTGTGGGGGCACGAATTTTAACTGGATTTTTTCTCGCAGGAATTTATCCGGTTGGGATGAAAGTCGCATCCGACTGGCACAAAGAAGGCCTCGGTAAAGCGCTTGGATATTTAGTTGGCGCTTTAGTAATTGGGACGGCATTTCCTCATTTGCTCAGGTTTATTGGAGATGAATTCCCCTGGCGTTTTGTGATGATTGCTACATCTTTACTCAGTATCAGCGGTGGGTTACTTTTATATGTGACTGTAGCCGATGGGCCTTTCCGTGGTAAATCAGGGGGTTTTAACCCCGCTGCAATTTTATCCCTGTTCAAGAGTAAAAATTTTCGCTCAGCAGCTTTTGGATATTTTGGACATATGTGGGAATTGTACACATTCTGGGCTTTTACCCCTGTTCTGCTTGCTTACTATTCCGCAAATTCAGCAATCGATATTAATATCTCCTTATGGTCTTTTATCATCATTGGCATCGGCGGAATTAGTTGTGCCGCCGGCGGACATTTTTCTCTCAAATACGGAAGTAAAAAAATAGCCTTCAGTTCTTTGATGTTTTCGGGAATCTGCTGCTTATTAATTCCATTTTTAGTACATGCTCCCTTGTGGGTATTTCTGTTTTTTCTGCTGATGTGGGGAGCTTTTGTCGTTTCTGATTCACCCCAGTTTTCCGCAATGGTCGCCAGCTCCACTGACCGGTCGCTTGTGGCAACCGGTTTAACAATCGTGAATTGTATTGGCTTTTCTCTCACTATTTTGAGCATTCAACTGGTTACTCTTTTATGGGTGAATGTTGAAAGCGTTCAAATTTTTTGGCTGATTGCAATTGGGCCTCTTTTTGGTTTAATCTCACTAAAAAAATTCAAGGTATAAGCGTGAAGCCGTAACCTTAATTAAACAACCTCGTTTAAATTCTTATGGAAATTCTCTGGATCATACTCGGCGCTATTTTTATCATTATTGGATTAATAGGAGCTTTTCTGCCAATCATCCCCGGCCTTCCCTTTAGTTATTTGGGATTAATCATTCTTCAACTTGTGTATGCTCCTTTTACCCTCACTTTTTTTATTGTTTGGGGGATTATAGTGGCCTTGATTTCTTTCGTGCTCGATAGCGCGATTCCCGCCTGGAGCACCGCTAAATTTGGGGGCTCAACCTACGGCATCACCGGAAGTGTAGTTGGTTTAGTGGCAGGAGTTTTCTTCCCGCCACTGGGATTTATATTCGGCCCGCTTATTGGCGCTTTTATTGGTGAAATTATAGCGGGAAATAAATCCGATAAAGCTCTGAAATCCGCTTTTGGCGCTTTTATAGGATTTATGGCTGCTACGGGATTGAAGGTTATTGCGGCAGGGGTGATGGCCTGGTACTACTTTTCAAATATTTGAGCATTTCCACATTCTTTCTTTCCACATTTGATTCTAAGCCTTGGGTTAAGCTATTAGCATAATTATCTTTCAATATGACAAATGCAGAAAAAAATCAGTTAATAGAGATCATAAAAAGTCAGATTATTGAATTAAAATCTGACATTGTCGAATTGGTTGAGCTTACCAAACCCATTCCGCTTGATGCTTCGATTGGGCGTATTTCCAGGATGGATGCCATCAACAATAAGACCATTAATGAATCTTCGCTTCGGGAAAAAAAGAAGATGCTGCAACGGCTGGAGAAAGCACTTGAAAATTCCACTTCGAAAGAGTTTGGTATCTGCACGAAATGCGGTAAGGAAATCCCATTTGGCAGATTAGAATTTATGCCTCATACTACCCGCTGCGTAACCTGTATAGGATAATTTTACATCAAATGTTTGAACATTGATGTTTATCCATTATTTTTGCCGAAATTCATTCAGGTTAATTTAACTCCCTTCTTTATGAGCACAAATGATACTACCGTTTACGAAAACGAATGGCAGCGGCTTCGGGTCAATATTCAACAAACAGAGGCATGGCTGAGAACTAACATGAAAGAGTTTCTTGATGAGTTTGGTATCACACATCAACAGCTAAATATGTTGAGAATTTTGAGGAACGCTAATAACGAGCCGTTGTCTACCAGGGAAATCGGGGCGCAAATGCTGGATAAAAATTCTGATGTTTCGCGCCTGGCAGATCGCTTAATTGACAAGGAATTAGTGCGAAAGCGAAAATCTCCTAAAGATGGCCGCTTGGTGCAGGTTTATATCAAATATGAAGGGTTGAAGCTATTAGCCCAAATCGATGACAAAATAGAAGATCTGGATCGTCAATTTTCATTGCTTTCTGAAGATGAAGCCGATCAACTAAATTCTCTGCTGGAAAAAGCCCGCTCTTGACCCTATTATTTTCCTGAACTATCATCTCCTGATTTCTCTTTCCAATTTTCAAAAAAAAACCTTTTTGGCAGAAATTACAGCAATATCAACAAATCTTGTTAACACCTCTGTCATCTCGAAACGGAGTGAGAGATCTGCGGTGTTTTTACAGTTTGTTTCGCTTTTAATATTCGAAACAAGTTAATTAGTGCATGAAGTAAAATTTGATACTCAAAAAGAGCAGAATTTTCCCGAGGGGATGTGCTTGATGGTGTTTTTAATTCTAATCCACGTACTTAAGTGAAAGCCATGAAAAATGTAATCAGTTGGTTTGAAATTCCCGTTTCCGATATCCAAAGAGCAAGAAAGTTTTATGAAGCAATCTTTGGTTTTGAGATGCATGCTATGGAATTAGGAGACGGCCCAAAAATGATGATTTTCCCCGCAGAAGAAGGAACGGTCGGCGGGGCGTTGATTCAATTTTCCGAATGGTATAATCCGAGTAATTCTAAAGGGCCATTGTTGTATTTGAATGCTAATCCCGATTTAGAAGAAGTGCTGAGCCGGGTGGAAGACGCAGGAGGGGAAGTCATTATTGCCAAAAGACAGATATCTTCAGAATTTGGTTACATGGGCGTTTTCATTGATTGTGAAGGAAACCGAATAGCGCTTCACTCTGATCAATAATTATCAATGGAAAAACTCTTTTTGCTGCTCTTGTAAACTTGCCGCATAATAAGCCGCACCAACTATGCTTGCGTCGTTCAGCAGGTGAGCGGCTTTAAACTTGGTTTTAATCTTAATAAAAGGGAAAGTTTTATCAGCTTTTTTGCTTAACTGTCCGCCAAGAATAAAAAGGTTGGGGTGAAATAATTTCTCATAATGTTCGAGAACCAGCTGAAGTCGTTTTGCCCATGTTCTCTTGCGAATTCCCTCTTCTTTTCGAACCCGGTTTGAGGCCCGTTCCTCAATAGAAATGCCTTTAATTTCCATTTGGCCCAGTTCTGTATTGGGAACTAAAATGCCATTCACAAAAATCGAAGATCCGATACCTGTTCCAACACTCAAAACGATCACTGTTCCCTGCTGCCCTTTGCCAACACCGAAAGTCATTTCTGCGATTCCTGTAGCGTCGGTATCATTAATTACGTGCACATTGCAGCCGGTTATTTCCGAGAAAAGATGGTCAGCGTCAGCATCTACCCAAGCCTGATCCATGCGAGTGGTAGAAAGGATAATGCCACCACTTGAGGCCGCCGGAAATGCGCAGCCGATAGGCCCCTGCCAATCAAATTTCTTTACCATTTTATGCAGCTTAGAGATAAGCTTGTGCGGCCGGGTATCCTCTATCTTGTCAGTCGTTTTTTTCTTGGATATGATTTCTCCCTTCTCCGTATCCACAATAGCACCCTTAATGCCATAACTCCCAATATCTATGCCTAAAACTTCCAAGTAGAAATTATTTAGTTGTTTGTTTGCCCCCAAACTTAGCGAAAGATTTTGTTAATCAAAGCGGAAGATTTTTTGGTATATAAAATATACGGCACAGCACACGTAAGGGTTTAACATGTATGTTAATACCCGCACTTGCATCTAAGGTTAAAAGATTTATCTTCAAGGAAAGTTTTCGGGGCAATAAGCATTTCTGCCTTAGCAACATGGAAGGACAAAAAATTACTGAATGTTCATTTTAAACCGCCGGGGGTTCCATGCGATTTGATTTTAGATTTTATGAGTTTTTTGTTTTTAGGGTGACAAGGGTTGGCACCCTTTGTGGCAATGTTATAAAAAAAAGAAAGCCGTCTCCTCGCCGGGACTCGAACCCGGGGCTCAGGCTAAGACATCCTGCGGTATCTCCGCTTTCCTACGAGGGAGGCTTTCTTATCCTTGTTATAATGGAGTGGTTGAAAACCATTTGTACTAAGTTTCAATCCTTATTTCTTGGACACTCGAAAAATAAACAATCCTTATATTAATATAAACTATTTGTACTAATAAAAATTATATGCTATTATTAAAATAATTACCTGCTTAAATGATCTATATGAATACTTGTAAGCTATTATTAATATTTCACTAGAAATGAAGAAAATTGAATTTCATAAAACCTCAAACATTTTCATCAATACCGGGATTGTTGCATTGCACCGATTTATTGATCGGTTTCAAATGCACAATGACGAATTTGGCGAGATTAGAAATGAGTTATTTCCAGATAAGCTGATTGTTGAAAATGAGCGGATTCTTGGGTTGTTGGAAGAAGTGTATTACTTCATGGGCAAAGAGATTTATGACACCGCCTCTACCGATCAAATAAGTAAAAATGAGAATGTTTATTTCAACCAAGAAAAAGACACATTTGTCCCCTTCCCAAAAATGAACACGTATGGTCTTACCCACCTGCTCACTAACAATGCCCAGGGAACAACCAGAAAAAAAGAAAATTCTCCAAAAATAAAACAGCTGGATAAATCAAATACTGAGCTTGCTCAGAAAATCAGAAATTATTTTGAGCAAAATAATTTAAAGCTACTAAGCAAGGTTTATATAAATGAGCCATATTCGAAAATTACCACTCTTCATTTAGAAGAAAAATATTTCGAAAAAGGAGAAAATGAGTGCCCTATTATCGGAGAAAGTTTTAAAAATTTAGTTGAAGGAATTAATACCTCTCCCTTTTTATCAGGGCTGCGAAATTTCAATTCACTACTTGGCTCTTCCGATAAAAAATTAAGCATGAAAGCTTTGTTCCTGCTTCGTTTTTCTCCTGCCTTATCAATGTATTCATACTATAATGGATATGATTCATTTACAGCGTCTTTTTTCAATTCAAATAACTTAACTAATATAAATCAGCTTTATGATGATGAGTTTTTCCGTTTAAAAGATGAAATGGAAAATATGAAGCTGCCTTTCCATAGTAACATCAAGTTTCAAAATTTCAAGTTTGCTAAGAAAGATGGAGAAGAAGTAGAAATTGATACAGGTATCGGGGCTTATTCACCGAATGAAGTTACATTTTTATTGATCTACACATTCTTCAAAAAGAAATTTCAAAGTGATATTGATGCTGAATACCTAAATGCTGAAATAGATCCATTTGAAGACTCTCCATTTGAAAAAGTACCGATTAATTTAGTCACTTTTAAAGCAGATAAGTTTGCTTCAACGATGCGCCCTAACTTTTATGAAGAGTACAATAATATCAAGTTTATTATACGATTGCTTTATAAAATGGAATCCAATAAAAACAAAAGAATTCCCATTAGAGAATTTTGGCAGGGACTTTTGATTGAACTCCCAAAATACTCACATAAACAACGCTTTGATAAATCAAGAGCACATGCTGAACGTCGAATTCGACAATCTGTAATATCAAAAGTACTAAAAGGGAAGTCTATTGTATCAGACATCGAACAACTTTTTTCAAAAAGCTACCTAATTTTATCAAACGGTAAACAATGTGGGTATCGCAGGTACGATTTACTCACTGAATTCTTAAAAATCTATGAACCAGCCATCAATTTCGGAGGAATGAATATGGATAAATCATTGCAACAAAAAGCTATTAATCTTGGCAAAAGTATCGGTTATTCAATTGTTAATTATGATAAGGCAAAAAGCGATACTGAAAAGAAAACGAATGCCAAAAATGGCCGGAAATACTTAATCAGTTTACACAAAGCTCGAACAATCGATCAATTCAGAGAAGCAATTATTCGAATTCAAAACAAATTTGGTCTCTCGGTAAGCAACGAAATATTAGAAAATATGGATGAAAATAATTTTAAAGCAATTAAACAGTACGCACAGATTAGTGCTCTAAATCAATTAAATGCTGTTTTATCAAATAACTAAACAATTGAACAATGAAAACGAATAGCCTTACAATTACCTATCTGTCAAAAGTGTCATTTTCCAGTCTCAATGGAAGTGATAAAGAAGTAGATAATATCAATCCGATAAAGAAAGTTACCCTCAGCAATGGAGAAGAGCTTCCTTATGTATCATCTCAGGCAATACGGAGAGCATTAAGAGATAAAATTGAAGAGTTGGGAAATACTCTTTCACCGGTTGGAGTTTCAAGTACGGATAAAGGTGCTCCCAAAACTGCTTTAGACCCCATTAAATACATTGACGATGATTTATTTGGTTATATGGATGCTTCTAAAGGGAAAGATGGTGATGCCGGTACTTCAAATACAAGAACATCGCCGGTTCGCGTTGAATCTTTGATGGCTTTAGCTACCTATAAAGGCGATTTGGATTATGCGACTAATTTTATGGGAAAAAAAATAGGGCTTAATGCTAATATTTTTGAAACCGAAATTCATTCTGGAGTTTATCGCGGTACAATTTTGATTGAATTAGATCGAATTGGAAGAGAAACCGTAATCAAAGATGAAAAAACTCGAGAGTTAGAGACCAAGGAATTAGTCGATAATAAAGAAAAAGCAAATCGTGTAATTACTTTCTTAAATGCTTTTCAAACAATGTGGAGTCAGGGGCGACAAACACGCTTTTTAGCCGACATATCTCCTAAATTTATTGCTGCGGCAACCATGAAATCAAAAAACCCCATTTTTTTAGAGGCGGTTGATTTAACGGATGAAGGAAAAGTTGATGTTGATAAACTTAAAACAGTCGTTTCCGATTACGAAAAGTTTATTGATAATCATGTATTTGCTTCCCAGGGAGCCGTATTTCCTAAGCAAGACGGAGTTGAGTCCATAAAGGACGGATTTAATAAACTCGAAGCTTGGGTGAAAAATTATTATGACGTTTAATTTCAATTAGACCCTATGAAAAACTTCGTTGTTGAAATAAAAAGTCAGACCGCTTCATTTCGTGATCCTGATTTTCAAAATTTTCATAAAACACTTGACCTACCTCCGCCCACGACAATTATCGGTTTGGCTGGAGCCGCATTAGGATTGTCACCATTACAATCTCAGGAGTTCTTTGAAAAGGATGATTTTCAAATAGGTATTTATGGAAATTATGATGGCAGATGTAACGATACCTGGAAATATGATAGACGTCATTCTAACAGAGGCCTAAAGTATGATCCCGAAATGGATGGAAGTGTTATTCAAAAAGAATTTTTAATCCAAAACACATTTTTGATAGCCTTTTCCTCAGCAAATGAAGAAAAACTTGATGAATTATTTTCCGCGTTCCTTTCTCCAGCCTATGCGCTAACAATGGGTAATAGTGACTCTTTGGCTTTTGTCAAATCAGTTCATAAAGATGTAGAAAGTGCAAAAAGAGATACGGTTGATCATTGTTTGGTTCAAGGGGATATTATAGATGAAGTAATGAGAATGGCTCCCCAAAAAATGGATTTTTCCATTTATCAAACGTCAGAACCAATTACGTATGATTTACCAACTCGCTTCGAATATGAGAGTGACTATGGAAAAAGAGCTGTTTCTTCAATTTCAACGTTTTCGTTAATCGGTGAACAGATGAAACTTAATTTTGAAGTTGAAGGCTTGTCCCATAACAATAATTTTATACCGCTTTTCGATTTATGAGCCAACTTGATGACATCCTTGCCAAATCAAATCCCGAAGAAACACTAACACAACACACAGATGCTGTTTTAGAAATTTGGGATCAATTAAGGGAAAGATATTCTGAGATTATTACTGATCAGGATTTTTGGAGAGATTCTTTCTACGCTGTTCTGTTTCATGATTTCGGTAAAATCTGTTCCAATTTTCAAGAAACCATAAAACATGAAAGAGCTTTTGGTGATGATGAGCGAGTTCGCCATGAATTTTTCTCAGGGATGTTTCTTTTTGCTAACAATCACAAAAAGTACTTAGACAACCCAACTTCTCTCGTAGCGGTTTTTTCGCATCATAAAGCATTTAATGATCAGGGGTTTAACAACCATGTAGAAAGAAATAAAGTTCTAAAACACAATATTGACCCTGCTGTTATCGATCAGTTTCTTACATATTCAAAAAAGAAAGCTTCTCATTACAAAATTGATTCGTTATCAATTAAAGAAAAATTTAAGCTCTATGTCACCCAAGATTATAAAACCCTTGTTACACATTACAGAACAAGATTCTATGTTCATCTAAAAAGTAAAGGGGTTCTAAGTCAACAAAAGAGAAAAGAATACATCTTATATAAAGCTGTACTCAATATTTCAGACTGGACTGGTTCTGGTCATCTAAAATTAGAAAATGGAGTCCCGTACTCAGAAGAATACTTAGCTAAAAAAATTATTAAAAAACTTCTTAAAGATGGAAAAAATGAAATCACACAAAATTTTTCATTCAAGGAGTTTCAAACCAAAAGCAAAACCACCAGTAATGTAATTGCTATTGCTCCAACCGGAAGTGGAAAAACAGAAGCGGCACTACTTTGGGCAAGCAATAAAAAAAGTTGGGAGCGAATTATTTATCTCTTACCAACCAGAGTAACATCAAATGCTATTTTTGACAGGTTGGGAGAATATTTTGGATACAAAAATGTGGCATTAATTCACTCAACCGCACGCTTATATCGAAAAGAGCAACCAGATAATGAGTATGATCAAAAAGATTACTTTAGGGAAAAATCTTTCTTCAAAAATATAAATGTTTGTACGGTAGATCAAATCCTGACTCAGGGTTTCAATTTGGGTTTTTGGGAAGTGAAAACGTTTCACATGTTGAATGCCAAAGTAATCATTGACGAGATACATCTATACTCACCTTACACTCTTGGATTAATTATATCCTCGATCAAATATCTCAAAGAGGAATTTAATACTCGATTCTACATTATGACGGCCACTATGCCCTCAAAATTGCTTGAGCTTTTAAGGGAAACATTAGGCGATGTTGATATAATAAAAGACGAAGAATTATTGAATGAAGCACGGAATAAATTTGAGACAAGAGAAGAAACCATTGATGAATTAATAGACGAAATTGAAACAGCTATTCGTAATGGGAAGAAAACCTTAGTTGTTGTCAATTCAGTTGATAAAGCCATTGAACTTTATGAAAAATTGAAAGAAACAGCAGATCAAGTAGAAAAATCCAGTATTTGTTATCACTCCAGATTTATCAACAAACATCGTTCTAAAAAAGAAAAAGAAATATTTGATCTCGATAAAACTGACAGTGGTGGTATACTAATTGCAACCCAAGTTGTGGAAGTATCATTGGACATCGACTTTGATATTTTATTCACAGAAAATGCCCCGATAGATGCCATTATTCAGCGAGCTGGAAGAGTTAACAGAAAAAGAAAAAAGAAAGATTCTAAAGTAGTAATTGCAAAGCATTTTGAGATTTCAGAAAAAATATATGAAGAAGCACTTATTCTCGAAAATACACGTCAGGAATTTAAAAAAAGAGATGGCCATTCTCTGACTGAAAAGGAACTGACAAGTATGGTTGATCTCGTGTATGCGGATATGAATGTGAAAGAAAATTCCAACTATTTAGATGGACTGAGAAAGTATGATATAGTTCAAAGCAAGTACAATTGGATTAAAGACGTAACAACTGATGATAAAATATTTACACGGGATAATATTAATACGGTATCAGTTATACCATATAAATATTTAACAAAGCTTCACACAGAAACAAATCGAGATAGAATTGTAAAACATGAACTTTCTATTCGAAAATATCGATTCGATGCAGTACGGAGTGAAGATGGCCCATTTAAATCAAAATTTATTGACTATCCATATTCATTTGAAAAGGGGCTTGAATTTAAAAAAAAAGACACAATTGAAGATCAACTTTTCATGACTTAGGAAATATCTCAACCTCCGAGGTTTTTGGCAATTTGCTTATTTCGTATTCCAGAGCTTGAAACCTTGGAGGTTTATAGCAACCAATCAATAATTTTTACTTACTAATGAACCTTTCCCAAACCATAATCCGCTTTTCAGTAATTGAACTTCGAACGCGTGATGCAAATGTGTTATGGGAAAGTTTTGAGAAATTTGTTTAGGTGGGAAATGAAATTAGGTAAACAGTTAAAAAACAGATCTCCAAGGTTTTCGGCAATTTGCTTATTTCGTATTCCAGAGCTTAAAACCTTGGAGGTTTAGCAATCAACCAATAATATTTACTTACTAATGAATCTTCCTCAAACCATAATCCGTTTTCCTGAAATTGAGTTGCGTACGCGTGATGCGCATAAAATGCGGGGATATTTTGGGAACTTGTTTAAGGAGAAATCGGAGTTGCTGCATAACCACCTCGGGAATGGAGAGTTTCGGTATGCCTACCCGCAGGTGCAGTATAAAGTAATTGAGGGAACACCAATGCTGGTCGGCCTGAAGGATGGAGCGCAGTTATTAAATGAGTTATTTCTGAAAATCAGGGAGCTGAATATAGACGGGAAGACTATCCCCGTTCACCAAAAGAATATTGAGGGTAAACACATAACCATAGGGGAAACCATAGCGCCTCATCAATATCGTTTCGAAACTTTGTGGATGGCTGTAAATCAAAAAAACCATCAGCGGTATGAAAAAACTGACAGCTCAGAAAAACGCCGGGAGCTGCTGGAGCGAATTCTGACCGGCAACATTCTTTCTTTTTTTAAATCAATGGATCATTTTGTTGAACATCGTATTCAGGTACAGGGAATATTTACTGAAAAGAAAACCCAGTTTAAGAATCAAACTATGCTGGCTTTTGAGGGCGGGTTTTCGGTCAATGTTGCTCTTCCTGATTTTGTAGGCCTGGGAAAACAAGTATCGCGCGGTTTTGGAACCATAAAGCAGGTATAATAGAAAAAAGACCTAAACCTCCAAAAACCTCCAAGGTTTTTGGTAATATTGCTCGCTACGGGTTTCCGGGTTTTAAACCTTGGAGGTTGGAGTTGAAATACTGTGGAGAATGGAATTGAAGTGATGATTTACTAAAGACCTCCAAGGTTTTTGAG
>JBBEBR010000008.1:0-24473 GCA_040882225.1 Balneolaceae bacterium | reverse complement strand
TTCATTTTAGGATTCCATCGGCGGGTAAGGTGACCGAAGTGTGCGCCTGATTTTAACAGGTCTTGTATAGATGCAGCTTTAGGCATTGTATTTTGTATGTATGTTTAGGTTAATCCTCTATGCGGGTCTTTCCGAAACGCCCATCCTCCTGAATTTCCAGAAGAACACCCAGCGCAGGGTCGCCGCATATGCGTGATTTTTTTGTTTGATTCGACAAGGGGCAGCTGCCCCTTGGTCAGTATCAGTATTCAGTAATGAAATTATCTCTTAGAGAACTGGAATTTCTTACGAGCTTTAGGCTGGCCGTATTTTTTACGCTCTACCATTCTGTCGTCTCTTGTAAGAAGTCCGTATCCCTTAAGAACATCGTGAAAATCCTCGTTTAGGTCATCAATAGCACGGGCAAGTGCATGCGAAATGGCACCGGCTTGTCCTGTACTTCCACCACCACGAACAGTGATTTTAATATCATATTTTCCTTCTGTTTCAGTAACACTCATGGGGTGCAACGCAATGTTGCGGCGAGCTTTTACCGGAAAATATTCTTCAATTGGTTTGTGGTTGATAACGATTTCGCCTTTGCCCGGCTTAATATATAAACGGGCTGTTGAGGTCTTTCTTCGTCCTATATAATTCGCTTGTGCCATTATTTAAAGCTCAATGATTTCTGGTTCTTGCGCTGTATGGGGGTGAGCACTTCCGGCATAAACTCTCAAATTGGTAGCAAGCTTGCGGCCTAATTTGGTTTTGGGAAGCATTCCTTTAACAGCTTTTGTTACTAAAGAGGTCGGGTCTTTTTTCATCATGTCTTCCGCTGAAGTAAAGCGCTCACCTCCGGGGTAAAATGTGTGACGGAAGTACAATTTATCCGTCATTTTTTTGCCGGTCAATTTCACTTTCTCAGAATTGATGACAATAACATTGTCACCAGTATCCATGTGCGGGGTGAAGGTTGGCTTATTTTTGCCTCTTAAAATAGATGCAACTACAGTACTCAATCGGCCTAAAGGCTGATCTTCGGCATCAATAATAACCCATTTTTTTTCAATATTGCTGGGTTTGGCTGAGTACGTCTTAAAACTTAATGTGTCCACGATAAACTCTGTTGAATTTGCTTGTTGGAAAGTCGAATAAGATAGAGGGATTTTAGAAGTATATCAACACACAAATGAATAAAAATGATGAGCCAGCAGGTTTGGTTCCCTTAAATTAATTAGCAGATAAAAATGTTGCTGCAGGTAATTTGAAATTTTAACATTTTTTGCAAATTATTAAACACTAAAAGTATTCATAATATTTATTTAGCTTGCTGAAGAAGCTTCACTTCAAATCTAAAATGAAAATACCTGCTATAATTTATTTGTTCTGTCTGTGTGTTATCTCAGGCTTTTTCCCCTTTCAGAATGCAGAAGCACAAAATATCGCTATTCGGGGAATTATTTCGGATGAACAAACCGGAAAGCCCCTCGAAATGGCGAATGTTGTATTAGAAAGTATTTCTGGTGATGTTGAACGCGGTACCGCAACCGATAGAAATGGATTGTATCAGTTTAGCAGGTTAAGTGAAGGACGCTATATTTTGCAGGCAAGTTATGTGGGATATTCTACTTTTTCGGACACCTTAGAACTGGGACGCTGGGATGAAATTATTGCCAGAAGTATCCGCTTAACTCCAAAAGACGAGAATCTCGATGACGTTGTTGTGACCTACAATCGGGTAAAGCAGGATCTTGATGCCGGCCAGCAGAAAATTGGAAAAACAGACTTACAACGAGTGCCAACTCCTGCTGGTGGCGGAGACCTTGCAAGCTACTTGCAAACCCTTCCGGGAGTTGTAGCCACTGGCGATCGCGGCGGACAGCTATTTGTGCGGGGAGGTACACCTTCCGAAAACCTGTCTCTGATTGATGGAAGTTTAATTTACCAGCCTTTCCACATCATCGGTTTTTTTTCTGTTTTCCCGGAAGAGATAGTTTCGAATGTTGATTTTTACGCCGGCGGTTTTGGCCCCAGGTACAGCGGGAGAACTTCCTCAGTTTTGGATGTAAGGCTTAGAAATGCAGATTTCGAGAAAAAAAGGTTTTCGGCTTCCGTCAGCCCCTTTTTGTCAGAGTTTTTTGTGGAAGGCCCAATAGATGAAGGCCGCACATCTGTGATGGTATTAGCTCGGGGTTCCCTGATTGAACAAGCCAGTCAACTGCATCCAGATGGGCAACAGCCTTTGCGTTTTAACAGTCAGTTAATAAAACTTAGCAACAGAAATGAGGAAGGTTCCACTTGTTCCGCTTTGTTATTGAGAACTTTTGATCGGGGAAAGCTGGACTACGAAAGGGGCGACACGTTCAAGTGGAACAACTTTGTGATGGGTGGACGTTGTGCAGTATTATCCCAGGAAAGCGCGGTTTCATTTTTCGATATCAATGTCTCACTTTCTAATGTTGGCAATGAAATGAGCAGAGGCGGAAACCGAGAACGTTCCTCAGGGATAACAAGATTCAGTACGGATGTGAACCTGATTCATTACGTGGGGCACATCCAACTCGACTATGGTTTTTTCACAAACATGAGGTGGATAAATTATGATTTCGGCGGATTGTTCCAGCGTGTGGAAGAAAATAGAACGGCTTTTATAACATCCGGGGCGTATCTCAAAGCGAGCATTCCGTTAGGGCCAAAAATAAAGGTAGAACCGGGAGTTTCAGCTTCAATTTATTTAAATAAGTTCGCCCCCAGTGTGGAACCCCGACTGCAAATTTCGTGGCAACCACGTGAGAAAGCAAATGAAGAAATAAGTGCGGCTGTAGGAATTTACCGCCAGCCAATCGCAGGGGTTACCGATTTAAGGGATGCAGGTTCCGCTTTCACTGCCTGGATGCCCATTCCTGAAACAGATAAACAGATGGAAGCTATTCACGCCTTGCTGGGGTGGCGGCAACCATTCGGCAAATATTTGGATTTCTCAGTGGAGGGTTACTACAAATGGTTGAAGGATGTGCCGGTTTCAGCGTGGAGCACCGTTGCACAGGCAAACTCAAACCTTGCCCTGGCCGATGGGTTTGTATACGGGAGTGATGTGAACCTGAAGTTCAATAGCAGGTATTTTTATTCCTCGATTGGGTATGGATACTCTTACACCGAATATGAAACCATTCAGGATATTTTCGATACCTGGTATGGAGAAACATCTCAAAACTATAATCCGGCTCATGATCGCAGACATCAGTTTAATGCTCAGATGGGATTAGAGGTGGGGGATTTCAAAGCCAGCATCACCTGGAGCTACGGCTCGGGGCTGCCATTTACACGGCCACTCGGGTTTGATTCGCATATACGCTATGAAAATCATCTGCCGGATGTTCGCGAAACCTATGGTACTCCACGCATAATTATTGATAAACCATTTTCGGGAAGAATGCCGGACTACCACAGTTTAAATATTTCGTTGGAGCAAGCAATTGAATTGCGAAATGTAAGGCTGCGTGTTCAGGGAGGTGCCATAAATTCCTACAATCAGGAAAATATGTTCTACTATGATATCTATACTCAGCGCAGAATTAATCAACTCCCTTTCTATCCTTATATATCCTTGAAACTGGAAACTTTATGATAGTAGTATCTAAAAAATACTACCGGTCTCTATTTGGGGTGATGTTATTGATCCTAACCTCATTTTATATTTCCGCATGTGAGAGTTCATTCGAACCTTTACAGGAAAATGGCCGGTATCATTTTTCTATTTTTGGCGCGCTGGATCATTCCGCAGACACCCAATGGGTTAGAGTGATGCCAATCACAGATTCTATTTATGTAGATGATGACTTCCCCTTAGATGCAGAAGTGACACTGAAGCGGCTAAGTACCGGAGAGATTACTGTTATGAAGGATTCTCTGCTACAATACAGCAACTCAGTATATGCATGGAATTTCTATACCACCACACCCATACATGCCAACGAAAGCTATGAGTTAAATGCAGAAGCTTCTGATGGGCGTCTCAGTAGTGCAACGGTTACTATTCCGCCGAACTTCCCAATGCCAACCTCAAGATATTCAGAGGCAAATGAAAATGGGACTGTGAGCATTTTTGATGTAGACCGGATCGTGGTGGCAGAAGTAAGTTACACTATGATCCTTTGGATAGACGTCAAACCACCACCTCCGGTCACATTTGCAATTTCACATTTAGATAAAATATACCCTAGCGGAAACGGGGCTGATCAGTTCTATCCAAATGATCTGGACGAATTAGCCAATGAGTTTTTAATAGATAAAAGGTTAATTGAAATAATTGACCGTAAAGTTTTGGTGGTATCAGGTAGCGCGGAATGGCCGGATTATGCGGATTTAGATGAAGACGAGAAATATTTACCTGAAAGAAGTACCAATATAGTTGACGGGTTAGGAGTTCTTGCAGGAATAGTTAGTAAAATATTTACCCTGGAAAGTTGCTTTAATGAAGAAGATGGACTTATTGATTGCCCGGTGAATGAGTAAAAGGGTAAATTAGTTTGTCTTCAATAAGAGGAGTGAAAACATCAAGTATGATGAGAGAAAAAAAAAGAAGGTTTATTTTTGGGGTGATGGTAACGATCCTAACCTCGTTTTATATTTCCGCATGTGATAGTTCATTTGAGCCTTTACAAGAAAATGGCCAGTATCATTTTTCTATTTTTGGAGCGCTGGATCATTCCGCAGATACACAATGGGTGCGAGTGATGCCAATGATGGGAACTAGATTTCTTGAAACTCCAACCCCCATTGACGCTCGGGTGACTTTAACCGAAAAGAGCTCTGGAAATGTAATTGTGCTCAACGATTCACTTTTCCAGTATAGTAACAATGTATATGCCTGGTCTTTCTGGACACCAGAACCTATAAATGATAATGAAGAATATACGTTGACCGCGGAAGCTTCGGATGGCCGCAAAAGCAGTGCAACAGTTACAATTCCTCCCGATTACCCTACTCCTGTAGTGGATTACTCTGAGACACAAGAAAAAGGAACAATTGTAGGCTCAGGTATTGAGCGGATGGTGGTAGCAGAAACGAAATACTTAGCTCAAATAATGACAGATGCAGGGCTGAGCCCTGAATCAGAAGTAGTGATTTCTCACCTGGAAAGAGTTTCATATACCTCATCGGGCATTTTTAGGTTTTTCCCCAATGATATATCAATAATAGCCAATGAATTTAATGTTCCCGGTGGTTCGGTTGTAATAAATAACAGGGAGGTTTTAGTTGTATCAGGCAGTACGGAATGGCCTGATTTTAATGATATGAGTGAAGAGGAGGTTTATCTTTTGGAAGTAAATTCTAATGTGGAAAATGGTTTAGGTGTTTTAGCCGGAATAGTTAGTAAAAGATTTCCACTGAAAAGTTGTTATGATGAAGAAGATGAGCTGATTGCTTGCCCACTGCTCCAATAATCATTTAGCCATATCTCTGCGGTAACAACTTCATCCCGCTCACTTCAAGAAATAATAGTAGAATTTCGTACCTTCCAAACTCTCAAATAGGAAAGAAAATTAATAGCAGATATAGAAAATGAGCGATAAACTGAAGCAAACCCGCGTTGAATTCGAAACCGGTTCCGGAAAAGCGCATTTATTCAGCCTTCCCAAATTAAAAGAGCTGGGCTACAACAAAATTGACAAGCTCCCTTTTTCCATCAAAATATTGTTAGAAGCTGTTTTACGTGAATTTGACGGTTATGCAATCACCGAAAATGACATCGAAATTTTGGCAAACTATGACGCCAAAAAACCTCAGGGAGAAATACCTTTTAAACCTTCTCGTGTAGTTCTTCAGGATTTCACGGGTGTTCCAGCTGTTGTAGATTTGGCTGCTCTTCGTTCCGCTATGAAACGTATGGGAGGCGACCCCAATGCCATCAACCCCCAAGTTCCGGTTGACCTTGTAATTGACCACTCCGTTCAGGTTGATATGTTTGGACAGGAAGCAGCGCTTATGTTCAACGTAGAAAAAGAAATGGAGCGAAATAATGAACGCTACGAATTTCTGAAATGGGGTAAAGAAGCTTTTGATAATTTCCGTGTTGTACCTCCGGGACGCGGAATCGTGCACCAGGTAAATCTTGAATATTTAGGACGTGGCGTGTTTACACGTGAAGAAAAAGATGGTTCCAAAACAGTCTATCCTGATACTTTAGTGGGAACGGATTCGCACACCACAATGATTAACGGCCTCGGAATTTTAGGCTGGGGTGTTGGCGGAATTGAAGCGGAAGCAGCCATGCTCGGCCAGCCAATTTATATGTTAGTTCCTGAAGTTGTTGGTATGAAATTGACCGGAAAACTTCGGGAAGGAATTACCGCCACCGATCTTACACTCACAGTAACTGAAATGCTGAGAAGGCACGGTGTGGTTGGTAAATTTGTAGAGTTTTATGGCGATGGCCTCAGCAATATGAGTCTGCCAGATCGCGCCACCATTGCAAATATGGCGCCGGAATACGGTGCAACCATGGGTTTTTTTCCGATTGATGATGAAGCTCTTCGTTATATGAGAAGAACCGGCCGTCCTGAAGAGTTGGTAAAACTGGTTGAGAATTATACCAAGGAACAGGGCTTATTCCGAACTGATAAAACTCCCGATCCTGAATTTGCATCCACACTTGAATTGGATTTAGGAGATGTACAAACTTCTCTTGCAGGGCCAAAAAGGCCACAGGATCGCATCACATTAAACAATATGAAAGAGACATTTGAGAGGTCTCTGGTGAGCAATGACCCGACCATGGGATTCAATCTCGCCCAAGAAAAACTTGCCAGTAAAGGGATGTACAAAAATGGGCAACAAATAGAGATGAAGCATGGTGATGTGGTTATCGCCGCCATCACAAGCTGTACCAATACTTCAAACCCGAGTGTAATGCTGGGTGCGGGAATTGTAGCCAAAAAAGCCTTCGAAAAAGGGCTGAAAGTTCCGGCTTATGTAAAAACATCATTGGCTCCCGGATCGCGTGTGGTTACAGAATATTTGAAAGAAGCCGATCTCACTCAATATCTCGATAACCTTGGTTTTAATCTTGTGGGATATGGATGCACAACTTGTATCGGTAACTCCGGGCCGCTTCCTGAGCCGGTAGAAAATGCCATTAAAGAAGGCGATTTAATTGCCGCCGGAGTTCTTTCCGGTAACCGGAATTTTGAAGGCCGGATTCATCCTTATGTGAAAGCAAATTATTTGGCATCACCACCACTTGTGGTTGCCTATGCTTTAGCAGGTACTGTTGATATTGACCTGAGTAAAGATCCACTTGGAAAAGATAAAGAGGGCAATGATGTTTATTTGAAAGACATCTGGCCAACAACAGAAGAAATAGCCGAGCAGCTGGATAATGCTATTCGTCCTGATCTCTTCGAGAAAATGTACAGTGATATTTTTGACTCTCCGGCTTGGGAAGAAATCCCGGTTTCCGGAGGTGAGTTATTTAACTGGAGTGAGGATTCAACCTACATTCAGGAGCCGCCTTTCTTTATGGATATGAAGGAAGAACCGGAGCCAATTAAATCAATCGAAGGCGCAAGGGTTTTAGTGAAAGTCGGAGATTCCATTACCACCGATCATATTTCGCCGGCGGGTAATATCAAAGAAGATGCCCCGGCAGGTGAATATCTGAAAGCCCATGGCGTTGAAAAAATGGATTTCAATTCCTATGGTTCGCGCCGTGGAAATGATCGCGTTATGACACGTGGTACTTTCGCTAACGTTCGCTTCAAAAATAAACTGGCACCGGGCAAAGAAGGCGGTTATACCAAGCATTTCCCAACGGATGAAATCACTACTATTTATGATGCATCCCTTCGCTATAAAGAATCTGGAACTCCGCTGATTGGTTTAGCCGGTAAAGAATATGGAACCGGTTCATCCCGTGACTGGGCCGCAAAAGGAACGATTCTTTTGGGAATTAAAGCCGTAATTGCGGAAAGCTACGAGCGCATTCACCGGTCAAATTTGATTGGGATGGGAGTTCTCCCGCTTCAATTTAAAGAAGGTGAAACTCCTGATACACTGGGATTAGACGGATCGGAAGAATTCACCATTCATTTGGATGAAAGCCTTAAAGCGCGGCAGGATGTAAAGGTATCGGCAAAAAAAGCAGGTGGAACGGAAGTAAATTTCGCTACCATGTGCCGAATCGATACGCCCGTTGAAGTAGATTACTACCGAAATGGCGGAATTCTGCATACCGTTTTGTTAGACTACCTGAAGAAAAACAGCCAGTAACAACTTTGGAAAGTTGAGTTGAAATTTTAAGTCTTTTCTACCCCTACCTAACTTTTCCAAAGTTGTGAGGGGGTAGGAAATCAGGAAATAGCCTGTATTAAATTTGGAAAAGTTAGGAAGGGGTAGGATAAGTAGAGATGCTATTCAGGGCTTATAATGGAAGAGTTATCTCAAAATAATTCTAATAAAACAAAAAGCGGGAATCGGTTAATTTTTTATATATTAGGTGCCGAAATAAAAAATCCGTGTCATAATTAGCAATCTAAAAAAAGATACAACCTCCGACACGCGGGTTTCAAGACAAAAAGATCTGTTGCTTCAAGTAATAGAGGGAATCAACAGAACATTTGAGCTCAAAGATTTACTCAAAAAATGTATGGAAGCTGCGAGAATAGTCATGAGCTCAGAAGCAAGTTCACTTATGCTTTTAGATGAAGCATCAGGAGATTTGAACGTCAGCATTCCTACCGGTCCGGTTAAAGAGGAAATTACTGGGATGACCATCCCGAAAGATAAAGGCGTTGGTGGTTGGGTGCTTTCAAATAACAAGCCTTATTTTAATAATGATGTGAGCACCGGAATTTTCTGGAAAGATTTAGCCAATGATTTCAAAACAAGGAATATCATTTGCGTGCCTCTTCAAAATTCTGCCGGGGAAGCTTTTGGGGTAATCCAGGCCATCAACAAAAAAGAAGGCGAAATTTTCGATGAAGATGATGTTTTCGTGTTTGAAACCCTCGCGTTTCATGCGTCTTCTGCGATAGAACGTGCTCAAAAATATGAGGAAGTGGTAAAAAAGCTGCAAGACCGAGAAGTTCAGATTTCAGAGATCCATCACCGCCTGAAGAATAATCTCGCCACCATTTGCGCTCTTATTGAGTTTGATCTGGATGATATCGTTGACAAAAATTCGCGACAAACTTTAGTGGCTACCAGTTCTCGTGTACGCTCGGTTGCTGAAGCCCATTCGCTGTTATACGATAAAGCGGATTCAGAAACTATTGATCTGTCAGCGTATTTACTGTCGGTAATCCATAACGTTGAAAAAGTATTTCAAGAGCCGGAAAAAGATATCCGGGTTACGGTGCATTTTGGGGATATCAATATTGATGCAAATCGTGCAATGATAACCGGTCTTATAGTGAATGAACTACTTATTAACGCCTATAAGCATGCTTTTTTGGATAAAAAAAGTGGCGAGATTACCGTGATTTTGAAGAAGACTCCCAAAAATAAAATCATCATAATGGTTACAGATGACGGTGTAGGTTTTGATGCTGAAACCGAGAAAACAGACCTTCATTCGCTTAATGTAAAACCAAACGGGCAGTTTATCGTGAAGGCACTTTCCAAAAAGCTCAAAGCTGATTTAACTTACGGGAACAATCCTGACATTGGTTCTGCCTGTATCTTATCTTTTCAGGCTTGAGTTATAAATCCCGCATCGTAAACATCTTCACTGTTTTTCTGCTGAAGGGAGCACTAATCATCATTTTTACCACAAGATTTCTTACAGCCGGTAAAGACCTTCCCAAAACCATATTTATTTCAGCTCGCCGGGCAGCTTTTCTAACTACTTTTTTATGGGTTGAATGATATTCATGTAATTTTTCATCACCCGAAGCCGAAAGATGATTTGTCAATTCCCACGCTCCCAGCCAGCCAAGATTCATTCCTTGCCCACCAATTGGACTAACCACGTGCGCTGCATCTCCCGCTAAAATAATCCGGTTTTTTACAAATGATTCTGCCATAAAATGTTGCACGCCAAAACTGCTGAGCATTGTGCTTTCTACTTCAAATAAATTGTAATCGATTCGTTTCTTTACAAGCTCCGCCAAGTCGTTTTTTGTAGGTGATGAAAGATATTCTTCTGTTTTTACCACCCATCTCCTCATACCGTTTGGCAGGGGAAAGCATTCAATCATGCCGCCTTTTGGGAGGAAAACAACCGCATCGGCTCCAAACTGAGTAGTGTCTTCAAAATCGCCCATTATGTAGGTATCGGGGTATCGTTTTCCTGAGAAATGGATGGAAGCTTTTTGCCGAACCATACTGTTTTTCCCATCACACCCCACCAAAAAGTGACTTTTTATTTGCTGAAGGGCTCCATCAATCCTGAAGGAAGTCATTACTTCGGATGCATCTTCTTTGAAATCTGAAAATTCAGCCCCGGTAAGTAAGGCTTTGGGGTTTAACTTAATAAGCTCATTTCTAAGTATTTCTTCTGTATAAAACTGTGGGCAAGCCAATATATAATTATGAGGCTTTTTCCCTGATTCAAAAGAAATCTCTCCCAAAGTCTTCTCTTCGGTCATTGCAAATCCACGGAGAATTTTTACGCCTTGCTCCAGAAACGGCTTGGTGATTCCGAGTTTATCGAAAAGCTCCAGAGAAACAGGATGAATGCCCAGCGAACGTGAGTCGGGAATAGGATTTTGTCGTTTTTCGAGCACTTTACAATCTATGCCTTTTTTGAGGAGGCAAATGGCAAGGAAAAGCCCAACAGGTCCTCCGCCAATAATTAAAACTGGTAATATGCTATCAGTTTTTGTCATAAGTAAGCAATAGCCGAAATGGGAAAACCCGCTTTACTTCCCAGCCAGCAGGCACCATTTCTTTTAATTCGTTGAAAGTGTAACTGCGTTTTATGGAGGTGAGCCCGTCGGCGGTGATGTAAGACTTCCGGAAAATAAGCCGGGCAAAAATAGTAAAAAGCAGAAAGCCGATGTCACTCCGTTCAATATCGTTGAAGATTACTTTTTGGAGAGCCATCGTTTTCGCCTCCTCGAGAACCTTGTGCGAAAGAGTTTTATTTAGGTGATGGAGCACATGGTTGGAAATAACGAAATCGAAACGATGTCCTTTTTTTACCAGATCGGTTGAGGAGCCATGCAGAAAAGTAATGGAGTCAGGAATTTCCAGAGACTGAACGAAATCGTAAGCCCGTTTATCCGTTTCGATTGCTGTGATTTGGAGATTTATGCCGTCTTGTTTTGCCCACTCGCTCAATTTGAAAGAAACATCGCCCCCGCCAAAACCAATATCGAGAAGGGAGTAGGTTTTGGAAGAATCCATCAGGGGTAAAAGTTCTTTTTTGTAAATCCACCTCCACTGAGAAAGCAGCAGGTTAATGGTGCTAAACTGCCGGTAGGTATTTTCGAGCAAAACGGGATCGCAATCATCCCGATCCATAATTTCGACCAGATTTGGCTGGCGTTCACCTAAAAAAACAGGCATAGTGTGGTTGTCTAATTTTGTGATTCCCGAAAAGTAAGTAAGCCACTTTCGATGGTTAAACCGGGTCCAAAAGCCATTGGCAAAATCTTCTGTCCTTCTTTTAATGCTGAATCAAAAATTTCTTTCAGCACAAATAAAACGGTTGCGCTGCTCATGTTTCCGAAATCCGAAAGAACCTTCCTGGAAGCTGAAATTTGCTTTGGTTCTAAGTTAAGAGACTGCTCAATTTTATCAATGATGGATCGTCCCCCCGGATGTATCGCCCAAAAATCTATGTCTTTTTTGCTAAGGTGAAATTGTTCAAAGAGCGGCCGTATCACTGATTCAAAATTTTGCTTAATAATATCTGGCACGTAGGCAGAAAGAACCATGTCAAAACCGGCATCTCCGATTGTCCAAGCCATGTCTTTTTCTCCTTTGGGAGCAAGTGAAGACGCAAACTGATTAATCTCCAAAGATTTCCCTGCTGGTTTTTTTGAGGAGATTATCATTCCAGCGGATCCATCCGCAAAAACAGATCCCGAAAGTAAATTGTCTACCGTATTCTTGAACTGAAAGTGCAAGGTGCATAACTCTGCGCTAACCAATAAAACCACTGCGTTGGGATCAGCGGTGCAAAAGGCTTGGGCCATTTTTAAGGCGGGGAAGACGGCATAACATCCCATAAATCCTACGTGAAATCTCTGGGTTTCGGGTTTCAAGTGTAGTGCTTTTACGATCTCATATTCAGGGCCGGGAGCGAAAAAACCTGTACAAGAAACGGTAATCACATGTGTTATTTTCCTCGGATTTATGTGCGGATTATTTGCGAGTAATTTTTTAGCTACATCCACAAAAAGCTTTTTAGCTTCTGTTTCGTACACTTTATTTCGTGCTCCTGTGCCGGGTTCAGTTTTTGCTTGTCCGTTAAAAAAAAGAGTGCCTCTGTCGTTTGGTGAGAAATCCTCCACCACCGAATGTCTTTTTTCAATCCCGGATTGCGTGTAAATGCGGTGAATGATTGCCTGCGTCTTCCGGTCTTTGCCCACATGTTTTTTCATCACCTCGCGGATGTGCTGCTGGCTACTAAAAGCCTCAGGAACTGAGGTTGCTATATCATGAATGAATGTGGGCATGGAATAGAATAACATTTTTAAGGTGCTATCCAAACCACTGCTTTTAGAACTTCATTCAGGAGGAACAAGAACCCATATAGAGGTGAAAATAGATAAAAGCATTTACCTGCTGTCTATCGAGGCTTTGTGAGGCGGTTAAAGCGATAGTTATGCAAAATTGCGGCGATGGTTAATCCCGCGATTAAGCCAATCCAGAGCCCTTCGGGGCCAAAATCATAGTAAATGCCCAGGAGATATCCCGCAGGAAAACCAATAAGCCAATAAGAAATGAAGTTCACAACCATAGGTACACGTGTATCTTTTAACCCGCGAAGCGCACCGAAAGCGCCCACTTGTAAGCCATCAGAAATTTGGAAAACACCCGCCATAAAAATAAGCGCAACCGCAACGGAAACTACTTCAGGGTCATGTGTGTAAATTCCGATTATAAATTCAGGGGCTGAAAATAAAAGAATGGCGCTGCAGATCATCACCAGCCCACAGATTACAATGCCTACATACCCCCGAAAACGTGCTTTACTCAGAGAACCTTGGCCAATCGAAAAACCCACACGCTGCGAGATGGCAATGGAAAGTCCGAATGGAATCATGAACATGGTGGCCGCCACATTTATGGCAATTTGATGAGCCGCAGCAGCTTTCACACTTAAGGTGCCCATCAACAAGCTAACGGTAGCAAAAAGGAGGATTTCCATTGCTGAACTTACGCCATTGGGAACACCAACTTTCAATAATTCACGGATATGTTTCCACTCCGGGCCGGTGGTTTTAGCGAATATATTAAAGCGTTTGAAAGGTTTGAACGAAGCGGTAAAACCGATGAAGACAACCGCTCCGAAAAAGTTTATGATGGATGTGGCATATCCCGCGCCAATTGCGCCAAGTTGGGGAAAGCCAAGTTTGCCGTACATCAATACATAATTTGCACCCACGTTTAACACTAAACTTACGGCAGCGATATACATTGCCGGACGGGTTACGGATAATCCTTCGCTAAAATATCGCACTCCTGCATACGCTAATAATGGCAATACTCCCCAGGAAATAGCTTTTAAATATCCTGAAGCTAATGGAATGATTTCCTCCGTAACGCCAATCAATTCCATTACCACATGCAGATTGCGCAGGATGAAAAAACAGGGGATGGATAAAAGCAGGATTAGCCAAAACATCTGGCGGGCGCTTTTTCCTATTTCTTCAAATTTTCGGGCTCCCAAAAGTTGTGAAACCACCGGATTCACCGCAATAAGAGTGGCCATACAAAAAATGGCTACCGGCATATAAACGGCATTCCCAATGGCTACACCGGCAAGGTCGAGAGCGGAGAGATTTCCGGCCATTACCGTATCGGTGAAATTGAGCCCCATTCGTAGCAATTGAGTGGCGATAATCGGGCTGCCAAGGGCCATTAATTTCAGGCCTTCTTTTTTTATTTCTTTGCGGGAATTTTTCATGACGAACAGAGCCAAAAAAGGTACGCACTTATTAAAGAAAATGGTAAGAAATCAGGCCGGTTTTTTATCGGCAAAAGGAAGGCTAATAGTGAAGGTTGTACCTTCACCTACGGCAGAGCTAAATGAAATTTCCCCGTCGTGTTCTTCGATAATTTTTTTTGTGATTGCTAATCCCAAACCTGTACCGCTTGATTTTGTTGAGAAGTTGGGCACGAAAATGCTCTCATAGTTTTCCACCGGAATTCCTTCTCCTTCATCTACAACAATTATACTGGCTTTTTGATGCTTGGCCACCACCATAGAACCGAGCGTGATGGTGCCATTTCCATGAATAGCTTCGTAAGCATTTTTCACAAGGTTGATTAGCACCCTGCGAAGTTCTTCTTTTACCCCGCTCACCCAGATTTCTCCCGAATACAAATCAGTTTTTATAGTAAGGTCTTTTTCGGGAGCGTACAGTTCTGCAATAGATTTTAATAATTCATTTAATTCCACGCGTTGAAATTGCTGGTCGATTGGCTGCGCAAATTTAGAGAAGTCGGATGCTATCTGATTCAACGACTCAATTTGTTCGATCATATTACCCGCAATCTTTTCGATTTGAGGCTTCATTTTGATAAAATCGGAGTCAGGTTTTTTTAATTGCCTTTCCAGGTGCTGAAGATTCAGCTTCATTGGTGTTAACGGGTTTTTAATTTCATGCGCTACTTGTTGCGCCATCTCTTTCCAGGCGGCTTCACGTTCGGCTTTCGAGAGGTCTTTTTGAAGTGCTTTCAGGCGATATACCATAATATTGTAGGCGTTGGTAAGCGAGCCGATTTCATCTTTACTTCTCACCGGGAGTGTGGTTTCCAAATCACCACTGGAAATCTTTTTCAACCCTTCCCGCAGAGAATGCAGAGGGGTTGTAAGTTGAGTAGAAATTATAGCGGCTCCCAATATAAAAAGCCCAAAAATAACTACATAAATCCCTAATAAATAACTGGTTGTTGAAAGGAGTTGTTCATTATAAATTGGAGCTTTTAAGAAAGTAGGAATAGCAACAACTCCCGCAATTTCACCTTCATCATTTATCCAGGGCTGGTAACCAATTAGTAAATCCTGATTCCCAAGAGTTACTTTCCGGGTTTCCTGGCTGCTCCCATCCACATAAATAGATTCGTGCACATCCCAGGGAAGCAATCGCGGGAGGAGGTGTTGTCCATATATTTGGGTGGTGGTAGAAATATCCAGTGTTTCGTTGGTATAAAGGGAAGCGTCAGAATCGAGGGTGGAAGAAAGCTGGTTTAGAGAAATACGTGATTCCCCGGCAGATTGTGTAGCCTGTTGAGAAAGTGCCTGCGCCAAATTTCCCACTTTATCCAAAAGTTGATCGCGCACATTTTTTTCATTTTGCTTGTTGATGGCATAGTAAGAAGCCGCTGTAAGAATCATCAGGCATAATAAAGAAGCGAGAATAAATCGATCAATCAGGCGGTCACGAAAGCGCAGGTTATGGCCAAGCACGGTTACATCTTTTGCCCATGCCAGAATTGCCAGCATGAAAAGGCCGCCAATCAAAACACAGAAGAAAAAGCGGAGTACAGAGAAAAGGTGATTCTCGAAACCGGCGTGGCTTGTGGCTGCCCGAATTATCTGATTGTCAGAAATCGCCAAAAACAGCTCCCGGACTTCTTCATCACCCAAAGTTTGTGTTCTGAAGTGGATGGAATCTGCTACTGCTGCGTCTTGTAAGTGTTGTGGAAGCCGGCTATAACCCGGCAGTTCAAGCGGTACGCCAACAATAGATTTTCGGGCAGAAATACCGTTTATATATTCTGTTATGTTGATGGTAGAACTCCAGTTTTCGCTCCCCTCAGTTGCCATCACCGCCCGCAGAGGTTTTTCAAACTGAGGGCGTTCACGATATACGGAGCATAAAATCCAGCCTATTCGGTTTCGGGAATCCTGAACTTCATAAAGTGGAATCCATGCTCTCCGGAATGATGAATAATTGGAATTGGCTTCATTCAACGGCCGTTCTCTTACAATGGGGCGGAGATTATTGATGCGAATTCGTTCTTCTTCAAAAGGAATTTCAAGGGAAAGCATGTCAAAGGCGCGGGTCCAGCCGGGAGAATCTAAATCAGAAGCATATTCACTTATGATCTCTCCGGTATTATTTACCAACTGGGTGGAGATGGAGAAGCTTTCCGATTCTTCAGAAATAACCTGTTGTGTTTGCTGTATGAAAAAACTTTCTACAAAGGATGGCCGCTCGTTTAAATCCTCAGCGGTTAAACCCGAAACAGCTTTCTCCAGTTCTAATAACAAATTTCGGACAATACGTTCTGCCTTGGATGCTTCTTCATCTATGAAAGACTCAGCCGCCTTCGCCATTTGATTATTCAGGCGTTCGGAATATCCTTCATACATAGCCACATAGGAACCACAAACGGAAATGAACCCAAACAACAAAAGCAGGCGGAGTGGGGATGAATTTTCCAACAGCCGGGGCCGGTAATAAAAGAAGCCAGTAAAAAGAAGCACTACTAAAAATGAGATGCTTGTAGTTTCAATCATCCAATAATAAGCTTCGGGCTCGGGAGAAAGCTGTTGGAGCATAAAAATCCCCAAAGCAAAACCGAGAATAATATTAAGCAGCGAAATCCAGAAATTAACATGGGAGTGCTGTAGCAAGAACCATCCTGAAAGGCATAGAAGTAAAACCACAGAAAGAGAAAAAATTCCGGCAGATAAATATAAAACCAGGGCATCCCAAGATGGAAAAATGTTCAAATCCATTAATGAAATAGAAGAGTTGACAAACAACAGATAGGTTTCAGAGATAAAGAAATAGATCATAAACGCACTAACCACTCCAAAAAGCACAAACATACCTGGAATCAATCTTCGAGTACGCTCTCTTATTTCCAAATCTGAGCTGGAAAGAGTGTTAAAGGAGGTAATGGTTACAAGTAAAGCGAAAAATGCATTTGAGCAGTAACTCAATAAAAGCTTTAAAGAATTAGCGCTTTCTGAATTCAACCCAGGGAAAATTTCGATCCATTGTAATTCAAATTCAATATTCGACAGGAAGAGCCAGGCTATGGAAATGGCTAAAAGTTTCAGAAGGAGTGAATCCCAGGCGGGCAAGTATTTTGCCAATGAGATTAAAAAAAGCAGCGCGGCAAGAATTAACAGTACATGAAAAATAGCCCGATAAAAATGGTTTTGGCTTTGATTAGCTGCTACAAATTGTTCTTGATCGCCTGCAAGCGTATAAATGACCCCTACAGAATCTACATTTTGTGTGCTTAAAGTGGTTTTGAACTGAACGTTCTGAGGAAGCGACTCAAAGAAACTGAAATAAACCGGAAAATCATTTTCAGAATGAAATAGCTGAGTTGGGTTTAATTCTACATTTTGGCCAATTGGCAGAATGTTGTTTTGCTGAATTTTTACCCGTGATAGAACTTCATACTGTACAACCGAATCGCCGTGGGTAATAGTAAATGGTACCTGCGAGTTCAGAAACGTTACATTATTCTGTCTCCGTACCGTTACAAATTGGTTCCCGGTAGTATCTGATTGTGAGAGGGGTGAATACTGCTGTTCCCCAAATCCAGACCAAAGCCAAAGATCCTGATTTTCGAAAATGGAAACCCCCCAAAAGTTAAAATCCTGAGAAATAGCGTTAAAGATTTTTCTGCCGGAAGAACCCGATTCAATCTCATTTTTGATAAAACGGCTCAAACTGCGGCTGTTTTGAGCAAAACTATATTCAAACTGCGAATAACTCTGAGCTGCTGAAAGCACAGCGTTTTCGGCCCGGCTCGTTTCTTCACTTTCAGAGCGTTCTTCTTGATGAAGGCTCAGCTCAAATAAAGCATACGTAACCGCAATAATTAAAAATAATGCGGCTAAGAGCCATGTTGTATTTTTTATGTTTGATTTCAATAAGCCACCAAATAATTGAAAACGAATATGAATTTAAATCAACGGGTAATCAAGTTAGGGATTTCGGAATCCGGTTTGTCTTGCAATACCGCAACAATAGCCCGTGCAGCTAAAAGGCCAATTGCTTTTCGGGTTTCGAAGGTAGCACTCGCAATGTGGGGAAGAAGTACCGTGTTAGGTGCGGATAATAACAGTGGATGCACGGCCGGTTCTTTCTCGAAAACATCCAACCCGGCACCGGCTATTCTTTTTTCGTGTAAGGCTGTGGCAAGCGCGGCTTCATTTACAACCGCCCCACGAGATATGTTAATCAGCAGCGCGTGAGAGGGCATCTGGTTGAGCAGTTGCTCGTCAGCTAAATGGAAAGTCTCGTCAGTGAGGGGACAATTAAGACTCAGGACATCACTTTTTCGAGCAAGTTCAAAATGATCATCAAAATAAACAGCATCCAGCTCTTTCTCTGTTTGTTTATCTAAGGGACTTCTGTTATGATAGGCGATCTTCATTCCAAAAGCCTTGGCGCGGTGTGCAAAAGATTGTCCTATTCTTCCCATCCCAATAATTCCGAGAGTTTTTCCACGTAACTCCATGCCCAAAAATCCCAGCGGTTCCCAGCCTTTGAATTTTCCCTCTCTCAAATATTGTTCCGCCTGCGGGAATTTCCTGGAGAGTGCGAGAAGCAATCCCATAGCAAAATCGCCGCAGGCTTCTGTAAGAACATCCGGCGTATTAGCTACTTTAATATTCAGTTTATGCGCAGTGGATACATCTATATTATTATACCCAACGGCGAAATTTGCGACAATCTTAAGATTACTGGCTGCTTCTAATACTTTGGAAGTTACGGGCGTAGAAAGCATACAAAGCAAGGCATCAAATCCAGAAATATCCTGAAGAAGATTTTCCTCATTACCATAATCTCCGGTATCTCCAATCTTTACTTCACCAACCGTGGAAAGAAGTTCGATGCCAGATTCTGGGATGGGTTCCGTGACTAAAATTCGTGACATTGATAGGCTAATTGCTGCTGTGGGTTAACTCCTTCACGGTTCCATTTGCGGTAACGGTTTCAATATCCTGAAACTGTTCTTTTGGAATATTATATATGAAGGTAAAAGGGGTAATTACCTCCGCGCACATCTCTCCATATCTTTGCCAGCCGAGAATTTTTAATTCCAAAGTACCTATAAGCCGGCGTTCATTAACCCGTAAAATTTGGGTGCAGGGGTTTGGAAATTCCCCCTCAATCAATAAGGCGTATTCTTTGCCAGATGATACCGCTTCGATAGCATGTATGGTGATTTCATTCTCGATGTAAGGAACACGCTGCGGTGGATTAACATCGATAGCTTCTGGGTGTTGCTCTCGTAAACTTATATGAGAGGATGCGCAGCTTATGCATGTAATCACCAAAAAAGTAATAATTAGAGCCTGTCTCATGGTTGGTCTTCTATGTGCGTTATTTTGGCATCATTCCACATGCGTTCAATTCCGTAGTAATCTCTTTTTTCTTTACTCATTACGTGAACTACAATGTTTACAAAATCGAGGATAACCCATGCCCGCCCGTTCAAGCCTTCTTTTTTCCATGCTTTTTCTCCCAATTTCTCTCTTACATCATCTTCAACCGCATCGGCAAGTGCTTTTACCTGTACATCAGAAGTACCATGGCAAACTACAAAAAAGTCGGTAAGTGTGGTGAGCTCCGATACATCCATTATAGTGATATCTTTCCCCTTTTTACTGAGTAAAGCTTCAGTAATGGTGTCAACTATTTCCTTAGAGTTGAGGTCATTTTCGGAGTAGGCATTTTGAAATTGTTTTTTTTCTGTTTGTTGAATTTTTGTCATTATTAATTTGTGTTTAACTTTTCATAATCAAGGCCTAAAACTATGGTCACGTCGAGGTAATAATCGGAAGAAGACTCTCTTATAACATTTTCTTTTGCTACACCTAAAGCATTTGCAACCCGATAGGCATTGTCCATAACACCGCTTCGGGAAATTACGATCGTTTCTTGGATATCAAAAGTCTCAAAATTTCCGGTTTCTACCACATCAAACCCATTTGTCCGAAGAATGCCGGTGTAGGAATTTGCGATGCCGGAGATGCCGCAACCATTCAAAACTTCGATCTGAATGATATTGCTTATCAATTCTGAGTTTTGATTCGCGCGCTCATTAAATATTCTGGGGTAGATAATCCGCGTGAAAAGGGCTGCAAATAGAACGAGTAAAAGAACACTCAGAAAGCCAATGGCAGCATTTAAAAAAAGTTCGTTGTTGGTGGAAGCACCTTTACCGTTCGTTTCTGCCATTAATTATAATTTAGTACCACAAGCCCATTCTGTTATTGCCATAAGGATTATAGAATCCGAAGGAGGTAGGAACCTGCTGATACTGAAACTTAATGTGTGCATTATCACTAATCTTATAATTTAACTCCGCGTTTCGAAGTATAACTTCTCCGCCAAGACTGTTGTTATTATTTGCGAAATTATTTTGTCCGAAAGGTGAGTGAAGGAAAGAAACATCAACTCTGCCATCAAGTTTTGGAGTGAAATCGAAATGAAGGGTGTTAGTATAAGCATTCACATTTTGAAATGATCCACCATAAGAACCAAAATTCATTGAATAAGAATGACTCATGCTCACTTTATTGTTGAAGAAGTCGAACAAACTACTTTGAATAGTTGCACTTTTAGTATTGATTACGGAACGGCTGTAATCAGGAGTAGAAGAGATATTGCTTCTAAGCTGAGCCGAAAGCTGGAAACTTATAAACAAGGAGAAAATAAAAGTAAGAATTGTAATTTTTTTCATAGCGTTCTTCTAAAGATTTTTTTGATGAACGTAAATCCTTTATATAAAGTATAACGAAATGGCTGACAATAATAAACTATTTGCAAATGTTAATTCGTTGAAATCACAATAAAAAAAGGCTATCTTAGCCAACTTTTCTAACCGTAATGCCAAAATTACATAAAGCTAAATGAAGCTCACCGATTTTCGATTTGAAATAGAAGGATTAAACGTTCCCGAAGAACCGCTTAAAAAAAGAGATGCTGCCAAATTAATGGTTTTAAATCGTGCTGAAAAAACCATCGAGCACAAAGAATTTTCTGACATTCACAATTATATAAATGAGGGTGATGTTGTTATTTATAACAACACAAAAGTTTTCCCGGCTCGCCTGAATGGTAAAAAAGAGAAAACAGAGGCAGATATTGAAGTTTTCTTGCTTCGTGAATTGCAGCCCGAAAATATGCTGTGGGACGTACTTGTAGAACCTGCACGTAAAATTCGCATTGGCAATAAACTCTATTTTGGTGAAGGCGAAGATGAACTAACTGCGGAGGTGGTGGACAACACCACTTCTCGTGGCAGGACTATTCGTTTTCTTTACGAAGGTTCAAATCAGGATCTTTACGATAAACTGGATGCTTTAGGCAAAATGCCGCTTCCTCCTTATATAGAAAGAGAGCCGGTTGAAGAAGATAAGGAGCGATATCAAACTATTTTTGCCACAGAAAGAGGGGCTGTTGCCGCACCTACCGCAGCAATGCATTTTACTCCCGAGCTTGTAAAGAAAATTGAAAAGAAAGGCGCCGAGTTTTTGCCTGTTACGTTACACATCGGATGGGGTACTTTTCGGAATGTAGAAGTGGAAGATCTCACCAAGCACCGGATGGATTCAGAAAACTATTTCATTTCTAAAGAAACTTCAGACAAAATTAACGTGGCGCTGAAGAGTAAAAAGAACAAAGTAATTGCCATTGGAACCAGTGCCGTGCGAGTTATTGAAACAAGTGTGATGGCAAGTGGAATGAGCAAGCTCGGAACAGGGTGGACTGATAAATTCATCTATCCGCCTTACGATTTTAAAATTACTGAAGCGGTAGTTACGAATTTTCATCGCCCTGAGTCTACCTTATATATGTTGGCGGCCGGTTTTGCCGGGTATGATTTTCTGATGGAAGCTTACGAGGAAGCCAGGAAAAAGAACTACCGATGGTTTTCTTTCGGTGATGCAATGCTGATTATATAGTATGTTGAGATTGTCGGTCATAATACCGGCGGCTGGGTCTGGGGTTCGGTTGGGTTCTCCCACTCCTAAGCCATTCATTAAAATTCAGGGTAAAACAATTCTTGAGCACACGATCTCGAAATTCCTTGCAGTTCCGGGATTAGTTCAGGTAATAGTGGCAACATCAAAAGCATCAATTTCTGATGTGGAGAAAATTTTCAGTTCATATACAACTTCCTCAGTTTCATTTGATGTCATAGAAGGAGCGGCTGAAAGGCAACTTTCCATTCAAAATGCGCTCCGAAAAGTTCAGGAAGAAATTGATTTGATAGCTGTTCATGATGCAGTTCGTCCCTTCATTAATTCCGCTCAAATTGAAGTATGCTGCCAAACCGCAGAGAAGTTTGGCGGGGCAGTTCTTGGAGTTCCGGCTAAAGATACCATCAAAAAAGTAAAAGCAGATGGTATCATCGATTTCACTCCTGACCGATCACAATTGTGGCAAGCACAAACTCCCCAGGTTTTCAAAAAAGAATTGCTGATGAAAGCATATGAAACAGCTCTGGAAGATGATTTTATTGGAACTGATGACGCTTCTTTGGTTGAGCGTGTTGGTGGGATTGTTCAAATGATTGAAGGGGGAAGAGAAAATTTGAAAATTACTTATCCTATTGATTTAAAAATCGCAGAACTGATTTTGGGAGAGAAAGCATGAGCGCTATCAGGATTGGTCATGGTTATGACGTGCATCGCTTAGAAGAGGGAAGAAAGCTGATTTTGGGCGGCATTGAAATTCCCCACTCAAAGGGTTTGGTTGGCCACTCCGATGCCGATGTTTTGTTGCACGCCATATCTGACGCTTTACTCGGTGCGTTGGCGCTTGGGGATATCGGAAAACATTTCCCAGATACAGATCCACAGTATAAAGA
Source organism: Balneolaceae bacterium (assembly GCA_040882225.1). Taxonomy (GTDB): domain Bacteria; phylum Bacteroidota; class Rhodothermia; order Balneolales; family Balneolaceae; genus Gracilimonas. Next base: position 1,520 of record JBBEBR010000008.1, on the reverse strand, counting down.
CGCAGACAGCCGGGAATTGCTGAGAAAATGTTACGAGCTGGTTCAAGAACAAGGATATGAACTTGGAAATCTTGATGCTACAATTATTGCAGAGCAGCCGAAACTACTCTCTTATATAAACGCTATGAGAACGCAAATTGCGGAAGACTTGCAATGCGGTGTTACCAAAATTTCAGTTAAAGCAACTACCTCAGAAAAAATGGGATTTGTTGGCCGGGGTGATGGGGTTGCCGTACACGCAATAGTGCTTATTAATAAAAAAGTTTAATGGCCGATCAAGTAATACAAAGCTTAATAGAATGGATAAATGCTGTTCCGCCGGGAGGAATTTACCTGATATTTTTTGGGATAGCCTATCTTGAAAATATAATCCCGCCATTACCGGGCGATGTTATTGTCGCTTTTGGGGGATATCTCGCTGCTGAAGGCATCATTCAAGTAGTCCCCGTGTGGACATTAACAACCATTGCCTCTGTCTTCGGATTCATGACAATGTATTGGCTTGGCTATAAGTGGGGAGAACAAATTGAAAGTAACCGAGACAGCCATTTTTTACTTCGGTTTATCGACTATAAATATTTTACCCGTGGCAAAAAATGGATGATGAGATGGGGCCAGGGAGTTGTAGTCGCGAACAGGTTTTTAGCGGGAACCAGATCCGTTATTTCTCTAACCGCGGGAATATCTCGTCTCAAGGTTTTGCGAACTTCTATAAGCTCATTTATTAGCTCAATTTTATGGAACGGTTTACTCATTGGGATGGGATGGATTATCCAGGATAACTGGAGAATTATAGGAGATTACTTATCCAATTACGGGAAAATAATACTCATACTTATCGCAGGTGTGGTGTTAGTAAAAATTTGGGCGGATAAACGGAAGCAAAAAAAGAATGAGAATACCCAGCTGAAAGAGTGAAAGTTTTTAACATAAGTATATTGACAATCATACGTAGCATGGTTAATTTTGAAGTCTTTCGCAAAAAGCCAGTGTAGCTCAGTTGGTAGAGCAGCGGTTTTGTAAACCGCCGGTCATCGGTTCGAGTCCGGTCACTGGCTCGGAGTTATTGACAGGGTGATATTTTACTTGCAAAAGTAAAATGATTTGAAGCGCCGGTTGAGGTTCTCCCGAAAGGGACGCCTTGGCAGAATCCGGTTACTGACTTAGCGATTTGAGGGGAGATACCAAAGCGGCCAACTGGGGCAGACTGTAAATCTGTTGTCGTAAGACTTCGCAGGTTCGAATCCTGCTCTCCCCACGTGAAAGCGGGCGTAACTCAATTGGTAGAGTGTCAGCCTTCCAAGCTGAATGTTGCCGGTTCGATCCCGGTCGCCCGCTCAGCTACGCCGATATAGCTCAGTGGTAGAGCACTTCCATGGTAAGGAAGGGGTCGTCGGTTCAAGTCCGACTATCGGCTCAGGTCGAATAAATTTTTTTGAAATAATACTTTAATATAAATAGCTAAATCATGGCAAAAGAGACCTTTCAGCGAACCAAGCCACACGTGAACGTGGGCACCA